>NZ_JBSFCK010000001.1:0-1036307 GCF_053593435.1 Streptomyces sp. NPDC002306
TCGCCGCACTCCACAACCTCAAACTAGACATCCGGTAACCGCCGCCACCACCCCACCCCGACACGACCTGCGCCCCATTACGGGATATCTCTTAGGAACCTCCTTGCGGAGCCGCTAGCGCTCCCCCAGTTCCCGAGGCCCGTACAGGGCGGCGGGCGCGCCCGTCTCCAGGGCCCAGTAGCGGTCGCCGTACGACCAGTGCCACCACTCGGTCGGATAGTTGACGAGGCCGGCCGCGCCCAGTGCGGTGCCCAGGACGGCGCGGTGGGCGCGGGCCTCGTCGGTGATGTTGTCCGCCCCGGTGTAGCAGGCGCCCGCGCTCTGCTCGGGGCTGGCGTTCATGGCCGTGCCCAGGTCGACTTCGCGCCCGTCGGCGTCGGCGAGCGTCAGGTCGACGGCCGCGCCCGCGGTGTGCGGGCCGATCTCGGGCGGCGAGACATAACGGCTGGCCGCCGACCGGACCTGCTCGGCGGTCCACCGCGGATGCGCGGCGCGCAGTTCGTCGGCGTACTGCGCGAAGTAGTCGCGTTGGAGAGCCGGTGGGCGGTATCCCTCCACGAACAGCAGCCGCAGTCCGTCCGGCAGCAGCGCCTGCGCGGTGAGCAGCCGGTCGAGCACGCCCCGCCGCAGATGGACCTGGGCGCCCTCGGAGTCCTGCTGCTTGCGTTCGTCGACCAGCAGGGATCCGCTCACGTCCACCAGGGGCTCGCCGCACTCCTCGACGGGAACGGCGGCGACCCTGGCGTCGGACATCAGAATGATCTCGCTCATGACCTGATCATCGCGCACGCGTGACGCGTCGATCACCCCGGCCGCCACGCGGCCGCCTCCGGTGTGTGCGGGGCCGCGGGGGCCGGGTACTCGGGCACTCCCGCCCGCTCACAGGGAGGAGACCCGAGGTGAGCAGCGAACCGGGCCGGAGAGTCGTCGTCACGGGCGCCACCGGCGATGTCGGTACGAGCGTGGTCCGTCTGCTGTCGGAGGATCCGCAGGTGGACTCGGTGCTGGGGCTGGCCCGCCGGATCCCGCGGTGCTCGCCGCCGGGGGCGGAGTGGGCCGCCGTGGACCTGGCGGTCGAGCGGCCCCACCCGGTGAAGGAGTTCGAGGGGGCGGCCGCCGTGGTGCATCTGGCCTGGGCGTCGCGGCCGGTCCGCGATCCGGTGGTGACCTGGCGTACGAACGTGCTCGGCGGCATCCGGGTGTTCGAGGCGGTGGCCGCGGCCGGGGTGCCGGTGCTGGTGCACGCGTCGTCCGTGGGCGCGTACTCCCCGGGGCCGCGGGGACACGCGGTGGACGAGTCGTGGCCGACGCACGGCTGGCCGGACGCCGCGTACTGCCGGGAGAAGGCCTATCTGGAGCGGGTGCTCGACACCTTCGAGCGGGACCATCCCGAGGTACGGGTGGTGCGGATGCGGCCCGCGTTCCTCTTCAAGCGGGAGCCGACGGGCTCGCGGCGCCACGTCTTCGGGGGCCGGTTCCTCCCCGGCCCCTCGGCCCGGCCCGATCTGCTGCCGTTCCTGCCCGCCGTTCCGGGGCTGCGGGTGCAGACCCTGCACCCGGACGACGCGGCCGAGGCGTACCGGCTGGCGGTGTCCCGCGAGGTCCGGGGAGCGTTCAACCTGGCGGCGGAACCGCCGGTCGACGCGGAGCTGCTGGGCGAGATGTTCGGCGCCCGCCCGGTACGGCTGCCGCGCGGCGCGGCCCGCTCGGCGCTCGCCGCCGCCTGGGGACTGCGGCTGCTGCCCGCCTCTCCCCCACTCTTCGACGCGATCCTGCGCCTGCCCCTGCTGGACTGCGCGCGGGCCCACACCGAACTGGGCTGGCATCCCCGGCACACGTCGACCGAGATCCTGGAGGACTTCCTGCTCGGCCTGCGCCGCGACGAGGACGGGGACGCGAGCGGGGACGAGCCCGAGACCGCGGAGTCGGCCCCGCCACGGGGGCGCACGCTGAACTGACGGGGGAAGCACCGGGGCGCTGCGGCGGAGCACCGCCGGAGGGGCGCACGGGATGGAGGGGCCGGACCGGAGGGTCGGGACTGGAGCGGCGGTCCGGAGTGGTGGTCCGGAGTGGTGGTCCGGAGTGGCGGTCCGGAGTGGTGGTCCGGAGTGGTGGTCCGAGGCGTCGGGCTTTCTCGCGGCCCGGTGCTCGCGGTCGGATCGTGGGTTTTCGGGGGCCTCAGTGGGGGGCGCGTTCCTCCAGGGCTGTGCGCCAGGCCGGGGGGGGTCCCTCGGGTGTGGGTTCCGGGCGTCGGCCGCCCCGGGCGAAGAAGTCGGCGAGCGGCAGGATCGCGGCACCGACGGTGACCGCGTCCGGGCCGAGCCGGCCCAGCTCCACGGTGACCTTCTCGGCGGGGTGGCGCAGGGCGTACGCGCCGGCGTGACGGCGTACGGCGGGCAGGAAGCGGGCGCCGAGCTGGAGACCGGCCCAGCCGCCGATGAGGATGCGCTCGGGCTGGAAGAGGTTGATCAGGTCGGACAGACCGGCGCCCAGGTACTCGGCGGTCTCCTCCAGGACGGCCAGCGCGACGGGGTCGGCCGTGGCACCGCCCTCGGGAGGGTAGGCGGCGGCCAGCATCGCGGTCAGCGCGGTCTCCTCGTCCACGCCCCGCGGGGGCTGCCCGCCCGCGTCGCTCCAGCGCTGGAGCAGCGACTCGGCGCCCGCGTACGCCTCCAGGCAGCCGAGCGCCCCGCAGCGGCAGCGCCGCCCCCTGACCCGGACGGTCAGGTGACCCCACTCCACGGCCCGGCCGTGTTCCACGTCCGCGGTGACGAGGCAGGCGCCGACGCCGGAGCCGAAGAGGACGACCACGGCGTTGTGGGCCCCGCGTCCGCCGCCGAACCACATCTCGGCCTGACCGAGGGTCTTGGCGCCGTTGTCGATGAAGTACGGCACGGTGTCCGGCAGAAAGGTGCCGGCCCGCAGCAGCGCCTCCAGCGGGACCGCGTCCCAGCCGATGGTCTGGCCGTGCACGACGGCTCCGCGGTCCGGGGTGTGCTCGATGATGCCGGGGACGCCGATGCCCACGCCGAGGAGCCGCTCGGGTGCGATGTCGGCGGCGGCGAGCACCTCGGCGATGCCATCGCGGATATGGCCGACGATCACCTCGACCTCGTACCGCTGATGCGCCAACGGGCGCTCCGCACGGGCGAGTTCGGTCAGTGTCAGGTCGAACAGCTCGATGCGCACCCGGGTCTCGCCGACATCGACACCGATCATGTGGCCGCTGCCGGGGGCGACGCGCAGCAGGGTGCGCGGGCGGCCGCCGTCGGAATCGACACTGCCGGCCTCCTCCAGCAGGCCGTCGGCGACCAGGTCGGCGACCACGTTGCTGACCGAGCCGGAGCTCAGCGCGGTGGCCGGGCCGAGCTCGAAGCGGCTGAGGGGCCCGTCGAAGTACAGCCGTTGCAGCACGACCGTGCGGTTGGCCCGCCTGAGGTCGCGCACCGTGCGCCCGTTCCGCCCCGCCATGTGGCTCCTTCCAACCCCGCCCGGACCGTGTCCGAGGCCCTGGCCGACCTGCAACATACCTCCGCAGGAGCACCGGGCGCACTTCTCCTGACCCTTAATTCACGTAACGAGCTAAGCAACGGGCCTGGTGATCGACCCGGACCCGGGCCGACGCGCCGGGCGGCGGCGGACCATACGGGAGCGGTGGCCCGCGCCTACGCGCCGGGCGGCCCGGCGGCCGGGGTGCGGCCGTCGGGGGCCGCCGCCGGGGAGTAGGCGGTGCCCGCTCCCTCGGGGGCGCCGAAGCGGGCGAGGGTGTGCCACACCTTCTTCAGGTCCTGGAGCTCGTGGCGGCCGGTGCGGGCGGCGTCGCCGATGACGCGGGGGTCGAGGCGGCGCCGCCCGGCGATACGGGCGCCGAGGTCGGCGTAGCGCCGGCCGCGGTAGGCGGCGTGACGGTGCAGTTCGGGCACGGTGAGCCGGTAGCCGGGGTGCCACTCCAGCGGGCAGGGCAGCAGCCGGGCGGCGGTCTCGACGGGGGTGCCGCGGTAGCTCGCGTCCAGGACCAGCGCCTCGGTGTCCCGGGCGAGGTCGACGCCGCCGTGCACCTGCGCCTCGATGTAGTCGTCGAGGGCGTCCCGCCGGTCGGCCGTGGCGAGGGCGATCAGGGACATGCCGGCGGCGACCCCGAAGTCGGCCGGTTCTGCCGCGCTGTCGGGGTAGCAGAACGTGGCGCGGGCGAGCGTCGCCGCGGTGAGCCGGAAGTGCGCCGAGCCGAACCGCGGGGCGGCGCCGACCGTCTGCTCGCGGAAGTTCAGCGCGCCGTACACGGGTCGGTCGTACGCGTCGGCGTCGTCGTACGCGCCGCCGAAGATCCGGCTCTCCCAGCGCCAGCGGTCGCCGCCGGGGTGCGCGGTGAGGCCGCCGTTGCCGGTGCCGGTGACGAACTGCGAGACGTAGGCGCCGTCCTCGGCCAGGGCGCGCAGGATGGGCCGGCCCCGGACGACGCGGTCCGGGTGGAAGTTCAGTGTGATGCGCGGCCGCGGTCCGACGGCCGGTCCGGCGGAGCCGGCCGCGACATGACACAGCGCCGCCCGCGCCCGCGGTGACAACAGTCCCTCGAATTCCACTGGCGTCCCCCGTTCGAAACTGTTTACCCTAGGCGGAAACCTAGTACCCCTAGGTTCAGAGCGTCGGGAACGCCAGGAACGTCCCGCCACACCAGGAGGCCCCTCCATGAGATCACTCACCGAGCCGGAGATCCGCGACTCCTTCGTCAACTGTTCGAAAGGCGAGGCGAAGCGGCTGGCCGTGCCCCGGGATCTCGACCAACACCCTTGGGCAGACCTGGACTTCCTGGGGTGGCGGGATCCGGGCGCGCCCGACCGCAGCTATCTGGTCACCGAGCGGGAGGAGCGGCTCGTCGGCGTCACGCTGCGGTTTCCGTCCTCGCGGCGCGGCATCCTGCATCGCAGCATGTGCTCGCTCTGCCTGACGACCCACCGGGGCGGCGGCGTCTCGCTGATGACGGCCCGCAAGGCGGGCGCGGCGGGCCGCGAGGGGAACTCGGTGGGCCTGTACATGTGCACCGATCTCGCGTGCTCCCTGTATGTCCGCGGACGGAAGCCCCTGAACTCCGGATCCCGTTTCGAGGAGACCCTGACGGAGGCGGAGCAGATCGCCCGCACGAGGGGCAACCTGTCCGCGTTCCTCGACCAGCTGTACGTCTGAGCCCGCGAGCCGCGGTCAGTCGGTCAGGCGGGCGGGGGGCGGGCGGGCGGGCGGGCGCAAGGTTCCTCGACCGGGACGTTCGAGCAGTCCAGGGACGGGGAAGGGGCCAAGGAATGCAAGATGCTCGTGAGTGGACCCAGCCCCTCGGACGGTGGCTGAAACGCCACCGGGACCCCGTGGTCGTCCAGGCGCTGCGCTCGGCGGCCGCCGCGACGATCGCCTACGTCATCGCGCTCCGCCTCAGTCCGGAAGCCGCCCCGCTGACCGCCCCGCTGACCGCGCTGCTCGTCGTCCAGGTCACCCTGTACTCGACGCTCACCACCGGTATCCGCCGGGTGAACTCCGTGGTGGCGGGTGTCCTGGTCGCCATCGCGTTCAGCCTTCTGGTGGGCCTGACCTGGTGGAGTCTCGCGCTGCTCATCGTGGCCTCGCTGGCCGTCGGGCATCTGGTGCGGGTCGACGAGTTCGTGCCGGAGGTGGCGATCAGCGCGATGCTGGTGCTCGGCGTCACCAGCGTCGGTGACACCGCGTGGGCGCGGATCGTGGAGACACTGATCGGCGCGGTGGTCGGCCTCGGCTGCAACCTGCTGCTCGCGCCACCGGTATGGGTGGACCGGGCGGGCGACTCGATCGAGGGGCTGGCACGCCGGGTGCGGCAGCTGATGCTGCGCATCGGCGAGGAGGCCGCCGGCCGCACACCCGTGGACCAGGCGGCCGCGCGGCTGCACGAGGCCCGGCGGCTCGACCACGACATCGTCGAGGTGGACGCGGCCCTGCGGCAGGCGGAGGACAGCCTGCGGCTCAATCCGCGCGTACGGGAGGCCGTACTGCACCGGGTGGTACTGCGGACCGGTCTGGACACGCTGGAGATCTGCACGGTCGTGCTGCGGGTGATCGCCCGTACCCTGACCGACCTCGCCAAACAGCGCGGGCCCGAGCCGCTGTTCCCCGCCGAGACGGGCGCCGTCGTGGAACGGCTGCTGTCCGAGATCTCCGACGCGGTGGTCAGCTTCGCGGTACTGGTCACCACCCATGTCAGCGTGAGTGCCGAGTCGGCGGAGGCACGGCTCACCGCCGAGCTGCGGCAGGCCGCCGCCACCCGGGACAAGCTGGGTCAGCTCCTGCTGGAGGAGGTCCAGCGTGACGCCCGGTACTGGCAGCTGTTCGGTGCCGTGCTGACCGAGGCCGACCGCATCATCGACGAACTCGACACCGAGCACCGCTCACGCCGGCTCATGGAGGAGCTGGACCGCTGGGCGCGGGAGCAGCGCGAGCGCATGCCGCGGGTCACGCGGCTGCGGGAGCTGGTGGGCGGGCGCTTGCCGTCCCGGCTGCGGCGCAACCGCGCGGCCACCGGCCGCCGCTCACCGTGAGACGACGCCCGCCATGCACCGAGGCCCACCGTGAGACGACACCTTCCAGCGAGGTCGGCCAGGGCGTGGGTTGCGCCCTGCGCAACACCGGTCGTCTTTTTTGCGCTTCCCGGGTGCCCCACGTCAAGGTGGGTGTGACGACCGGTGCAACCGACGACCCGAGGTGCGCATATGAGCGGTGAGGCAGAAGCGTCGCGCGGTGGCTGGAGCAGGCGTCGCTTCGTCGGCACGCTCGGCGGGGCGGCCGCGGCGACGGCTCTGGCCGCCTGCGGTACGACGTCGGAGGCCGCGAAGACGCCGGGCACGGCCGAGCCGCGCCGGCCCCGGCCGGACAGCGCGCGGGAGACGTCGCGCAAGCGCGCGGAGTCCGGCCCGCGCCCCCTCTACATCGGCACGTACACCTCCGCCGAGGGCGGCGGGAGGGGCATCGGTCTCGCCGCCTACGACACCGCGACGGGCCGGATCACCGGCACCGGCACCCTCACCGGCGTCGCCGATCCGTCGTACCTCGCGGTGCATCCCGACGGCCGGACGCTGTACGCGGTGAACGAGCGCGAGCGGGGTGCCGTGACCGCCGTACGGCTCGCCGACCGCCGGATCCTGGGCAGCCGCGCCACGGGCGGCGCGCAGCCCTGCCAGCTGTCGGTCCATCCGGGCGGGCGCTGGCTGCTCAGCGCCGACTACGGCTCGGGCAGTGTGGCCGTGCACCGGATCGAGGCGTCCGGGGCGCTGGGCGAGCGCACCGACCGGGTGGTCCACTCCTCCCCCGCGCCCGGGCCGGGCCAACAGGGCCCGCACGCCCACCAGGTCGTCACCAGCCCCGACGGCGGCCACGTCCTCGCCGTCGACCTCGGCACGGACACGGTCTACACCTACCGTCTGGACGACCGGGCCGGCACGCTCACCGAGGTCGCGCGGGCGCACACCCGGCCGGGCGCCGGTCCACGGCAGCTGACCTTCCACCCGGGCGGGCGGTACGCCTACCTCGCCAACGAGGTCGACGACACGATGGCGGTCTGCGCCTACGACCCGGCCGGCGGCCGACTCAGCATCGGCGCGCCGCAGTCCACCGGCGGCGGCAAGGGCACCAACTACCCGGCGCAGTTCCTGGTGACGGCGAACGGTTCGTACGCGTTCCTCGCCAACCGGGGCCACAACACCCTGGCGCGGTACGCGGTGGAGGCGGGCGGCGCGCGGCTGAGGCCGCTCGGCACGGTGCCGGTGGCCGGCGACTTCCCGCGGCAGATCGCGTTCTCGCCGGACGGCGGGCTGCTGTTCGCGGCGAACCAGCGGTCGGACACGGTCAGCGTGTTCCACGTGGACGCGAAGAGCGGTGGACTGCGGCTCGCGGGCGAGCCGTTCGCCTCACCCGTCGCGGTCTGTGCGCTGCCGCTGTAGCGCGCGGGGGCAGGACGCGGCGCTCGCCTGGGTGAGCAGGACGTGCATGCGCTCGGTGAGCTGCGTGACGTCGTCGGCGGGCGCGTGGAAGGGCAGCCGTACCTCGCCGTGGGCGCGGGCCTGCTCGATGCGCAGGGTCAGCCCGTGCCGGTCGACCGCGAGCGGCAGCACGCGCACGACACCGTGCAGGCTTTCGGGGTCGACGAGCCGGGTCAGCCGCTCGACCGCGTCGGGGTGGGCGTCGGCGAGATGGGTCAGCAGATGGGCCTCGGCCGTGGCGAGCGGGTCGGGCTCGGCGGCGGCGAACTCGTCGAGGCCGACGACCACCGCGCCGGACGGCTGCCGCAGCACCACCCGTGTGGCCTGGAAGACGAGGTGGCCGTCCACGGGCAGGAACCATCCGGCCAGCCAGAGCCGGCCGCGGATCCGGTGGCGCACGGCGACGGGGGCCACGTCGGCGAACTCCAGCACGGCGGACGGCTCCCCGCGGGGCGCGCAGATCACGGCCGTGAGCAGGGCGCTGTCGTCGGGCACGTGCAGGAGCACCCGGCCGTCGTCGTCCACGGCGTGCGCGCCGACGTACTCCTCGCGTCCGCCTTCCGCGGTCACCGTGCACGACCACGCGGCGGCGAGCACCGAACGCGCCCGCTCCGCGGCGGACGGCGCGGCCGTCCAGGTCTGGCTGTCACCCATCCCGAAGCCTCCTTAGGTAAGCCTTGCCTAACTTATCGAAGATCGGGGCGCACGCCAACCACGCGACACCTCAGGACGCCCCGGGACGCCTGTGCGATTACGCGATGAGCCCCAGCAGCGCCCGCGCGCACAGCTCCCGCACCTGCTCCCGCGACATCTCCTCACCGCGCAGCCACTCCAGACAGACCGCGGTGGTGAACGCGAGCCAGCCGCGCACGGCCAGCCGCACGTCGGCTCGCGCCTGGAAGGCCGGACCGAACTCGGGGTCGGCGGCGAGCGCCGCCAGGATCTGGCGCTCCTGAGCGGCCAGCGCGCGCTGGTAGACCCGGCGTACCGCCTGGTCGCCCGCCGCGTCGGCGCGATGGAAGGCGCGATAGCCGTGGGCGTGGGAACGGACGTACTCCAGATACGCGTCGAGCCCCACGGCGATCTGCTCGCGCACCGGGACTCCGGGCACGGCGGACGTCATGCGCAGCATCCGCTCGCTCTCGCGCTCCACGACCGCCGCGAAGAAGTCCCGCTTGGTCGGGAAGTAGTGGTAGAGCAGGCCCCGGGAGACGCCGGCGATCTCCGCGACCTGCTCGATCCACACCTCGTCGTACGGACTCTCCGAGAACAGCCGCGCCCCGACCGCCAGGAGCTGTTCGCGACGCTCCCCGGTACTGAGCCGGCGGCGCGTGCGGTCCCCCTGGTTCGCGGCCATGGCCGCACCTTACTTGACGCCGGTTCAGCTACCGGATCAGACTGGGGCCGTTTTTGAACCCACGTACAACACGCTCAACGTGCCGCTGGATCAAGGGAGATCGCGTCATGTCGGAGACGGCCGGGACAGAAACGTCCGAGGCGCCACCCGCGACCGGGACGGCGGCGAGGACCGCGGGCGACGGACTGCCGAGAGGGTTCCGCAGCGCCGAGCACGGCTGGCCCGAACTGCACCGCATTCCGCATCCGCCGCACCGGCTGCCCGTGTTCGGCGACATCCTCGGCGCGAGCCGTCGCACCCCCGTGCAGGACTCGACGCGCTTCGCCCGGCAGCTGGGGCCGATCTTCCGGCGCAGGGTGTTCGGGCGTGAGTTCGTCTTCGTGTGGGGGGCCGCGCTCGCCGCCGACATGGCGGACGAGTCCCGCTTCGCCAAGCATGTCGGGCTCGGGATCGCCAATCTGCGGCCGGTCGTCGGGGACGCCCTGTTCACGGCGTACAACCACGAGCCCAACTGGCAGCTGGCGCACGACGTCCTGGCCCCGGGCTTCAGCCGGGAGGCGATGGCGGCCTACCACCCGATGATGCTCGACGTGGCCGGGCGGCTCACCGACCACTGGGACGGGTCGCTCACGGCGGGCCGGCCGGTGGACGTGCCCGGCGACATGACCCGGCTGACCCTGGAGACCATCGCGCGCACCGGCTTCGGACACGACTTCGGCTCCTTCGAGCGGACCCGTCCGCACCCCTTCGTCTCCGCCATGGTGGGCACGCTCAGCCACGCCCAGCGGCTCAACACCGTGCCCACACCGCTGATCCCGCTGCTGCTGAGGCGGGCGGGGCGGCGCAACACCGCGGACATCGCCTACCTCAACCGTACGGTCGACGACCTCGTACGGGCCCGGCGGGCGGCGGGCGAGGAGGGCGACGGCGGCACGGACCTGCTCGACCGGATGCTGCGCACCGCCCATCCGGAGACCGGGGAACGGCTGTCCGCGCGGAACGTGCGCCGCCAGGTCATCACGTTCCTGGTCGCGGGCCACGAGACGACGTCGGGCGCGCTCTCCTTCGCCCTGCACTACCTCTCCCGGCACCCCGACGTCGCGGCCCGCGCCCGCGCCGAGGTGGACCGGGTGTGGGGCGACACCGCGGCGCCCGGATACGAGCAGGTGGCGAGGCTGCGGTACGTGCGCCGGGTGCTGGACGAGGCACTGCGGCTGTGGCCGACGGCGCCCGCCTTCGCCCGGGAGGCACGGCGGGACACGGTGCTGGGCGGCGAGCATCCGATGCGGCGGGGCGCCTGGGCGCTGGTCCTGACGACGATGCTGCACCGTGACCCCGAGGTGTGGGGCCCGGACGCCGAACGGTTCGACCCGGACCGCTTCGACGCCCAGGCCGTACGTGCCCGTGCCGCGCACACCTTCAAGCCGTTCGGGACCGGGGCCCGGGCCTGTATCGGACGTCAGTTCGCACTGCACGAGGCGACGCTCGTGCTCGGGCTGCTGCTGCGCCGCTACGAACTGCGGCCCGACCCGGGCTACCGGCTGCGGGTGGCGGAGCGGCTGACGCTGATGCCGGAGGGGCTGCGGCTGCACCTGGAGCGACGCGCGCCCACCGCCGTCCCGGCGGACGTCGGCCGGGTGGCGCGGGAGGAGGCCGCCTCAGAGTCGCGCTGTCCAGTGCGCGGGGCGGGTGAATGACTCCGGCAGGCGGGTGCCGGCGCTGCCGCGGGCCGCGTCGAGCTGCGGCTGCGTCAGGAAGAGCGCGCCGGTCAGATCGGCGTCCGAGAGGTCGGTGTCGCGCAGGTCCGCACCGATCAGGTCGGCACCCCGCAGGTCGGCACCGGTGAGGTCGGCGGCGATCAGACAGGCGCCGCGCAGACTCGCGCCGCGCAGGTCGGCGCCCTTGAGCCGGGCGCCCATCAGGTCCGCGCCCCGTCGGTCGCTCCCCCGGCCGCCGGTGCCCGCCCGGACGAGTTCACTGGTCCTGAGCAGGAGGACGTTGACCTTCTGCCGGTGAGCGCCGACGTCCAGCGCGGCCAGCTCGGCGGGGGTCCGAAGGGTCAGCCGCTCCGTCTCGGCCAGGATCCGGCGCACGTCCGCGTGGACGGGGCGGGCGGCGGGCAGGGTGAGCGCCTCGGTCAGATACCAGAGCAGCTCGTGCAGGTGCCGGACGACCGGGAAGACCTCGGCCATGAGGCGGGCCCGCTCACGGGTGCCGCCTTGCCGGTCCGCTCCGCCGAAGGTGATCTGCGAGACCTTCTGCCCGGCGCCGAAGCAGTCGTAGACCGTGCAGCCGTTGAAGCCCTCCTCACGCAGCCGCGCGTGGATGCCGCAGCGGTGGTCGCCGCGGAGGTTCGGGCAGGGTGTCCCGGCGTCCTTGTCGAGGGCGAAGTCGGCCGAGGCCGCGAAGGGCAGGGCCACACAGCACAGCCCGGAACACCGCCCGCAGTCCCCGCGCAGGTCACCCCGGTCGATCGTCCCGACGGGTATCTCGGCCGGTATGTCTTGTGGCATGCGCCCACCCTACTGACCGGGCGCCGCCCCTCCCCGCCTCCGGTCGGACAGCAGAACTCACCGTCGAGTTCGCTGCTTCGTGGGGGTCTCCTCATCCAACGGAAAACTGTCTCGGGTATCAACGGGACAGGAGCCGGCCGAGGTAGGAGCCAGCGGATCGAGGAGAGACGTCATGTGCAGTCACCAGCCCCCGTGTCCTCACGCGGAAAGCCCGCACCACCACTCCGCCGTCATCGTGTCGGCCCATCCGGAGCAGGGCTGGAGCCTGCTGTGCAACGGCACCATCCGTTTCGACGACACCGGTGAGCTGCTGCCCGACGGACGGGTCGTGGGCCCCTGCCGCGCCGTCGGTCCCCTCGCCGTCGCCGCCTGAGCCGCGGGTCGGTCCGCCAGGGCGTCCGCGCCGAGGCGGGCGAGGCACGCGCTACGGGGTGCGGCGGGCGCTGCTGAAGCGGCGCTGGTACGCGGCGGGGCTGACGGACAGCTCCCGGGCGAACACGCGCCGCAGGCTCTCGTAACTCGGGAATCCGGCCAGGGACGCCGCCTGTGTCGCGGTATGCCCCTGGTCGAGCAGAGCCTTCGCGATGTCGAACCGGATCGACTCGACGTAGCGGGCCGGCGTGGTGGACAACTCCTCCCGGAACAGCCGTGTGAGATGGCGGGAACTGAGGTTGAGCCGCGCGGCGAGTTCACCGAGGGAGTGGTTCCCCCCGGGATCGGCCGTCACGACGTCGACGACGGTGCGCAGGGCCGGGGAACGGGGCGGTGGGCCCTGCAGGGGCGCGGAGAACTGTGACTGGCCGCCCGCGCGTCGCAGGTAGACCACCAGGGCGCGGGCGACGTCCCGGCTCAGGTCGGGGCCGTGGTCCTCCTCGACGAGGGCCAGCGCCAGGTCGATGCCGGCGGTGACGCCCGCCGAGGTGTACGTGGCGCCGTCGCGCACGTAGATGGCATCGGGTTCGACCCGGATCCTCGGGTGCCGCCCGGCGAGTTCACGCGCGATCTTCCAGTGGGTGGTCGCCCGCTTGCCGTCCAGGAGGCCGGCGGCGCCGAGGACGAACGCTCCGGAGCACACGGACGCGACCCGGCCGGACCGGGCCGCCAGCTCCCGCGCGGCCTCGATCAGCTCCCGCGTGACGGGAGTCCTCGGATAGACGGCCCCGCCCGGCATCACGAACGTGTCGGGGTCCGGCTCGCGGTCGGGGCCGCCGTCGACGGCGATCCGTACCCCGATCGACGAGGCGATGTCCGCGCCGGTCGTCGACAGCAGTGTGATCCGGTAGTCGGCACCGAGCCGGTTCGCCTCCCCGAACACCTCGGCGGGACCGGCGACGTCCAGCAGCGCCACCCCGTCGTAGACGAGGATCGCGACCCGATGCGGTGCGGAGCTCACAGTCCATTTCCTCGGGTGTCCGGATTCGAGTGGTTCCTGGCCGGACCGAGGCGGCGGCATGGCCGAACGGTCGGCATCGTAGAGAACAGAGGCACCACAGACTCCTCACTGTCTCATCGAAAGCGTGACCATCATGACCGACATCATCGCCGCAGTGGAAATTCCCGAGACCGCAGCGGTGGCGGAGGCCACCCGTTTCCTCCGGGAAACAGTCGGGCCGCTCATCTTCCACCACTCCCGGCGTGTTTTCCTCTTCGGTTCTCTGCACGCGCGCGACCTCGGCCTCCAGCCCGATCCGGAACTGCTCTACATATCCGCGATGTTCCACGACACGGGGCTTTCGACGCCGTTCTCCGACACGGAGCAGCGCTTCGAGGTCGACGGCGCCGACCACGCGCGCAGGTTCCTGCTCGACCGCGGTTTCTCCAAGAGTGCCGCCGACGTCGTCTGGACGGCGATCGCGCTGCACACGACGCCGGGGATTCCCGGCCGGATGGACCCGGTGACGGCCGTCACGAGCTACGGCGTCCTGACCGACGTGGTCGGCTGGGGGCTCGACCGGCTGAAAGGCGACGCGGTGGACGAGATCATTTCCACCCATCCGCGCGGACAATTCAAGGAGGAATTCCTGAAGGCATTCGTCGACGGGCTCAAGAATCGCCCGGACACCACCTACGGGACCATAAACTCGGATGTACTGGAACACTTCATTCCAGGTTTCCGCCGCACCACCATGGTCGAACGTGTCCTTGACGCGCCCTGGCCGAATTGATTCCGAGAACGCGTGGTGACGGCGCTACAGGACCCTTCGGAACCGGACAGAGGACAAGGCATGCGAGCCATCATCGCCCCGGACCGTGACGCAGGGGTCAGCGGGCTGACCCTGACCGACCTGCCCCATCCCCACGCCGCCGAGAACGACGTCATCGTGCGGGTCCATGCCGCGGGATTCACCCGCGGAGAGCTGGACTGGCCCGGCACCTGGTCCGACCGGGCCGGCCGCGACCGCACACCGAGCGTGCCCGGGCACGAGGTCTCGGGCGTCGTGGCGGAGCTCGGCTACGGCACCACCGGCCTCACGGTCGGCCAGCGGGTCTTCGGACTGACCGACTGGGCCCGCGACGGCTCACTGGCCGAGTACGTCGCCGTCGAGGCCCGCAACCTCGCCCCGCTTCCCGCGGACGTCGACCACACGGTGGCGGCCGCCCTGCCGGTCTCCGGGCTCACCGCCTGGCAGGGACTGTTCGACCACGCGCGGATCGACGCCGGGCAGAGCATCCTGATCCACGGCGCCGCGGGGAGCGTCGGCTCGATCGCGGTACAACTCGCGCGGGAGGCGGGGGCCCACGTGATCGGCACCGGCCGGTCCGCCGACCGGGACACCGTCCTCGCCCTGGGCGCGCACGTGTTCCTGGATCTCGCGGCCGGCCGGCTGGAGGACGCCGGCGAGGTCGACGTGGTGTTCGACGTGATCGGCGGTGACATCCTCGACCGCTCGGCCGCGCTCGTGCGTGCCGGCGGCACGCTCGTCACGATCGCCCGGCCGCCCACCGTCCGGCCCGAGGACGGGCGGGCACTGTTCTTCGTCGTGGAACCCGACCGCGCGCGTCTCGCGGACCTGGCACAGCGGCTCCGCGACGGACGGCTCGACGTACGGATCGGCGCGGTCCGCCCGCTGGCCGAGGCACCGGCCGCCTTCACCCCCGAGGGGCGCGCCACGGGCAGGACGATCATCCGGGTCGCCGAGGACTGAGAGCGCCGGCCGCCGCGACGACGGCACGGCGCGGGCAGCAGGCAGCGTGTCCGTGCCGCTCGCGGCCGTCGGCCCGACAGCCGGCCCGCCGACGGACCGACGGGCCGACCCCGGCGCCGGCCCGTTTCGTCCTCAGGTCCCGGCAGGCCCCAGGTCCCGGCAAGCCTCAGGTCCCGGCAGGCCTCAGGCCTCGTCGCGGGTCAGTGCCAGGAGACGGTCCAGGACCCGGGGGCCGCCCGCGCGGACGCCGTCGTGCTCGAACTCGTCCGTGACCCAGGTGCGCAGGCCCCGTACGGCGCGCGCGGTCTCCAGTGACTGGGCCGCGTCGACGTACATGTCGTCGTGGTAGACCGCCGCCGCGACCGGCACCTCGTTGACGGCCAGGCGCGCGGGGTCGTAGAGGGGCTGCCAGTCGGTGCGCGCGGCGAGCAGGTGCGCGGTCTCGCGCAGGGGGCGCAGGGCCGGGTCGCAGTCGAACATCCAGGGGTGGACGGACTCTCCGGTGAACAGCACCGGTCCGTCGCCCGCCAGCGTCTTCGCCGCGTCGAACTGGGGGAACTCCGCGCGGACGCGTTCGGCCGACCAGTCGGTGGGGCGGCCGTCCTGGCCGTAGATGGCCTCGTGGACGAGGGCGTAGAGCGGGTGTCCGGCGTAGGACAGCAGGCTCTGGGCCTCCTCCTGGAAGGCGTCGGAGAGTTCGCGGCCGCCCGGGGTGCGCACGAAGGCGTCCTCCAGGAGGAAGTGCAGCCGGTGGCTGCCGTCGGCGCCGCCGAGGAGGATGCCCAGCGACTGGAAGGCCTCCGCGGTCAGGCGGTAGCCGTTGGGCAGGACCACCTCGTGCTGGAGGAGGTGGTCGGCGATGCGGCGGGCGCGTTCGACGTCCTGCGGGTAGCGGGCGTAGTGCGCGGCGGTCTTGCGCTCGATGCGCGGGTAGGCGGCCCGGTAGACGTCGTCGGCGTGGGCGTGCAGGGAGGGCAGGCCGCCGGTCAGCACGGCCGCGGCCAGGCCCTCGGGGGCCGAGGACAGATACGTCACCGTGCAGAAGCCGCCGAAGCTCTGGCCGAGGACGGTCCAGGGGTCGCCGCCGGTGACCTGCGGGCGGATCGCCTCGCAGTCCCGGACGATGGAGTCGGCGCGGAAGCGGGCGAGGTAGTCGGCCTGCTCGGCGGGGCCACCGCGCAGGGGCAGCGTCTGGCGGTTGGCGGGCGTGGAGTGGCCGGTGCCGCGCTGGTCCAGGAGGAGGACGCGGTACTCCTTCAGAGCGCGGCCGAGCCAGGCCTGCCTGCCGACGAACCGGTTGGCGCCGAAGCCGGGTCCGCCCTGGAGGTAGACCAGCCACGGCAGGTCCTGGCGTGACGTGTCGCTCGCGACGACCTCCCGACCGTACAGCCGGATCGTTTCTCCAGCCGGGTCGTCGTGGTCGAGAGGCACGGTGAACCGGCGGTCGGTGAGGACGACACCGGGCTGGCGGTAGCTGACGGTCAACAGAGCTCCCCGTACGGACGGACTGGGCCGTCCCAGTTCAGCACACCCGCCGCGGTCGGACCCGACCGGGGATCATGAACAGCTACTGAACGGCCGCTCAGCGCCCGGGCAGGCTGGAGCGGCGGACGACGAGTTCGGGCTGGAGCACCACGCGCCGGTGCTCGTGCGGCTCGCGCCCGTCCTCGGCGTCCGTCTCCGTCTCCTCCAGCAGCAGTTCGGCGGCGAGCGCGCCCAGCGTGACGGCGGGCTGCCGTACGGAGGTGAGCGGGACGGCCGCGGCGGCCGCGAACTCGATGTCGTCGTAGCCGACGATGGCGAGCTCGTCGGGGACGGTGACGCCGGCCGCGTACATGGCCTGGAGCACACCGAGGGCCAGCAGGTCGTTGGCGCAGAAGACGGCGGTCGGCCGGTCGGCGAGGCCGAGCAGCCGGGCGCCCGCGTCGCGCCCGGCGGCGACGTCGAGCCGTTCGGTGGGCAGTTCGCGCAGCGCGTCGGGGCCGAGGCCCGCCTCGGCGAGCGCGTTCAGGGCGCCGGTGCGGCGGTCGCGGACCTGGTTCAGGCCGGGCGGCCCGCTGACGTAGGCGAGGGAGCGGTGCCCGGCGTCGACGAGATGGCGCACGGCCAGCGCGCCGCCCGCCACGTCGTCCACGGAGACCGAGCACTCGGTGGTGCCCTCCGCCACCCGGTCGACGAGGACGAAGGGGATGCCGTGCCGGCGGAAGCCCTCGATGTTGCGTCCGGTGGCGTCGGCCGGGGTGAGCAGCACGCCGCGCACCCGCTGTTCGGCGAAGAGCGACAGGTACTCGGCCTCCTCGCCCGGGTTCTGCGCGCTGTTGCAGACCATCACGCCCAGGCCCGCCTGACGCGCGGCCCGCTCGGCACCGCGTGCGACGTCCACGAAGAAGGGGTTGCCCATGTCGAGGACGAGCAGCCCCATGATCCGGCTGCGGCCCGCGCGCAGCTGGCGCGCGGACTCGCTGCGGACGTAGCCGAGCCGGTCGATCGCGGACAGCACCCGGGCCCGGGTCTCGCCGGCGACCGTGTCCGGACGGTTGATGACGTTGGAGACCGTGCCGACGGAGACTCCGGCGGCGCGGGCGACGTCCTTGATACCCACCGACTGGACCATCGGGCGGGGACCTCCAGGGGGAACGAGGAGCGGCGGGAAAGCCTTCACATTACCGTCATGACCGGCACGAACGTCCTTCGGTCGAACGGGCGGCACGACGTCTTCTCCTACGGAACCACGGGTCGGGAGACGGGGAGTGCCGCTCCGGGAACCGCGGGTCAGGCGAGGTGGAAGACCTCCGTCAGGGGTCTCATCGCCTCGTCGGGTGCGGCGCCGTCCAGCGACTCGAAGAACGGCGCCATCTCCGCCTGCCAACGGGCGTTGACCTCGGTGGCCTCCATGCCGGCGCGGGCGGCGTCGAAGTCCTCGGTCTCCAGGTAGCCGACGAGCAGGCCGTCCTCGCGCAGGAAGAGCGAGTAGTTGCGCCAGCCGGTGGCGGAGAGCGCGTCGAGCATCTCCGGCCACACGGCGGCGTGCCGTTCGCGGTACGCGTCGAGGCGGTCGGCCCGGACCTTCAGCAGGAAGCACACGCGCCGCATCGACGGCCCTTCGGTGTCGGGGTGTCCGGGTTCGGGACGGCCGGCGGATCAGAAGTCGAACTGGTCGATGTTCTTCGCGTCGAACACGGTCGGCTTGCCCAGGCTGATCACGCCGTCCGCGCCGATCGTGTACGAGCCCATGGCGCCGGCCGTGAAGGTCTCACCCTCCTTGCCGGTGATCTGCCCGGAGGCCAGCGCCACGGCGGTGCGCGCGGCGAGCTCGCCCAGCTTCGCCGGGTCCCACAGCTCGAAGCCCTCGACGGTGCCGTTCTTGACGTACTTGCGCATGTCGTTGGGGGTGCCCAGGCCGGTCAGCTTGACCTTGCCCTTGTACTTGGAGCCGGAGAGGTACTGGGCGGCCGCCTTGATGCCGACGGTGGTCGGGGAGATGATCCCCTTCAGGTTCGGGAACTCCTGGAGCAGGCCCTGGGTCTGCTGGAAGGACTGCTGGGCGTCGTCGTTGCCGTAGGCGACCTTGACCAGCTTCATGTCCTTGTACTTGGGATCCTTCAGCTCCTCCTTCATGAAGTCGATCCAGGTGTTCTGGTTCGTCGCGGTCTGCGCGGCCGACAGGATCGCGATCTCGCCCTTGTAGCCGACCTGTTCGGCGAGCAGTTGCACCTCGGTGCGGCCGAGGTCCTCCGCACTGGCCTGGGAGACGAAGGCGTTGCGGCAGTCGGCCTTGGTGTCGGAGTCGTAGGTGACGACCTTGATGCCGTTCTTCATGGCCTGCTTGAGCGCGGTGCACAGGGCGCCGGGGTCCTGCGCGGAGACGGCCATCGCGTCGACCTGCTGCTGGGTGAGGGTGTTGACGTAGGAGACCTGGCCGGCCGTGTCGGTGGCGCTGGACGGGCCGACCTCCTTGTAGCTGGAGCCCAGTTCCTTCAGTGCCGCCTCGCCGCCCTTGTCGGAGGAGGTGAAGTAGGGGTTGTTGACCTGCTTGGGCAGGAAGCCGACGGTCAGGCCCTTCTTGGTGGCCGCGTTCGGGTCGGCCGTACCGCCGGTGGCGGCCGAGCCGCTGTCACTGGCGACGTCCTTCTTGGTGGTGCCGCCGCACGCGGTGACGGCCAGGGCGAGGGAGGTGACGGCGGCGAGGGCCGCACAGGTACGGCGGATCGACGACTTGCGCATGGCGACAGTCCTTTACGAGGGTCGGCGAAGCGGGTTGCGGAGCGATCGTGGGCGGGGGCTACGGCGCCGGGGTGGAGGCGGCCCGGCGGCCGGCCCGCGCCGTGGAGATCTGCCGTGCGACCCGGGGGCCGAGCACGGAGACGACGAGCAGGACGCCGGTGACGACGATCTGCGACTGGGCGGAGACGTTCAGCAGGCTCATCACGTTCTGGAGGGCGCCGAGCAGGAAGACGCCCGCGACCGCGCCGCCGAGCGTGCCCCGGCCGCCGTCGAAGTCGATGCCGCCGAGCAGGACGGCCGCGACGACGGACAGTTCGAGGCCGGTGGCGTTGTCGTAGCGGGCGCTGGCGTAGTGCAGTGCCCAGAAGACGCCGGTGAGGGAGGCCATCAGGCCGGTCACCGTGAACAGGATCAGCTTCTGCCGTCTGACCCGGACGCCGGCGAACCGGGCGGCCTCCGCGCTGGCGCCGATCGCGAACAGCGAGCGTCCGAACGGGGTGGCGTGCAGGGCCACGACCGCGATCACGAGCAGCACCAGGAAGAGCGGGAAGGCCCGCGGGAGGAAGCTGTCCCCCATGCGTCCGGCCGCGAAGTCCAGGTACGGGGTGGGGAAGTCGGTGACCGCGTCGGAGCCGAGCACGATCTGCGCGATGCCCCGGTAGGCGGCGAGGGTGCCGATGGTGACGGCGAGCGAGGGCAGCCCGAGCCGGGTCACCAGCAGGCCGTTGACCAGTCCGCACACCACGCCGAGCAGCAGACACAGCGGGATGATCGTCTCGATGGTCATGCCCTGGTTCCACAGGGCGCCCATCACGGCGCCGGACAGGCCGGCCGTGGATGCCACCGAGAGGTCGATCTCCCCGGCCACCACGAGCAGGGTCATGGGCAGGGCGACCAGCGCGATCGGCAGGGTGTTGCCGATGAGGAACGACAGGTTGAGGGCGTTGCCGAAGCCGTCGACGAAGCCGAAGGAGAACAGCAGGACCACGATGAGCAGGGCGCCGACGACCGTGTCCCAGCGGACGGCGCGCGCGAGAGCGGAGTCAGCCATGGCGGGCGTTCCTCTTCTTCAGTGCCTGGGCCACGCGCACCGCGACGATCCGGTCGACCGCGATGGCGAGCAGGAGCAGGATGCCGTTGATGGCGAGCACCCAGACGGAGCTGACACCGAGGGCGGGCAGCACGCTGTTGACGGACGTGAGCAGCAGGGCGCCGAGCGCGGCGCCGTAGACGCTGCCGGAGCCGCCGGTGAAGACGACACCGCCGACCACGACCGCGCTGACGACGGTGAGTTCGTAGCCGTTGCCGGTGCCGGAGTCGACGTTGCCGAACCGGGCCAGGTACATCGCGCCCGCGAGGCCGGCCAGGCCGCCGCAGAAGGTGTAGGCGGCCAGGATCCGCTTGCGGACCGGGATGCCGGCCAGGCGCGCGGCCTCGGGGTTGGAGCCGAGCGCGTACAGTTCGCGCCCGCTGCCGAAGTGCTTGAGGTAGTACGCCGTGGCCACCAGGACGACGAGCGCGATCATCGCGAGCCACGGCACCGCCGAGAGGCCGCCCGCGCCGAAGTCGACGAATCCCCCGGGCAGGTCGGCCGCGGTGATCTGCCGGGAGCCGACCCAGATGGAGTCGACGCCTCGGATGATGTACAGCGTGCCGAGGGTGACGACGAGCGCGGGCACCTGGCCGAGGCTGACGAGCAGTCCGTTGAGCAGTCCGAAGCCGATGCCCAGCAGGACCGCGAGGGCGACCGCCACGACCGGGTTTCCGCCGCCCTGGAGGTAGAGGCCGGCGGCGAAGGCGCTGATGCCGAGGGTCGAGCCGACCGAGAGGTCGACGTTGCGGGTGATGACCACCAGCGACTGGCCGGTGGCGACCAGCACGAGGATGGTCGCGTTCAACAGCAGGTCCTTGATGCCCTGTTCGGACAGGAACTCGCTGTTGCCCAGCTGGGTGACGACGATCATCACCAGGAAGACACCCAGGATGGCGAGTTCGCGCATCCGGAAGACGCGGTCGACCAGCCGGGTGCCGCTGGATTTGGACGCCTCGCCGGCGGGGGCGGGGCTGGGAGCGGTCACGGTCATGCGGCGGCCCTCCCCGTGGCTGCGGCCATCACGGACTCCTCAGTGGCGTCGGCGCGGGGGATCTCGGCCGTGAGCCGGCCCTCGTGCATGACGAGCACGCGGTCGGCCATGCCGAGGATCTCGGGCAGGTCGGAGGAGATCATCAGGACGGCCACCCCGTCGGCGGCCAGCTGGGACAGCAGCCGGTGGACCTCGGCCTTGGTGCCGACGTCGATGCCTCGGGTCGGCTCGTCGACGATGAGCACCTTCGGACCGGTGGCCAGCCACTTGGCCAGGACGACCTTCTGCTGGTTGCCGCCGGAGAGGGTGGCGACGGTGTCGGCGATCCGGGCGTACTTCACCTGGAGCCGCACCGCCCAGTCGAGGGACCTGCTGCGTTCGGCGCCCCGGTCCATCAGTCCGGCCTGCACGGTGGCGCGCAGTCCGGTCAGGCCGATGTTGCGCTCGATGGACATGTCCATCACCAGGCCCTGGGCGCGCCGGTCCTCGGGGACCAGGGCGAGCCCGGCGGACATGGCGGCGGACGGGGCACCGTTGGTGAGCCTGCGCCCGCCGACCTCGACCTCGCCGGCGTCCCAGCGGTCGATGCCGAACACCGACCGCGCGACCTCCGTGCGGCCGGCCCCGACCAGCCCGGCCAGTCCGACGATCTCGCCGCACCGCACCTCGAAGGAGACGTCGGTGAAGACGCCCTCGCGGGTCAGCCGGCGCACGCTCAGCGCGACGTCGCCGGGCGCCACGTCCTGCTTGGGGTACAACTCGTCGAGGTCCCGCCCGACCATCCGGCGCACGAGGTCGTCCTCGGTCATGCCGTCCAGCGGTTCACTGGCGATCAGGGCGCCGTCACGCAGGGTGGTGACCCGGCGGCAGATCCGGAAGATCTCCTCCAGCCGGTGCGAGATGAACAGGACGGCGGCACCCTGGTCGCGCAGGGTGCGCACGACGCCGAAGAGGCGGGCCACCTCGCTGCCGGTGAGGGCCGCGGTCGGCTCGTCCATGATCATGACCCGGGCGTCGAAGGAGAGCGCCTTGGCGATCTCGACGATCTGCTGGTCGGCGATGGACAGGCCGCGGGCCGGGCGGTCGGGGTCGAGGTCGACGCCCAGGCGCTTCATCAGGGCGGCGGTCGCCGCGTGGGTGGCCCGGTGGTCGATCCGGCCGAGGGTCCGGCGCGGCTGACGGCCCATGAAGATGTTCTCGGCGATCGACAGGTCGGGGAAGAGCGTGGGCTCCTGGTAGATCACGGCGATACCGGCGTCCCGCGCGTCGCCGGGGCCGTGGAAGACGACGGGCTCACCGTCGAGCAGCACCTGCCCGGCATCCGGCCGGTGGACCCCGGCGAGTGTCTTGATGAGGGTCGACTTGCCCGCGCCGTTCTCCCCGGCGAGGGCGTGCACCTCGCCGGGGAACAGCTCCAGGGAGACGTCCCGCAGGGCGCGTACGGCGCCGAAGGACTTGGCGATGTCCTTCAGCGCCAGCACCGGGGCCGGACCCGTGTCGGACGGGTGGGTCATTGGGGGCTCCTCGACGACGCCGGCGGGATGACCCTCACCGCGTCGTGAAAGGTTTCAACTGGGTTGCCGGGACGTTAGACACGTACGGCATGTCACGTCAATGGGTTCGTAGCGAAAAACTTTCGATACTCCTTCGATAGTCAAAGGTCACGTCCGAGCCCTGAAGAAGCGTCCGTGCGGGAGGGGTTGACACCCGTTCGGAGGGCTCATAGTTTCGGCTTCTGAATCGTTTCATTCAACGCCTTCTCTTCCGACGTCGCAGGAGCCCTGAAGTGACCGATCTCGCCGCGGTGAAGGCCGCGCTCAAGTCCCAGGCCGTCGAGACACCGTCGTGGGCATACGGGAACTCAGGGACCCGCTTCAAGGTGTTCGCCCAGCAGGGCGTACCGCGCGATCCGCGCGAGAAACTGGACGACGCGGCCCGGGTGCACGCGTTCACCGGCGTCGCCCCGAGCGTGGCGCTGCACATCCCCTGGGACCGGGTCGACGACTACGCCGCCCTCGCCGAGCACGCGCGGGACCGCGGGGTGCGGCTGGGCACGATCAACTCCAACACCTTCCAGGACGACGACTACCGGCTGGGCAGCATCTGCCATCCGGAGGCGGCGGTCCGCCGCAAGGCCGTCGACCATCTGCTGGAGTGCGTCGACATCATGGACGCCACCGGGTCGCGGGACCTGAAGCTGTGGTTCGCCGACGGCACGAACTACCCCGGGCAGGACGACGTACGCGGGCGGCAGGACCGGCTGGCCGAGGGGCTCGCCGAGGTGTACGAACGGCTCGGCGACGGGCAGCGGATGCTGCTGGAGTACAAGCTCTTCGAGCCCGCCTTCTACACGACCGACGTCCCGGACTGGGGCACGGCGTACGCCCACTGCCTCAAACTCGGCCCGAAAGCCCAGGTCGTGGTGGACACGGGCCATCACGCACCGGGCACCAACATCGAGTTCATCGTCGCCACCCTGCTGCGGGAGGAGAAGCTCGGCGGCTTCGACTTCAACTCGCGTTTCTACGCGGACGACGACCTGATGGCCGGCGCCGCCGACCCCTTCCAGCTGTTCCGGATCATGTACGAGGTGGTGCGCGGCGGCGGGCTCGCCGCCGGCATCGCCTTCATGCTCGACCAGTGCCACAACATCGAGGCGAAGATCCCGGCGATCATCCGGTCCGTGATGAACGTGCAGGAGGCCACGGCGAAGGCGCTGCTGGTCGACCGGGAGGCGCTGACCACGGCGCAGCGGGCCGGGGACGTGCTCGGGGCGAACGCGGTGGTCATGGACGCGTACAACACCGATGTCCGGCCGCTGCTCGCCGAGGTGCGGCGGGAGATGGGCCTGGACGCGGATCCGATCGGGGCGTACGCCCGGTCCGGCTGGGCGGAGCGGATCGTCGCGGAGCGGGTCGGAGGGGAGCAGGCCGGCTGGGGGGCGTGAACGTCCGCCCAGTCGTGTCCTTCACGGACCGCGGGCCGGCTGTGTCCGGTCACGCGGGCCCCCCGCGCCCCTCGCGGCGCGCCCCACTCACGTACGTCCTAGCAGTCAGGAACATCCATGGCACCCCACCCCGAAGCCGACGCGCTCCTCGCCCGGTCCCACCGACTCGGCGCCGACCCGCGCAACACCAACTACGCCGGCGGAAACACCTCCGCCAAGGGGAACGGCACCGATCCCGTCACCGGTGGTGACGTCGAACTGATGTGGGTCAAGGGGTCCGGCGGCGACCTCGGCACGCTCAGCGAGGCCGGACTCGCCGTCCTGCGCCTGGACCGGCTGCGCGCCCTCACCGACGTCTACCCCGGTGTCGAACGCGAGGACGAGATGGTCGCCGCGTTCGACTACTGCCTGCACGGCAAGGGCGGCGCGGCGCCTTCCATCGACACCGCGATGCACGCACTGGTCGACGCGGCCCACGTCGACCATCTGCACCCCGACTCCGGGATCGCGCTGGCGTGCGCCGCGGACGGGGAGAAGCTCACCGCCGAGTGCTTCGGCGACACGGTGGTGTGGGTGCCGTGGCGGCGGCCCGGCTTCCAGCTCGGGCTGGACATCGCCGCGGTCAAGGCGGCCCACCCACGCGCCGTCGGCTGCGTCCTCGGCGGCCACGGCATCACCGCGTGGGGCGACACGTCCGAGGAGTGCGAACGCAACGCGCTGCACATCATCCGCACCGCCGAGACGTTCCTCGCCGAGCGCGGCCGGCCGCGGCCCTTCGGCCCGGTGATCGAGGGGTACGAGGCGCTGCCCGAGGACGAGCGGCGGGAGCGGGCCGCCGCCCTGGCCCCGCACGTGCGTGCCCTCGCCTCCCAGGACCGGCCGCAGGTCGGGCACTTCGACGCCTGCGACACCGTCCTGGACTTCCTCGCCCGCGCCGAGCACCCGCGGCTGGCCGCGCTCGGCACCTCCTGCCCGGACCACTTCCTGCGGACCAAGGTGCGCCCGCTGGTCCTCGACCTGCCGCCGACCGCCCCGCTCGACGAGGTGATCGCGCGGCTGGCGGAACTGCACGCCGAGTACCGCGAGGAGTACGCCGCCTACTACCGGCGGCACGCCCTGCCGGACTCTCCCGCGATGCGCGGCGCCGACCCGGCGATCGTGCTCGTGCCGGGCGTCGGCATGTTCTCCTTCGGCAAGGACAAGCAGACCGCCCGGGTGGCCGGCGCGTTCTATCTCAACGCGATCAATGTGATGCGCGGCGCCGAGGCCGTGTCGTCGTACGCGCCGATCGAGGAGTCGGAGAAGTTCCGCATCGAGTACTGGGCCCTGGAGGAGGCCAAGCTGCGGCGGATGCCCCCGCCGCGGCCGCTCGCGACGCGGGTGGCGTTCGTGACCGGCGCCGGCAGCGGGATCGGCAGGGCCGTCGCGCACCGGCTGGTCGCCGAGGGCGCCTGTGTCGTGGTCGCCGACGTCGACGCCGGGAAGGCGGCCGCGGTGGCCGAGGAACTCGGCGGCGCGGACAGGGCGGTGGCGGTGACGGTCGACGTCACCTCGGAGGAACAGATCGCGGACGCCCTCAGGACGGCCGTGCTGGCCTTCGGCGGGGTCGACCTCGTGGTCAACAACGCCGGTATCTCCCTCTCCAAGCCGCTGCTGGAGACGTCCGCGAGGGACTGGGACCTCCAGCACGACATCATGGCCCGCGGCTCCTTCCTGGTCGCGCGCGAGGCGGCCCGGGTGATGATCGCCCAGAAGCTCGGCGGCGACATCGTCTACATCGTCTCCAAGAACGCCGTCTTCGCCGGCCCGAACAACATCGCCTACTCCGCGACCAAGGCCGACCAGGCCCACCAGGTGCGGCTGCTGGCCGCCGAACTGGGCGAGCACGGCATCCGCGTCAACGGCGTCAACCCGGACGGGGTCGTGCGCGGCTCCGGGATCTTCGCGGGCGGCTGGGGCGCCCAGCGGGCGGCCGTGTACGGCGTACGGGAGGAGAAGCTGGGCGAGTTCTACGCGCAGCGGACCATCCTCAAGCGGGAGGTGCTCCCCGAGCATGTCGCGAACGCCGTGTTCGCGCTCACCGGCGGCGACCTGACCCACACCACCGGACTGCACGTCCCCGTCGACGCGGGTGTGGCGGCCGCGTTCCTGCGATGAGCACCGCCGCGACGAACACCTCCGTCACGGGCGCCCCCGCGCTGAGCGCCCCCGCCACGAACACCTCCGTCACGAACGCCTCCGCGCTGAGCACCTCCGCCATGCACACCTCCGTCACGAGCGCTTCCGCGCCCTCGCCCGCCGTGCGGTCGTACGCCGCGGTCGACCTCGGCGCGTCCAGCGGGCGCGTCATGGTCGGCCGGGTGGGCCCGGACTCCCTGGAACTGGCCGAGGCACACCGCTTCCCCAACCGGCCCGTGCGGGTGGCGGAGGGGCTGCGCTGGGACGTCCTCGGGCTGTACGCGGGGGTGCTGGACGGGCTGCGGGCGGCCGGCGCGCACTGCGGTGGGCGGCTCGACTCCGTCGGCATCGACAGCTGGGCCGTGGACTACGGCCTGCTGGACGCGGACGGCGCCCTGCTCGGCAACCCCGTCCACTACCGCGACACCCGCACCGAGGGCGTCGCGGAGAAGGTGTGGGCGAGCGTGCCACCCGCGGAGCTGTACGCGGCGACCGGCCTGCAGTACGCCCCCTTCAACACGCTGTACCAGCTGGCGGCGGCCCGGGCCTCGGCCCAGTTCGCCGCGGCGAGAAGGCTGTTGCTCATCCCGGACCTGCTGGCGTACTGGCTCACCGGCGAGCAGGGCACCGAGCTGACCAACGCCTCGACCACCCAGCTCGTCGATCCCCGGACCCGGACGTGGTCGTACGACGTCGCGGCCCGGCTCGGCGTCGACCTGGGCCTGTTCGCGCCGCTTCGGCAACCCGGTGACCCGGCGGGCGTGCTGCGGCCGGAGGTGCTGGAGGAGACCGGGCTGAGCGGCCCGGTTCCGGTCACGGCGGTCGGTTCGCACGACACGGCGTCGGCGGTGGCCGCGGTGCCCGCCACCGGCGAGCGGTTCGCGTACATCTGCACCGGCACCTGGTCGCTGGCCGGTCTCGAACTCGACGCGCCGGTCCTGACCGAGGCGAGCCGGGCCGCCAACTTCACCAACGAACTGGGCCTGGACGGCACGGTCCGCTACCTGCGCAACATCATGGGGCTGTGGCTGCTCCAGGAGTGCCTGCGGGCCTGGGGCGCCCCGGACCTGGACGAGCTGCTGCGCGAGGCGGCCGGGGTGCCGGCGCTGCGCTTCGTGGTGGACGCGGGCGACGCGGCGTTCCTGGCACCCGGGCGGATGCCGGAGCGGATCGCGGCGGCCTGCCGGGACGCCGGCCGGCCGGTACCGGCGAGCCGGGCCGAGATCACGCGCTGCATCCTCGACTCGCTCGCCCTCGCCCACCGCCGGGCCGTCGAGGACGCCCGGGACCTGGCCGACCACCCGGTCGACGTGGTGCACATCGTCGGCGGCGGCGCCCGCAACGCCCTGCTCTGCCAGGCGACCGCCGACGCCTGCGGGCTGCCGGTCGTGGTCGGCCCCACGGAGGCCGCCGCGCTCGGCAACGTACTCGTGCAGGCCCGCGGGCACGGACTCGTCGGCGACCTCGCCGACATGCGGCGCCTGCTGGTCCGTACCCAGCCGCTGACCCGGTACGAACCGCGGGGCGACCCGGCGCGGTGGCGGGAGGCGGCGGCCCGCCTCGGCACACCGTGAGCCGGGCTCTGCCCCCGGGCCGTACTCCGCCACTAGGCTTGACTCATCCGATGACCGATGACGGGGAGCCGCGATGCGAGTCGCTCTGTTCCTGACCTGTGTCAACGACACGCTCTACCCGGACACCGGTCGCGCGGTGGTGAAACTCCTGACCAGGCTGGGCGTCGACGTCGACTTCCCGATGGCCCAGACGTGCTGCGGGCAGGCCCACTACAACACCGGGTACCGCCACCAGGCCGAGCCGCTCGCCCGGCATTTCTCCGATGTCTTCGGGGAGTACGAGGCGATCGTGACCCCGTCGGGGTCGTGCGCGGCGATGGTGCGGGAGCTGTATCCGCGCCTGGGCGAACGGGCCACGGCCGAGGGGCGCGGCGACACCCTCGCCGCCACGCTGGCGCCGGTGGTGCCGAAGACGTACGAGCTGACGGAGTTCCTGGTGGACGTGCTGGGGGTGACGGACGTCGGGGCGTACTACCCGCACACGGTGACCTACCACCCGACCTGTCACGGGCTGCGGAGCCTCGGGCTGGGCGACCGTCCGCGGCGGTTGCTCCAGGCCGTCGGGGGGCTGGAGCTCGTCGCGCTGCCGGGCGCCGACGAGTGCTGCGGGTTCGGCGGCACCTTCGCGCTCAAGAACCCCGACGTCTCGGCGGCGATGGGCGCGGACAAGGTGCGCAACGCCGAGTCGACGGGCGCCGAGGTGCTGTGCGCGGCGGACAACTCCTGTCTGATGCACATCGGCGGGACCATGACCCGGCTCGGCACCGGGATGCGGCCGGTGCACATCGCGGAGATCCTGGCGAGCACGAAGGAGGACCCGGCGGCATGAGCGGGACGTTCATGGGGATGCCGGCCTTCCCCCAGGCCGCGCGCGCGGCGGTCGGCGACCGGACCCTGCGCGCCAATCTGCGGCACGCCACCCACACCATCCGCGCCAAGCGGGCCAAGGCCGTGGCCGAGGTGTCCGACTGGGCGGAGCTGCGCGAGGCGGGCCGGCGGATCAAGGACCACACGCTGCGTCATCTCGACCGGTATCTGCTCCGGTTGGAGGAGACGGTGACCGCGGCGGGCGGTGTCGTCCACTGGGCCGCCGACGCCGACGAGGCCAACCGGATCGTGGCCGGCCTGGTCAAGGAGACCGGCGAGTCGGAGGTCGTCAAGGTCAAGTCGATGGCCACGCAGGAGATCGGCCTCAACGAGGCCCTGGAGGCGGAGGGCATCCGCGCCTACGAGACCGATCTCGCCGAGCTCATCGTGCAGCTCGGCGACGACCGGCCCTCGCACATCCTCGTCCCCGCCATCCACCGCAACCGGGGGGAGATCCGGGAGATCTTCGCCCGCGAGATGGGCGCGTGGGGACGGCCCGCCCCCGAGGGCCTGACCGACACGCCCGCCGAACTCGCCGAGGCGGCCCGGCTGCACCTGCGGGAGAAGTTCCTGCGCGCCAAGGTCGGGATCTCCGGAGCCAACTTCATGGTCGCCGAGACCGGCACCCTCGTGGTCGTGGAGTCGGAGGGCAACGGACGGATGTGCCTGACCCTGCCGGAGACCCTGATCTCGGTGGTCGGCATCGAGAAGATCGTGCCGACCTGGCGGGACCTGGAGGTCTTCCTCCAGACGCTGCCCCGCTCCTCCACGGCCGAGCGCATGAATCCCTACACCTCGATGTGGACCGGCACCACGGACGGCGACGGTCCGCGCGCCTTCCACCTGGTGCTGCTGGACAACGGCCGCACCGACACCCTCGCCGACGAGGTCGGCCGCCAGGCCCTGCGCTGCATCCGCTGCTCCGCGTGCCTGAACGTCTGCCCGGTGTACGAGCGGGCGGGCGGCCATGCCTACGGCTCGGTCTACCCGGGGCCGATCGGCGCCATTCTCAGTCCCCAACTCCGGGGCACCGCGAGCGAGATCGACGCCTCGCTGCCGTACGCGTCGTCACTGTGCGGTGCCTGCTACGACGTCTGCCCGGTGGCCATCGACATCCCGGAGGTGCTGGTGCACCTGCGCGAACGGGTGGTCGAGGGCGGCCAGGTGACGCGGGCGGGCAACAAGGTCGTACTGAAGCCCGCGAAGGGGCACGCGGCCGAGCGGGCCGCCATGCGGGCGGCGCGCTGGGCGTTCGGCCGCCCGGCTGTCCTGCGGACAGGACAGCGGCTCGCGTCGCGCACCCGCCGGCTGCATCCGCGGACGCTGCCGGGCCCCGGCAGGGCCTGGAGCGCGACCCGCGACCTCCCGCCGGTGCCGGCGGAGCCGTTCCGGGACTGGTGGCAGCGCACGGACGGCGGAAAGGACGGAGCCGCGTGAGCGACAGGGAACGGATCCTGGGCCGGGTGCGGCGCGCGCTCGCGGACGTGCCACGGGACGATCCGCCGTACGAGCGTGCGGTCGAGCGGGACTACCTGCGCGAGCACGGCGGCCTGGGCGTCGAGGCGACGGTGGACCTGCTGGCGGAGAACCTGGCGGACTACCGGGCGCTCGTGCACCGCTGCGCGGCGGACGACCTGGCCGCGCTGATCGGGCGGCTGCTCGCCGAGCGCGGCTCCCGCCAGGTGCTCGTGCCCCCGGGACTCCCGCCGCAGTGGCTGTCGGCGGCCGGTTCCACCCGGGTCGCCGACCGTGCGGTGAGCACGCCGCGGGAGCTGGACGCGGTGGAGAGCGTGGTGACCGGCTGCGCCGTCGCCGTCGCCGAGACCGGGACGATCGTCCTCGACGGCGGACCGGAGCAGGGCCGCCGCCGGATCACCCTGATCCCGGACCACCACATCTGCGTCGTCCGGGTGCCCGGCCAGGTCGTGGCGTCGGTCCCGCAGGCACTCGAACGCCTCGCTCCGGACCGCCCGCTGACCTGGATCTCCGGCCCGTCCGCCACCAGCGACATCGAACTGGACCGGGTGGAGGGCGTGCACGGCCCGCGCACCCTGGAGGTGGTGCTGGTGAGCGGGCGGTGACGGGCCCGGCTAGCGTGAGGGGATGATCCGGTTCGATCAGGTCACCAAACGCTATCCGGACGGGACGACAGCCGTGGACGACCTCTCGTTCGAGGTGTCCGAGGGTGAACTCGTCACGCTCGTGGGACCGTCCGGCTGCGGCAAGACGACGACCATGATGATGGTGAACCGGCTGATCGAACCGACGTCGGGCCGGATCTTCGTCGACGGTGAGGACATCGCCGGGGTGGACCCGGTGCGGCTGCGTCGCCGGATCGGCTACGTCATCCAGCAGGTGGGCCTCTTCCCGCACCGCACGGTGCTCGACAACACGGCCACCGTGCCGACGCTGGTGGGCTGGAAGCGGGGCAAGGCGCGGGCGCGGGCGGCCGAACTGCTGGCGCTGGTGGGCCTGGATCCGAAGACGTACGGCCCGCGCTATCCGCACCAGCTGTCGGGCGGTCAGCGTCAGCGGGTGGGCGTGGCGCGGGCACTGGCCGCGGACCCGCCGGTGCTGCTGATGGACGAGCCGTTCGGCGCGGTCGACCCGGTGGTGCGCGAACAGTTGCAGGACGAGTTCCTGCGGATGCAGGACACCGTGCGCAAGACGGTGCTGCTGGTCACGCACGACATCGAGGAGGCGGTGCGGCTCGGCGACCGCATCGCCGTGTACGGGCAGGGGCGCGTCGAGCAGTTCGACACGCCGGGCGCGGTGCTCGGCACGCCGGCCACCCCGTACGTCGCCGAGTTCGTGGGCGCCGACCGGGGGCTGAAGCGGCTTTCGGTGACCGAGATCCAGCCGGACGACCTCCAGCAACCACCGGTCGTCCGCCCCGACGAGCCGGCCGAGCGGGCGGCGGAGCGACTGCGCGCGCAGGGCACCCGCTGGGCCGTGGTCCTGGACGCGCGGGGCGACCTGCACGGCTGGGTCGGCATCGACGACCTCGGGGCCGGCGGCTCGGTCGGCGACCACGCCCACCGGATGAGCGCGTGGGTGCCGGTGGGCGCGCCGCTGAAACAGGCCTTCGGTGTGATGCTCCAGCACGACGCGGGCTGGGTCGCGGTCCTGGACGGCGCCCGTCTCCTGGGCGTCCTGACCCCGGCGAAGCTGCACGAGGCGCTGCGCCGCTCGGTGGACGCGGACGCGCGGGGCGTGCCGCGGGGAGAGGTGACGTTCGACTCGGTCGCCGACGCGTAGGAGCGCCGCGGGGACGCGGGACACGAAGGGGCCGGGTGCGCGACGCGCACCCGGCCCCCCGCCGTACCGGTCAGACCAGTTCGCGGGCTTCCTCACGGCCCGGGACGGACGGCTCCACCGTGGTCCGGTCGCCGTGGCCGGGCCACCAGGCCGCGCGGCCGATCAGCGCGGTCAGGCTCGGCGTGAAGAACATCGCCATGACGAACGCCGCGACGACGATGCCGAAGGAGACGGCGAAGCCCATCTCGCTCAGGAGCGAGTTGCCCGCGAGCATCATCGTGGCGAAGGTCGCGGCCAGGATGAACCCGGCGGCGGCCACGGTCGGGCCCGCGTGCCGCAGGGCCTCGCCCGCCGCCTCGCGTGGCTCGCGGCCCTCGCGGGCCTCCTCGCGCAGTCGGGCGATCATCAGGATGTTGTAGTCGGTGCCGATGGCGATCACGAAGAGATACATGATCACCGGCAGCAGGAACATCAGGCCGGAGTGCCCCTCTCCCTTCTGGAAGATCAGCACCGTGGCGCCGAGGGTGGCGCCGAAGCCGAGGCCGACCGAGGCCATCAGGTACCAGGGGGCGACCACGCTGCGCAGCAGCAGGCCCAGGATGATCATGATGAGTACCGCGGCGACCGGGAAGACCGTCTTGTAGTCGTGTTCGACGGCGGTGTTGATGTCCTTGTAGATCGCGGAGGTACCGCCGACCACCGCCTTGGTGCCGGGCGGCGTGTCCGCGTGGGCGGTGTCCCTCACCTTGCCGACCGCGCTGATGGCCTCGTCCTTGGCCGCGTCGTACTTGAGGGTGACGGCGATGTTCGCCGTCTCACCGTCCTTGCTGAGCGCGGCCAGCCGGGAGTCGGCGACGCCCTCGACCCCCTTGAGCTTGGCCACGAACGCGGGCAGCGCGGCCTCGTCGAGGGGCTTGCCGTCGCTGCTCGTGACGTAGACCTGGGTCGGGTCGGCGGCACCGGCCGAGTACGCCGCCTGCATCCGGGTCTGGACGACCATCGACTCCTTGGTCTTGGGCATGGAGCCCGCGGCCAGGTCGAAGGTGGCCTTGAAACCGAGCGCGCCCAGCGCCAGCGCGACCATCAGCACCCCGGACACCGCGGCGACCAGCGCGGGGCGCCGCCGCACCAGGTGGCCGAGCGCCGCGAACCGGGCGTTCTCCGGTTCCATCTGCCAGGACTTCGAGGGCCAGAAGACCTTCGGACCGATCAGCGAGACCACCGCCGGGATCAGCGTGAGGCCCGCGACCAGGGTGGCGGCGACCGCGATGGCCAGCGCCGGTCCCATCTGCCTCAGGAAGCCGAGGGAGGACAGGACGAGGGCAAGGAACGCGATGATGACGGCGCCGGCGGCGGAGGCGATGGCCTCGCCGACCCGGGCGACCGCGTTGATCATCGCTTCCTTGGGCTCGTCCCCGGCCCGCAGCCGTTCCCGGTAGCGGAACATCAGGAACAGGAAGTAGTCCGTGCCGACGCCGAACAGCACCACGATCAGCATCGCCGAGATCGAGCTGTTGGCCTCGAGGCCGAAGAGCTTGGTCGCGTGGGCGATCAGCCCGTTGGCGATCACGGAGACCAGGCCGATCAGCACCAGCGGCAGCACCGCCAGGATCGGCGCCCGGAAGATGATCAGCAGGGTGACCAGGATGATCACGAAGGTGCCGATCCCGACCAGCGCGTTACCGCGCTCGGAGGATTCCTGCTGGTCCAGGGCCTGCGCGGCGGAGCCGCCGACCTTCACGTCCAGCCGCGTACCGGCGGACAGTTCCTTGGCCTCCGCGCGCAGCGTCTTCGCCGCGTCGGCCTGCTTGGGCTGGCCGGCGTTCTTGCTGTCCATCTGGACCAGCGCCAGATCGTACTTGCCGTCCTTCGACGGAGTTCCGGGGACGACCTTCTGCACCTCGTCGATGTGCTTGGCGCCCAGTCCGTCGGTGACGCGCTGGACGTCCTTCAGGTCCTCGGACGTCAGCTTCTGGCCGTCGGTGCGGCCGTAGAGCACGATCGCGGACGGGGTGAAGGCACTGGGGAACGCCTTCGACTGGACTTCCAGGGCCTGGATGGACTCGTAGCTTTTGGGGAGGAAGCTGCTCTGGTCGCTGTTGGAGGGAAGGCCGGGTGCGGTGGCGACGATCGCGACGGCGGCTATGACCCACGCCACGATCGTCCAGATCGGATGCCGGACGACTGCACGTCCTATGCCGTGAAACATGCGGTGTTGTCTCTCTTCGCGGGGGGCTGGCGGGGAGAAGTGGTGCGGCCGGGTGCCGGATCAGGGTGAGCGGAAGGCCCAGCCTGCGTCGAGCCCTCCACCGTGGCGCGTGTACGAGATGACCCGAGATCGGGAAGGAGGCTCTCGGCGCTGGTGGTGTTGTTGATCGGCGAGCGCGACCCAACGTAGCCGATCAGAAACGCTACCGGCGCGTCAATTAAGCGTGGTCGCTTGGCTGTTGTCGGTCCGGACACCGGAGAAGAAGCAGGTCGCGCGAGGTCTCGGCCGGTACTCAGTCGCGGGCGCGGCGCACGTCGATGTTGCCCCAGCGGGTGCGGGCGCGGACCTCGACGGTGTCCTCCGTCCGCTGCGGGGGTTCGGCGTCGGCGAGTGCGTTACGTACCTGCCCGCGCCCGGAGCTGACGTCGAGCCAGGCGGCGGTGCCCTCGCGGACACCGACCTCGATGGAGCCGTAGGAGGTCTCCAACTGGACGATTCCGCGGACGACTTCACCCACCCGCAGGGCGCCATGGGCGGTGGTGGCGGCCACCGAGTCCTCGGCGCGCGCGATGTCGATGTCACCGTTGGCACCGCTCACCCGTACCTCGCCGGTCACGGCGCCGACGGTCGTGGCGCCGTGCGAGTTCTTCAGGACGGCGGAGCCGTCGACGGTGCCGACCCGCAGGCTGCCGGAGCTGGTGGTGATCTCGGCCGTGCCCACGACCCGGTCGACGGTGATCGAGCCGTGGGAGGCGGTCAGGTTCAACGGCCCGGTCGTGTCCAGGCGGACGTCGCCGGACGAGGTCTTCACGCGGACCTCGCCGAGCCGGCCCTCGCCGAGCACCTGGACCCAGGAGCCGGTGATGTCGACGCGCGAGCCCGTGGGCAGGTCGACCGTGATGTCGACGGCTCCGCTGGGCCCGACGAGGTGGCGCTGCTTCGTCCTGACGGCCAGGACACCACCGGCGTACGTCACCTCGGTCTGCTCGGCGGCCCGCACGTCCTTGTCCCGGTCGGGGTCGCGGGGCCGCACCTCGACCGACGTGTCGAGGCGGTCGCCCGCGGTGAACTGGATGGAACCGGCGTCCACGTGGGCGGTGGCCGAAATGGGTTCCGGGGTGTCGAAAGAAGGCATGGTTGTCCCGTCCTCATGGGTACTGGGGCCGTCCCCGCTGGTGGGACGTGGTGGGGTGACGTGGGGCGGGCGCGAACGCGGCTAACGCACCCAGCCCGTGAAGGTCTGTCCGAGGGTGCGGGACCGCTCCGTCGCACGCGGCGCGCCACCGCCCTCGACCGCGGCCGACACGGCCCGCACCAGCCACGCGTTGACCGACAGGCCGTCGCGGCTCGCGGCCTCCTCGGCGCGCGCCTTGAGGTGGGCCGGCAGCCGGAGGTTGACGCGGGCGGTGCCGCCCTCGTCGCCGTCGGCGGGCGCCTGCGCCTTGAGCGGTTCGACGGGCGGCGCGGCCGCTTCCACGAGGCCGCCGGCGGGCGGCGGCGTCACCACGAAGTCGGGGTCGAGCCCGCGCAGCCGTACGTCGACCGAGCCGGGGGCGAGTTCGCGGGTGATCTCGTCCATCGCGGCGGAGAGCACATTCAGCATGGTCAGACGGGTCGCCGATTCCAGGGGCGCGGTGAGCCGTTCGGCCAGTCGGCGAGCGTCCTCGCCGCCGGCTTCGGCGGCCACCGCGAGTTCACGGCGCAGGGAGTCGACATACGGGGCAAGGTCCATGACGCCATTGTGGCGCCATGATGGCGTCATGCGCAAGTCCTGGACGGAGATCGCATGGTGCCATTCGGCGCCAGGTGGCACCATGCGGCGCCATCTGACGCCGTAGACCTACATCCGTACCCGTCGCGCTTGCGCCGACCGCACCCGATGGACGACTGGGCGGGGCGCGTCGGGCGAGGCGGCAGGGCTAGGTCAGGAGGGGCGGCAGGGCTAGGTCAGGAGTAGACCAGCGGGCAGCCGCGGCGCAGGGAATGCTGGGCCGCGCGCAGGTACAGCGCCACGTAGTAGGACGTGTCCAGGTCCTCGCTCCACGGGCCCGGCCGGGTGACGGCCAGTTCCGCGGCCGGGCCGTCCAGGAACCAGAGCGTCAGTCCGAGGTCGTCGCACCTCTCCGGTATCGCGTCGACCGGCAGTTCGAGGACCGCCGCAAGGCGCTCCGCGAGGGCCAGCACCTGCGGGGCTCCGGCGACCAGCGTCTCGTCCGCGTAGGCGCAGCCGACGGACAGCCGGAGGTCGTCCTCCAGCGAGAACGGCACCAGCACCGACCAGCCGGCCAGGGTCTCCCCCTCGTCCCGTGCCAGGTGCGCCTCGCAGAGCGCGCCGAACCCGGCCATGGGGGGACTCAGCTTCTCCTCGAACCGCAGCCCCGCGCCGGGCACGAAGTCCGCCTCCTCGGGCAGCGACGCGTACGGCGGCAGCCCGCGCCGTCTCAGCTGCTCGTTCAGCGCCGAGGCGGTCTCCCCGTACTCGCCCTCCCGCGCGCCGAACCACTGCTCGGCACCGACACTCACCAGGTAAACGCCCATGACCGCAACGTACAGCGCACCACTGACAGTCCCCCGGGTCACGCGGTCGGGACGGACGGGCGGGCGTGGGGCGGGGCGCGCGTGCGGACGTTCGGTCAGGTGGCGTGCGACGGGGTGCGGGCTGAGGGATGCGGGGTGAGGGGCGCTCATTTCAGGAGGCCCTTGTCCTTCAGATAGGTGCGTGCCACGTCCTCGGGCAGCCTGCGCCAGCTGTCCACCTGCTCGTTCAGGGATGCCAGGTCCCGGGTGGTGAGAACCTCGTTGAGCCGGCCGAGCGCCCGCGTGACCTTGGCGTCTCCCGCCCGGGCGCGGTTGACGACGGGGACGACGTAGTCCGCGTTCTGGAGGTGCTTGTCGTCGGCGAGGAGCACCAGCCCGAAGTCGTCGAGTGTGGCGTCGGTCGTCGTGGTGAGCAGCATCTGGTCCCGGCCGCTGCGCACGGCCAGCTTCGCCGGGGTCGTGCCGACGCCTTTGGGGTCGACGGCGACGATGTCGATGCCGTACGTCTTCTTCAGTCCGGGTGCGCAGTACGGCCGTTGGACGCACTCGTCGCCCGCCGCGAGCCGGACCTTCAGGCCGGAGGCGCCGAGGTCGCTGAGGGTCTTGAGGTGATGCTGCCGCGCGTAGGCGGCGGTGACGGCGAACGCGTTCTGGTCGACGGCCTTCCCCGGGTCCAGGACGGTGAGCCCGCGGGGCGTGGCGAGCGCGCGCAGGGCCTTCATCGTGGCACCGAGGTCGGGCGAGCCCACCGGGCGGGCGTCAGGGCCGTCGGTCTTGGCTTTGAGCCAGTCGGCGAAGGTCGCCGCGTACTCGGGTACGACATCGATCTGGCCGGACTCCAGGGCGGGTTCGTACAGCTCGCGGTTGGCGACGGTGAGGAGGGACGTCTTGTATCCGGCCTGGTCCAGCAGCAGGGCGTACATCTGGGCGAGCAGGTCGCTCTCGGTGAATCCGGCCGAGCCGACGGTCAGGTCGTGGCTGTCGCCGGGCGGTGCGGTGACCGCGCCGCGGTTCTCCAGGGACGGGCCGGTGGAGCAGCCCGCGGGCGCCAGCAGGAGGAGCAGCAGCGCGACTGCCGGAGCCGTACGGTCTCTCACCGGGTGCCTCTGGTCCAGGCCGGCGCCATCCGTTCGGCGACCTCGAAGACCGCCTCGACGACCAGCGCGAACACGGCGACGAGCACGGCGCCCGCGACCACTTGAGGGGTGCTGGCGAGATTGAAGCCCGCCGTGATGATCCGGCCGAGCCCTCCTCCGCCGGCCAGCGCCGCGATGGTGGCGGTGGCCACCAGTTGGACGGCGGCGATGCGCACGCCGTTCATGATCATCGGGCGGGCGAGCGGCAGTTCCACCCGGAGCAGCAGCTGCGGACCCGTCATCCCCATCCCGCGGGCCGCACCGACCACGCCCCGGTCCACCTCGCGCATCCCGACATAGGCGTTGGTGAGCAGGGGCGGTACGGCGAACAGCACCAGCGCGACGACCGTGGGGCCCTCGCCCCACGCACCGATCGGCGTGAGCAGCAGCAGGACGAGGACGGCGAAGGTGGGCACCGCGCGGCCGACGTTGGAGATGTTGACGGCGAGCGCGCCGCCCTTGCCGAGGTGGCCGAGGACGAGGGCGACCGGCAGGGCGATCAGACAGCTGATCGCCAGGCAGACGACGGTGAGGACGAGGTGCTGGAGCAGCCGGTGCCCGATGCCGTCGGCACCCGACCAGTGCGCGGGGTCGGCGAGCCAGTCCCAGGCAGCGGTCAGGGTCGTCATCCGCGGGCCGTTCTCGTCCAGGGAGTGATGAGCCACTGCACGCCGAGCAGGAGCAGGTCGGCGGCGATCGCGATCACCACGCACAGGACGGACGCGGTCAGCACCTGTGCCTTGAAGTACGTGTTCATGCCGGCGTAGATCAGATTGCCGAGACCGCCGTGGCCGACGATCGCGCCCACGGTCACCAGGGAGACGGCCGAGACGGCGGCGATGCGCAGCCCGGCCATGGAGGCGGGCAGGGCGAGCGGCAGTTCGACGGTGAGCAGAAGGCGGACCGGGCCGTAGCCCAGGCCGCGCGCGGCCTGCCGGGTCTCCTCGGGGACGGCCCGCAGGCCCGCGAGGATGTTGCGGACCAGCAGGGTGAGGGAGTAGAGGACGAGTCCGGCGATGACGAGGGTCGCCGAGAGTCCGTAGAGGGGCAGCAGCAGCGAGAACATCGCCAGGGACGGGATCGTGTAGAGGACCGTCGTCACCCCCAGCACGGGTGCGGCGGCCCAGCCCCAGCGGCGGGCCAGGACGGCGAGCGGTACGGCGACGACCAGCCCGATGAGCACCGACAGGGCGGTCAGCCGCAGGTGCTGGAGCACCGCGTCGAGAAGGATCTCGCTGCGGCTGGTGAGGTACGCGCCGCAGATCCACTCGTTACGCGCGAGGCAGTCGTCCGGTATCGCGGTCACCCGTCCATTGCACCGGCCACAACGTGGCCTCGGCCCGTTGTGGTGACCCGTACGAGCGGCGACCGTCGACTGCGCACAGGACTGCCGGGCGCAGCACCGACCCCACCTGCCTGCTTACCGCCCACCAGGCCGAGGGGCGGTCGCACCCTGCGCACCGGGGCCCCGCGAGGCAACGCAGGTCGGTGGGAGCCCGGTGCGGCGGCGAGCGCAGGCCGTTCGCGGCGGGCGCTGCGACGAACAGCGGCTTTCCGCCCGCGCCCCGCCCGGCGCGGGCGCTACTTCACGTCCGCCGCGTCCAGCAGTGTCTCCACGGTCGCTGTCATGAGCCCGTCCAGGGTCTCGATGCCGGCGCCGGAGCGGGCGCTCGCGCCGTCGAAGAGGAGCATGAGCTGCCGGGCCAGCAGGTCCGGGTCGCGGGCGCCGCCCAGCTCGGCCTGCTCGCGGAAGGCGATTTCGGCGCGCTCCTTCATCGCGCGGGCGACCGCGCTCGCCGGATGCGCCGGGTCCTTCAGCTCGACCAGCACGGCCAGATAGGGGCACCCCTGGTAGTCGGGTTCGACGGAGGCCAGCTCCAGGCGGCGGAACACGTACAGGATGCGTTCGCGCGGGGTGGTCGCGTCCTCGGGGCCGGGCGTGAACAGACCCTCGTACTGCGTGCTCCGGCGCTCCAGGCTCGCGGCCAGCACCTCGTCCTTGCTGTCGAAGAGCTGGTACATCGACCGTTTGGAGACCCCGGCCGTCCGGCACAGCGCCTCGACGCCGATGGAGACGCCGTCGCGGTAGAAGAGCTCGGCCGCCGCGTCGAGGAGCCGGTCTCTGGTGGCCGGCTTTTCGGTCGTGGTCATAGCGCGAGGTTACCGCGCCGGCGACCCTGAGGAAACCGATCGGTATTGGTCTTTTGTCTCACCGGGGGATGGGTGACAGCGGCACTGAACAAGCGCTTAGATAGTTCTCCAGAGGCTCGCTCACGACCACGGAGGCCCCCGTTGTTCACATCCGTCGACGATGTCTCCGCCCGGCTGGCCGAGACCGGCTACCTCGCCTCCCCCGCGGTGGCGACCACTGTCTTCCTCGCCGACCGCCTCGGCAAGCCGCTCTTGGTTGAGGGCCCCGCGGGCGTCGGCAAGACCGAGCTCGCCAAGGCCGTGGCCCAGGTGGCCGACGCCCGGCTCGTACGCCTCCAGTGCTACGAGGGCGTCGACGAGTCGCGGGCACTGTACGAGTGGAACCACGCCAAGCAGCTGCTGCGCATCAGCGCCGGGCGCGACGAGACCTGGGACGAGACGCGCACGGACGTCTTCAGCGAGGAGTTCCTGCTCCCGCGCCCGCTGCTGACCGCCATCCGCGGCGACGAGCCGACGGTCCTGCTCATCGACGAGACCGACAAGGCCGACATCGAGGTGGAAGGCCTGCTGCTCGAGGTGCTCAGCGACTTCCAGATCACCGTCCCGGAGCTCGGGACCATCACGGCCACCCGCCGCCCGTTCGTCGTGCTCACCTCCAACGCGGGCCGCGAACTGTCCGAGGCGCTGCGCCGCCGCTGCCTGTTCCTGCACATCGACTTCCCCGACGAGGAGCTGGAGCGGCGGATCGTACGGCTGAAGGTCCCCGAACTCGGCCAGGCCCTCACGGAGTCGGTCGTGCGGGTGGTCAGCGCGCTGCGCGCGATGGACCTGCGCAAGGCCCCGTCGGTCGCCGAGACCATCGACTGGGCGCGCACCCTGCTCGCGCTCGGCGCCGACACCCTCGACGAGCGGGTCGTACGCGACAGCCTGGGCGTGCTCCTCAAGCACCAGGACGACGTCCTCAAGGCGGCCGCCAAGCTCGACCTGGACACCGTATGACCGCCACCGCGGATGTGGTGACACGGCTGACGGGCCTGGTCGCCGCGCTGCGCGCGCACGGTCTGCGCATCGGCACCGGCGAGACGGTGGACGCGGCGCAGGCCGTCGCGGCCCTGGGTCTGACGGACCGCGAGCTGCTGCGGGAGGGGCTGGCCGCGACGCTGCTGCACGGCACGGCACAACGGCGCGTGTTCGACCCGGTCTTCGACCTGTACTTCCCGAGGAGCGTCGGAGCGCCGGACACGGGCCCCGCGGACCGGGAGGACCTGCGCGAGCGGCTCGCTGCGGCCCTCGCCGCCGACGACGTGACGCTGCTCGGGCGGCTGGCGGCCGAGGCGGTCGACGGCTTCGGCGGCTACGGGAGGCCGGGGTCGGACGGCTGGTCGTCGTACCAGGCCCTCGACCGGCTCCGACCGCAGACGCTGCTCGCGCGCGTCCGCGACAGCCTGCGCGCTCAGGACGGTGGCTCCGGGTTCGCCGACCGGCTGCTGGACGACGAGATCCGGCGGCGGATCGAGGCGTTCCGCGGGCAGGTGGCGGTGGAGGCGCGCCGCCGGGTCGCCGAGCGGCGCGGCCGGGACGAGATCGCCCGACGGGCGGTGGCCCCGACCGCCGACCGCGTCGACTTCCTGTACGTCGGGAAGGACCGGGTGGCCGAACTGCGCCGGACCGTGCAGCCGTTGGCCCGCAAGCTGGCCACCCGGCTGGCCGCCCGCCGCCGTCGTGCCGCCCGCGGCACCATCGACCTGCGGCGCACCCTGCGCGGTTCGCTGTCCACGGGCGGCGTGCCGATGCGGCCGGTGCTGCGCCGCCGTCGGCCGGTCCGCCCCGAACTGGTCCTCCTGTGCGATGTGTCGGGCTCGGTGTCCGGCTTCTCGGACTTCACGATGCTGCTGGTGCAGGCCCTGCACGAGCAGTTCAGCAAGGTGCGGGTGTTCGCCTTCGTCAACCGGATCGACGAGGTGACCGGGCTGCTCGTGCGCGGCGCGGCCGACGCCGAGGGCCTGAGCTCGCGCATCCGCGCGGAGGCGACCCTGACCGGCTGGCACGACAGCAGCGACTACGGCGTCGCGTTCGGCGAGTTCGCGGAGCGCTACGAGGCCGCGGTCGGCCCGCGCACGACCGTGTTCGTGCTCGGTGACGCCCGGACGAACATGAGCGACCCGAACCTGCCGGCCGTACGGCGGATCGCCGCTCGGGCCCGCCGCCTCTACTGGCTCAATCCCGAGCCCCGGGGCCAGTGGGGCACCGGCGACTCGGCCGCGCCCTCCTATGCCGAGCTGGTCGAGATGTACGAGTGCCGCAACGTCCGGCAGCTCGGCGCGCTGGTGGGGCGGCTGCTGCCGGTCTGAACCGGCGCCGGGGCGGCCTGCCGGTGAGGTCGCTTCGGCGAGCGCGCCCGGCCCGGGTGCGTCAGACCGCGTTCCCGCACAGGGCGGCGAAACGCTCGGCGTCGATGTTGCCGCCGGAGACGATCACGCCGACGCGGGGCGGGAGCGGGCCGGCGTGGCCCGCGAGCAGGGCGGCCAACGGGGTGGCGCCGCTCGGCTCGACGACGGTCTTGAGCCGCTCGAACGCGAACCGCATCGCGTCCTTGATCTCGTCGTCGGAGACCAGGACGATGTCGTCGACGAGCCGGCGGTTGACGGAGAAGGTCAGTTCGCCGGGGGTGTGCAGAGCCTGGCCGTCGGCGATGGTGCGCGGCACCGGGACGGTCACCCGGTGGCCCGCCGCCAGCGAGCGTCTGGTGTCGTCGCCGGTCTCCGGCTCGACGCCGATCACCCGGATGCCCGGGCGCAGCCCCTTGGCCACGGTCGCACTGCCCGCGATCAGCCCTCCGCCGCCGACCGGCACGATCAGGAGATCCAGCTCGCCCGCCTCTTCGAGGAGCTCCAGGGCAGCGGTGCCCTGTCCCGCCATGACGTGCGCGTGCTCGTAGGGCGGGATGAGCGCGAGGCCCCGTTCGGCGGCCAGTGCCTCGGCGATGGCGACCCGGTCACCGGTGTAGCGGTCGTACGTGACGATCTCGGCGCCGTAGGCGGCGGTGGCGTCCCGCTTGGAGCGCGGGACGTCCTCGGGCATGACGATGACGGCGGTGGTGCCCAGTTCCCGGGCGGCCAGGGCGACCGCCTGGGCGTGGTTGCCGGAGGAGTAGGCGGCGATGCCCCGGGAGAGCTGCTCAGGGGTGAGCCGGGAGGCCGCGTTGTAGGCGCCGCGGAACTTGAAGGCGCCGACGCGCTGGAAGTTCTCGCACTTGAGGAACACCTCGGCGCCGACCCGGCCGTCGAGGGTCCGGGAGCGCAGCACCGGTGTGCGGTGGGCGACGCCCTTGAGCCGGGCCGCGGCGTCGAGGACGTCGTCGAGGGTGATCGGCAGGGGTGGGGTGGTCACGGCTGTGCTCCCTCGTCGGTCCGGTCGGTGGCGGGCGCGGGCGTGCCGGCTCTCGCCTGGGAGAGGTAGGTGTAGGCGGAGGCCCGGGAGATGCCGAGCCGGGCGGCGACCTGCTCGACGGCGCGCCGGACCGCGAAGACACCGTGTTCGTCCAGGCTGCGGAACAGCTCCAGGCGTCGCGGGCGGTCCAGCGCGGCCCACGGCTGGTGCCGGTGGGACTGGTGCGCGTCGAGGATGGCGTCGACGACCGAGTCGATGTCGTTGCCGTAGGTGATGACGGGCGGTTCGACGACGGCGCCCCCGAGGCCGGCCAGCGCGCCCAGCAGGGCGTGGGCCTGGCCGACGGCGGTCACGTCCACGTTGACGCAGAGCGCGCCGAACACCGTGCCGGTGGAGTCGCGCAGCACCATCGTGGACGCCTTGACGAGGCTGCCGGAGTCGGTGCGGGTCAGGTAGTTCAGCTCGTCCGTCGCGTCGTCGCCGCGGGCCAGGACCCGCATGCCGATCTCGCTCATCGCCCCGCCCACCGCGCGTCCGGTGACCGCGCCGGCGACGGCGACCACCGACCGCTCCGGGCGCCGGTAGTCGTGCAGCACCGCCTCGCACACCGGCCCGAACGTCGCCACGATCCCGTCGAGGACGGGGGCCAGCGCCCCGAGGATCGCGTCCCGCTCCCGTTCCCGGTCGTGCCGCAGATCCTGCCGCCGGTCCGATGGCCCGTCCGGGTCTCGATCGTGGCCCTGGTACCGGTCCTGGTCCTGGTCGGCCATCTCGAATCCCCTCCCCGGAATCTCCGTACGGCCTGGAATTTTCGTCCATACTCTGTACGAAAAATCTAATCAGAGGTCGTACGGAAAAAGCAAGGGCCACGTTCGTGGTCAGGAGACGGGCCGGTCGTCCTTCGCGGGCCTGCGGACCGCGGAGCGCAGGGCTAGTGCCACCGCCAGCTCCACCAGGCCGAGCAGGACGAGCCACAGGCCGAGCAGCCGGGTCAGGGCGACCGCTGACGCGGTGGGCAGGGCGAGCACCACGATGCCCGCGGCCACCCCGAGCGCGCCGGCAGCGGCCAGGACCCCCCGGTGCGGCAGGGCCTTGACGGCGATCGCCGAGTAGAGGGTCAGCATGCCGGACACCAGCCAGGTCACCCCGACGATCAGGGAGAGCGCGGCGATCGTCTGCAACGGGTGGCGCAGACACAGCACACCGGCCAGCACGAACACCACGGCGAGCAGAACCCGGGTGAGCCGGTCGCCGTGACTCTCCCGGGCGAAGGCCGCGACGAACCGGAAGACGCCGGTGAGCAGCAGGGACAGGCCGATGATGACGGCCAGGACGTGCAGGGTCTCGTCGGGCCAGACCAGGATCAGGATGCCGGGCACCAGGGTGACGAGCGCCGAGCCCAGCGCCCAGAGCCAGGACGAGCCCAGCGCGGCGAGTACCTGCGCGGGGTCGCCCTCACGGTCCGGGCCGAGGTCCGGCCTCCGGGGCACCCCTGCGGAGGTCCGCTCCGAAGCGGCCGGTGTGCCCGGAGCGATCGGGGCTCCCGGTGTGCCCGGAGCGGCCGATGTGTCTGGAGCGGCCGATGTGTCTGGAGCGGCCAATGCTCCCGGTGCGGTCGGAGCGATCGGTGTGTCCGGAACGGCCGGTGTTCCCGATGCTCCCGGCGCGGTCGGACGAGGCGGTACGGTCACGGCTCCTCCTCGCAGGCCCGCCACCGGCCATCGGCCGACGGCCACCTGTCGGGCGTACCCCCGACACGACGGTCCGGCAGACCACTTCGCCCCTCCCCCGCACCACCACCCACCAGGATCACCCGAACCGGATGCCCCCGCCACACCGCGCAGTACCCCTGACGGGTCGGCACGTCAGGGACGTGACGGCGTCGGGCCATCAGTGGGCCAGCCCCACTTTCAGCGCGACGATCAGCAGCCCGATCACGAGGTTGACCGCGCCCGTGGAGGCGGCCATGCCCCAGGAGGCGCGGGCGCGCCGGGCGGCGGCCATCGACCAGCCCACCAGTCCGGTCACCGCGACGATCATGGCCAGCCAGAGCGTGCCTTCCAGACCCAGACCGAACAACGGGCTGACGGCCACGGCGACCGCGGGCGGTACCGCGGCCTTGACGATCGGCCACTCCTCGCGGCACACGTGCGCGACGGTGGCCCGGTTCAGCGGCTGCCGGGCCAGCCGGGCCCCGAACAATTGGGCGTGCACGTGGGTGATCCAGAAGACCACGCCGGTGCCCAGGAGCAGCAGCGTCAGTTCGAGCCGCGGGAGCGGGCCCAGCGTGCCGACACCCGCGACCACGGAGGCGGCGAGCAGCGATCCGTAGACGCCGCCGGTGTAGTCGGCCTGGGACCGGCGCCGTGTTCGGCCCGCCCCGCGCTTCTCCGGGATCTCGGCCCCGGTGCCGGCCCTGGTCCTGACCATGGTGTCCCTCCGGATGCTCGGGAAGCCGGGCCGGTCCACGGGTGCGGCGCACGGTCGCGAGAGGCCGACGAAGGTGGCGTGACCCCGCCTGACGCCAGGATCGCCGTGTTCGGGCCGTACCGCCGCACCACGGGGTACGTCTCGGTGACGGCAGCGGCGTGGGCGGCGCGGCGTCCGGCCCGGTGTACGAAATCCCGTACACCGGCCAGGACGCGGCCGAACCCGGTGACTCCGGCACCCTGCCGCGCCACTCGTGGCAGGCTTCGCGGACAGGACGGGAGCGGGCGGGAGCGGGAGAGAGACGAGGAAGACGAGGGAGGCGAACGGTCAGGCCATGTCCGGATTACGTACGCGGCCACTGGACGACGCCACCTGGGCGGACTTCGCCGCCCTGGTCGAGCGGCACAACGGCGTGTGGGGCGGCTGCTGGTGCATGTCGTTCCACGCCGAGGGGGTGGGGAGCGGCAGGACCGCCGCGCAGAACCGGTCGGACAAGGAACGCCGGGTCCAGGAGGGCAGGGCGCACGCCGCGCTCGTCTACGACGGGACGGACTGCGTGGGCTGGTGCCAGTTCGGGCCGACCGGCGAACTGCCCCGGATCAAGCACCGGCGTGCCTACGTCAAGGGGGTGCACGTCGTGCCGGACTGGCGGATCACCTGCTTCTTCGTCGCCCGCGGGCACCGGCGGGCCGGGGTCGCCGCCGTCGCCCTGGAGGGCGCGCTGGGCGAGATCGCGCGGCTCGGCGGCGGAACGGTGGAGAGCTATCCGGAGGACGTCGAGGGCCGTACCGTCTCCGGGTCGTTCCTGTACAACGGCACGGTGTCCCTGTTCGAGAGCCATGGTTTCCGGCGGACCCGACGGCTCGGCAAGCATCACTGGGTGGTCGTCAGAACCGTGGCCTGACCGGACCGGACGAAACCGCCCGGACGTCCCACGAGGGTGCGTCCACGCGGCCGTATCAGGCGGGCGGCGCATCTCGTGGCCTCACCCTCCGGGAGCCGCTGCCCGCCTCGGGCTCCGGCCGGAGCGGGTGTCTGCGATCCTGACCCCCGTGCCGATCGACCCCGTGCCCGTCAGCCCCGACGCCCCCGCCCCGGTCCATCCGCCGCTGCTCACCCAGCAGTGGCTCGACCTCACCTTCGTCCACTGGGCCGTCGAACCGGGCGCCGTGGCACGGCTGTTGCCCGCCGGGACCTCTCCCGACACGCTCCATGGGACGACGTACGTCGGGCTCGTGGCGTTCCGGATGCACCGGGTCGGCTGGTTCCGGCTGCCGGGCGTGCCGTACCTGGGCAGTTTCCCGGAGACCAACGTGCGCCTCTACTCGGTGGACGGGCACGGGCGGCGCGGTGTGGTCTTCCGGTCGATGGACGCCTCCCGGCTCATCCCGGTGGTGATGGGCCGCGCCGCCTTCCGGCTGCCGTACGTGTGGTCCCGGATGACCGTCCGGGCCGAGGGGCGCACCGTCGCCTACACGAGTTCCCGCCGCTGGCCCGGTCCGCGCGGCGCCCACAGCCGGCTGACGGTACGCGTCGGTGAACGCATCGAGGAACCGACCGGGTTGGAGCATTTCCTCACCGCCCGCTGGGGCATGCACAACGCGTTCCTGCGGGGCGGGGCCGAGTCGTCGGCCTACCTGCCCAACGACCATCCCCGCTGGCCCCTGCACCGCGCCGAACTGCTCACATGCGAGGAGAACCTCGTGGCGGCCGCGGGCCTTCCGGCGCCGAGCGACGCACCGGTCAGTGTCCTGTACTCCCCCGGCGTCCCGGTCCGCCTCGGCCGCCCGACCCGCCCGGCGGGCATTCCCACACCCTGACGGCGGCCGCGTTACGGGGAGCCGGGGCACGGTCGCCGCGCCGCGCCGCTCCGGGCTCGTGGACCGCCCCGCCCTCCGACCGGCACAGGCCGCCGGAGCCCGCGGGCCTCCCCGGCCGGACCGGCGAACGGGCCTCAGTCCAGCTTTCCGCGGCCGGACAGCGCGTCGCGCAACCGGTCGACGAGACCGGCTCCGGGAGCGAGCATCTTGTCGGCCGGCGGCTTGTCCGGCGCGGAGGGGTGCGGACGGGTCGGCGCCACCTTCTTCGCCCGGCGGACCTTGTCGCCGAGCTCGTCGAGCGTCTCCGGGGCGGCCACCACACGCAGCATGGGGAAGAGGTTCCGCTCCTCGTCCGCGACGTGCGAACGGATCTCGGTCATCAGCATCCCGATGAGCCGGTCGAACTCCGGGTCCCCGGCCTCACAGCTCTCCAGGTCCTTCATGATCTGCTCGGCCCTGGAGTGGTCGTCGGTCTCCCGGTCCGCGATCGCGTCCCCGTTGGCGAGGTACTTGCGTACGGCCGGGTAGAGGTACTCCTCCTCGGCCACCGAGTGCCGTACCAGTTCCATCGTGACCTGATCGGCGTAGACCTTACGGTCCTTGTCCCCGGACGACAGCGCGCCGATCTTCCCGAAGAGTTCCTCGACCTCCCGGTGGTCCGTCATCAACTCGTTGATGACATCTCCTCCGTGTCCCATCTCCACTACCTCCGGTCGACTCGGCCCGGACCTTCCCTGTACGGGCACGGTGGCCCTCCGAGTGCCCTCGCCGGCGGTGGGCTAACGCGCCCTGGCCCCCGCCCCCTCTCCATGAGTTCCGGGTACGCGTCCTGACCAACGACGGGGTGGCCCCGCCTCTCGTCGAGGCGGGGCCGCTCCGCTGTCAGGCCGGAAGGAGGAACTGCTGGTTGGTGGTCCCGGTGCAGGACCAGATCTGCAGCCGCGCGTTGTTGGCGGTGGACATTTCCGTGACATCCAGGCACTTGCCCGAGACCGGGTTCACCAGCGTGTCGCCGCTGCCGCGCTGCCAGACCTGGGCCGCGCTGCCGTTGCAGTCGAACAGCTGCACCTTCGTACCGTCGGCCGTGCCTGCGGCGGCGACGTCCATGCACTTGCCGAGCGCGCGGAGGGTGCCGTCGCCTCCCACGGTCCACTGCTGCGCGTCGGTGCCGTTGCAGTCGTACATCTGGATGGCGGTGGTGTTGGCGCTGTTGGCCTTGTCGATGTCCACGCACTTCTCGCCGAGTCCGGTGATCGGCCCGGTGGGCAATTGGGTGCCGGGCAGCACCGGGTTGTTCGCGTTGGTCAGCGTCTCCCACGCCACGAACAGGTAGTTCGTTCCGGCCGGCCGAGTGCCTTCGGTCAGGGCCTGCGTGTTGGCCATGGCGACGCCCTGCCTGGTGTGCAGCGCGTTGAACCCGGTTTCCGTGACCGGGCCCAGGCCGCGCTTGAGCGCCCCGCTGCCGCACAGCCCCGCCGGCTCCGGAGCCGCGCGCAACTCCTGGGTGGACTGCCACCCGAGCGCCTGCCGAAGCCGCTCACCCACCTGCGGATAGAGATCCGAGCCCTGCATGAGAGCCGTCTCGGCGATGTGCGACATCGAGGCGATGCTGTAGCCGGTGTGCACGAAATCCCTGCACGTCTCCTGCGTCATCCCGGTGACATACCGTTTCGCCGTCTCCCAGTTGAAACCACCGTCCGGGCTCCGGTGCGGTGTCGGCCCGTCCGATTCGAGGTAGACGAAGGCGGGGACGCGTTCGAGGTACTGGCTGACGGCCTTGTCGAAGGTGACGCCGTCATTGGTGAAGACGGCGATCCCGATCGACGCCTCGGCCTCGGTGAGGTCCCAGTTGCTGGTCCGGTCGTCGCCGTTCACCACGACGGGCAGGTACACCGAGCGCAGCATGTTCGCGAACCGGGCCGCGTTCGGCCAGTTGTGGTACTGGTACTTGATGAGTTCGGCGGCCTTGACCCACGAGGCGGCCGACCACGCTGTCTGGATACCGGTGTTGGCGCCCGTGTGGCTCGTTATCGTGGCCGACCACGCGTCCATGAGCTGGATCGACTTCTTGGCGTACCGTTCGTCACCTCTGAGGGCCCATGCCAGCGCGTCGGTGTAGGCGGCGATCGCGTCCTGTCTCTCGTTCGTGCATCCGTTGTCCGGATTGCTGCTCTGACCGCAGTTGACGACGGCGCGTGGCGTGGGCACGCGTGAGAGCGAGGCCAGGGAGTCGTCGACCATGTCGTCGTACGCGCCCTTCCAGGGCGACGCGCCTTGCTGGACCTTGGTCCGCACGAACTCGAGCTGCGTGGAGGTGATGTTGACCCCGGGGTGCGCGAAGTTCTGCGGGGCGAACCGCAGGGCGGACTTGGGCGCGGGGGTCGCCGCCGTCGTGGCCGTCGCCGCGGTCGTGGCCGTCGCCGCGGTCGTGGTCGTCGCCTCGGTTGTCGTCGTCGCCGACGCCGTGGCCGACGCCGCCGAGAGAGTCAGAAGTCCGAACGCTGTCGCGAACGCGCAGCGTTTCAGCATCGCATGCATGAAAGATTCCCCGTCTGTTGACGAAACCGAAGTCCTGGACCGAGGCGCGGTCCCGCGCCCTGGTCCGATGTGCTGGTGGGTGAAGGTGGCCGAGAGCACCGCGCGCCGCGTCACCGACCGTTCCGGCGCTCATGGCAGCGGCGCCCGGAGGGGCTCAGCAGTAGAGGTTGTCGCCCGGGCCGACCCCGAGGACCGCGGTGAACCTCTGGTAGGCAGTGACCCGGCTCTGCACCTGCCCGGGGTTCTTCCCGTCGCATTCGAGGGAGCCGTTGATGGTGCGGATCGTCTGACCGAAGCCCGCCTGGTTCACCATCGCGTTGTGCGGGGTCATCGTGCCGGCGCCGGTCGAGGTGTTCCAGAACCACAGGCCGGTGCGCCAGGCCACGGCGGAGTCGTTCTGGACCAGCCAGGGGTTGTGGAGCAGGTCGATGCCGAGCGCGTCGCCCGCCGCCTTGTAGTTGAAGTTCCAGCTGAGCTGGATGGGACCGCGCCCGTAGTAGGCGGACCGACCGGCCGGGCAGCCGTACGACTGGCTCGCGTCGCAGTAGTGCGGGTAGTTGGCGGTGTTCTGCTCCACCACATGGACCAGGTGGCCGGTCTCGTGGTCGACGTTGGCGAGGAAGGCCGCGGCCTCCTGCTTCCTGACCGTGTCACTGCCGGTCGTCGCGAAACCGGGGTAGGAGCTCAGCGCCTGCACCAGCCCGCTGTACGTGTAGAAGCCGTTCCGGTTCGGGAACATCTGGTTGAACTGGGCCTCACTGATCACGAAGCCGGAGGGAGCCGAACCAGCCTCGGGCGCCGTCCACTTCTGGTTCGCCTTGCCGGTGCAGGTCCAGATCTGGAGTCGGGTGCCGTTGGTGGGGTCGTTCTCCCGGACGTCCAGGCACTTGTCGGCCGCGGGGTTGACTATGTCGCGGGCCGCGGTGACCACCCACTGCTGATGGGCGCCGCCCTTGCAGTCCCACAGCTGAACTGACGCACCGTCGGCCGTGCTGTGGTCGACGATGTCGAGGCACTTCCCGAGAGCGCGCAGTGTGCCGTCGCCCGGGTTGGACCATGTCTGGGCGTTGGTTCCGTTGCAGTCGTAGAGCTGTACCGGCGTCCCATTGGCGTTGCTCGCCGCCGCGATATCGACGCACTTGCCGGCCAGGCCGGTGATCTGACCGTCGGCTGCCGAAGCGGACGGCGCGGCCACGAACAGAGCGGCGATCAGTGCGGCGATCACCGTCAATACCGTGGACAGGCTTACGGATTCGCCTATCGAGGCAGGCTTTTTCGGCAGCCGTCTGACACGAGACGAAAACATGGGGAAACACTCCTTACTCGGCCCTGGACCGAGACTCTGCGGAAACGGGAGATTTCCCGGAGGACGGAATGGCGCGTCAATGCGCCAACTCTCCTGCGTTGGAAGTCCCGTTGAGTTCCGTGACGGTCCAGACCTTCGCAGGGTGATGTGTCAGCGTCAAATCATTGCTGTTCGGCGGTGTGTCGCGGCGCGGCGAATGTCTCTGGCGTTCCATCGGATTGGCGCCGGAGTTCTATTTATCGAGCCGGCCTGCCTTTATGGCGCGCATGATGGGGCGACGGCAACCGGGGATATTCGAGGCGCCTCGGTTATCTGCGTCACACGTGGCGACGACCCGCGCAATGGGAAGCGGGCATGAGGGATGCCACGACGGTTCGCGTGTCGTGAGTGCCTTCAACTGGCCACGGTGCCGCATGCGGCCACGGGAACACCGACGGGTCGGCGGCCGGTCAGCCGCTTCCGCCTGGCCTTGGACATCAGAAAGAGCGGCCACGCGTACGCCGCCGCGACGCGGATGAGCAGGCCTGCGCGTCGCAGACCTGCTCATCGCCGGAGTCGCCGGAGTCGCCGGAGTCGCCGGAGGGTGCTTGTCGTGCGAAGGTGCCTATCGCTCGAAGGTGCCGTACATGGTGGCCCGCGCGATCGCGTGCGTGAACAGGAGGAAGTCCATGTAGGCGGGGGTGGACGCCTCGGACACCTCCAGTTTCTCCACACCGACCGCGTGGACCACGAGGAAGTAGCGGTCCGGGCCGTTGCCCGGAGGCGTCGCCGGTCCGAGATACCGTCTGTGCCCGGCGTCGTTGGGCAGCGTCACCGCGCCACCGGGTATGCCGCTCCCGTCTCCGGCCCCGGCCGGAAGCTCGGTCAGGGAGGCGGGAAGGTTGGCCACCGCCCAATGCCAGAAGCCCGAGGCGGTGGGCACGTCGGGGTCGAACATCGCCACCGTGAAACTTCGCGTCTCCTCAGGAAACCCGGACCAGCTCAACTGCGGTGAGACGTCCGAGCCGCCGGCTCCCAGGATGCCGCTCACCTGCTCGATGGCCAGTTGCTCGCCGTCGGCCACCGACTCCGAGGTCACCGAGAACGTCCGGAGCGGCGGCATGAAGTCGTACGGACCGTAGGGCTTGATCACGACGATCCTCCGCATCCGCGGTCAGCGATCGGAGAAGACGAAAGGACGAGAGACGGTCGCTCATATGCTCCGCGACCGGGCCCGGTGTCGGAAATGACAGACGTCGGCGCGCCGGCTGATCGTCGCCATAGCCATGATTCAACGCTATGGCCGCTCTTACCCGGCTGCAACCTGTTCGCCGGGCCCCACCCATCGGCGATGCGGGTGGGTACGGCCCCACGGAGGCCGGCCGCCGACCTTCCAGCCGGGAGCGTCAGCCAGCGGCCGCGGAGAGCCTGCGTCGACCCGCTCCGCGGTCCATCGCGATGGGCCTCGACCTGCTGGGCCCCTACGGCGCGGTGGTTGCCGTCGGCCTCATGGGCCACCGCGTCCAGCACCATCAGTTCCCGTCCGTGGGAGCGGAGTTGTCGTACCTCGGCTCCTTGTGGGGCAACCGCCTGGCGGTCGCCCCGAGCCGCAGGCTGAGGGGTTCGTCGGTCGCCGGGAGTAGGACCTGCGCCTCAGGCGCGCTGCGCGCCGACTTGGCTACGGTCGCTCCTCATGGAGACCACGGGAATCGTTCGCCGCCGGACGGCGGAGCGTATGCGCGACACTCTGGAGCGGCTCGCTGCCGAGCGGGATGTGTGGGTGTCGACGGCTCACCCTGATCACGGGCCGCACCAGGTGCCGTTGTGGTTCCTGTGGGACGGGCGAGCGGTGTGGATGTGCACCAGCGCCACTTCCGTGACCGCGCGGAACGTCCGCAGAGAGCCGCGCGTGCGCCTGGCGCTGCCGGACACCTTCGACGTGGTGCTCCTCCAGGGGGAGGCGGAGTGCTTCCCGGACCAGGAGGTACCCGAAGGCGCGGCGGCGGCGTTCGCCGACAAGTTCGGGTGGGATCCACGCGCGGAAGAGGGTTCTTTTCTCTACGTACGCGTGCTCCCGAGGACTGTGCGCGCTTGGCGCGGCGAGCCGGAACTACGCGGGAGAGTCATCATGCGCGACGGGACGTGGCTGGAGGAGCGGCCGTCCCTCGCCGACGCGCCTCCCTCCGATCACGAGCTACAGTCGGCGCACTATGCGGAAGATGAATCCCGGTCTGCCGCCGACCGGCCGGCCGCCGTACCGGCGTTCCTCAAGTAGGCGGCCGGGGTGATCCCGTAGGCCGATTTGAAGCTTCGAATGAAGTGGCTCGCGTCCGAGAAGTGCCAGCGCGCCGCGATCTCGGAAATCCCCGCCGCGCTGCCCAGCCTCATCAGATCGTCGTGAGCTCTTTGCAAGCGTCGGCGGCGGGCGAACGCCATGATCGAGTCATCCGATGCCGAAAAGGATCTGTGCAACGTCCGAAGCGAGACACCGACGATCTGAGCGATCATGGCCGGGGAGAGGTCATGTCTGTCGATGTTTCTTTCAATCGCGTTCTTCGCCGCCTCTATCGTGGCATTCCGATGGTCATCCGACCCCACGCGGGAACGCCCCGAGAGCATTCCCGACAACAGGGTCGCGCAGGCGTCCAGCGCGATGTTCTGTGCGGCGAGGGAACCATCCAGGTCGGCACTGCTCTTCTCGAGCGCTTCCAGGAAGTTCACGAGGAATCGGACTTCGGGCGATGTGACGTCCTGGATGTACGCCTGATTGAGCACCTTGGGCGACTCGATGCGCGAAATCAACAGACGTCGCGGGATCGTGATGACGCGCAAGCGCGTTGCCGGTCCGCAGGCGAATTTCCAAGGAGTCTTGGTGTCGCGAATACAGATCTGCCCCGGGGTGACCGGATGCGTTCCCCCGTTCCCCAGGAACGTGAGCCATCCCGAGGTCACCAGGTCGGCCACGATGGGATCCTCGTCCAGGTTGTTCCCCGAGATCCCTGTAAGCGAATCGCAATACACTTTGACCGAGAGAAGACCGTCGAACAGATGGCCATTCGCGGCGAACTTGAACCCTTGACCGACGGACGGGTACGGAATGGCGAGGCGGGTGAGATGAGAGAACGGACCCTGCTTCCACGCTTCGAAGGGGCGTGCCGTCTCATGAATCTGCCGGGACGTCAGATTCATCGTGGTCTCAAAATCTGTCGAGCCGCCGCGGACCCGTGAAGGGATCGGGAAGGTTTCCCGTCCTTGCTCACTCACCTGATCCCCATTTCGTGCGCTTCAGATCGATTCCCTGGAGAAGACATCGTTGTCAAGGGCGTCTCAGGTGACGCAGCAGACCGCGGTCGGGTCGAAAGGCCACTCGCCGGCATTGTCGCCGACTCCCTGTCCCTCGAAATAGTACGACCGTGCCAGATCGCAGTCCGTCCGGGAGGAAGGTGGCACCGGGCATCCTTCGCCACCGACCCGGCGACCCGGCGACCCGGCGACCCGGCGACCCGGCGACCCGGCGACCCGGCGACCCGGCGACCCGCGTGAGCGTATGGCAAGGGGGCACCGAAGTCGTTCAGCAAGGCAGCGGACCTGACCGCCAGCCACACCCCTCAGCGACACACATCAGGCGGAGAAGGGCGGGATGCGCGCTCGGTGCCCTCGCGATGTCGGGTTCGCCGCACTCGGGGCACCGCCCCGCGAGCAGGCCTGCCTGACTTCCCCCGCCCTGAGGGGGCGTGTGCGAGGCCTCCGGTTCGGCCGTGTCGCGTTCGCCGATCATGAGTGCCTCTCAAAGTTCCGTGTGCTTCCCCGCCATGTCGCAACTCGGCGGCGTGATCCCTGAACCCGCGACACCCGTAGTGGTTACGCGTCTGCGCGACGACAGGATTTTTACACCACCAGGCACCGCGCAGTGCCGACATCTCTCCCTATGTGGGCAAGACCCGGGCAGTATCCGGCCGTTCCTGGCACCCATGAACGATTGATATGTCACTGACGTTCTATCCGCTGAGTCGCCTCGCATGATGATCTGGGGCCGATTGCCGGGGGAAGCGGATCGCCCGTGGCTCTCCACGCCTCGATGACATTCCGAGCCGAAGCCGATCAGGGGCGCCGTCCCGCCGTGCGAACGTCGGACCGCGCGGTCCGGGGCACACACAAGAGAGTCCGAACTCCTCAGATCAGACAAAGCCGAGAGTAATTCTGCGAGTGAACGATTCCATCAGGCCGATAGTGTCCGCCTACGCGGCCGTCCGCGGCGGTTTGGCGGCGGTCGCCGCGACAGGCCTCGTAAGACAACATTCGGACGGCACCCTGCTGGCCGTCTCGGATGCCCCGGTCGCCACGCTGAACGGTGTCGTCAGCCCCCACCCAAAACCCAGCGCACAGGTCATCGAGCGATTGGCCGGCGACTGCGAGCAGCTGAGGACGATTCCTTGGAGTATCCAGGTGCGCGGGGTTCCGGGGCAGCACATGGTGAGGACGGCGGCGCACTTCGGCCTGACCACCGCCACCACTCTGCCTCTGATGGTCAGACCGAAAGGCGCGGGAGTTCCGCCACGGCTGGCAGGCAATCCCTTGCGGGTACGTCCCGTACGTGGTCATGAGCTGGAGTTCTACGCTCGCCTCATGGAAGAGGGATTCGGTACGCCGTCCGGACTGTTCGAGGCTTTCTCGAATCCCGCCCTCGGTGAGTCGGAGGGATTCCTCTTCTACGCGGCGGAGGTGGAGGGAGTACCGGTGGGGACCGGGATGGCGGCGGTCTCCGACGATTTGTTGGGTCTCTTCAACATTTCCGTACTGCCGCGGTATCGACGACGTGGCCACGGCAGTGCCATCACTTCCGCAATCGTTCGCGCGGGTCACGAGGCCGGAGCCACCACCGCCTATCTCTACTCGAGCGCGATGGGCGAGTCCGTGTACGCCTCGGCGGGCTTCCGCACCGAAGAAGTACTGACCGCCTTCACCGCTCCGCCGGCTTCCTCCGGCAGCCCGCTGCCTCGGTGACGTTGAGGCTGTGCCACCGCAACGGCGTGACCCAGCGATGACACAGGGCCTCGCACGTCCCTGATGTCCCGCGAGCAACACCCCCTCGACGAACGACCAAGGAGCGGAGCGCGATGTCCGACCACGGACGCCTGGTGGCCGGGAGATACCGGCTCGTCGAACGGATAGGCCGCGGCGGTATGGGCACCGTGTGGCGGGCCGAGGACGAGCTGCTTCAGCGTCCCGTGGCCGTGAAGAAGCTGCACACACAAGTCCATCTGCATGACGACGAGTTGGCGACACTGTTCGAACGCACCCGGAGAGAGGCCCGGAGCGCCGCGCGGATCAGCCATCCCAATGTCGTGGTGGTCCACGATGTCGTCGACGACGAGGGACTGCCGACCATCGTCATGGAGTACGTGCCCTCCACCACTCTGGGTGACCTGCTGAGGGAGCACGGCCCCCTGTCGCCCGGGGAGGGTGCCAGGATTGGTCGCGGGATGATCGCCGCACTGCGCGCCGCGCATACCGCGGGCGTGGTGCACCGGGACGTCAAGCCCGCCAACGTCCTGCTGTCCGAGACCGGCCGCGTCGTGCTGACGGACTTCGGGATCGCGCAGTCCTCGGGAACCTCGACCCTGACCCGTACGGGCGAGCTGATCGGATCGATGGACTTCCTCGCTCCCGAGCGGCTGACCGGAGGAGCGCCCGGACCCGAGGCCGACCTGTGGGCGCTCGGGGCCACCCTCTTCCAGGCGGTGGAAGGCCGCTCCCCGTTCCGCCGCGGCACTCCGTTCGAGACGGCGTACGCCATCGCCGCCGGGGAGGTCCCCTCGGCGGCCAACGCCGGCCCTCTGGCACCGGTCATCGCCGGACTGCTGGTCCGAGAGCCGGCACTGCGTCTGTCCGCGGCGGAGGCCGAGCGGCTGCTCCGCGCCCCGGCCGCCGAAACCACGACCAGCACCACCAGGACCACAGCCACAGCCACGACCAGCACCACCAAGACCACAGCCACAGCCACAGCCACAGCCACGAGCCGAACGCACGAGGACCGCAGAACGCGGCCTGCCGGGACGACTCCGATCGGCGAGCCCCGGACGACCCGTCCCCCGGACACCGCGGTCCCGCTACGCCCTGCCCGTCCGCGCGGGGTTCCGCTGTGGGTCGCCGTCCCGGTCCTGGTAGGCGCCCTCGTGGCAGCGGGCGTCTATGCGGCGCCGCACTTCAGCGCGCCCTCTCCCGGGTTGACGACGGATGCGCCGCCCGTCCTGGCCGCCTCCAGCCCCGCCGCGGCACGGACACCCTCGTACAGCCCGTCGCCCGTCCCCGACGGCTACCACCTCGTCGAGGAGCCGGACCTGGGCTTCGCCATCCCCGTGCCGGACGGCTGGAAACGCCAGGTGAGTGAGGACGGCAAGCAGTTCGTCCACGTCGACCCGACGGGCCTCGTGAGTCTGCGCGTCAGTTCGCTCGACTTCGCGGGCCCCAGCCCCCTGCGGCACTTCGCGGACGTAGAGGAGCAGACGAGGCGGAACGTGGACGGCTACGAGCGGCTGCGGATGCAGAGCACACGGTGGCGCAGCCTGCCCGCCGCCGTCTGGGAGTTCACGTTCCAGGGCAGGGCGCGCCCCTTCCGCGCGATCGACCTCGGCTTCGGTCGGCCCGGAGGGCAGGAGTTCGCGATCTACCTCTCCGCTCCGTCCGACAGGTGGGTCTCCTGCCGGCCGATATTCGACACCGCGGTGGCGGGACTCCGCCTCACGACCTGAAAGTGATGAGGCCCAGGGACGATGCTGTCGCGATCGCCACAGGGGTGCGCGTGCGGGGCCATCAGGTGAGCCCGCGGGTCAACGCGCTCGCGGCCGCGGCCTGAGCGGCACCGACGGCAGCTCCGGCGCGGGCAGCGGCGACCCGTCGTAGCCCGGCACGTCACCGAAGCGGGGGCCGCCGAGTTCCTTCATCCAGTCCTCCCGGGCGCGGACGATGTCCTCGTGGCTGCGGCCGATGAAGTTCCACCACATGACGATCTCCTCCTCGAACGGGGTCCCGCCGAGCAGGATCGTCCGGGCCGTCAGTTCCGACTCGTTGACGAGCGTCAGCGTGTCGGCGCCGGTGGGCACATAGCCCAGCTCGGCGGCGTTCAGCGAGGTGTCGGCCACCCGGACCCGTCCCTGGTCGACGAGGACGCCGTGCTCGAAGCCGGGGTCCACGGCGAGGGTGAGCGTGGCGCGGGGCGCGAGGGTGATCTCGGCGCCGAGCAGGGGGGTGAAGGTCCGCACCGGTGAGCTGGTTCCGGCGAGGGTGCCCAGGAAGACCCGGATCTCCGCTCCGTCGGTCCGTACCGGCTCGGGCACGTGGTGCTGGAAGTCCCGCTCGGCGTCACGGTGCTCCCCGGGCAGTGCCACCCAGAGCTGGACGCCGTGCAGGACGGTGGTCCGCGCGGTGGAGACCTCGGAGTGGCTGATGCCGTGTCCGCCGGTCATGAGGTTCAGCTCGCCCGGCCGTACGTAGGCGTGGTTGCCGATGCTGTCACGGTGCTCGATCTCGCCGCTGAACAGCCAGCTCACCGTCTGCAGTCCGGTGTGCGGATGCGGGGCGACCTCCATGCCGCCGCTACGGGCGACGTCGTCGGGGCCGTAGTGGTCGGCGAAGCACCAGGCTCCGATGAGGGACCGGGCGCGCTGCGGCAGCGTGCGGCGCACGGTCATCGCCCGCGGGCCGCCCAGCGGCACGTCACGCGGAGTGAATACGTCGACGGGTCCTGCTGCGGAGTTGCTCATCGGGCCACCTCATTCAGCTCTGGTAGTTTTACATTCAACCATTACCTACCTGATCATAGGACGATTGGCCGCAGCGCGTACGCGACGGAGCGAAGCAAGCCGGAGACGGCTTCTGGAGGAGTGCAGGTTGAGCAGCCCCACGCCGGAGTCCGCGACCCAGCGGATCTTCATCGACAAGCAGAGTCCCCAGGCCTACCAATCGCTGCTGCAGACATCGGACGCGGTCCGCGCGGTCGCCGCCGACGCCGGCCTCGACCGCACCCTGGTGGAGCTGATCAACCTCCGGGTGTCACAGCTCAACGGGTGCGCCTACTGCCTCGACGTGCACACCAGGGGTGCCCTGCGCGCGGGCGAGACGACGCGCCGGCTGGGAGTGCTGGCGGCCTGGCGGGAGACCGAGCTGTTCACGCCCGAGGAGCGGGCCGCCCTCGCGCTGGCCGAGTCGACGACCTACCCGGCGGACGCCGCCGCGCAGGAATCCGCGTGGTCCGCCGCCCGGGACGCGCTCACCGACGACCAGATCTCCGCGGTGATCTGGGTGGCGATCACCATCAACGCCTTCAACCGCGTCTCGATCATGAGCAGGCACCCCGTACGGGCCGACCGGTGAGCCGGCGGCTCGGCCTGTCGGCGGCGCGCCGCCGCGGCGCCTCCGGAGCCGGCGACCACCCGGGTGACCGGCGCGGGGTCCGCGCGGTGGCGTGATCCGAGGTCACGCACAGTGACAGCGCCCCTGCGCCCCCTGCGCCCTCCCTCCTGCTCCCAGCCCTCTGCCCCTCACTCGCCCTGCTCCCAGACCTCCGCCCCTCCCCCACATGCGCCCGATCCGGCCGCCCTGCACGCTGGAGGGATGGACGGCGGTACAGAGCCGGAGGAGCGTCCCGTGGCGCGTGGCGATCGGTGCGGGCAGCTGGACGAGACGGCTGCGTCGATGCTGGAGGCCCTGTTCACGCGGTCTCCCGTCGGGCTGCATCTGCTGGACACGGACCTGCGGGTCGTCCGGGTCAACACGGCCACGCCCGCCATGCGCGACGTCTCCCTGGACGACGTGATCGGGCAACCGTTCCACACCGTGTACGGCAAGATCCTGGACGCGGACGGCGTCGAGGGGCTCATCCAGCGGGTGCTGGACACCGGGGAGCCCCTGCGGCAGCGCATCGTCCAGGTACGGCTCAAGCAGGACCCGTCTCGGCAGCGCCATTTCGAGATCACGGCGCTGCGCCTGGAGAACATGCACGGCAAGGTCCTCGGCGTGGGCGTCACCTCCGTCGACGTCACCGATCGGGAGCGGGCCCGGGGCCGCGCCCGCGTACTGGAGACCGTCCGCCGGAACGTGGGACGGACGATGGACTCGGCGGTGTCCTGCGCGGAACTGGTCCGGGTCCTGGTGCCCGAGTTCGCCGACATCGCGATCGTGGAGGTGGTCGACGCGGTGATCCGCGGCGACGAGCCGCCGCTCGCCCCGCTGCCGCCGGACACTCCCCTGCTGCGCACCGCCTTCCGCAGCATGGCGGCGCATCCTCCCGAGGCCCATCCGGTGGGTGACGTCCACCGGCTGCCCGGACCGACGCCCTTCACACAGGCCATGGCGGATCTGTGTCCCCGGGTGGTGACCCTGAGCCAGGACGCCCCCTGGCTGGCCATCGACCCGCCGCGGGCCGCGGCCATCCGTACCTCGGACTCCCACACGCTGCTCGCGGTTCCGCTGACCCTGCGGGACACGGTCCTGGGCCTCGTCAGCCTCTACCGCACCGGGCGGTCGCCGGCCTTCGACGAGGGCGACCGGCAGCTCGCGGTCGAACTGGCCGCCCACATGGCCCTGTCCATCGACAACGCGCGCCGCTTCACCCGGGAACACAGCGTGGCCGCGACCGTCCAGCGTCAGCTGCTGCCCCGGAGCCCGGAGACCCACACCTCCCTGGAGACCGCCTATCTGTGCGTCACGGGTGCCGACCCCGGCGCCTGGTACGACACCATCGCGCTGTCCAGCGCCCGCACCGCCCTCGTGGTCGGCAACGTGTCCGGGCAGGGGCTCAACGCGGCGGCCACCATGGGCCAGCTGCGCACGGTCGTGCGGTCCCTGTCCACGTTCGACCTGGCCCCCGACGAACTCCTGGCCCGGCTGCACGACACGGCCGCCCATCTGGCGGCGGAGCGGGCGGGCCTGCCCCTGGGCGAGCCCCTGCGCCGCGAGGCGCTCACCGCCGACTGCGTGTACGCCGTCCACGACCCCTTGACCGGTCGCTGCACGATGGCGGCAGCCGGCCGGCTGTCCCCCGTGCTCGTCCGGCCCGACGGCACCGTCACCGCCCTGGACACCCCCTCGGGCCCCTGTCTCGGCTCCGAGGAGGACACGCCGTTCGCCGCCGGGCAGTTCGCGGTGCCGGACGGCAGCGTCCTGGTCTTCGCCAGCGATCCACTGCTGACCTCCTACCTCGCGGAGTCGTCCCGGCAGCTGCGGGCCCTGCCGGACTACGCGGGCCGGCCCTTGCAGGATCTGTGCGACGACATCGTCTACGCCCTCCCGCCCGGGCTGGGGGCGGGCGACGCGGCGGTGATCGTCGCGCGGGTGCGGTCCTTCCCGACCGACCGGATCGCCGTCCTGCGGCTCGAGGCGGAACCGACCGCGGTGGCGCTCGCCCGGCACTGGACACGCGCGCAGCTCGACAAGTGGGGGATGGAGCAGGAGACGGGATTCAACACCGAACTCATCGTCAGCGAGCTGGTCACCAACGCCATCCGCTACGGCAGCCCGCCGTTGGAGGTCCGTCTCGTCAACGACCGTACGCTGACGTGCGAGGTGCGTGACTCCGGCGCGTCCGCGCCCCATCTGCGCCACGCCCGCACGGCCGACGAGGGCGGACGGGGGCTGTTCATCGCCGCGCAACTGGCCCAGACCTGGGGCACCCGCTACACCCCCGGGGGCAAGACGATCTGGACCGAGCAGGCGTTTCCCCGGCGTACGGGCGCCGGCTGACGGACGTCCGCGCCGCGCTCCCGGGGGCGGGGCGGGGCCGGCCCGGGGGCCGGCGGCGGGTCGTCTTCGCGGTCCTCGACCTCGCTGCCGGCCGTCCCGTGGTCCCGTCCGCCGGCCCTCACCCCGCGAGGGCCGCCGTCCTCACTGCCCGGGTACGGGGTCCGCCTGTCCGGGCGGGCCCGCCGCGGCCGGCGCGTCCACCACGTCCACGTCACTCGCCCGGACATAGGCGAGCCGGTGGCCGAACTGGATCTCGAAGTACTCCTCGTGGCCCTTCACCACCGGGTTCGGAGACTCGACGAAGTACGACCGGTCCACGTAGGAGCCGTCGAGGCGGGACTGGGTCACGTACCGCTGGCCCGCCTGGAGCTCGTACGGCAGGGGCGACTCGTCCGGCTCCTCCATCCCCTCGGGGTAGGCGTCCTCCTCCGGGAGGGCCCGCCCGTACACCGGGATCTCGCTCAGGCCCTCTCTCGGCATCACCATCCGGCCGCTCGCCCCGACGGCCGTCGGGTGCTTCTTCGGGTTCTTGAACCAGGCCTTCTCGCCCTGGAACCAGATCGCCGTCCAGTCGCCGTTGCGCTCGGCGACCGCGAAGGTCTGGCCGGCGGAGACCCGCGACCCGAGGTCGTTGACGTCCTCGGTGGAGTCGTCGCCCTCCGGGCGCCGGCCCGGGTCCTGGATCAGCGGGGCCTTCTCGGACGGCTCGGTGTACAGGCGGACGGCGCTGGAGCCGTGCGGCGCGCACACCACGCCGTCCTCGGCGCACCCGGTGAACCGGGGCTTGTGGGTGGCGAAGTCGGGCAGGATCGTCACCATGTCGCTCTGCGCCGGGCCGGTGGCCCGCAACGGTGCGCCGAGCAGGTCGAAGTAGTGCCGCCAGTCCCAGAAGGGGCCGGGGTCGTCGTGCATGTCGGGGATGCTGTCGGCGGTCGGGGACGGCACGTTGTCGTGACCGAAGATGTGCTGCCGGTCGAGCGGGACGCCGTACTTCTTCGCCAGGTAGCGCACCAGGCGGGCTGACGCTTGGTACATCTGTTCGGTGTACCAGGTGTTGGGCTGGGTGAGGAAACCTTCATGCTCAATGCCGATCGAACGGGCGTTCACGAACTGGCTGCCGGAGTGCCAGGCCATGTCCTTGGTCCTGATGTGCTGGGTGATGTGACCGTCCTTGGAACTGATGGAGTAGTGCCAGGAGGCCTCCGTCGGATCCTGCACGGTCGCGAACATGTTCGGCAGATATGCCTCGGTGTCGTGGATGACGATGTACTCGATCTTCTGGTCCCGGGGCCGGTCGGCCAGGTCGTGATTGCCGTACCCGGCGCCGTCGTCGAACTCGACGTACGGCGCGCTCAGCCAGGAGCAGGTCAGCTCCGGCGGGCACTCGACGTCCTTCGGGGAGCGCGGGGCCGCCGCGCGGTGCGGACGCACGCCCGGGCTGGCGGCGAGGGTGACCTTCTGCCCCGCGTCGGTGGTGCGGTGCGCGCCCGTGCGGATCACCGCGAACACGTCGTTGGCGTACGTCGCCGCCGACACCTTGTCCTCCGTGCCCGGGAACCGCGCCACCGCCTCCCACCAGTCGTCGGTGTCGTCGCTGAGGGGCTTGCCGAGCTGTCGTTGCGTCTCCGCCAGAAGAGCCGCGCCGGCCCGCACGTTGGCGGCGGCGTCCGTCCTCAGCCGCTCCTCCGAGACGCCGATCAGGCGGGCGGCCCGCCGGAGGTCCGCGGGCTGAGCGGTGCGCCCGCCGGGGACGTTCGCCTCGGGTGAGGACTGCGGTCCCGCGGCCATCGTGCCCGGCCGGACGCTGCGGGGGCGCGCCATCCCGGCGTCCACCAGGTGCATCGGCCCGTAGCCGCCGACGACGCTCGGGGCGCCGGGATGGGAGTCCCAGCGCGACTGGAGGTAGGCCACGCCCATCAGGACGTTGCGTGGCACGTGGTACTCGTCCGCCGCGTCGATGAAGACGTCCTGCAGGCGCCGGTCGGCCGCCACGCCACCCAGCGGACCGGTCAGCAGGGGCACCACGAGCGCCGCCGACGCGGTCACACAGATCAACAGACGGCGTCGCCGGACGACGCTCGGGAGACGGGGGGCGGCAGGTCTTCTCATCATTGCTCAGGACTCCAACCATGCTCGTCGCAACCAGGACAAAGGAGTTGCCCTCTACGCCACCCCTCGTACGCTTCCGTGTCCGACGTGCCACGTCGCGCCAACTGTCACCGGCGTGGACCAGCAGCCCGGCAGAGGCCACCCGGTCGGCGGCAGTACGGGCGGTGCGGCGGCTCAGTCCTGGACCGGGTCGACCGTCCAGTCGGGGTGCCCCGGCATGGGCGGGGTGGACGGCCCGTACAGCCACGGCGTCAGGAACGGGGCGAGGTCCTCACCCGCGACCGTCGAGGCGAGCGCGACGAAGTCCCGGGTGCCCGCAGCCCGGCCCTGATACTTCGTCACCCAGGCCCGCTCGATCCGGTCGAAGGCCTGCTCGCCGACCTTCTCCCGGAGGGCGTAGAGCACCAGGGCCGAGCCGTCGTACCGCATCTGACGGAAGAGGGTGGGCTCGGTGGGTTCGGCGGGCGCCCCGTCGTCGTGGCGCCACTGGTCGTGCTGCTCGTACGCGTCCCGCATCGCGTCCTCCAGGGCGACACCGCCGTGCGTGGCGGAGTAGAGCCGTTCGTAGAACCGGGCATGACCCTCACTCAGCCACAGGTCGGACCACCGTCTGATGGCGACGCTGTCACCGGTCCAGTGGTGGGCCAGCTCGTGCACGAGGTTGCGCTCGGCACCGACCCGGTCGCCGAGCAGGTCGGCCCGCGGTACGACCGACAGCGACTGCGACTCCAGCGCCACCGGCAGGTCGGTGTCCCCGACCAGCACGCCGTAGCGGCGGAAGGGGTAGGGGCCCAGGCGCTGTTCCAGCCAGGCCAGGTGCCCGGGGGTGAGCGAGCGGTACTCCTCGGTGTCGGCGACCAGGCCGTCCGGGACCACGTCGCGGACGGGCAGCCCGCGCGGGCCGGTGCTGTCGACGAAGGCGAACTTCCCGATCGCCAGCTGGATCAGCTGGGCCGCGACCGGCTGCTCGGAGTCGTACGTCCACCGGACCCGGCCGTCGGGCCGGCTCACGCGCTCGACGAGCCGGCCGTTGGCCACCGCGCTCAGGCCCGGTGGGGTGGTGACGCGGAAGGTGACCGGCGCCCGCAGGCTCGGGTGGTCGTTCGCCGGGAAGACCATCTTGGCGCCGTCGGGCTGTGCGTAGAGCACGGTGCCGTCGGGCGTGGGCACCCAGCCGTACTCCGCGATCGCGTCGTCGCGCCGGCGTCGCTGGGTGGGATCGGCGGTGTAGGCGACCCGCACGGTGAAGGCGCGGCCTTGCGGGATCGGCTTCGCGGGGGTGACGACGAGTTCGTCGCCGTCGCGTGCGAAGGCCGCCGGCGCGCCGTCGACGGTGACCGTGTGCAGGGTGTTGCCCGCGAAGTCGAGGTCGAAGCGGGACAGGGCCTGGGTGGCGGTGGCGTCGACGGTGGCCTCGGCCGCGAAGGGGGTCCGCGGTGCCCGCCAGTCGAAGGCGAGCGTGTAATGGCGGACCGTGTAACCGCCGTTGCCGTCGAGCGGCATCAGCGGGTCGCCGATGCCGGCGGCGCCGGGGGACGGGATCGCCGAGGGGCCGGGCCGGCCCGCGGGACGGTGGCCGCCGTGGGGGGCACCGCCGACCAGCCCGACGAGCACGCAGGCTCCGGCGATCCCGGCGGCACCCGTGAGGGCGAGGACGCTGCGGCGGGTGACGAGACCGCGGCGGCGCCCACGGCGGCCCGGTTCTCCCGTGGTGATCTCCATGCCGGCACTATGTCAGCAAATATTTCTATAGCTACATATGTCCCGATATCGCCCTTCAGTCGCCCGCTCGCACAGACCACTCCGGAGCCGCCCGGTTCAGCGTGCCCTCCCCCGCGGCTTCAGTGGCAGCGGCGGCAGTTCGGGGGCCGGCAGCGGATCGCCCGCGTAGCCCTTCACCTCACCGAACCGGGTGCCCTCCGTCCAGTCCCGGCGAGCCCGCTCGATCTCTTCCTGGGTCCGTCCGATCCAGTTCCAGAACATGATCAGCTCCTCCTCGAACGGCTCACCGCCCAGGAGCATCAGCGCCGCGTCCGACTCGGCGCGCAGCGGCAGTTCGTGACGGCCGCAGCCGAGGTAGAGCATCGAGCCGGGCAGCAGCGGCACGCCGTCCACCCGGGCCTCGCCGGACATGGAGAGCACGGCGTACTCGAAGTCCGGCTCCAGGGGCAGGCGTACGTCCGCGCCGGCGGCGAGGGCCAGGTCGGCGCCGACGATCGGGGTGTACGTCGTCCCGGGCGAGGCCGCGCCGTCGAGGCCGCCGAGGATCAGCGTGGCTCGCAGTCCGGGCGTGGTGACGACCGGCAGTTCGGCGTGGTGTTCGAAGTGCGGGTCGGTGTGCCGGTCGCTGTCGGGCAGGGCCACCCACAGCTGCGCCCCGTGCAGGAAGCGGGCATGCGACCTGGGGCTCTCCTCGGAGTGGCTGATGGCCCGTCCGGAGGTCATCAGACCCAGCTCGCGGGGCCGGATCGTCTGGAGGCTGCCGGTGGAGTCGCGGTGCAGCACCTCGCCCTCGTGCAGCCAGCTCACCGTCTGAAGTCCCATGTGCGGGTGCGGAGGCACCTGCATGCCGGGCTCGTCGGCGATGTCGTCGGGGCCGTAGTGATCCACGAAGCACCAGGCGCCCACCATGCGCCGGCCCAGGTTGGGCAGCAGGCGGCGGACCTCGGTGGACTCGCCGAGCCTGACCCGACGGGGGCTCAGGAGCTCGCGTACCGGCTCCGCCACGACGAACCCACGGCCCCCGCAGACGGCGGGAACCGGCGCGCGATCAAGATTGCTCATGCCGCCCAACCTAGCCCCGCCGGGCCCGCTCCGTCAGTCCGTCGTCCGCGCTTCGGCCCCGGCCTAGTCTGTGTCGTCCGGGCACCGGACCGCCGCCCGCAGGAAAGTGGCAGCTATGACAATTGACAGAACCAGCGGGAAAAGTGAGGGTGTCGGCATGGCGACGAGAACCCCGGGCCCCGGGCTGCGGGAGCGCAAGAAGGACGAGACCCGCCGCAACCTGCGCGAGGCCGCGAGCCGCCTGTTCCGCGACCACGGCTTCGCGCAGACGACGGTCGCCGACATCGCGGCCGGGGCGAACGTCTCCGAGCGGACCTTCTTCCGCTACTTCGACAGCAAGGAAGCCCTGCTTCTGCCGGACGGTGTCGAGCTCTACGCCAGGATCGAGACCGCCTTCCTCGCCCGGCCGGAGAGCGACAGCGCGCTCCAGGCGGCCTGCGGCGCGCTGAGCGACGTGGCCGCCTACTTCGCCGGCAGCAGCCTGACCGCGCTGGGGCATCCGATCGACGAGGTGCGCGAGCACGCGCGGGCAGCCCTGGCCCATCAGTTCGCCGAGTTCGAGGAGCGGCTCACCGAACTCGTCGCCCAGCGCCTGCCCGCGCACACGCCGGACGCCGACCTGCGGGCGGCCGTCATCGCCAACTCCGCCCTGTCCGCGGCACGGGCGGTCCTGCGCACCCTGCGCGGCCGACGCCAGGCCGGCGTTCCGGTGGAACCCGAGCGCCTGCTGCCCGAAGCCTTCGCCATCCTGTCCTCGATCGGAGCCACCACACCGTGAAGAACCCCCGTCGCGTCATCCTCATCGCCGGCGTCGCCGTCACCGTCGCCGCGGCGGCCGGGGCGACCGATCTCGTCGTGGAACACAAGGTGAAACGGCGCGTCGCCGAGACCGCCGCCTGCCGCCTCGACGCCAAGGGCGTCTCCGTGGATCTCGACGACACCCTCGCCGGCCTCAGGACCCTGACCGGCAGGGTGGGCACCGTCCACGTCAGCGCCGAGGGCGTGCGGCGCCAGGGGACCGAGCTGAGCGTCGACGCGTCCCTGCACGACGTGTCCACGGACGGCGGGTCGTCGGGCGGCACCGCGACGGCCACCGTCCCCTACGCCGGACTCGGCAAGAGCCTCCCGGACGAGGGCGGCACCTTCGAACCCGGCACCGACGGCACCCATCTCACCCTCACCGGCACCGCGGGCACCACGGGGATACCCGTCACCGTGGTGACGGACCTCTCCACCACCTCGCACACCCTCACCTCACGCCCGCGAGCGTCAACGTCTTCGGCCGCGACCTGTCCGTCCAGGCGCTGTCCGCGCTGCCCGGCGGCGCCGGACTCGCCGACCGGCTCAAGCCGCGCACCGTGGACATCGGCTCGCTGCCCGCCGGCACCGTGCTCACCGGCGCCCACGCGGGGGACGGGGGGCTCGCCCTGGAGTTCCGGCTGTCGCCCGACACCGGCAAGACCGCCGCCAAGGGGTCGGACGCCTGCGCCCCCGGGGGACGTAAGGCCTGAGCGGTCCAAAAACTGTCACCCATGCCAATTGACACCCCTGCCAGTTCTACGGTTGTGTCAGGCCTGCCACTTCAGCGGTGGCGGCCCTGTCACGTCCTCCTGGAGGCCCGGTGTCCTCTCCTCCTTCTTCTCCTCCTTCTCTCTCTTCTTCCCTGACCCCGCGCCGGTCCGCGCCGCACCGCGTCGGCGCCTTCTGCGCCCGGCACCCGCTGTGGGTGATCGCCGCCTGGCTCCTGGTGCTCGCCGCCGCGCTCCTGGGCCGGCAGACGGTCGGAGCGACGTACAGCGACGAGGTGAACCTGCCCGGCAGCCGGACCCAGGCCGGCGCCGACCTGCTGGAGGCGTCCGACCCGGCACTCGCCGACCCGAGCGGGAAGGTCGTCTTCCATACCGCTTCCGGCAGGCTGTCCGCGGGCCCGGACGGGCTCGACGCCTCGCTGGAGCGGCTGCGGGACCTGCCGCACGTCACGGGCGTCTCGGCCCCGGTGACCAGCGCGGACGGCGCCACCGCCTACACGACGGTCTCCTTCGACCAGGACCTGAAGTCGCTCGGCCACGCGTACACCGACCGGCTCGACCAGGCGACGGCACCCGCCCGGGCCGCGGGTGTCGGCGTCGGCTACGGCGGCGACCTGGACACCGTCGCGCGCGCCCCCGCCGACGACCTCGCCGCCGAGCTCACCGGCCTCGGCGCCGCACTGCTCGTCCTGCTGCTCGCGTTCGGCAGCGTCGCCGCCGCCGTCATGCCGCTGGTGACCGCGATCATCGGCGTCGGCGTCGGACTGGGCGTCGTCGGCATCGTCGCCGGCGTCCTCACCTTCGCCACGTCGGCGCCCACGCTGGCCACGATGCTCGGGCTCGGCGTGGGCATCGACTACGCCCTGTTCCTGATCACCCGGTTCCGCCAGGACCTGATCGACGGGTACGACACCGGGACGGCCGTCGGCCGCACCACCGCGGGCAGCGGCAAGGCCGTCCTGGTCGCGGCCCTGACCGTGTCGGTGGCCCTGCTCAGCCTGTACGCCTGCGGCCTGAGCATGATCGGCCGGCTGGGGCTCGCCGCCACCCTGGCCGTCCTGGTCACGGCCCTCGCGGCGCTCACCCTGGTACCCGCCGCCATGGGGCTGGTGGGGCGCCGGGTCGACCGGCTGCGCCTGCGCCGCCCGGTCGCCGAGACCGCGGGAGTGCACGACGGCTGGCACCGCTACGCGGGCCTGGTCGCCCGCCGCCCCGGGACGTTCCTCACCGCCGGGCTCGCCGTCGTCGGACTCTGCACGATCCCGCTGTTCTCCATGCGCCTGGGACACATCGACGCCGGCGCCGACCCGGCCGGCAGCACCACCCGCACCGCCTACGACTGGATCGCCGAGGCCGACGGACCCGGTTACGGCCCGGGAGCCGACGGCCCCTTCACGGTGGTGGTCGACCTCGGGCACGCTAGCGAACCCGCCGGCCTGATAGTCGAGACGCTGGCCGACGGCCTGGCGAAGACCCACGGCGTCGCCCGCGTCACCCCGCCGCACCCCACCGAGGACGGCAGGCTCCTCGTCGCCACGCTCACCCCGGCCACCGGGCCCCAGTCCGCGCGGACCGGCACCCTGTTCGACACCCTGACCGACCGCACGCTGCCCGAGACGCTGGAGGGCACCGGCGCGACGGCCTACCTGACCGGCAGCACCGCCGGCCGGTTCGAGTTCCGCGACACCGTCACCGAGCGCCTGCCCCTGATCATCGGCATCGTCCTGGTCTGCGCGTTCCTGCTGCTGACGGTGACCTTCCGCAGTCTGGTGATCCCGCTCAAGGCGGTCGTCCTCAACCTCCTGACCACCGGCGCCTCGTACGGCGTCCTCGTCGCGGTCTTCCAGTGGGGCTGGGGCGCCGGCCTGCTCGGCCTGAGCGGACCCGTGCCGATCGAGTCCTACGTGCCCATGATGATGTTCGCCATCGTCTTCGGCCTGTCCATGGACTACGAGATCTTCCTGCTCTCCCGGATCGCCGAGGAGTGGCACGCCACGCACGACAACAGGCGGTCCGTCGGCGCGGGCCTGTCCGTGACCGGACGGGTGATCAGCTGCGCCGCCATGATCATGACGGTCGTGTTCCTGTCCTTCACCGGGTCCGCGGCCGTCGTGGTGAAGATGCTGGCCCTGGGTCTCGCCGTCAGCGTCGTCCTCGACGCCACCGTCGTCCGTCTCGTGCTGGTGCCGTCCCTGATGTTCCTGCTGGGGCGCGGCAACTGGTGGCTCCCCGGGTGGCTGGACCGACGGCTGCCGCACCTCGACGTCTGACCCCGTGGAGCCCCGCCCCAGGTAGTGGAATATTGAACTACCCTGCTCCGTTGTCGCCCCCGAAGGAGGTCACGAGTGGACACGACGTACTACGACCACGGAACGACGGCGGAGCGCTGGGAGCGAGCCGGGATGTTCTTCGACGCCAAGGAATACGCCGCCGCCGCGCGCGTGCTGGGCGGGCTGGTCGAGGAGGTGCCGGAGCAGACCGCGCCGCGGCTGCTGCTGGCCCGCGCCTACTTCCACTCGGCCCAACTGCGCCGCGCGGAGACGGAGTTGCGCGTCATCGTGGAGCGCGACCCGGTCGAGCACTACGCCCGCCTCATGCTGGGCCGCACCCTGGAGCGCCAGGGCCGCCACGAGGAGGCCGCCTCGCACCTGCGGATCGCCTCGGCGCTCGCGGGCGACTTCGAACAGGTCTGAGAACGGACCTGACACAGCTCCTGGTCCCGCACGCCGCGACAACGGCGTCGCCCCGTGCGGGATCAGGAAACACCTGCCTCGACGACCCGCCCTCGGCCGCCTCACCTCACTCGGCCGGTGCCCCGCTCGCGGGGGTCCGCCGCGCCCGCCGGTGCGCGATCTCACCGGCGACCACGTCGGCGGCGACGAAACAGGCCAGCGGGATGCCGAGCAGCGGCACGAAGTAGCCGAGGACGGCGACCACGGCCAGCGCCGGGACCAGGACGTACGGCGGCACCTGCTGCCAGGCGCCGCGCGGCACGGGCCGGCCGAAGGCAGAGCCTCGGCCGCGCTGCCACCACATGCGGTAACCCCACACGATCAGCAGGACCAGCGACAGCGCGAGCAGCATCAGCGCGATCTGGTTGGCCAGTCCGAACAGACTGCCGGAGTGCAGGTCGATGCCCCAGCGGGTCAGTTTGGCGAGCACCGGATAGTCCGCGAACCGCAGGACGTCCGTGACCTCGCCGGTGGCCGGGTCGACCGCGGCCGTGTCCTGCTGCGTGGGCCAGCCCCGCTGTATCTGCTTGACCACGTACGCGGAGGAGGCGTCCGCGGGCGGGACGATCTCCACCGGGCCGTCCAGCCCTTCGGCGCGCGCGGCGGCGAGGACCCGGTCGAGGCCGACGCCGTGCCCGGCGTCCCCGCCGGAGGCGGCGGCCGTGTCGTGCCCGGCGTGCTCGCCGCCGACCGCCGCGGACACCGACGGAGTGGAGTGGCCGAGCGCGGTGCGCAGTTCGTCGATGTTGGCGCCCGCGTACGTCGACCAGGTCAGGCCGGTCGCCGAGAGGAACACGAACCCGGCCGCGGCCCACACACCGACGCTGCCGTGCAGGCTCAGCGTGCGGCGCCTGCCGCTGGTGCCGCGCACCTTGCGCAGGGCGCGACGGCGCGAGAACCACAGCACCACGCCGCCGAGCGCGACGACCCACAGCCAGCTCGCGGCGAGTTCGCTGTAGAGGCGGCCGCTCTCGCCGAGGTGCAGGTTGCGGTGGAGTTCGCTGATCCAGGTACGCAGCGGCAACGCGCCGGACGAGCCGTACTGTTCGAGGGCGCCGCGCACCTTGCCTGTGTACGGGTCGACGAACACCGCGTAGGAGTGGCTCGCGTCGACGCCCTCGACGCCGGACAGCAGCACGCGGGTGGTCGCGTCCGGCTCCGGGGAGGGCCGTACAGCGGTGACGGTGCCCTCGGGGTGGGCCTTGCGGGCGGCGGCCACCTGCTCGGACACCGGCAGCTCGGTGTCACCCACGGGCACGGTCAACTCGTGGGCGTAGAGGAGCCTCTCGGCCTGGTAGGAGCCCGCGTACAGCAGGCCGGTGACCGCGGCGACGAGCAGGAAGGGCGCGACCAGCACGCCCGCGTAGAAGTGCAGACGCAGGATCAGCGGGCGCAGGGGGGCGGCCCAGCCGCGCGGGGACGACGCGGCCGCGGCGGGTTGGGGGACCTCGTCCGTGGTGGTCGAGGGAGCGATGGTCATCGGCGGCTTCTCCGGCGGTCGGGGACGTGGGCTGCCATGACGGTGATCGTGGCGGTCCAGTAGTCGGAGCGGAGCACGGCCGAGTTCCCGGCGAATCGAGTGGTGTGCGTCACACAGGGATGCCGGGGGGCGCGGAGCGCCGTGGCATGCTGGCGCGATGGCATCTCCGAGCGCTCGCACCCCCCTTGTCGAACTGGTCGAGGAACTCCTCGTCACCGACGGCCCGTTGCCCATCGTCGCGGCCGGCGACCCGGTGCTGCGGCGCGGCACCGAGCGGTACGACGGCGACCTGGACCCCGCGCTGCTGGCCCGTTTCGTCGAGGCGCTGCGCGTCACCATGCGCGCGGCGCCGGGGGTCGGTCTCGCGGCACCACAGGTGGGCGTGCCGCTGCGGATCGCGGTCATCGAGGATCCGGCGCCGGTGCCCGACGAGGTGCGGCTGGCCCGGGGCCGGGTGCCGCAGCCGTTCCGGGTGCTGGTCAATCCGTCGTACGAGCCGGTCGGCACCTCCCGCGCCGCGTTCTTCGAGGGCTGCCTGAGCGTGTCCGGGTGGCAGGCGGTGGTGGCCCGGCCGACCGCGGTGCGGCTGACCGGCGAGGACGAGCACGGCCGGGCGCTGGACGAGGTGTTCACCGGCTGGCCCGCCCGGATCGTGCAGCACGAGACCGACCACCTGGACGGCATGCTCTACCTCGACCGGGCGGAGCCGCGTTCGCTGTCCTCGAACCAGGCGATGCTGGAGCGCTGGGCGGCGGCGACGCCCGAGGAGGCCGCGAAGGCGCTGGGGTTCGAGCTGCCGGGCTGACGGGACCCCGCGGGCGCCCGGCGGGACGCCGCCGCGGGCGTCCACCCGTGGCCGACGCCCGCGAGACCTCCGCCCCACGCCCTCTCGGTCCCCGGCCGGTCCCGGTCAGCCCCGGTAGGCCTCCAGCAGCCGCAGCCACACCTCGCTGATCGTCGGATACGACGGGACCGCGTGCCAGAGCCTGCCGATCGGCACCTCCGCGGCGACGGCGACGGTCGCCGAGTGGGTCAGCTCGCCGACGCCGGGGCCGGCGAAGGTGACACCGAGGAGGACCTCGCGGTCGAGGTCGACGACCATGCGGGCGCGCCCGTGGTAGCCGTCGCCGTAGAGCCCGGCACCGGCCACCGAGGACATCTCCACGTCGACGGCGCGCACCCGGTGGCCGGCCTGTTCGGCCTCCGCGAGCGACAGGCCGACCGCCCCCACCTCCGGGTCGGTGAAGACGACCTGGGGAACGGCGCCGTGGTCGGCCGTCGCGGAGTGGGCGCCCCAGGGGTCCGTCTCCAGGACGGGCACCCCGGCCGCGCGGGCGGCGATCGCGGCGCCCGCGATCCGGGCCTGGTACTTCCCCTGGTGGGTGAGCAGGGCGCGGTGGTTGACGTCGCCGACCGCGTACAGCCACTCGCTGCCGGACACCCGCAGGCTGTCGTCGACCGGGAGCCAGGAGCCGGGCTCCAGGCCGATGGTGTCGAGGCCGATGTCGTCGGTGTGCGGGACACGGCCGGTGGCGAACAGGATCTCGTCGGCCTCGATACGGTCCCCGGTGCCGGTGACCACCACGACGGTGCCGTTCTCCCGGGTCACCGACTCCACGGACGTGCCGGTACGGACGTCGACGCCCGCCTCGGCGAGTCCCTCTGCGACCAGTTCGCCGGCGAACGGCTCCATACGGGGCAGCAGGCCCTTGCCGCGGACGAGGACGGTGACCTGCGAGCCGAGGGCCCGCCAGGCGGTGGCCATCTCGGTGGCGACCACACCGCCGCCCACCACCACGAGCCGGCCGGGCACCGCCTGCGCGCTGGTGGCCTCCCGGCTGGTCCAGGGCCGTACGTCGGCGAGGTCCGGCAACGGGGGCAACTGGGCGCGGGTGCCGGTGCACACGGCGACGGCGTGCCGGGCGGTGAGGACGTGCCGCTCGCCGTCGGGGCCGGTCACCGTCACCGTGCGGGGTCCCGCGAGGCGTCCGTGACCGCGGTGGAGGACGGCGCCGATACCGTCCAGCCACGCCACCTGGCCGTCGTCCTTCCAGTGCGAGGTGTAGTAGTCGCGGTGGGCGAGGACCGCGGCCGCGTCGAGGGGGCCCTGCACCGTCTGGCGCAGGCCCGGCACACGGCGGGCGTCGGCGCGGGCGATGACCGGGCGCAGCAGGGCCTTGCTGGGCATGCAGGCCCAGTAGGAACATTCGCCGCCGACCAGTTCGCTCTCCACGACCGCGGTGGACAGGCCGGCCGCGCGGGTGCGGTCGGCGACGTTCTCCCCCACGGGCCCGGCCCCGAGCACCACGACGTCGTACGCGATGGATTCCGTTTCCGTCATGGGCCCAGTCTGCTGGGTGGTGTGCCCGGTGGCCACACGGGTACGTGCGCCGCGTACCCGGTGGAATACCTCCCCGTCCAGCAGTGTTGTGCGGACGGTTTCGCCCCCACACCAGAGAGAGGGATGCACGCATGAGCAGCACCGTGGAGCTGACCAAGGAGAACTTCGACCAGACGGTGACGGAGAACGAGTTCGTCCTCATCGACTTCTGGGCTGCCTGGTGCGGGCCGTGCCGTCAGTTCGCACCCGTCTACGAGAAGGCCGCCGAGGAGAACCCGGACCTGGTCTTCGGCAAGATCGACACCGAGGCCCAGCCGGAGCTGGCCGCGGCCTTCGGCATCCAGTCCATCCCGACGCTGATGATCGTCCGCGACCAGGTGGCCGTGTTCGCCCAGCCCGGGGCGCTGCCCGCGCCCGCTCTCACGGACGTCATCGGCCAGGCCCGGAAGCTGGACATGGACGAGGTCCGCAAGAGCATCGCCGAGCAGCAGGAGCAGGCGCAGGCTCAGGGCGAGTAGGGGCGAGCGGCTCCCGGCGGAGATCCCGGGCTGAGCCCTCGGAACCGTGAGGGACCAGCCCCTGGAACCGGGAGGGACCAGTTCCTAGAAGGGGTAGGGGGCCACGTCCGGGCGCACCGTCGTCCAGCGCACGTCGGTGAAGGCCTCCAGGTTGGCCTCGCCGCCGAAGCGGGCGCCGGTGCCGGACGCGGCGACGCCCCCGAAGGGTGCCACGGCCTCGTCGTTCACGGTCTGGTCGTTGATGTGGACGATGCCGGTCGGGATCCGCTCGGCGAGGTCCAGGCCGCGGGCGGCGTTCCGGGTGACGATGCCCAGGGAGAGGCCGTAGGGGCTGTCGGCGGCGAGCGTCGCGGCTTCGCCCAGGGTGGCGAAGGGGCGTACGGGCGCGACCGGGCCGAAGACCTCCTCCGCGTAGGCGGGGGTCCGGTCGCCGACGTCCGCGAGGACGGTCGGCCGGTAGAACAGTTCCTCGTGGGTGCCGCCCGCTGCGAGCCTGGCGCCCTGGGCCGTGCTCGCCTCGACCAGGGCGTGCACCTTGGCGAGCTGGGTGGCGTCGATCAGCGGGCCGAGATGGACCTGTGCGCGGTGCGGGTCGCCGACCGCCAGGGCGTCGGCCTTGGCGGCGAGCCGCTCGACGTACTCCGAATACAGGGACCGGTGCACCAGGTGGCGGCCGGTCGTCATGCAGATCTGGCCCTGGTGGAAGAACGAGCCCCAGGCGGCCGTGGAGATCACCGCGTCGAGGTCGGCGTCCTCCAGCACGATCAGGGCGGAGTTGCCGCCCAGCTCCAGATGCGCCCGCTTCAGGTGCCGTCCGGCCGCCTCCCCGACGGCGCGCCCCGCAGCGGTGGAGCCGGTGAAGGACAGTACGGGCACCTGCGGATCGGCCACCAGTGCCTGACCGGCCTCGGGCCCGCCGGGCACGACGTGCAGCAGCCCGTCGGGCAGGCCCGCCGCCGCGAAGACCGCGGCCAGGGCGAGGCCGCCGCAGACCGCCGTGCGGGGGTCGGGCTTCAGTACGACGGCGTTGCCGAGGGCGAGGGCCGGGGCGACCGAGCGGATGGACAGGATCAGCGGGGCGTTGAACGGGGCGATCACGCCGACCACACCGACCGGGACGCGCCGGGTGTACGACAGCCTGGGCGCCTCGCTGGGAAGCACCTGTCCGGCCGGGCGGGAGGCCAGTGCGGCGGCCTCGTAGCACTCCTGGGCCGCGACGTGCAGTTCGAAGTCGGCCTTGCCGGGGACGGACCCCGCCTCACGGACGATCCACTCGCGCAGTTCGTCGGCGTGCTCCGCGAACAGGTCGCCGGCCCTGCGCAGCACCCCGGCTCGGACGAAGTGCGGCAGGCGCGCCCACTCCGCCTGAGCGTCGTGGGCGTCGGCCGCGGCCGTACGGACGTCCTCGGCTCCGGCCAGGATGACCGTGCCCAGGGTGTCGCCGGTGGCGGGCTCGGTGACGGCGTACTCCGGCCCCGTCAGTGTCCGGGACTGCCAGGTCTTGGGGTCGAGCAACGGCATGGCGGCTCTCCGTTCGTGACCGGCGGGACTCGGGGCGGGAGTCCCGTGTGGTGCGCGGCCGGTTCGCCGGCCGCGTGACGGGACACGATGTTCCGGCGCAGCCGCGCGAGCCGCATCCGGTGGTCGAACGCATCCCGATCTGGTTGAGCGTGCAACATCCTAGTCACGTCCTTCGAAAAGAAGACGGCCCGCGACATACGGACTTCGAAGCCGTGCGCCCGGAAGATCCCGCATGCCCCGAGGAGCACCGGAGACAGATTTCGAGCGCGCGGAAATCCAACCGGGGGCACCGGTTGGCCGCGGAGGATGATCGGATAACGTCCCGCCGTCAGTGAACGTCGGGGAGGGGTGCTTGTCGTGATGGCGGGTCGACGAAGAATGGTGGCCGCAGGCTTGGCCTTGGCGGTCGGCGGCGGGCTCGCGTCCGGGTGCGGGCCTGCGGCCGGCGCGGGCGCGGGCGCGGCGAGACCCGGAAAAGCGTCGTCCGGTTCCAGCCCCGCATCGGTGCGCGACGGGCTGACCGGGATGCTGTCCTTCCATTACGTGGGTGCCTCCGATACGGACGACACCATCAATCAGACGCTGCAGATCCACAACGCCGTGCACCGCTCGGCGACCGCCGAGCTGTCCCTCAAGGCGCTGGACAAGAGCGGCCGTGTCCTGCCCGGTGTCACGGTGAGCACGGTGTACGGGGGCGACCGCGGCAACCTGGTCCTGCCGTACGGATACACCTACGACATCCTGCGGTTCTCCGGTCCGGGCAGGCGGGACGTGGCCGATGTCCGCGTGAGCGTGCGGGACGCGGCCTTCGCGCGCGTCCGCGCCGGGACGCACGAGGTGTCGACCCAGGCACTCGACAGCCGCGGACGCGAGATCACCAGGTTCGAGCGCTTCACGGCCGTCCGGCTCACCAACTCGGACGACTTTCCCGTCGCCGTACGGCTCGCCTACATCCTCTGGGACCAGCCCCCCAAGGGCGCGACGCAGCAAGCCGTGGAGATCACCCCGGTCGGCGGCCTGACGCAGGTGCCGGCCCACGGCACGGCAGTCGTACAGGTGACCGGGAAGGCCGCCGCCGCGGTGGCGCGCAACTCCTACGGCCCGGCGGTGAGCATCAAAGCCTACGACTCGCAGTAGGCCTCGGCGGGACACCTGGGCCTACGCCGCCGCCCGCGCGGCACGCCCCCTCAGCTGGAGTCGCGGTGCACCACCGAGGCCCCCAGGACCCGGTGTGTCTCGGGCTCGGCGCCGGGGTCGCGGACCGCGCGGTCGACCAGTTCGGCGAGGTCGCGGCCGGACGGCAGGTCGATGTGGACCGTGCTCAGCCGGGGCCGCAGCAGCCGGCCGAGCATGAGGTCGTCGGCACCGATGACGGCCGTCTCGTCGGGGATCCGGACGCCCTCGTCCTGGAGGGCGCGCATCAGCAGCATCGCGTACTCGTCGTTGTACGTGAACACGGCGTCGAGGCCGAGTCCCCGCCAGCGGGCGGCGAGCCGGGCGGCGGACTCCTCCTCGTAGTCGAGGGGCAGTTCGACGACCGTCGCGTCGGTGCCGGCCAGCGCGTCGCGCACCCCGGCGAGGCGGGGCCGGGAGAAGCCCTCCAGGCCGGGTTCGGCGGGGACGACGACGCCCACGCGGCGTCGGCCTCGGGCGTACAGGTGGGCGCCGGCGGCGCGGCCGACGCCCTCGTGGTCCATGAGCAGGGCGTGCGCGCCCTCGACGGACTCGGGGCCGAGGGTGACCACCGCGCGGGCGCCGGAGCGCTTGAGCACGGCCACACCCCGCGGGCCGAGACCGGCACCGGGGACGAGGACGGCGACCGGACGGAGTTCGGCCCAGGCGCGGGCGGCGTCGTCGCCGTGCACGCCGACGGCGCCGTACTGCACGACCGTGTAGTCGAAGCGGCCGAGCGCCCACTGGAGTTCGTTGAGGAACTGGCTGTAGAGCGGACCGGCCTGGACCGCCGGGGCGGGCATGAGCACCATGCGGCTGTGCCCGGCGCGCAGACTGCGGGCCGCCGCGTGCGGGACGTAGCCCAGTTCCTTCGCGGCCTGGTGGACGCGGCGGCGGGTGGGTTCGCTGATCCGTACCGCGGTGGCGTTGTTGAGGACGTAGGAGACGGTCGCGCGCGAGACGCCGGCCGCTCGGGCCACGTCGGCGCTCGTCGGGACGGCGCGCGACGCGGGCGACGCGGGCGGGGGCGATTTCGGTATCTCCACCATGACGTACCGCATCCTGGCAGAAGCCCGGACGGGGATCCCGGGCGGGGGAAGGCCGTTGACGACGCAACCAACGGCGGCGGCACGGGATGTGACGAACATGTTCGTCACGAACTTGTTCTGAACGAACATGTTCGCTAACTTGACGGCATGACAGACCGCCCCGACACCCCCCGCAGCCGTCGCGAACGCCCGGCGAAGCCCGCCCTCACCCGGGAGGGCATCGTGGCGGCGGCCGTCGCGGTGCTGCGCGCCGAAGGCCTGCCCAAGGTCACCATGCGGCGCCTGGCCCAGGAGCTCGACACGGGTCCGGCCTCGCTCTACGTGTACGTCCGCAACACCGCCGAACTGCACGCGGCGGTCCTGGACGAACTGCTCGGCACGGTCGGGCCGGCCCCGGCGGAGGGGTCCTGGCGGGAGCGGCTGGAGCGGGTGCTCACCGCGTACACCGTGATGCTCTTCGAGCACCCGAGCCTGGCCCGCTCGGCACTCACCGCCCGCCCGAACGGCCCGCACTACCTGAATCTGATCGAGACGCTGCTGGCCCTGCTCGACGAGGGCGGCGTACCGCCCGCGCAGGCCGCCTGGGGCGTCGATCTGCTCCTCCAGCACGCCACCGCGACCGCCGCCGAGCACACCGCGGCCGCGGAGCCGGACGGCGCCCGGACCGCCCAGGACGACTGGGACGCCCTGACCCGCACCCTGCGCGACACGACCGCGCGGACCCACCCGCACATCACCGGCCTGGCCGACCGGCTGCTGTCGGGCGCGCCCGGGACCCGTCTGTCCTGGGCGTTCCAGGCACTGATCAGCGGCATCGAGCGGACCGTCGTACCCGAATAAGCCCCAGGAGGCCCGCATGACCAGCACCCACCACCCCATCGCCGTCGTCGGCGCCGGCCTCGGCGGACTCGCCCTCGCCCGTGTCCTGCACGTGCACGGCGTCCAGGCCGCCGTCTTCGACCTGGACCCCTCCCCCGCCGCCCGCACCCAGGGCGGCATGCTCGACATCCACGAGGACTCCGGCCAGTGGGCCCTGCGCGCGGCCGGACTCCACGAGGAGTTCCGCGCCCGGGTGCTGCCCGGCGGCGAGGCGCTGCGGATCCTCGACAAGGACGCCGTGGCGCACCGCGAGGAGACCGACGACGGCACCGGCGGACGGCCCGAGATCGACCGCGGCGACCTGCGGGACCTGCTGCTCGGCTCACTGCCCGCGGGCACGGTCCGCTGGAACGCGAAGGTCACCGGCGCGCGGCCGCTGGGCGGCGGCCGGCACGAGGTGACCCTCGCGGACGGCACCTCCTTCACCACGGACCTGCTGGTCGGCGCCGACGGTGCCTGGTCGCGGATCCGGCCGCTGCTGTCCGACGCCGTGCCCGCCTACACCGGGGTCTCGTTCGTCGAGGCGGACCTGTTCGAGGCCGGTGAACGGCACCCGGCCGGCGCGCGCGTCGTCGGCGGGGGCATGCTCTTCGCGCTCGGCGCGGGCCGGGGCCTGCTCGGGCACCGCGAGCGGGACGGCGGCCTGCGTGTGTACGCGGCGGTGGAAGCCGGCGAGGACTGGCTCGACGGCATCGACTTCACGGACCCGGAGGCCGCCAAGGCGACGGTCCTCACCCACTTCGCGGACTGGGCCGAGAGCCTGCGGTCCCTGATCGCCGACGCGGACGGCGCGCTGGTGCCCCGGCGCATCCACGCGCTGCCGGTCGGCCATCGCTGGGCGCGCGTCCCGGGCGTCACCCTGCTCGGCGACGCGGCGCACCTGATGTCGCCGTTCGCGGGCGAGGGCGCCAACCTCGCACTGCTCGACGGCGCCGAACTGGGCCTGGCGCTGGCCGCGCACCCCGGGGACGCCGAGGCCGCGCTGGCCGCCTACGAGGAGAAGCTGTTCCCGCGCGGCGAGGCCGCGGCGGCCGAGTCCGCGCACAACGGCGCGCTGCTGTTCCGCGAGGACGCGCCGCGAGGACTGCTGGAGCAGTTCGCCGCCCACGGCTGAGACCGGCTCAGCGGGGCGGCTCGGTACAGGTGACGCGGGCGACCAGGTCCGTCCAGCCCGCCTCGAGACGGTCCAGGGGCATGCCGCACTGCTTGGTCAGATGGTGGATCAGCACCGGGTTGAGCTGCGCCATCAGCGTGTGGGCCAGCAAGTCGCAGTCCGCGTCCGCGACGGCCAGCCGCAGCAGCAGGACGACATGGGCGTGCTGCACCTGGCGGGCCGGCACGGCGTAGCGGCGCTCCGGGGTCGACTCGGCCGCCAGTTGCAGATCGAGTTCGTCCACGAAGCGGCGCAGCAGCGCCCAGCCGAACGCCCGCAGTCGCTCCACCGGCGGCGCTCCGGGCCCCAGCGGCGGAGGGCCGCCGAGGAACGCGGCCTGGAACTTCCGCTCGGAGTGGTCGAGCAGCGCCGTGAGCAGACCGGTGCGGTCGCCGAAGCGGCGGAAGACCGTCCCCTTGCCCACGGAGGCCTCCGCGGCCACCGCCTCCATCGTGACGCCCGCGGCGCCGTGCTCAGCGATCAGGCGGGCGGCGGCGTCCAGCAGACGGGCCCGGTTGCGTGCGGCGTCGGCGCGCAGGCACGGCTCGTCCTCCGTGGCGCCCAGCTGCAACAACTCGGGCTCTTCGACCGGCCGTTCCGGCATCGGGAAGGACGGCAGCGCTGTGGACATGAACACAGCGTAAAGCATGCGGATGAAACTGGACCGTGGTCCGGTTACAGTGATACAGATTTAAACGGACCCCGGTCCGCATGTGTCAGCAATGTTTCAGCGTTTTCAGCATCTTGGGAGCCCCCACCATGTCCGTTCGTATCCTCGCGCTCGTCGGCAGCCTTCGCGCCGGTTCGCACAACCGTCAGCTCGCCGAGGCGGCCGTCAAGCTCGCCCCCGAGGGCGCCGAGATCGAGCTGTTCGAGGGCCTGGCCGACATCCCCTTCTACAACGAGGACATCGACGTGGAGGGCGACGTCCCGGCCGCCGCCGCCAAGCTGCGCGCCGCCGCCGGAACCTCCGACGCCTTCCTGCTCTTCTCGCCCGAGTACAACGGCACCATCCCGGCCGTCCTGAAGAACGCCATCGACTGGCTGTCCCGTCCGTACGGCGCCGGCGCCCTCACGGGCAAGCCGGTCGCCGTGGTCGGCACCGCCTACGGCCAGTTCGGCGGCGTGTGGGCGCAGGACGAGGCCCGCAAGGCCGTCGGCATCGCCGGCGGCACGGTGCTCGAGGACGTCAAGCTGTCCATCCCGGATTCCGTCGTCCGCTTCGCGGAGACCCACCCGGTCGACGACGCCGAGGTCGCCGGCCAGCTGACCGAGGTCATCACCCGACTGCACAACCACGCCGGCGACGTCGCCGCCGTCTGACGGTCGTCACCGCCCGCGAGCGGGCCGGAGCCTTCGGGCCCCGGCCCCCTCGCGGGTCAGTCGAGTCCGGCGAGGAGCGGCACGCCCGGGGCCACGAAGCGCTCGATCCAGGCGGCCGTCTCGCCCAGGCGCGGGGCGAGGATCACGGTGTCGATGCCGAGCCCGGCGTAGCCGTCGATGTCCCGCAGGAAAGTCTCGGTGTCGCCGGTGGTCGCGGGTTCGCCGGTGTACGCGATCGTCTTGCGGATCGAGTCGTAGGCGCGCCCCTCGCTCTCGCAGTGCCCGCGCAGCACGTCGAGCTTGTGCCGGATCTCCTGCGGCGAGGCGGCGATCAGGTTGCAGGCGTCCGCGTACCGCGCGACCAGCCGCAACGTCTTGCGCTCCCCTCCGCCGCCGATCATGATCTCGGGGTGCGGCGCGCTGATCGGCGCCGGTACGCACAGGGTCTCGGCGAGCTGGTAGTACTTGCCCTCGAACGGGCCGTCGTCCTGCGGGTCCCACATCCGCGAGCAGATGCGCAGCGTCTCCTCCAGCCGCTCGAATCGCTCCGCGACCGGCGGGAACGGCACGCCGAGCCCGTCGTGCTCCCGGTCGTACCAGGCCGCCCCGATGCCCAGCGTGGCCCGGCCGCCGGAGAGCACGTCCAGCGTGGTGGCGATCTTGGCGAGCAGTCCGGGATGCCGGTAGGTCACCCCGGTCACGAGCGCGCCCAGCCGCACGGTGGAGGTGTGCCCGGCGAGGTAGGCGAGTGTCGTGTAGGCCTCCAGCATCGGAGCCTCGGCACCGCCGTTGAACTCCATCTGGAAGTAGTGGTCCATGACCGACAGCCAGCTGACACCCGCCGCCTCGGCCGCGGCACCCGCCGCGGCGAGCTCGGCGCCGAGCGCGGGCGCGCCCCCGGCGTGGTCGAACCGGTTGATGTGCACACCCACACGCATGTCCGTCTCCGCTCTCCCGGATCGTGTCCGACCCTGGCGACGCTAGGTCTTCGAGCGCTCTCGAAGTCAAGGGCGACCGAGCCGGGAGCGGCAGCGGGCGGAGCGGGAACGGGCGGAGCGGCAGCGGGACGGCGGTGGGGCCGGGACGGCCCGGGCCGGGACGACGGCGGGACCCGGACGCCGGGACCTGGATCACGGTCGGACCCGGACGCCGATGACGGCCTGACCTGGACGCCGACCCGACTCGACCCGACCTGGATGACGACCGGAACGACAAGCATCGTTCACCGGGTCGTCAAATCTCGTTCATAGGGGCGACGGCCGACCGCCTCGTCTGCGAGGGTGAGGCGATGGAGACCGCTTACCGAAGACTGCTCAAGCTGATGCCCCGACTGGGCTTGCAGGTGACCGATCTCGGCCCCGGTACGGCCGTGGTCTCGCGGCGCGGCGGGCGGGTCCGGATCCCGTTGGGACCGGGTGCCGACGTGCTGGCCCGGGACAACGGCCGGTACACGGTGGCCGGGGCCGGCGAGGACACCTGGGTCGTCAGGCGCCGCGGGACCCGCGCGCAGCGGGAGGAGGCCGGCGCGCAGGCGACCACCGTCCGCCTCGGCGACAGCGGAGCGCGGCTGCTCCTCGACCCGGCGGCCGGGAGGGACGAGCGCAGGCTGCAACTCGCGGCGGCCGAGTACCTCTGCCCTCAGCACGTGGCCGCGATGCTGGAGCTCTACGGCGTGAACTGCGTGTTCGACGTCGGTGCCAACCGGGGCCAGTACGCCCGGCGGCTGCGCCGGTTCGGCTACACGGGGCGGATCGTCTCCTTCGAGCCCACGTCCGAGCACTTCGCCGTCCTGGAGAAGGCCGCCGCGGACGACCCGGACTGGTGGGTGTACCGCTGCGGCCTCGGCCGTGAGGACACCGCCGGCACCATCCACACGGGCTGGAACACGATGAACTCCCTGCTGCCGGCCAGCGAGTACGGCAAGGACCGCTATCTCCGGTTCGCCAAGAGCGACACCGAGGAGATCGAGATCCGGCGGCTGGACTCGATGATGGAGAAGGCCCTCGACGGCATCGACGAGCCCCGCCCGTTCCTGAAGATGGACACCCAGGGCTACGACCTGGAGGTGTTCGCCGGTGGCGGCGCCCGGGTCGCGGAATTCGTCGGCCTGCAGTCGGAGGTCGCCGTGCTGCGGCTGTACGAGGGCAGCCCGCCGATGACCGAGGCGATCGGCGTGTACGAGGCCGGCGGCTTCGGGATCACGGGCATGTACCCGGTGACCCGGGAGGCGCAGACCGGACGCGTGATCGAGTTCGACTGCGTGATGATGCGCGCCGACGCGGTCCCCGGAACGGACTGAGCCGCCCGCGCCACCGCGCTCTCCCCCGGCTCCGTGGCCTCGCCAGGGGCCGGGGGATCAGGCGCGCGCGGGGGCGGCGAGCGCGGCGGTGCGCCGGGCGAGCAGCCGGACGGCCAGCTCGCCCCACCGGACGTTGGCGCGTTCGAGGGCCAGGCCCGCCTGGAGGGTGAGGTAGGGGCCGATCCGCTCGGCGGTCGCGCAGTACTCGTCGTCGGTACGTCCGGCCAGCAGCCGTTCCCGGCCGCGTTCGTACCGGGCGAGCTTGGCGGCGGACCGCTCCGTGCGCCGGACGATCTCGGCGCGGACGGCCTCGATGTCGCCGAGGTCGACGCACTGCACCTTGACCAGCAGCTCGTCGCGGATGGCGAGCGGCTTCGCCGGGTCCTCGGCGAGAAAGGCGCGGACGGCGTCGAACCCCGCGTCGGTGAGCGAGAAGAGCCGCTTGTTGGGACGGCGCTCCTGCTCCACCACGCGCGCGGCGACGAGCCCCTCGCCCGCCATGCGTTCCAGTTCCCGGTAGATCTGCTGCGGGGTGGCCATCCAGAAGTTGGCGACCGAGGCCTCGAATCCCTTCGCAAGGTCGTACCCGGACGCCTCACCCTCCAGAAGCGCGGCCATCACCGCGTTACGCAGAGCCATGCGGCCCAAACTAACACCCGCCGTTCAGCGGACGGCCGGACCGATCCGGACCCGTGGGGCGGCGCGTTCGCCCCGGGCGCCCCGGCCCGGACGGTCGCCCTCGGCCGCGGGAAGGGACCGCGCGTCGGTCAGGCCGCGAGACGCTCCACGACCTCCTTGGCCTTGACGACCGCGTCCTGGTGGGCGTGCTCACGCGAGGCCTCGAACAGCGGGACGAGTTCGGCCATCGCCGGGTTGTGCGGGGCCATCGTCAGCTCGGGGACGATGAAGGCGAGGTCCAGGGCGAGGGTGTCGCGCAGGACGGCCTCCAGGTAGTTCTGCACGTATTCGAAGCCCTCGCGCGGGGTGCCGGGGGCGTAGGAGCCGCCGCGGCTGGCGACCACGGTGACCGGGGTGCCCTTGATCCTGGACTCCTCCGTCATGGCGGTGCGGCCCATCAGGATCACGTTGTCCAGCCACGCCTTGAGGGTCGACGGGATCGTGAAGTTGTACATCGGGGCGCCGATGACGACCGCGTCCGCCCGCTCAAGCTCCTCCACCAGCCGCACCCGCGCGGCGAAGGCGGCGGCCTGCTCGGGCGTGTGCGTGGCGGGGTCGGCGAAGCCGGCGGTGTGGGCGTCCGCGGTCAGGTGCGGGACGGGATCCGTGGCGAGGTCGCGGTAGATCACCGTGCCCTGCGGGTGCTGCTCCTCCCATGTCTTGCGGAAGGCGTCCGTGACGGAGCGGGACGCGGACGCCCCGTGGGGGAACACGGACGAGTCGATGTGCAGCAGCGTGGCCATGGGTGTCTCCAGGAATCAGGAATACGGTGCCCGCCGGACAGGCGGGACGCGATTTCGTTCGTAGCTATAGATAACACAGGTACTTACTATTTTTCATCCCCGAATTTTCGGGCGGTATCCTGAGCGCATGGCGATCGACGGGGTCCGGAGCGAAACGGCCCACAGCCCTGCGGCGTGCTCGCAGGTGGACGGCGGCATCACGCGCGTCTTCGGCCTGCTGGGCAAGAGGTGGACGGGTCCGATCGTGGCCGTCCTGCTCGGGGGGCCGGCGTACTTCGCCGACCTGCGCCGGGCCGTGCCCGGCATCAGCGAGCGCATGCTGTCGGACCGGCTGACGGAGCTCGGCACGGCCGGACTGGTGGTGCGCGAGGTCGACGAGGGTCCCCCGCTGCGCGTCTCCTACGAGCTGACCGCGCCGGGGCGCGCGCTGGCGCCCGCCCTGGAGGAACTCCGCCAGTGGGCCGAGACGCATCTGCCGGGCGTCGACGTCGAGTCCTGCGGGGAGTAGCCCGCGAACCACCCCGGCGAACAGCGCGGGCTCACGCCGGCCCGGCGAAAGGTGGGCAGCGCTGGTGCGCCGTACCCGGCCGGAGCGTCAGGCCCGGGCCGTCACCGGCACGCACGAACTGTCCTGCCGGAACAGCTCCGTCACGTTCCCCGGCTCGACCCGGAGCCGGTGGTCGTAGGGGTGCGGGCCCAGGCCTGTGCGAGCCGGAAGTCGGTGGCGTCGTCGGACCGATGGACGCCGACCGTGCCGTCGTCACGGTCGAAGGGTTGCTGCCGCCCGCCAACTCCCCGCCCCCGCGTGGGACGTTCCCTCACCGGTGCGCCAGACGTTACCGTGCGGTAGAACCCGAAGTCCCGCAGGAGTCCCGGAGCCGTCCCGGAGGAGTCCCGTATGACGCTCGACCGTTCCGCCGGCCTGGCGGAGACCGCCCGCGCGCTGGCCTGCGGGGAGGTGACGTCCCAGGCCCTCGTCGAGGACGCGCTGTCCCGGATCGAGGCCACGCAGGGCACCCTCAACGCCTTCCGGATCGTCCGGACCGAGGCCGCGCCGGCCGAGGCCGCGGCGGCGGACGAGCGGCTGGCCGCCGGAGTAAGGCTCCCGCTGCTCGGGGTGCCCGTGGCCGTCAAGGACGACATGGACGTGGCGGGCGAGCCGACCGCGTTCGGCTGTCCGGGTGAGTTCCCGCCGGTCGCGGAGGACGGCGAGGCGGTACGGCGGCTGCGCGCGGCCGGGGCCGTCATCGTCGGCAAGACCAACACCTGCGAACTCGGGCAGTGGCCCTTCACCGAGGGGCCCGCCTTCGGCGCGACCCGCAATCCGTGGAACCCGCGGCACACCCCCGGCGGATCGTCCGGCGGCTCCGCCGCCGCGGTCGCCGCCGGTCTCGTACCGGCCGCGCTCGGCTCGGACGGCGCCGGTTCGGTGCGCATCCCGGCCTCCTGGACCCATCTCGTCGGCATCAAGCCGCAGCGCGGACGCATCTCGACCTGGCCGCTCGGCGAGTCCTTCCAGGGCATCACGGTCAACGGGACCCTGGCCCGTACGGTCGCGGACGCCGCCCTGCTGCTGGACGCGGCGAGCGGCAACCACGCCCTCGACCCGCACCGGCCGCCCGCGCTCGACATCTCGGCGGCGGTGGGCCGCGACCCCGGGCGGCTGCGCATCGCGCTCTCCCTGACACCGCCGTTCACCGCGGCGCCCGCGCACCTGTACCCCGAGGTGCGCGCCCGGGTGGTCGAACTCGCCGAACGGCTCGCCGCGGCGGGGCACTCGGTCGAGGAGGCCGATCCGCCGTACGGCCGGATCGGTCTGACGTTCGTGCCGCGCGCCACGGCCGGGATCGCCGAGCGGGTGGCCACGGTGCCCTCCCCCGAACTGCTCGACCCGCGCACCCACGGCTCCGCACGGCTCGGCCGGCTGCTCGGCGGGGCGCCGCTGCGGGCCGCCCGGCGGGCCGAGGCGGTTCTGCACCGCCGGATCGGCGCGTTCTTCGACACGTACGACGTGGTCCTGGCGCCGACGACCGCCGCTCCCCCGCCCCGGATCGGTGCCATGGCCGACCTGAGCGGTCTGGCCACCGACCGCGCCATCATCGCCGCCTGCCCCTACGCCTGGCCGTGGAACGTGCTGGGCTGGCCCGGCGTCAACGTCCCCGCCGGCTTCGTCGACGAGGGCCTGCCGGTGGGGGCGCAGTTGCTCGGCCCGGCGCACAGCGAGCCGCTGCTGGTGTCGCTCGCCGCGCAGTTGGAGGCGGACCTGCGCTGGCACGAGCGGTGGCCGCGGACGGCCGCACTGGATTCCCCGGCGGCGTGAGGGCGTCGCGCCCGTACCCTGTGCCCATGGACGACGCGTCGATGGTGGGTCTGATGGGGCGGGTCAGCGGCACGGTCGGGCCCGGGCTGGTCGGCGAAGTGATCGTCCGGGTGCGCGGCGGGGCCGAACACTTCCTCGCCTACGCCGCCACCCGGACGGACCGGTTCGAGCGGGGCACGGTGGTGATGGTGGTGGAGTACCTGCCGCCGCGCACGGTCTACGTCACGGCCGCGTACGACAGTTGAGCAGGCGCCTCCGCAGGTGAGAGCCCCGTGTGTCAAGGTTGCCACAAGGATCCGTCAGCGTCTTCTCCCCGGGCTTGCGCAGGAGCACACTCCCTTCGTTCGGTGCCGAAAGGGCACCATCCAAAGGGGGCGTATGCCGATGTTCGTCGGCGTCGTAGCGGGGGTGGCGGTAGCCGCCGTCCTCGTTCTGATCGGTGTGTTCAAGATGATGTGGCGGGTCGCGGAACCCAATGAGGCACTCATCATCTCCGGGTCCACGCACAGGACCGAGGGGCTCGAGGCGGGCATGGGGTTCCGCATCGTCACGGGGCGCGGCACCCTGGTGCTGCCCGGCGTGCAGGCGGTGCGCAAGCTCTCCCTCGACCTGAACGAGACCGAGTTGCACGTGGACTGCGTGACCCACCAGGGCATTCCGCTCAAGGTGCGGGGCGTGGTCATCTTCAAGGTGGGCGACGACTTCGTGTCGATCGCCAACGCGGGGCGCCGCTTCCTCGACCAGCAGAAGCTGATGTCGGAGCGGGTGCACAACGTCTTCGCCGGTCATCTGCGGTCCATCGTGGGCGGGTTGACGGTCGAGGACATGATCCGGGACCGGGAGAAGCTCACCGGGCAGACCCGGGCCGCCTGTGGCACGGAGATGGAGAAGCTCGGGCTGATCGTCGACTCGCTCCAGATCCACGAGATCGAGGACCCGACCGGGTACATCCAGAACCTGGCGATGCCGCACGCCGCGGCCGTCCAGCGGGACGCGCGGATCGCGCAGGCGGAGGCGAACCGGCTCGCCACCGAGGCCGAGCAGCAGTCGTTCGCGCGGATGGCGGAGGCCACCCGGGACAGCGAGATCCTCCAGGCCGGTTACCAGGCCGAACGCGACCACGCGGCGGCCAAGGCCCGGCAGTCCGGTCCGCTCGCCGACGCCGCCGCCCGCCAGCAGGTCGTCGTCCAGGAGACCCGGGTCGCGGAGCTGGAGGCCAACCGCCGGGAACAGCAGCTCCAGGCGGACGTCCGCAAGCCCGCGGACGCCAAGGCCTACGAGAAGCGCACCCTGGCCGAGGCCGAGCGCGACGCGCGGATCTCGGCGGCCCAGGCCAAGGCGAAGGAGACCGAACTCGCCGCCGCCGCCGAGGCGACCCGGGTCAAGACGGCCGCGGTAGCCGAGGCCGAGGCGACCACGGCACGGGGCGCCGCGGCCGCCACGGCGACCCGGGCCACCGGTGAGGCCGAGGCCGCCTCCGCCCAGGCCAAGGGTCTGGCGGAGGCGGAGGCGACCAAGGCACGGGGTCTCGCCGAGGCGGAGGCCATCAAGGCCCGCGCCGCCGCGCTCGCCGAGAACCAGGAGGCGGTCGTCGCCCAGCAACTCGCGGAGAACTGGCCGGAGATCGTCAGGGCGGGCGCGTCCGCCTTCGGCAACGTGGACAACATGGTGCTGCTCAACGGCGCCGACGGCATGGCCGAGATGTTCGCCAAGGCGCTCACCATGGGCGGGACGGGACTGGGGCTGGCCCGCCAGCTGCTGGCGTCCATGAACCAGAACGGGCCCGGTCCGAAGGGGACTTCGCCCCTGAACGGGATCGCGAACCCGCCGGCCCAGAAGGTGCCGGTGGAGGAGGCCTGACGCCCGGGGCGTACGGCGGTCGGTCGCCGTACGCCCACGTCCCGTACGGTACGCCTCGTGACTGCGTCCACCGATGAGAACGTCCCGGGCCGTCAGGGCCCCACCGCGACCACCGAGGCCGACCCCCGCGAGGTCGGCAGAGTGCGCACCGAGTACGCGCCCGCCCACGACGGCGACCCCGATCCCGGGGAGATCGTGTGGACCTGGGTGCCCTTCGAGGAGAACGACGGCCGGGGCAAGGACCGTCCGGTGCTCGTCGTCGCCCGTGAGGCCGCCGGGACGGTGCTCGCCGTCCAGCTCTCCAGCAAGCGGCACGACGGCGACCGGGAGTGGGTGCCGATAGGCAGCGGCCCGTGGGACCGGTCGGGGCGCGACTCGTGGGTCGACGTGGACCGGGTGCTGCGGCTGCACGAGGAGGGCATGCGCCGGGAGGCGTGCGCACTGGACCGCATGCGCTTCAACCTGGTCAGGCACCGACTACAGGAACGCTACGGCTGGACCTGAGCGGCCCGGACCCACCACGGCCACCCCGGCCACCACCGAAGCCGGCGCTCCGGCGGCCTCCACTGCCCGACCGGCACCCCGTGCGCGCTACCGCTGGAACCGGTGGGTCGGGAACGCCCGGGAGAAGGCCGCGCGGGTCGTCGCGCCCGGCGTGCGGTCCAGTACGCCGAACACCACGTGCTCGAAAGCCCCGGCGAACCGCCCGCCGGGGCCCAGCAGGGCCCGGAACGCGCCCGCGACCTGCGCCGGGTCGTTACGGAACACGCCGCATCCCCAGGCGCCCAGCACGAGCCTGCGGTAGCCGTGGGCCGCGGCCGTCTCCAGGACCCGTTCGGCCCGGACGGACAAGGCGTGCGGCAGCCCGGCCGCTCGCTCCGGTGCCCCGCGCAGCACGACGCCGGCGTTCGGCGCCGCCGCGGTCAGGAAGCCGGCGGTGAAGGTCTCGTCCAGCAGCCGCCCCCGGTCGTCGCGGAAGACCGGCACGGCCGGGGAGTGGATGACCCGGTCGGTGTAGAACGGGTCGCGGTGGGCGCGATGGTGGTCGTAGAACTCACGGACCCCGAGCAGGCACGTGTACAGCGCGGAGGCGCGGCACAGCGCCTCCTCCTGGGCCTGGGCTCCGTTGAGATAGCCGCCGCCCGGATTGCGGGCCGAGGAGAAGTTCAGGACCGCGACCGGTCCGGCGAGCCGGCGGGCGGCCTCCAGGCTGCTCTCGCCGGTGACCTCGAAGAGCGTGTCCGCGGGCGGAGCCGCGGACGGCACCCGCACCGGATGCGGACCGTGCATCCGTGTGCCCTCGCGTGCGGCCTCGACGGCCGCGGCGATCGACACCTCGTGCCCGGCGGGGGCGCGATACGTCCCGGCCGCGACGATCTCCTCGGTGTCCCGGGCGATACCGCGCAGGCGCGCGCTCATGGCGCGACCCCCGTACCCGCCGCGAACGCGGCCCGCGCGATCTCCCCCTCGGACTCCCCCGTCGTGCTCATGAACGCATCGTGAGCGATGCTGGTCCTGCCGTGCAACAGAGTTTCCCGGCCCCGGGAACCTGCCGGGAGGGAAGGTCAAGTGTCCGTGAAGTAACGATGTGCACCCTTGTGCGATTCGACTCGACGGTCTTGGGTGGGACGAGCGCCGGCGCTCGTCCCGTCGACCCGGGACCGGCGGACCGGTGGAATCTCAGGAGGATCCTGACATGTCCGATGCGATATGTGGCGGTGCGGAAGGCGACTGTACGCAGTCCCGGACCACCCTCACCGAACCCGAGGTGGAGGCCCTGGTCCGGGGCATCTGCTTCAAGACCGGACCACCCCGCACCCTCGGGGTGGAAGTGGAATGGCTCGTCCACGAGCTGCGCGAACCGCAGCTCCCCGTCACACCCGAACGACTCGAAGCGGCCTACGCCGCACTGCGGACCGTGCCCCTGAGATCGCCGCTCACCACCGAGCCCGGCGGCCAGCTGGAGCTGAGTTCGCCGCCCGCCGCCTCCCTGACGGAGTGCGTGGACATCGTCTCCGCCGACCTCGACGCCGTCCGCGCGGTGCTCCGTGAGGACGGTCTCGGCCTCACGGGAGTCGGTGTCGACCCCTGGCAGACACCCAGCCGCTTCCTGCGCGAACCGCGCTACGACGCCATGGAGGCCTGCCTGGACCGCACGGGCCCGGCCGGCCGCGCCATGATGTGCACCTCGGCCTCGGTACAGGTGTGTCTGGACGCCGGGTACGAGGAGCCGGGCGTCCTCGGGCACGGCAGACGCTGGCGGCTGGCGCACACGCTGGGCCCGGTCCTGGTGGCCGCCTTCGCCAACTCCCCCATGGCCGGGGGGAAACCCACCGGCTGGCTGTCCACCCGGCAGCTGATCTGGATGGAGATCGGCGCGGGCCGCGCGGGCGGCCCCCCGCTGGACGCGGAGCCGCGCTCCGCGTGGGCCCGGCACGTCCTGGACGCGCCGGTGATGTGCGTACGCCGGGACAGCGGCCCGTGGGACGTACCCGAACGGCTGACCTTCCGGGAGTGGATCAGGTCCGGGACGCCGAGGCCGCCGACCCGCGCGGACCTCGACTACCACCTCACGACCCTGTTCCCGCCGGTCAGGCCGCGTGGCCATCTGGAGCTGCGCATGATCGACGCGCAGCCCGGCGACGACGGGTGGATCGTGCCGCTCGCCGTCACCACGGCCCTGTTCGACGATCCGGAGGCCGCCGAGATCGCCTACCGGACCGTGAAGCCGCTGGCCGAACGAGCCGTCGGCCTGCCCGCGCCGCACAACCCGCTCTGGGTCGACGCGGCCCGGCACGGGCTGGGCGACCCCGAACTGCACGAGGCCGCCGTCACGTGTTTCGCGGCCGCCCTGGAGGCCCTGCCCCGGCTCGGCGCCGGCACCCGGGTCGTCGAGGCCGTGGCCGCCTTCACGGAGCGTTATGTGAACCGGGGCCGCTGCCCCGCCGACGATCTGCTCGACCGACTGCGCGACAGGACGGACCGTCGCGCGCACGGGAAGGACATCCGCACATGACCGAGCCCGCCCTCGACGCCGAGAACCTCCGCGAGCGCGCGCTGACGTCGCTGATCACCGCCCGGGAGCGCACCACCCTGCTCACCGACTGCGTCGACGAGCCCGATCTGACCGCCCAGCACTCCCCGTTGATGTCGCCCCTGGTCTGGGACCTGGCGCACATCGGCAACCAGGAGGAGCAGTGGCTGCTGCGCACGGTCGCCGGCCGGGAGGCCATGCGGCCCGAGATCGACAACCTCTACGACGCCTTCGAGCACCCGCGCTCCGAACGGCCCACACTGCCCCTGCTGCCGCCCGCCGAAGCCCGCGCCTACGCGGCGGAGGTGCGCGGCCGGGCCCTGGACGTGCTGGAGAGCACCGCGTTCCACGGGACCCGGCTGACCGAGGCGGGCTTCGCCTTCGGGATGATCGCGCAGCACGAACAGCAGCACGACGAGACGATGCTGATCACCCATCAGCTGCGCTCCGGACCGCGGGCTCTGACCGCGCCGGACCCGCAACCCGCCCCGCTGGTCACGGGGCCCGCCGAAGTCCTCGTCCCCGGCGGCCCGTTCATGATGGGCACCTCCACCGAGCCGTGGGCGCTGGACAACGAACGCCCGGCGCACCGGCGTGAGGTGGCCGGGTTCCACATCGACACCGCCCCGGTGACGAACGCCGCGTACCTGGCGTTCATCGAGGACGGCGGCTACGACACCCGGCGCTGGTGGGCTCCGGAGGGCTGGGCGTACATCCGCGAGCACGACATCGACGCCCCGCTGTTCTGGCACAGCGACGGCAGGCAGTGGCTGCGCCGGCACTTCGGCGTCACCGAGGTGGTACCGCCCGACGAGCCGGTGCTGCACGTCAGCTGGTACGAGGCCGACGCCTACGCCCGCTGGGCCGGGCGGCGGCTGCCCACCGAGGCCGAGTGGGAGAAGGCGGCCCGCCACGACCCGGCGGGCGAGCGCTCCACCCGCTACCCGTGGGGCGACGCCGACCCCACGCCGGACCACGCCAACCTGGGCCAGCGGCATCTGCGCCCGGCCCCCGCCGGCAGCTACCCGGCGGGCGAGTCACCGCTCGGCGTACGGCAGTTGATCGGTGACGTGTGGGAGTGGACGGCCAGCGACTTCCGGCCGTACCCGGGGTTCCGGGCCTTCCCGTACAAGGAGTACTCGGAGGTGTTCTTCGGTCCCGAGCACAAGGTGCTGCGCGGCGGGTCGTTCGCCGTGGACTCGGTGGCCTGCCGGGGCACGTTCCGCAACTGGGACTACCCGATCAGGCGGCAGATCTTCTCCGGGTTCCGCACCGCCCGCTCGGAGGCCGTCTGATGTGCCGCCATGTGGCCTACCTGGGGCCGGCCGAGCCGCTCGGCCGCCTGCTGGTGGAGCCCTCGCACGGCCTGTACCGCCAGTCGTGGGCGCCCCGGCGGCAGCGCTACGGCACGGTCAACGCCGACGGATTCGGGGTGGGCTGGTACGCGGAGGGGGACCCGGTGCCGGCCCGGTACCGCCGGGCCGGGCCGATCTGGGCCGACCTGTCCTTCGCCGACCTGGCCCGGGTCGTCCGGGCCCCCGCGCTGCTCGCCGCGGTCCGGGACGCGACCCTGGCGGGCGCCGACGCGGAGGCCGCGGCGGCACCGTTCGGGACGGGTCCCTGGCTGTTCAGCCACAACGGCGCCGTGACCGGCTGGCCGCACTCGCTGGCCGCCGTCTCCCGGGGCCTGCCGCCCGAGGACCTGCTGTCCCTGGAGGCGCGCAACGACTCGGCGCTCGTCTGGGCGCTGGTCCTGCACCGGCTGCGCGCCGGTGACGAGGCGGGCCGGGCCCTGGCCGACACGGTGGTCGAGGTGGCGGCCGCGGCCCCGGGGTCCCGCCTCAACCTGCTGCTGACCGACGGCGAGACCATCACCGCGACCGCCTGGGGCGACACCCTCTGGTACCTGTCGGAACCCGGCGTTCGCACCGTCGTGGCCTCCGAGCCCTACGACGACGATCCGCACTGGCTTCAGGTCCCCGACCGCACGCTGCTCGTGGCGAGCCGCACGGAGGTGCTGCTCACTCCGCTCAAGGAGCCGAGCGTCGAGGCGGCACCCGCACCCCTGAAGGAGCCCTGTTCGTGAGCCCGTTCCAGATCACCCGCACCCTCCCCGAGGACGCCACGGACGCCGCCCTGCGCGCGGACGTCCTGCTCGGCCTCACCTCCGATCCCAAGACACTGCCGCCGAAGTGGTTCTACGACGCCCGCGGCAGCGATCTGTTCGAGCAGATCACCGAGCTGGACGAGTACTACCCGACCCGCGCCGAGCGCGAGATCCTGGTCACCCGGGCCGGCGAGATCGCGGCGGCGACCGGGGCCCGCACCCTGGTCGAACTCGGTTCCGGGTCCTCCGAGAAGACCCGGTACCTGATCGACGCCCTGACGGACCTGCGCACCTACGTGCCCGTGGACGTCAGCGAGAGCGCGCTCGACCAGGCCGGCCGGGCGCTGGTCGCCGAGCGGCCGGGGCTCGACGTGCACGCGCTGATCGCCGACTTCACCGGCGCGCTGACCCTGCCGGACACGCCGGGTCCACGGCTGGTGGCCTTCCTCGGCGGCACGATCGGCAATCTGCCGCCGGCCGAGCGGGCCGGCTTCCTGGCGTCCGTACGGGCCATGCTCTCGCCCGGTGACGCCCTGCTGCTCGGCACGGACCTGGTCAAGGACGAACAGGTGCTGGTGCGGGCGTACGACGACAGCGCCGGAGTGACGGCGGAGTTCGACAAGAACGTGCTGGCCGTCGTCAACCGTGAGCTGGGCGCCGACTTCGATCTCGACGCGTTCGACCATGTGGCCCTGTGGGACGCACGGCACGAGTGGATCGAGATGCGGCTGCGCGCGCGGACCGAGCAGACCGTGAAGATTCCCGCCCTGGATCTCGCCGTCGACTTCAAGGCCGGCGAGGAGTTGCGCACGGAGGTGTCGGCGAAGTTCCGTCAGACCGGCGTCCGTACCGAACTCGCGGCCGCCGGGATGGAGTTGGCTCACTGGTGGACGGACGCGGAGGGCCGCTTCGCGCTGTCGCTGAGCACCGCGCGCTGAGCGCGGACCGCCGCCCGAGGGGATCCGCCGACGCCACTCGGCCCGGCGGATCCCCTCGGCGGCGGGCAGGTCCGACGCCTCGCGGTCCGGCGCGGCGTGGGGCACGGTGGAGTGATCCGTGACATGTCCGTCACGGCGGAGAGGAGCACCCGCATGTCGAACCACACGTACCGGGTCACGGAGATCGTCGGAACCTCGCCCGAGGGCGTCGACCAGGCCGTCCGCAACGGCATCTCCCGCGCCTCGCAGACCCTGCGCAACCTGGACTGGTTCGAGGTGACGCAGGTCCGCGGCCAGATCGACAACGGCACGATCGAACACTGGCAGGTCTGCATGAAGGTCGGCTTCCGCATCGACGAGACGGACTGAGCGCTCCGTCAGGTGCGCCCCTCCTGCTCCTGGGCGGCCCGAAGGGCCTCCGACGGGATGCTCCAGCGCGCCCGGACGACGGCGAATCCCGCACGCTCGGCGTCGTCGCACACGAGTTCGTCGTCGTCCACGAGCACGCTCACCTCCCGGGTCCGCGCGAGGCGCCGCAGGATCTCCAGCTTGGTGCGCCGGGCGGGCCTGCGGTCGTCGTTGCGCCGCATGTACACCCGCCCCTCGGGCAGCCCGTGCGCCGCGAGCCAGTCGAGCGTGTCGGGACGGCACCGCTCGGGCCGCCCGGTGAGATAGACGACCTCGCACTCCCGCGCGCTCGCCACGGCCAGCGCCACGCCCTCGGCGATCGGCGGGTCCTGCGGGGCGGCCGCGAAGAAGCCCGCCCAGTCGCGCGGACTGCGCTCCAGGAACCGCTGCCGGTGCGCGGTGGAGGCGAGGGTGTTGTCCAGGTCGAACACCGCGAGGGGTCGATTCCCACTGTCTGTCACCCCGCCACCCTAGACACCCCACGGCGGACGGCACGGGCCGGATGGACCATCCTTCTCCCATGCCTTCCGTGCCGTCCGTGGAGCCCGCCACCCGTACGTCCGTGACCGGCGCCGCCGGCCGGCGCCCCTGTGCCCTGGTCGTCTGCCGGGGCTGCTGCTGCGGCGACCCGCGCAAGCACCCCGGCACCGACCACGTCCGGCAGCTGGAGCACCTGCGCGCGGCGGCGGCCGAGCACGGCTTCCGGGTCCGTACGACCGACTGCCTCGGCCCGTGCGACCAGGCCGATGTCATCGTCGTACAGCCCTCGGCCGCGGGCCGGCTCGCGGGCGGACGGCCCACCTGGATCGGCTTCGCCATGGACGACGACTGCACGCGGGAGGTGGTGGCGTGGGCCGCGGCGGGCGGCCCCGGCCTCGCCGAACCGCCGGCCACGCTGGAGTTGCAGTTCATCCGGCCCCCGCGCGACGCCCGGGTCCGCTCGCGCCGCTGACCTCCGGCCGGGAATCCAGGGGCCCGAGCGGTGTTGAACCCGGTATGAGTTCCGTGATCGCCTCGGCCCGCTTCTCCGTCCTCGACCGCTCCCGCACCCGGGAGGGCCGGCCGGCCGCCGAGGCGCTGCGCGACACCGTACGGCTGGCGCGGGAGGTGGAGCGGCTCGGTTATCACCGGTTCTGGGTGTCGGAGCACCACGGGGTACCCGGGGTGGCCGGTTCCGCGCCGACGGTGCTGGCCGCCGCCGTCGCCGGCGCGACCCGCACGCTCCGGGTCGGCACCGGCGGGGTGATGCTGCCCAACCACCGGCCGCTGGTCGTGGCCGAGCAGTTCGGCGTGCTGGAGTCGCTCTTCCCCGGGCGGATCGACATGGGACTGGGCCGGTCGGTGGGCTTCACCGACGGGGTGCGCCGGGCACTGGGGCACGACAAGGGCGACGCCGGGGAGTTCGCGGCCCAGCTCGACGAACTGCTCGGCTGGTTTCGCGGCACTTCCCCGACGGGGGTGCACGCGCGGCCCGCGGAGGGCCTGACCGTGCCGCCGTTCGTGTTGGCCATGGGCGAGGGCGCGGACATCGCGGCCCGCGCCGGACTGCCGATGGTGATCGGCGATCTGCGCGACCGAGAGAAGATGCTGCGCGGCATCGACCACTACCGCGCCCGGTTCCGGCCCTCTCCGTGGGCCGCGGAGCCGTACGTCGTGATCTCCGGCTCGATCGCGGTCGCCGCGACCCCGGAGGCGGCCCGGCGGCTGCTGGTCCCGGAGGCCTGGTCCATGGCGTACGCGCGCACGCACGGCAGTTTCCCGCCCCTGCCCCCGGCCGAGGCCGTCGAGTCCCGCACGATGACCGCGAAGGAGCGCGGCCTCTACGAGTCCGGCCTCGCCGGGCACCTCGCCGGCGCCGAGGAGCAGGTCGCGCGGCAGCTGGAGGCGGTTCTGAAGGAGACGGACGCGCGGGAGGTGCTCGTCACCACCAGCACGTACGACCGCGAGGCCCTGTTCGACTCCTACCGGCGGCTCGCGCGCCTCGTGCGTCCGGGGGCCGCCGCCGCCGGATGACGGCGGCGGCCCCGGGCGCGGGGAGGTCCTCGCCCGTCACACCTCGGCCGGCTTGTCCGCCTTGATCACGATGGCGCCGTCCGACGCGTCCACCACCGCCCGGTCGCCCGCCTCCAGCCGGCCCGCGAGCAGCATGTCGGCGAGCCGGTCGTCCACCTCGCGCTGGATGGTGCGGCGCAGCGGACGGGCGCCGAACTCGGGCTGGTGGCCGATGTTCGCGAGCAGGTCGGCGGCCGCGTCGGTGACCTCCATGCCGACGTCCTGGGCGGTCAGCCGGCGCCGCGTGTGCTCCAGCAGCAGGTCGACGATCTCACGCAACTGGGCGCGGTCCAGGCCGCGGAAGACGATGATCTCGTCGATGCGGTTGAGGAACTCCGGCCGGAAGTGCTGGTGGAGGATCGGCATGACCGTCTCGCGCAGCTGGGTGTAGTCCTCGACCCCGGCGGCCAGGATGCGGTCGGCGCCGATGTTGGACGTCATGATGACGACCGTGTTCTTGAAGTCGACCGTGCGGCCCTGGGAGTCGGTCAGCCGTCCGTCGTCGAGGAGTTGCAGCAGGGTGTTGAAGACGTCGGGGTGCGCCTTCTCCACCTCGTCGAGCAGGAGCACCGCGTACGGCTGGCGGCGGACCGCCTCGGTGAGCTGACCGGCCTCCTCGTGGCCGACGTATCCGGGCGGGGCGCCGACCAGACGGGAGACGGTGTGCCGCTCCTGGAACTCGCTCATGTCCAGGCGGATCATGCGGTTCTCGTCGCCGAAGAGGGCGGCGGCGAGGGCGCGGGCCAGTTCGGTCTTGCCGACGCCGGTGGGGCCGAGGAAGAGGAAGCTGCCGACGGGGCGGTTCGGGTCGCTCATGCCGGCCCGGGCACGTCGCACGGCCCGGGCGACGGCCGTGATGGCCTCGTCCTGGCCGACGACCCGCTCGTGGAGGTGCTCCTCCAGCTTCATCAGCCGTTCGCGCTCCTCCTCGGTGAGCTGCGCGACGGGGATGCCGGTGGTGCGGGAGACGACCTCGGCGATGTCGTCGGCGGTGACCTTGGGTGTCTGCTCCTCCGCCCGGCCCACCTCGGCGAGCCGTCCCTCCGCCTCCTTGATCCGGTCGCGCAGCTCCTTGGCCCGCTCGTACTCCTCGTCGGCGACGGCCTGGTCCTTCTCCCGGTTCAGGGCGGCGACGGTGTCCTCGATCTCGCGGGTGTCGGCGAGCGGGGTCTTGGCACGCAGCCGTACCCGGGCGGCGGCCTGGTCCATCAGGTCGATCGCCTTGTCGGGCAGGAAGCGCGAGGTGATGTAGCGGTCGGACAGCTCGGCCGCGGCGACGACCGCCTCGTCGGTGATCCGGACCTGGTGGTGGGCCTCGTAGCGGTCGCGCAGGCCGCGCAGGATCTCGATGGTGTCGTCGACGGACGGCTCGCCCACCAGGATCGGGGCGAAGCGCCGCTCCAGAGCGGCGTCCTTCTCGATGTGCTTGCGGTACTCGTCGACGGTGGTGGCGCCGATCAGGTGCAGCTCACCGCGGGCCAGGGCGGGCTTGAGCATGTTGCCCGCGTCCAGGGCGCCCTCGCCGCCGCCGCCCGCGCCGACGACCGTGTGCATCTCGTCGAGGAACAGGACGAGCCCGTCGGAGTGCTCGCTGACCTCGTCGAGCAGCTTCTTCAGCCGCTCCTCGAACTCGCCGCGGTACTTGGTGCCGGCGACCATGCCGGCCAGGTCGAGCGAGACGAGCCGCTTGCCGGCGAGGGTCTTCGGCACGTCGTCGGCCACGATGCGCTGGGCGATGCCCTCGACGATGGCGGTCTTGCCGACGCCGGGGTCGCCGATGAGGACGGGGTTGTTCTTGCTGCGCCGGGAGAGGACCTCGATGGTCTGTTCGACCTCGTCATCGCGTCCGATCACCGGGTCGAGCCGCCCGGCCCTGGCGTCCTCGGTGAGGTCACGGCCGTACTCGTCGATGGTCGGCGTGCTGCTGGGCCCCTTGGCGCGCTCGCCCACGCTCTCGGTCGGCAGCTTCGTGGGCTCCCAGCCGCTCTCGGCGAGCGCCCGGCCGGCCGTCGACTCGGGATTGGCGGCGAGGGCGCGCAGCAGGTGTTCGGGGCCGATGTAGGAGGAGTCCTCGGCGCGGGAGATCTGGTAGGCGTCCAGCAGCGCCCGCTTGGCCGCCGGGGTGAGGGTGGACGGCGCGCTCTTCTCGCCGGCGGTCCTGCCGCTGACGAGCCGCTCCCTGATCCGGTCGGGGTCCGCGCCCGCCTCCGCGATCAGCCGCCGGGTCGAGTCGTGCGTGGTGGTCGCCGCCAGCAGGTGGCGCGCGTCGAGTTCCTCGCCGCCCTCCTCGGCGGCGAGGTCGCGGGCCTCGGCGACCAGCTCACGAGCCCGCTCCGAGAGCAGACTGCCGATGTCGATGGACTGCACCCGCCGGGAGGGCGTGGCCTGTCCCGAACCGCCGAAGAACCGGGACATCAGCTCGTCGAATTCCTCGAAGGGGCTGCGTCCGAAACCGAAACCGGGAGTACTCATCCGCACGGACCTTCCATTGCGCCGACAACAGGGCATCCGAGGGTTCCAAACTGGCACAAGCCGGGCACCCGCGCATCCGCGCCCGTCAGCGGGAATCTCCGGCCGCGCCCGCATAGAATCGCGGGGTTTGTCCCACCGCGGCCGACGGGGTCGAACAGCGCTCCCCGAGCGACAGCGGTCGACGATCCGTTACGGAGCCCCCTCATGCACAGCCCACACGACCCGTACGTCCGGGTCCGCGGCGCCCGTGAGCACAACCTCAGGGGCGTGGACGTCGACATCCCGAGGGACGTCGTGGCCGTGTTCACCGGGGTGTCCGGCTCCGGGAAGTCGTCACTGGCCTTCGGAACGATCTACGCCGAGGCCCAGCGCCGCTACTTCGAGTCGGTCGCGCCGTACGCGCGCAGGCTGATCCACCAGGTGGGGGTTCCGAAGGTCGCGGAGATCACCGGCCTGCCGCCCGCGATCTCCCTGGAACAGCGCCGCTCCGCGCCCACCTCTCGTTCCTCCGTCGGCACGGTCACCAACCTGTCCAACTCGCTGCGGATGCTGTTCTCCCGGGCCGGAACCTATCCGCCGGGCGCGGAACACCTCGACTCCGACGCCTTCTCCCCCAACACGGCCGTCGGCGCCTGCCCGCGGTGCCACGGTCTCGGCCTGGTCCACGATGCGACCGAGGAGTCACTGGTCCCCGACCCGTCGCTGTCCGTCCGTGAGGGCGCGATCGCCGCCTGGCCGGGCGCCTGGCAGGGCAAGAACCTGCGCGACATCCTCGACACGCTCGGATACGACGTCGACCGGCCGTGGCGCGAGCTGCCCGCCGAGCAGCGGCGGTGGATCCTGTTCACCGACGAGCAGCCGGTGGTGACTGTCCACCCGGTCCGGGACGCCGACCGTATCCAACGCCCCTACCAGGGGACGTACATGAGCGCCCGGCGCTATGTGCTGAAGACGTTCTCCGACTCCCGCAGCGCGACGCTGCGGGCGAAGGCGGAGCGCTTCCTGACCAGCGCGCCCTGCCCGGCGTGCGGCGGCAGCCGGCTGCGCCCGGAGGCGCTGGCGGTGACGTTCGCGGGCCGCACGATCGCCGAGCTGGCCGCGCTGCCGCTGGCGGAGCTGGCCGGAACGCTCGACGGCACCTCCGCGGCCGCCCGGGTGCTGACCGAGGACCTCACGTCCCGTATCGCACCGGTCCTCGAACTCGGCCTCGGCTATCTCAGCCTGGACCGCCCCACCCCGACCCTCTCGGCCGGTGAACTGCAACGGCTGCGGCTCGCCACCCAGTTGCGCTCGGGCCTCTTCGGCGTGGTCTACGTCCTCGACGAGCCGTCCGCCGGTCTGCACCCCGCGGACACGGAAGCGCTGCTCAGCGTGCTCCAGCGTCTCAAAGAGGCCGGGAACTCGGTGTTCGTGGTGGAACACCACCTGGACGTGATGCGCGCCGCCGACTGGCTGGTGGACGTCGGCCCACGGGCCGGCGAGCACGGCGGGCGGGTGCTGCACAGTGGTCCGGTGGCTGAGCTGGCCGGCGTCGGCGAGTCGGCGACGGCGCGCTTCCTCTTCGGCCGCTCCCCCGCCCCCGAACGTGAAGTCCGCGTCCCGCACGGCTGGTTGACGGTGGGGCCGGTGAACCGGCACAACCTGCGCGGGGTGACGGCCGAGTTCCCGCTCGGCGTGTTCACGGCCGTCACCGGGGTGTCCGGCTCCGGCAAGTCCACCCTCATCGGTGAGCTCACCGGCGAACTGCCGGGCGTGGGCCGCCTGGTCGCGGTCGACCAGAAGCCGATCGGCCGCACCCCGCGGTCCAACCTCGCCACCTACACCGGCCTGTTCGACGTCGTCCGCAAGGAGTTCGCCGCGACCGACCTGGCCCGCGAACGCGGTCACGGCGTCGGCCGGTTCTCCTTCAACGTGCCGGGCGGCCGCTGCGAGACCTGCCAGGGCGAAGGGTTCGTCGGCGTGGAGCTGCTGTTCCTGCCGAGCACCTACGCGCCCTGCCCGGACTGCGGCGGGGCGCGCTACAACCCCGGGACGCTCGAAGTGACGTACCGGGGACGGAACATCGCGCAGGTGCTGGACCTCACCGTGGAGGCGGCGGCGGACTTCTTCGCGGACACCCCGTCCATCGCCCGCAGCCTGCGCACCCTGCTGGACGTGGGCCTCGGCTATCTGCGGCTCGGCCAGCCCGCGACGGAGCTCTCCGGTGGCGAGGCCCAGCGCGTCAAGCTGGCGAGCGAACTCCAGCGCGCCCGCCGCGGCCACACCCTCTACCTCCTGGACGAGCCGACGACCGGTCTGCACCCGGCCGACGTCGAGGTGCTGACGCGTCAGCTGCACGGACTGGTGGACGCCGGGAACACGGTCGTCGTGGTCGAGCACGACATGTCCGTCGTCGCGGGCGCGGACCGGGTGATCGACCTGGGGCCGGGCGGCGGCGACGCGGGCGGCCGGATCGTGGCGTCGGGCACGCCACGGGAGGTGGCGCGGGCGGAGGGCAGCGCGACGGCGCCCTATCTGGCGCGGGAGTGGTCCGGCCGCGCCTGATCCCTCCGCCCCTCGCGGGTCAGGGGTGGGCGGCGGACCGCAGGCCCAGACTGTGCTGCGCCGCACGGGCCAGGGCCCGCCGGTCGCCGGCTGCGTCGCCGCGCAGGACGGGGCGGGCCTCCACCTCGGCGACCAGCCCGCGTGCCGACACCACGCGCCACACGGAGGCGAGCAGCGAGTCGTCGCCGACGAACGCGGGAGCCGTGCTGTCCGCTCCGCCGGCGAGCCGGTAGCGGATGCGTACCGGCTGGACGGCCGCCCCCGCGTCGAGCGCGGCCTGGAAGGCGGCCCGGCGGAAGTCGCCCTGGGCGCGGCCGCACCAGGTACTGCCCTCGGGGAAGACCGCGACGGCCCTGCCCGCCCGCAGCAGGTCCGCCATCCGCCCGACGGTGTCGGGGAGGGCGCGCAGCCGGTCGCGGTCGATGAACAGGACCCCGGCGGAGGCGGCCAGCGGGCCCGCCACCGGCCACCGCCGGATCTCGGCCTTGGCCAGCATCCGCGCCGGTCGCACGGCGGCGAGCAGCGGGATGTCGAGCCAGGAGATGTGGTTGGCGACAAGGAGCAGGCCACCGGCGGGCGCCGGGCTGCCGGCGACCTGGATCCGGACGCCCGCGGCCCGGACGATCACCCGGGCCCACCGACGTACCAGTTCCGCGGGGATCCACCGGCCGAACGGCACCAGGACGATGCCGGCGAGGAGCAGCACGACCATCGCCGTCAGCCGCAGCGCGGCCCGCGGGACGGTGATGGCGGACCCCGCCGGCTCCACGCACGCCCCGGGGGTGCAGGGCGCGCTGGGCAGCCAGACGCTCATCAGGCCGGGACGAGCGAGAGGAAGTGCCGCAGATAGCGCTGGTTGACCCGGCGCATCGACAGCAGCACGTACAGGTCGGCGACGCCGAAGTCGGGGTCGTGGGCGGGCTCGCCGCACACCCAGGCACCCAGGCGGAGGTAGCCGCGCAGCAGGGCGGGCAGCTCGGTGCGCGGGGGCAGCGTCAGGTCCGTCCGCGGGGTCCAGGGCACGAGCGGGCGCACCCGGAACTCCTCGGGCGCCAGGTACTTCTCGTGCACCCGGTCCCAGGTCGCCGCCGCGGTGAGGCCGCCGTCGGCCAGCGGGATGGAGCAGCAGCCGGCCAGCCACTCGTGCCCGCGGTCCACCATGTAGCGGGCGATGCCGGCCCAGATGAGGCCGATGACCGCACCGTCACGGTGGTCGGGGTGCACGCAGGAGCGGCCGACCTCGACCAGGCCGGGGCGGATCGCGTCCAGCGGGGAGAGGTCGAACTCGCCCTCGGAGTACAGGCGTCCGGCGACCGCGGCCCGCTCGGGCGGGAGCAGTCGGTAGGTGCCGACCACTTCCCCGGTGGCCTTGTCGCGTATGAGAAGGTGATCGCAGTAGGCGTCGAAGGCGTCCACGTCGAGACCCGGTTCGGGGCCGTCGAGACGGGCGCCCAGCTCCCCGGCGAACACCAGGTGCCGCAGGCGCTGCGCGGCCCTGACGTCGTCCTGGTCGCGAGCGAGCGAGACCAGATAGCCGGATCCTCCGGCCGGGGCGGCCAGTGCGGGGGGCGAGGCGGGCATGGCGGTCATGACGGTCTCCTGTGCCGAGCGGAAGCATGGGATAAGAGGCGTGAGGAAATCTGCACCTCACTTCTTCCGCCCCCGGCTGGCCTCGACGTGTCCTGTGCGGGGCCCGTGGATGTGCGGCTGCTGAATGCCGGGTTCGGCCACCGTCCGGCACGCGCTGAACACACCGGCGCGCACAGGGCCTTGGCATCGGACATTCCATACCTGGCGTCACATAACGGTCGCCATCGAGGCTGGTAAGCGCGTCACGACGGTCCGCCGATGCTTGGCGGGGCCGGGAACGAGCACCACTCCCGGCCCCGCCCGTCCGCACCTGGCCGGCGAACGTCTCCTGCCCCCACCCACTGCTTTCCGGCCACTTCACGGCACCACGCCCCCGACCGGCCGCCACCAGGGGGCACCGCGCGAGCGCCCCCCAAGGGGCGCGAGGAACTGCGCGGGCAACCACCCCCAACGGGACACCAGGCACTCCCCGAGCAACCACCCCTCAAAGGGGCGCGAGGAACTGCGCGAGCAACCACCCCCAACGGGACACCGGACACTCCCCGAGCAGCCACCCCTCAAAGGGGCGCGGGGAACTGCGCGAGCAACCCCCCACGACCCGCGGACTCCACACCCGCCCGCGCCCCCCCACACCGCCGAACCGCCCAGCGCCCAGCGCCCTGCGCTCAGCGCTTGGCGATCTTCCGGGTCGCGCGCAGCCACTCCTTGTTCATGCCGGTGATGGACATCAGCGGGATGCCCTTGGGGCAGGCGGTGGCGCACTCTCCGGTGAGGGTGCAGCCGCCGAAGCCCTCCTCGTCCATCTGGGCCACCATGTCGAGGACGCGGGTCTCGCGCTCGGGCGCGCCCTGCGGCAGCACGTTGAGGTGGTTGACCTTGGCGGACGTGAACAGCATCGCCGCACCGTTGGGGCAGGCCGCCACACAGGCGCCGCAGCCGATGCACTCGGCGTGCTCGAAGGCGAAGTCGGCGTCCGGCTTCGGTACGGGCGTGGCGTGGGCCTCGGGCGCGGCGCCGGTCGGGGCGGTGACGTAGCCGCCGGCCTGGATGATCCGGTCGAGGGCCGAGCGGTCCACGACCAGGTCCTTGACGACCGGGAAGGCCGAGGCCCGCCAGGGCTCGACGTCGATGGTGTCGCCGTCGTCGAAGGACCTCATGTGCAGTTGGCAGGTGGTGGTGCGCTCGGGGCCGTGCGCGTCGCCGTTGATCACCAGGCTGCACGCGCCGCAGATGCCCTCGCGGCAGTCGTGGTCGAAGGCGACGGGATCCTCACCCTTGAGGATGAGCTCCTCGTTGAGCGTGTCGAGCATCTCCAGGAAGGACATGTCGGAGGAGATCCCGTCCACCTCGTAGGTGGACATGGCGCCTTCGGCGTCGGCGTTCGGCTGCCGCCAGACGCGCAGGGTGAGCTTCATGCGTAGCTCCGCTGGGTGGGGTGGACGTACTCGAAGACCAGGTCTTCCTTGTGGAGGGTCGGGGCCTGCCCCGTTCCCGTGAACTCCCAGGCGGCCGCGTAGGCGAACTCCTCGTCCCTGCGGGCCGCCTCACCGTCGGGGGTCTGGGACTCCTCGCGGAAGTGGCCGCCGCAGGACTCGGCGCGGTGCAGCGCGTCGAGACACATGAGTTCGGCGAGCTCCAGGTAGTCGACGACGCGGTTGGCCTTCTCCAGCGACTGGTTGAACTCCTCGCCGGTGCCGGGGACCTTGATGCGCCGCCAGAACTCCTCGCGGATCTGCGGGATGCGTTCAAGGGCCTTGCGCAGCCCGGTGTCCGTGCGGGCCATGCCGCAGAACTCCCACATGAGTTCGCCGACTTCACGGTGGAAGGAGTCGGGGGTGCGGTCGCCGTCGACGGACAGGAGCAGGTTCAGCCGGTCCTGGGTCTCGGCCAGCACCTCCTGGACGACGGGGTGTTCGTCGGTCACCGCCTGGTCGGTGGCCAGGCGCGGGTTGCGGGCGAGGTAGTCGTTGATGGTGGCGGGCAGGACGAAGTAGCCGTCGGCCAGGCCCTGCATCAGCGCGGACGCGCCGAGCCGGTTGGCGCCGTGGTCGGAGAAGTTGGCCTCGCCGATCGCGAACAGCCCGGGAACGGTGGTCTGGAGGTCGTAGTCGACCCACAGTCCGCCCATCGTGTAGTGCACGGCCGGGTAGATCCGCATCGGAACCTCGTACGGGTTCTCGGCGGTGATCCGCTCGTACATGTCGAAGAGGTTGCCGTACTGCTCCTCGACCTTCTTGCGGCCCATCCGCCGGATGGCGTCGGCGAAGTCGAGGTAGACGCCCTGCCCGCCGGGGCCCACGCCCCTGCCCTCGTCGCAGACGTTCTTCGCGGCCCGGGAGGCGATGTCGCGCGGGACCAGGTTGCCGAAGGAGGGGTAGATGCGCTCCAGGTAGTAGTCGCGCTCGTCCTCGGGGATCTTGTTCGGCGGCCGGTCGTCGCCCTTGGCCTTCGGCACCCAGATCCGGCCGTCGTTGCGCAGCGACTCGCTCATCAGCGTCAGCTTGGACTGGTGGTCGCCGGTGCGCGGGATGCAGGTGGGGTGGATCTGGGTGAAGCAGGGGTTGGCGAAGTGCGCGCCGCGCCGGTGCGCCCGCCAGACCGCGGTCGCGTTGGAGTTCATCGCGTTGGTCGACAGGTAGAAGACGTTGCCGTAGCCGCCGGAGGCGAGGACGACGGCGTCCGCGAAGTAGGTGTCGATCCGGCCGGTGACGAGGTCGCGGGCCACGATGCCGCGGGCCCGCCCGTCGACGACGATCAGATCGAGCATCTCGGTGCGCGCATGCAGCTCCACGTTCCCGGCCGCGATCTGCCGGGACAGCGCCTGGTACGCGCCGAGCAGGAGCTGCTGGCCCGTCTGGCCGCGGGCGTAGAACGTACGGGACACCTGGACGCCGCCGAAGGAGCGGGTGTCGAGGAGGCCGCCGTACTCGCGCGCGAAGGGCACGCCCTGCGCCACGCACTGGTCGATGATCTCGACCGAGATCTGGGCGAGGCGGTGGACGTTGGACTCGCGGGCCCGGAAGTCGCCGCCCTTGACGGTGTCGTAGAACAGCCGGTGGATCGAGTCGCCGTCGTTGCGGTAGTTCTTCGCCGCGTTGATACCGCCCTGGGCCGCGATGGAGTGGGCCCGGCGCGGGGAGTCCTGGTAGCAGAACTGGACCACGTGGTAGCCCTGTTCGGCCAGGGTGGCGCCGGCGGAGCCGCCGGCCAGGCCGGTGCCCACGACGATGACCGTGTGCTTGCGGCGGTTGGCCGGGTTGACCAGCTTCGCCTCGAAGCGCCGCTTGTCCCAGCGCTCCGCGACGGGCCCGGACGGGGCCTTGTCGTCGACGAGCGGCTCGCCCGTCGGATAGTCCACATAGGTGCTCATGTGTCAGCTCACCACTCCGGTCATGACGCCCACCGGTACGGCGATGAAGCCGGCCGTGAGCAGCAGTGCGAGAACGTCGGCGACGGTCTTCAGGGCGCGGTCGCGGGTGCGGCTGCCGACGCCGAGGGTCTGGGCGGCGCTCCAGAAGCCGTGCCGGATGTGCAGGCCCAGCGCGAGCATCGCGACGATGTAGATGACGTTGCCGTACCAGGTGGAGAAGGTGTCCACGATGTTCTGGTACGGGTGTCCCTCCTGGAAGCCGCCCGTGTGCACGGTGCCGGTGGTCAGGTCCAGCAGGTGCCAGACGATGAACAGGCCGAGGATGATCCCGCCCCAGCGCATCGTGCGGGTCGCGTAGCTCGCCCGCGGCTTGGCGTGCACGTACTTGGTGGGCCGTGCCTTGATGTCACGGCGGCTGAGCTGGTAGGCGGAGACGGCGTGCGCGACCACGGCGACGACGAGGACGACGCGGATGAGCCACAGCGTCCACTCGTAGTGCATGAAGGGCTCGCCGACGGTGCGCAGCCAGTGGGCGTAGTGGTTGAACTCGCCCGCCCCGAAGTAGATCTTCAGATTGCCGATCATGTGGGCGACCAGGTACAGCAGCATGGTCAGGCCGCTGACGGCCATCACCGTCTTCTTGCCGACGGAGGAGTCCCACACGGTGCGTGCCAAGGACGGCCGTCGGTCCGTCCGCGTTGCCAGAGCCATGGAACAAGACGCTAGAGCCGGGCAGCCCGATCGGTCCAAGACATGGTCCAGCTTGATTCAATAGGACATCTCTATCGACGGGGTTATTCTCGGAGTATGCAGTTCCAGCAGCTCCAGTACTTCGTGGCGGTCGCCGAGACCCGGCACTTCACCCGGGCCGCGGAGACGGTCCATGTGGCGCAGCCGTCGCTGTCGCAGCAGATCAGGGCACTGGAGCGGGAGCTCGGGGCGGACCTGTTCCTGCGCGCCCGGGGCAACATCACGCTCACCGACGCGGGCGAGGCGCTGCTGCCGCTGGCCCGGCGCATCCTGGCCGACGCGGACACCGCGCGGCACGAGGTGGGGGAACTGGTGCAGCTGCGCACCGGCCGGGTGCGGCTGGGCGCGACCCCGAGCCTGTGCACCGGTCTGCTGCCGGACGTGCTGCGCGCCTTCCACGACCGCTACCCCGGCATCCGGCTGCTCATCGAGGAGGGCGGCTCGCACGACCTGGTACGGGAGCTGGCCCGCGGCGCCCTCGACCTGGCCCTGGTGGTCCTGCCGCTGCCCACCCCGTCCCCCGCGCTGACCACGGTGGAGCTGCTGCGCGAGGACCTCGTGGTGGTGTCGTCGGCGGAGGCACCCCGGCCCGGCGGCGGGCGGCGGACGGTGCGCGTCGCCGACCTGGAGGGCGAGCGGCTGGTGATGTTCCGGCACGGCTACGACCTCAGGGAGCTGACCGTGGCCGCGTGCCGCGCGGAGGGGTTCGAGCCGGTCTTCGCGGTGGAGGGCGGCGAGATGGACGCGGTGCTGGGGTTCGTCCGGGCGGGGCTGGGCGTCGCCGTCGTCCCGCGCATGGTGGCGGCCCGCTCAGGGCTCGGGCTGCGGGTCACCCCGCTGGCCCGCCCCGGCCTGGACCGGAGGATCGCCCTGGCCCACCGCAGCGACGTGGCACCACCGCGGGCGGCCCGCGAGCTGCAACGAATGCTGCTGGAACGCTGAGCCGGAGCGACACGCCCACGCTGCCGCACCGCACTCGCAGGCCGGCCACCCATCAGCCGCGTGAACAACGCTCCAGGCCGATACACCTAGTCGGTTCCCGGTGGCACCGGTGTGCCCTGGTGGTAGTACATGCGCCGGCCCGTCTCCTCGTCGCGCCTGCGCCACAGGGAGCTGCGGCGGGCCCGGTGGCCGTCGAGGACGGTCTCGTACGTGAGGTGCACCAGGCCGGGGGCCAGCAGCACGCCCCTGAACGCCGACGGCTCGTAGCGCGGGCCGTCCGCCGAGCCGCCCGGCTGGGCGGGCAGCCCGGTGACGGTCTCCTCGTACGTGTACTGCCGGCCGGAGGCGCCGACCTCGACGAACTCGGGGTCGAGCAGGCGCAGCGCCTCGTCGCGGGAGGACCGGACCGCGGGGTCCAGCAGCCGCAGTTCGGCCTCGATCGCCTCGTTGACATCGTCTGTCTCATGAGCCACAGACGTATCGTCGCGCGCCGCCCCGGTCCCCCCGCGACCGGGTCACGGCCGTCAGCCCGTCGCGTCCACCAGCGCCAGGTCGTGCAGCCGCTCGGGCGGGCCCGGGCGGGCGTAGTACCAGCCCTGGGCCGTGTCGCAGCCCAGTATCCGCAGCTGCTCGGCCTGCGCGCCGGTCTCGACGCCCTCGACGGTCACCGCGAGGTCCAGGCTGTGGGCGAGCGTCACGATCCCCTCGACGATCTTGAGGTCGACGGGGTCCGCGGGGAACTGCTGCATGCTCTGGGTGAAGGACCGGTCCAGCTTGAGGATGCTCACCGGCAGCCGGCGCAGGTTGGCGAGGTTGGAGTAGCCGGTGCCGAAGTCGTCCAGGGCGATGTCGACGCCCATCTCGGCCAGTCGGCGCAGCGGCTTGAGCAGGTCGTCGTCGGCGCCGATCAGCGCCGACTCCGTCACCTCCAGGCAGAGCGCGTCCGGGGCGACCCCGGTGCGCTCCAGGATCTCCACGGTGTCCTGCACCAGGCCGGGGTGGGTGAGCTGGCAGGGCGAGAGGTTGACGTTGATGCGCAACGGGCCGGTGTCGGCCAGGCGTTCGCGCCACTCACGGGCCTGACGGACCGACTGTTCCAGGACCCAGCGGCCCAACGGGACGATGAGGCCGGTGTGTTCGGCGAGCGGGATGAACCGGTCCGGGCCGAGGACGCCGTGCTGCGGGTGCAGCCAGCGCACCAGGGCCTCCGCGCCGTGCACGCTCCCGTCACCGAGGTGGACCAGCGGCTGGTACTCGATGAAGAACTCGCCCCGCTCCAGGGCGGTCGGCAGCGCCGTGGTGAGCCCGTGCCGGGTGATGGCGCGGGCGTCGGCCTCCGGGTCGGCGAGCTCGAAGCGGTTGCCGCCCGCCGACTTGGCCCGGTACATCGTGATGTCGGCGCTGCGCAGCACCTCGGCCGCGCTGCGCTCCTGCGCCGCGCCCTCGACGACGCCGATGCTGCCGCGCACGGTCAGCTCGCGGCCGTCGACGCTGATCGGGGCGATCAGGGCGTTCATGATGCGGGTGGCGAGCTCGTCGACCTCGCGCTGGGTGTCCGGTCCGGTGGTCAGCGCCACGAACTCGTCCCCGCCGAGCCGTGCGACCATCTCGCCGGGCGCGGTGGCGCAGGACTGGAGCCGGTCGGCGACCTCGACGAGCAGCCGGTCGCCGGCCGCGTGGCCGAGGCTGTCGTTGATGGTCTTGAAGCCGTCCAGGTCGAGGTAGCACAGGCCGAACCGCTGGGCCGCGCCGGCGCCCAGCGCCTTCTCCAGCCGTTCGAAGAACAGCGTGCGGTTGGGCAGGCCCGTGAGCGCGTCGTGCGTGGCCTCGTAGCGCAGCCGGAGGTTGAGCAGGCGGCGCTCGGTGGTGTCCTCCATCAGCGCCAGCTGGTACTGCGGCGCGCCGTCGGCGTCGCGCAGCAGGGAGACCGTCAGGTTGGTCCACAGGACCGTCCCGTCCGGGCGGTAGAACGCCTTCTCCACGTGGTAGTGCTCGCGGTCGCCGCGGACCAGCTCCTCGTACAGCCGCCAGACCTGCGGCGCGTCCTCGGCGTGCGTCCACTCCCGGACGTTGCGGCCGCGCACCGTCTGCTCGGAGCCGCCGAACATGCGCAGCATCGCCCCGTTGACCTCCAGGACGTTGCCGTCCAGGTCGGCGATGCTGATGCCTATGGCCGCGCCTTCGAACACGGCCCGGAAGCGTGCCTCGCTGGCGTGCAGCGCCTGTGCGACCACGCCCTGGGCCTGGAGCGCGGCCTGGGCGATCGCCTCCTGTTCGGCGAGCGTGCGCTCGCGCAGCGCCTGCGCGTACCCGGCGGCCATGGCGTGCTGGAGCCGGGAGGAGCGGGTGCGCAGGTCCTCCTGGGAGCCGTTCTCGCCGCAGTAGAGCACGAGGTAGGCGTCGACGCAGTCCAGCGCGCAGCTGAGCGCGTCGGGGTCCGTGCAGTGCGTGGCGACGAGGGCGGCGCCGACCGCCTTGCCCGCGTCCGCGTCGAAGTGCCGGGCTCGCAGCGCCTCGCTCAACCGTCGTGCCAGCGGCAGCAGTTGCTTCTCGAACTCCGGCCGGGTCAGTGATGTCGAGGTGACCGGGAACACCGCCCGGCTCCAGATCGTGGCGAAGCGGCGCAGTCTGTCCTCCGGGCCGTCCGGCTCCGCGGTCACGCCGTACGCCCCACGCCCGCGAACCCGGAGAAGGCGTAGGGGTCCTCGTCCTCCGGCGCTGTGTCCGGCCGCCAGCGCGGCATCGGCACCAGTCCCGGTTCCACCATGTCGTACCCTTCGAAGAACCGCTCGATCTCGTTCCGAGAGCGCATGATGAGCGGGTTGCGAATGTCCTTGTATACGTCCACCGCGCCCTCGGCCCGCTCCGCCGACAGGGGAATTCCCTCGTACGAGGCATGCGTCAGGACCAGCAGGCTGCCGGGCGCGAGCGCCGCGCTCAGCTCGGCCACCGCCGCGTAGGGGTCGTCCGCGTCTTCCACGAAGTGAAGTATGGCAACGAGAAGCAGCGCCACTGGCCGATTCAGGTCGATCGTGCGCTGGACCTGCGGGCTCGACAGGATCTCCCGGGGCTTGCGCAGGTCGGCCGCGACGACGTCCGCGTCGTCGTTTCCCGCGAGCACCGCCTCGCTGTGCGCGACGGCCACCGGGTCATGGTCGACGTACATGACCCGGGCGCCGGGGGTCACGGCCTGGGCGATCTCATGGACGTTGCCGAAGGTGGGGATGCCGGAGCCGATGTCGAGGAACTGGGTGACGCCCTCGGCGGCCGCGAAACGCACGGCGCGGCGCATGAACGCCCGGTTCGCCTGCATGATCTTGGGCAGTCCCGGCAGGAACTCCATGGCCTTGCGGGCCGCTTCCCGGTCGACCTCGAAGTTGTGCGAACCGCCCAGGTAGTAGTCGTAGATCCGCGAAACGCTCGGCACCGAGATGTCGATGCTCCGTGGGGCCCAAGCGGGACGCTCCATCCATCACTCCAAGGCGTAGGCGATCCGGTGTTCGAGCAGAGGCTACTGATCGCCTGCCAAAGGGGCGAGCAGAAACGGAAATTGACCATCCGTTCCCGGTCACTGCCTGCGGCACGTGCCACGTCGAGGCCGGGCGCCCCGCGCCGGGAGAAGTACGCGGCGTGATCCGGAGAGTCGCGAAGACGCGTGAAGGGTGAGTCACCGTCAGGAAAATTTCGGGTGAACGCAGCACAGCGGTCCGCCCCCTCCGTGCGGTGCGGAGGGGGCGGACCGAGGGCCGTGCGCGCTGCGGGCAAGGATGATCAACCCTGGGGAGGCGATCTACTCCTTGGGCGCGCCGACCGGCTTTCCGTCGGGGGCCACGGCGTACCACGTGCCGCCGACGCCCTGACCGTTGATGTCCCCGGGAGCCTTGTCACCGGAGAAGGTGTAGATCGGCCAGCAGTTGACCGTCTGCTGCTTGACGCCGTCGGGCCGGGTGAAGCTCATCAGGCCCTTCTTCACGACACCCTCGGTGTCGTTCGTGGCCACGGGACCGACGGCCGGCCACTTCTCCAGGCAGGCGCCGGTGCAGGCGGAGACCGGCTTCGGCCACGCCTTGTCCTTCAGGAAGCGGTAGACCGTCATGCCGTCCTTGTCGACGACGATCTCACCCAGGTTGGCGTCCTTGCGGGTGGACAGCCCGGGCAGGCTGGCCAGCTTCGCCTTCTTGCCGTCGGGGGCCAGCGAGAACCACTTGCCGCCCACGCCCTGACCTGTGGTGTCGCCGGCCTTGGTGTCCTTGGCGTAGCGGTACGCGGGCCAGCCGCCGACGGTCAGCTGCTTCGTGCCGTCGGTACGGGTGACCTCGCCGAGCAGCGCCTTGTCGATGCCGGCGCCGGCCGTGGCGTCGTCCGCGGGAACGGGCGGCCAGGCCGTGGCGCAGTCGCCGTCGCAGTTCGACTTGGGCGGCTCCGCGGTGTCCTGGTCGAAGCGGTACAGGGTGAGACCGGTGCTGTCGGTGAGCACCTTGCCGAGTTCCGCGTTCTGGGAGACGGCCAGTTCACCGGCGGTGGAGGTCTGCGCCGCGGGGGCCTGCGTACCGGCCGCGGCACCGTTGCCCAGGCCGGTTCCGGCGCTTCCGTAGCTGCCGGCCGCGGCCGTGGCACCCACGTTCTGACTCGCCGCCGGCGTGCCGCTTTCCTGGCCGCACGCCGTCGTCAGCGCCAGCACGGACACAGCGCTCGCCACGAGAGAGGCGCTCCGCCAGGAGGTCTTCATCGTCAACTCCCCGATCGTCACAAAATGTTGCAACCCCCTCTGGGTCGCCGCACGACCATGGGTACGCAGCCGGACGGGGGTTGTGTTCAGCCGTATCGCGAATTTCTTTCCGGACCCTGTGACACGGGACGTGCCGTCTCGTACGCGTGTGCGTCCGGCGGGGTCCGCGGGGGCACCTCGCTCAAACCGCCGTACGAGACCTTTCCCCCCTTCGGGGCATTCCTCGGGCGCTGCGGCGTGTGGGGCACCGGCAGGGCGAATGATCTCCGTCGTGCATGGACCCCTAGCCGCCCGATCCGCCCTCGCCGCAAGGGTGTTGGCCCTCCTCGCGCTGACCTGGATCCTCGTGGGCGCACCGGCGGGGACGGCGGCGGCCGATGCCTGCGCGTGGGCCTCGACCGGCCCCGACGGCACGGACGCGGTGGCGGTCGCGGGAGACGACACCTGCCCCACCCCCACTCCCCCGCCGTGCCCGACGCCGACGCCGACCCCGAAGCCCACACCGACGCCGACCCCGACCCCGAAGCCACCGCCGAAACCGACCCCGAAGCCGACCCCGAAGCCGACCCCCAAGCCTCCGCCGCCCGCCCCGGCCCCGCCTCCGAAGCCCCGGCCCGAACCGCCGCCGCCTCCGCCGCCCCCACCGGCGCCGCAGCCCGCCGCACCCCGCCCGCGTCCGGTGCCCGTCGCGCCGCCGGCGCCCGCGCCGCCGAAGCCGCCGCCCGAACCGTCGCCCAAGCCCACCCCGCGCCCCTCCGTGACGCCGGTGAGCTATCCGCAGTACCGCACCGTGCCGCCCCGGCGGCGTACGCACGGCGCCACGTCGCCCGTCGTCTACGTCCTGCTCATCACGATGCCCGCGGTGGTCGCGGTCGCCGCGCTGCGCCCGCGCTGATCCCTGGAGGTACCTCTTGCCGGAATGGCTTGTTCTCACCCTCGCCATGGCGGCCGCGTGCGCCGTGGTGATCGTCATCACCTTCGTCCGCAATCGCCGGGCGGCCGAGGACGAGGACCCCGACGAGACCCCGGACGTCATCGAGTACATGACGATGTGGATCGGCGTGGTCTACGCGATCGTCCTGGGCCTGGCCATCGCGGGCGTCTGGGAGGCGCGCAGCGTCGCCCAGGACCACGTCCAGGCGGAGGCCCAGGCACTGCACGAGATCTCGGAACGGGTCCGGGCGTATCCGCCCGACGTACGTGACCGCATTCGGGCGGATGTCAACGCCTATGTCGGACACGTCGTGACCACCGAGTGGAAGGCGATGGCCGACCACGGGGACGTCACGGACCGGGGCACCGAACTGCTCCAGCACATCCGTGCGGACGTCACGGACTACCAGCCGAAGTCGGACTTCGAGGCCCAGGCCTATCAGCCGCTCCTCGACCAGGTCGCCGCCGCGGACCAGGCGCGCAACGCCCGCGCCGACTCCACCGGGGCCACCATGCCCGGCGTGGTGTGGTTCGGACTGCTCATCGGAGCCGCCATCACCATCGGGATGGTCTTCGCGCTCCAGATCCGGCGTACGGCCAGGGAGCTGATCCTGGCCGGGCTGTTCTCGGCGCTGATCGCCTTCCTGCTGTTCCTGATCTGGGACTTCGACGCGCCCTACAGCCGGGGTATCACCGCGTCGGCGGAGCCGTTCCTGAAGCTCTTCCCGCACGCGGGCGGCTGACAGGGATTCGCGGGGGGACGTCCACGACACGCCCCGGCGTCCCCCGCAGGCGGGACAGGACGTCCCCTGTACGGCCCACACGGTTAACCCGTTCGCGCGACAGCGATCGCGGGGAGGCGCTCCTCTTCCTAGCGTTTGGGTCATCGAGACGCGGCGTCGGCGCGGGCGGAATGAATCCCGCGGCCGCTCCTCGGAGACCGGAGGATCCGCCATGCCCGCGATACGCGTCGTCTCGGCCTCTCTGCTGGGCCTCGGCGCCCTGGCCATCTCCGCGTCGGCGGTCGTCGCGAGCGGCGGCGACGACGACCACGACGCGACGCCGTTCGGCTTCGGGCTGCTGCCCCACAGCGTCGCGGCGGGCGGACAGGTCACCTTGCAGATCGACCGCGACGACGATGACGGCTGCGAGGGGGAGGCCACGGTCACCTCCGGGGTCTTCGACACGGTGCGTATCGCCTCGGACCGGGCGTCGGCCACCGCGACCATCGACCGGGACGTACGGGCCGGCGCCGCGTACCAGGTGACGTTCACCTGTGACGGCGAGAGCGGGACCGCGGAGCTGACCGTCACCGAAGGCGGGCCGGACGGCGCCACGCCGTCGCCGACGCAGGTACCCCGGGCGGTCGAGGCCGGTGAGGGCGGCACCCTCGGCGGGTTCGACCTCAAGGAGATCGGTCTGGGCACCGCGCTCATCGCGGGCTCGATCGGCGTGGCCTACCACCTCGCGCGCCGCCGCGGCGAGGAGGACGGCGCCTGAGGGCGGCGACCGATGGCACCGCGCACCCCACGCGACCAGGTCCGCGCCCCGGACCCTGATTCCAGGATCCGGGGCGAAGGCCCTTCGAGGCGCGGGAGAACGGCAGAGGGGTCAGGCGCGCTTCTCGGCGCGGCGGCGCATCCAGAACACCCCGCTTCCGAGGAAGGCCGAGCCCACGAGCCCGCCGCCGATGGCCATGTCGGTCGGCGTCGCGCCGACGGAACTGCTGCCGCCGAGACCGCCGTTCACGCCGCCGATGACGGTGAAGATGCCCTGGGCGGTCTGGGTGCGGCCGTTGCAGTTGACCGTGATGTCGTAGGAGCCGGGAGCGGCGTTGCTGTCGATGGTCGCGGTGCCCCTGGAGGTGTCGTTGCCGCCTCCGCTGTACGGCCGCAGCGAGACGGTGCCGAAGGCGGCCGACGACGCGGTGCCGCCGTTGCGGCAGCCCTCCACGGTGATGGTGAGTTTGCCGCCCCTGGCGATCACACTGGGCTGGGCGGTGATGTTGCCCGGACCGAACCCGTTGTTGAAGTTGTTGTTGAAGCAGTTGTTGTTTCCGAAGCCGTTGTTGTTGTACCCGTTGTTGTTGTTGAAGCCGTTGTTGTTGAACCCGTTGTTGTTGTTGAACCCGTTGTTGTTGTTGAACCCGTTGTTGTTGAAGCAGTTGTTGCGCCCGCCCCCGTTGTTGCCGAAGCCGCCGCCCCAGTTGTTGCCCGGCCCGATCACAATGGTTCCCGGCCCGACACCCGGGACGACGCCGCCGACACCTCCGACGCCGCCGATTCCGGGGACGGCCGGCCCGACCCCGGGGACGGCGGTACCACCGGTGACGCCCCCGCTGCCCATCCCGTCCGCGACGGCCGCGGGGGCGGCGAGCCCGAGGACGGTGACCACTGAGGCCGCGGCCGCCAGGGCACGTGAGTTTCGCATGTCATCCTCCGCGGAAGACGCCCCGGGAACCGTCCCCGGAAGATCGGCGAGAAAGCGTCTCCCGATAGCACCCTCAGTTGCCGTGCACGCGGGCGCATTTCGGGAATGGTCCGTCCTGGTGAGGAGACACGCCGAAGGAAATCCCACAATCTGATATTGCCGCAGGTCACGGACCGTCAGAAATTTCCTGGTCGGGGCCGACTCGGATGGCGCACCGCGCGACACGGAGCCACCCGTTCGCCTGCACCCCGTCGCCGGTTCCGTCCCCGGGACTTAGCGTTGACGCATGCGCGAGATGACGCGGCGACGGCCGTGTCGAGAGGGGATGGCGAATGTCTTTGTACGGGCTGTCCGAGGTGGCGGAAGAGGAGGAGCGGCAGCGGAAGCGCGCACCGTGGGGCGTGATAGCGCTGGTCCTGCTGACCGGTCTCGCGCTCATCCGCAATGGGTCGGGCGAGTTCGACGTCGGACCGCCGCAGCCCGCGGCCGCGGCGGCCACGGACAGCCGCAGCGCCCAGAGCACCTTCGCCGGAACCCCCGCCTCGCTGCCGTACTCCGCGGTCGACCGGGTCAGGATCCCCGCGATCCAGGTCGACGCGCCCGTGACCCCGGTCGGACTGGACGCCAACGGCTGGGTCGACGCGCCGCCGCCGGAGGACCCGAACCTGGCCGGCTGGTTCACCGGTGCCGTCTCGCCCGGCGAGAAGGGCACGGCCGTGATCGTCGGTCATGTCGACAACACCAAGGGCCCCGCCGTGTTCTACGGTCTCGGCGCCCTGAAGAAGGGAAACCGCGTCGAGGTCCAGCGCAAGGACGCAAAGACGACGGTCTTCGAGATCTACGGCGTCGAGGTCTTCGACAAGGACACCTTCCCCGGCGACCGCGTCTACGCCTCCAAGGGAACCCCCGAACTGCGGGTCATCACCTGCGGCGGCGGTTTCACCAAGCAGAACGGCTACGACGGGAACGTCGTCGTCTTCGCCCGCCTGGTCGAGGTCCGCTGAGCGTCCCCCGACCGGGCGGGCACGGGCCTGTCACACGTACTGCCGGCGCGGGACCGTGATGTGGTAGCCGGAGTCCAGCAGCCACGGCAGGTACTCGCGGAGCGCCCGGACGCTCTGGGAGCGGTCGCCCCCGGCGTCGTGCGAGAGGATCACGACGCCGGGGGCGGCTCCGTTCTCCACCCGGTCGACGACGGTGGCCGTGCCGGGGGTGGTCCAGTCGAGGGAGTCGACGGTCCAGGCCAGGGAGTCCATGCCGAGTTCGGCGCCGAGCTGGAAGGCGGCCCGGTTCCAGGCGCCGTAGGGGGCCCGGAACCACTTCGGGCGCTCGCCGTACGCGTCCTCGATGACCTCGCAGGTGCGCTCCATCTCGGAGCGGATCCGGGAGCGGCTGAGCTGGGTCAGCAGGGGGTGGGTCCAGGTGTGGTTGCCGACGATGTGTCCCTCGTCCGCCATCCGCGCCAGCAGGCCCTTGTTCTCGGCGGCCATCTCCCCGCACACGAAGAACATGGCGCGCACGTCGTACTCGCGCAGGGTGCTCAGGATGCTGGGGGTGTAGCGCGGGTCGGGGCCGTCGTCGAAGGTCAGCACCATGGTGCGGCCGCTTCCCGACATCTTCAGCAGCGGTTCGCGGCGGACCGGGGTCCGGCCGGGCGAGGCGTGCGGGGGCCCGTATCCGGTCAGCGGCTCGAGGCGGTTGGCGGAGGGCTTCGACGGCAGGCGGCGCGCCGGGGCGCCCGCGGCCGACACCGCGGCCCTGACCGGCTCGTCACCCGTGTCGAGCGCGAGCAGACCGGCGGCTCCCGCCGCGCTCAGGGCGGCGGCGCCCGCGAGCAACGCGCGGCGCCGCGTGAGGAACTGATCACTCTTCATGACTCATCAGTCGCCCGCCCCGGGCCCGGCGCACCACAGCGACACCGGGGCGGCCGCGGAAATCCACCCGCCCGGCCCAGCGTTCGGGGTCAGCGGCGGCGCACGAGGGGGAACGGCAGTGTCTCGCGGATGGTGCGGCCGGTGAGGAACATGACGAGCCGGTCGACACCGATGCCCAGTCCGCCGGTGGGCGGCATCGCGTACTCCAGGGCGTCGAGGAAGTCCTCGTCCAGCTCCATCGCCTCGGAGTCTCCCCCGGCGGCGAGCAGGGACTGCTCGGTCAGGCGGCGGCGCTGCTCGACGGGGTCGGTCAGTTCGGAGTAGGCGGTGCCGAGTTCGGTGCCGAAGGCGACGAGGTCCCAGCGTTCGGCGAGGCGCGGGTCACGGCGGTGCTGCCGGGTGAGCGGGGAGACGTCGGTCGGGAAGTCCTTGTAGAAGGTGGGCGGTCCGGTCTTCTCCTCGACCAGCCGTTCGTACATCTCCAGGACGACGTCGCCCCGGCCGTCGTCGGCGGTGTACGGCACGTGCGCCCGGTCGCACAACCGGTGCAGGGCGGGCAGTTCCGTGTCGGCGTCGACCGTCTCCCCCAGTGCCTCGGAGATCGCGCCGTGGACGGTCTTGACCGGCCAGTCGCCGGAGATGTCGTACTCCGTGCCGTCCCTGTGGGCGACGGGGCGGCCGAACGCGGCGGTCGCGGCGCCCTGGATCAGCTCGCGGGCGAGGTCGCGCATGACGTCGTAGTCGGCGAAGGCCTGGTAGGCCTCCAGCATCGTGAACTCGGGATTGTGCTTGTGGGAGACGCCCTCGTTGCGGAAGGTGCGGCCCAGCTCGAAGACCTTCTCCAGGCCGCCGACGCACAGCCGTTTCAGATACAGCTCGGGGGCGATGCGCAGGTACAGGTCGAGGTCGTAGGCGTTGATGTGGGTGGTGAAGGGGCGGGCGTTGGCGCCGCCGTGGATCTGCTGGAGCATCGGCGTCTCGACCTCCAGGTAGCCGCGGTCGAGCAGCCCCTGGCGCAGGGCCTGTACGGCGGTGGAGCGGGTGCGGACGATGTCGCGGGCGGCGGCGCTGGTCGCCAGGTCGAGATGGCGCATCCGGACCTTGGCCTCGGGGTCGGTGAGGCCGCGGTACTTGTCGGGCAGCGGGCGCAGGCACTTGCCGGTGAGCTGCCAGGAGGTGACGAAGACGGTGGGCTCCCCGCTGTCGCTGGTGCCCGCGCGGCCGGTGACGCTGACGAGGTCGCCGATGTCGGTGTCGGCGGTGAACCGGTCGAGGGCGGGGCCGGAGTCGGCGCGGGTGAGGGCGATCTGGCGATCGCCCGACCAGTCCCGCAGGACGGCGAAGACGATGCCCCCGAAGTCGCGCACCAGCAGGACCCGGCCGGCGACGGTGACCCGCCCGTCGCGGGGGACGCCCGCCAGGGTGTGGGTGCGGGGCGGGACGCCGACGGGGTAGGGGTCGACGCCGGCTGCGCGCAGCCGGTCCAGGGTGCGGTGGCGGACGCGGACCTGTTCGGGCAGGCCCGCGTCCGGTCCGGCTCCCTGGACCTCGTCCTCTCCGTCGAGGCCGAGCGCCGGCGGCGACGGCGGCTGCCCGGTGGCCGCCCGCTGCCGCGGGTTCTTGGCGTGCCCCTTCCCCCAGAGGGTGCGCAGCGAGGGTACGGAGACGAAGCCCTCGGCGATGCCGGAGGCGAGGCCGATGCGGGCCAGGGCGGCGGCGTCGCCGTAGCAGAGGAAGCGCGGGTACCACTCGGGGCGGTACTTGGCGTTGGCGCGGTAGAGGGCCTCCAGCTGCCACCAGCGGGAGAAGAACAGCAGCAGGCGGCGCCAGAGGCGCAGCACGGGTCCGGCGCCGATGCGGGCACCTTCCTCGAAGGCCGAGCGGAACACGGCGAAGTTGAGGGAGACGCGGCGCACGCCCAGTTTCGGGGCGGCGGCGCACAGTTCGGCGACCATGAACTCCATCACGCCGTTCGGGGCGCTGCGGTCACGGCGCATCAGGTCCAGGGAGACGCCGTCCGTGCCCCAGGGCACGAAGGAGAGCAGGGCGAGCAGCCGGCCGTCCTCGCTCAGCGCCTCCACGAGGAGGCAGTCGCCGTCGGCGGGGTCGCCGAGGCGGTCCAGGGCCATGGAGAAGCCGCGTTCGGTCTCGGTGTCGCGCCAGGTGTCGGCCTTGTCGACGATCTCCTCCATCTCCGCCTCGGTGAGGGTGCGGTGGCGGCGGATGCGGCAGGTGGCGCCGGTGCGGCGGACGCGGTGGACGGCCTGGCGGGTGACGCGCATCTCGCGGCCGCCGAGGTCGAAGCCGGCGGGGTGCACGATGGCCTCGTCGCCCAGGTGGAAGGCGCCGAGGCCGGCTCGGGCGTACGCTCTGGCGCCGTTCTCGGAGGCGCCCATGACGGCGGGTGCCCAGGCGTGGTGGCGGGCCACGTCGAGCCAGGCGGCGACGGCGTGCGGCCAGGCCTCCCGGTCGCCCACGGGGTCGCCGCCGGCGAGGCAGACGCCGACTTCGACGCGGTAGGTGACCGCGGCCTTGCCGCTGGGCGAGAAGACGACGGCCTTGTCGCGGCGGGTGGCGAAGTAGCCGAGGGAGTCCTGCTCGCCGTAGCGCCCCAGCAGGGCGCGGACGCGCTGCTCCTCGTCGTCGTGCAGGGCGGCTTCCAGGCGCTGGGAGCGGAACAGCGCGGCGGCGGCGTTCAGCAGGGCGAGGGCGCCGAACAGGCCCAGCAGGAAGTACAGGGCGCGGGGCGGGCGGCCGTCGAAGGAGCGGGCCGGGACCAGACCGCCGAGGACCCGGGCGGCGGCCCAGGCCAGGTGCTGGCTCGCGGGGAGGGTGCCGGGGAAGAGCGAGACGAGACCCCAGCCGGCCAGGACCGCCACGCCGAGTCCGGCGATCAGCACGGCGAGCGCCCGGCGCACGGCGCCGCGGCGGGAGGCGGCGTAGAACTCCCCGCGGGCCACGACGAGCAGGACCAGGGCCAGGCCGCACACCACGAGGGAGGGCAGTGACTCGGCGTAGAGGCCGACGGCCACGCCGACGGCGTCGGTCAGGACCAGCAGGCCGAGGTAGACCACGACCAGCCACCAGGCGATCCGTTTGCGGGCGGCGGTCGCGCCGGCCAGCAGGAACAGGAAGACGGCGTAGGCGAGGCTGCCGCCGACGGGGACGGTGAGCAGTTCGAGGAAGCGCACGACCGGACGCAGCGGGACGCGCAGGGGCGGGATCAGGGACGGCAGCGCGCACAGCAGGCCGAGGGCGCCGAAGAAGGCCGCGAAGGCCCCCGGCACCCTGGCGAGGATGCCACCGCCGGGCGGCCGTATCGGGCCCGGGGCGTCCTTGGCCGCGGCGGGCTCCACGGTGGCACTCATGGTCCGACTCTAGGAAGACCGCGGCCGCTCCGCCCGTCGAGCGTCCCGCGCGGCGACCGGACCGGAAGGCTCCGATAGCCTCGGGGCGTGACGGAACAGCATGCTTCGCGGTTCGAGCGGGGCACGGACGGCCCCAAGGTCATTGTGGTCGGAGTGGACGGCTCCGACTCCTCGCTCCGGGCCGCGGCATATGCCGGTGGCCTGGCCCGTCGGCAGCGGGCGTTGCTCGCCGTGGTCTACGTGCAGCCGGTGATGGCGGCGGGCGCGGCCCTGGGGGCGCCGGTGGCCGAGACCACCGACGAGATCGCCGAGGAACTGATCGAGCAGATCCGGGACGCCGCCGAACGGGTCAAGGGGATATTCGAGGTGCGCTGGGAGTTCCACACGTTCCGCGGCGATCCCTTCGGCGGCCTGGTGAAGGCGGCGGACGAGCTCAAGGCCGACGCGGTGGTGGTCGGCGCCTCCGAACAGGCCGGCCACCGCATCATCGGCTCCGTCGCCATCCGCCTGGTGAAGGCGGGCCGCTGGCCGGTCACGGTGGTGCCCTAGGGCGTCACTCGCCCATCACCAGGCCGTCCTTCGCCGCGCCGCGGCTCAGGACCACGTCGCGGATCCGGTCGCGTACACCCTCGACGTCGGCGCCCTGGGTGAGCGCCTGGTTGAGGTTGACCAGGCGGCCGGCGTCGACGTCGAACACCTGCGGGACGAACTCGGCCTTGGTCACCTCCCAGCGTGCGCCGGGCCTGGCGGGCGGGGTGAAGGTGAAACGGCCGAGGGTGGACTGGTTGCCGCGCGGTTCGCGCACGCCCTGGTGGTCGAACATCTCGCCGGCGATCTGGTCACCCATCCCGTAGATCACCCAGGTGCCGTTGACCTTCTCGTACGCCTGCGGGACATGCGCGTGGGTGCCGACGATGAGGTCGATGTCCGGACGGCCGCCGGTGCGCGAGGCGGTGAGTTGCCGGGCGAGGGTCTGCTGCCGCGCGTCCGGCTCGTCCTGCCACTCGGTGCCCCAGTGCACGGAGAGCACGACCACGTCGGCGCCCGCCTTCCGGGCGGCCCTGGCGTCGGCGACCATACGGTTCTCGTCGATCAGGTTGACGGCCCACGGCTGGTCGACGGGCAGCGCGTTGCCGTTGGTGTCGAAGGTGTACGCGAGGTGGGCGACCGTCGCCGACCCGGTGCGCAGCATGGTGACGGTGCGCGCCTCCGCTTCGCTGCGGGCCGTCCCGGCGTGCGCCACCCCGAAGGCGTCGAGCGCGTCGAGGGTGCGCCGGATGCCCGGGGCGCCGTCGTCGAGGCTGTGGTTGGAGGCCGTGGAGCAGCCGTCGTAGCCGGTGGCGGCGAGGCCCTCGGCCACCTCGGGCGGGGACTTGAAGTCGGGGTAGCCGGTGTAGGCGCCCGGGGTGCCGTACACCGTCTCCATGTGACACAGCGCCAGATCCGCGCGGGAGACGACCGGTTCGATGTCGGCGAACATCGGCCGGAAGTCGTAGCCCGTGCCGCCGGCGTCGAAGCGGGCCCGGTCGATGATCGAGGTGTGCGGGAGTACGTCACCGGAGGCGACGAGGGTGAAACTGCGGGCCCCGGTCGGGGCGGGCCGGCCCACCCGGTCGGGCTGGCGCTCATGGGCCTGGCAGGCGGCTGCCGCGGCGAGAAGGGCCGTCAGGGCCAGGGCCACCTGTCGTCTGCGTGCGATCATCACTCACCCCGTCGTGATCGTATTTACGCACAAATAGGTATGAGTTTGGCGGCCGCCGCAAACAACCCCGGGGTTCCCATGACCCCATTGGGTCGCAGAGGTGACGCGGGCGGACCGTTCGTCGGACCGTTCGTCGACGCGATCGACCGTCCGTCGCAGATCCGTGTGCGTGCCCTGTCCCCGGACGGCCCCCTGCGCTCCCATACGGCCATGACGGCCGCAACCCTCCTCACGAAGTCGACGACCGCCGAACACGAGCTGGTCGCGTTGCAGCGCGAGCACGGCCGACCGCTCTTCGCGCTGCTGCTGAGGCTCTGCGACGGCGACCGGCAGCGCGCCGAGGATCTCGTGCAGGAGACGCTGGTGCGCGCCTGGCAGCACCCCGAGGCGCTGCGCGCCGACGCCTTCGACTCCGTACGGCCCTGGCTGCTGACCGTGGGACGGCGGCTCGCGATCGACGCCCGGCGGGCCCGGCAGGCGCGTCCGGCGGAGGTCGGGGACGCGGTCCTGGAGCACGCCCCGGTCTGCGCCGACCACGCCGAGCGGTCGGCTGCCACACTCGACGTGCGCGAGGCTGTGAAGACACTCACTCCGGAACACCGCGAAGTCCTGGTGCTGGTGTACTTCCAGGGGGCCAGTGTGGCGGAGGCCGCGGCGGCCCTGGGGATCCCGCCCGGTACGGTGAAGTCCCGCGCATACTACGCGCTGCGGGCCCTGCGCCGGGTTCTTCCCGGATACGCGGCCGACCTGCGCTGAAACCAATGGGAAAGTCAAACCTCCGTAAAGCGCCTTGCTGAGGACCCCTGTTGAGTAATCGGCTGTCCTCATCCGTGTTCCGGACCGGGGGCCCGGGTTCGGGCGACGCGCACGCACCGGAGGAAGGCAGGAAGGGATGCTGCACAGAGGTCAACAGAACACGGACGGCACCGACGGCGGTGAACTGGTCGTCCCCATGGCGTGGTTGTACGCCGAGTACATCGCCGACGAGCTGCTGCGGACCGGCGATCTGATGCCGCCGACGTCCTTCGAGTTCCGGGCCGGGCGGGACGCCCTGGCGCTCACCATCTTCCTGTCCGACACCGACGGCGAGCTCTCCGGCATCCGGGTGGTCACCCAGCTGGAGACCTGGCTCTCGCTGACCGCCTACGACCAGCCGTGGCAGGACTGGGTGCACGACCGGATGGCCGAGCTCACCGCCGGGGCGAGCGAGTCGGCGGGGCCGACGCCGGACCTGGAACTGGCCGCGGCGGCCTGGCGCTGGCTCCAGGAGACGGAGCTGCTCGCACCCGATCTGAACGCGGTCCCGGGCGGCGGAGCGCCGGTCGGCGAGGACGACGGACCGAAGGTGTGGACACCCGCGTGGCAGCTCGGGCTGCCCTTGGGACATCTCGCGATCCATCTTTTCTAGAATCCGACCAATCCGCGGGCCGGACCGCTACGAACTCGTTAGTTGCGATTCTCCGCGGGGCTTGAGTGATTCGGCTGTCGGGTGCGTACCGGTGGGAGCAAGCAGTAACCCCACCAACACCCAACGGCACGAGGATTCTGCATGAGGTCCCTGGAAAGGCATCGCGACGTCGGCGCGTACGCGCTCGGCCTCCTGGACGAGGTGGAGGCCTTCCGCTTCGAGGACCACCTCATGGAGTGCCCCCAGTGCTCCGCGCAGGTCACCGAATTCGGCCCCACGACAAGGCAGTTGCAGCTCTACCGGCGGGCGACGCCGCGTACCGTCCATCCCATGGCCGGTCCCGGCCCCCAGCTGCTGGACCGCCTCCTCGGCGAGGTCACGACCCGGCACCGGGCCCAGCGCCGGCGGCTGGTCTTCGCCCTGGCCGCCTCCGTGGCGGTGGCGCTGGCCGGGTCCGCGCTCTCGATGACGGCGGGCGGTGGCGGCGCCGACGGTTCCGACGACGTACGGGTCGCGGCCACCGACGAGCGGTCGGGGGTCTGGGCCCAGGTCACCGCCCACGACGAGAACTACGGCAGCGACGTGGAACTCCAGGTCAAGGACGGGGCCGGCCCCCGCTCCTGCCGCCTGGTCGCCGTCGGCCGCGACGGCTCGGAACAGACGCTGGCCGGCTGGATGGTCCCGAAGCACGACGCCCGCCCGCTCACGATGCACGGCGGCTCCGCCTTCCACCACGACCAGGTCGCCCGCTACGAGGTCCGCACGGACGAGGGCGAACACCTGGTCACCCTCACCCCGGAGTAGGCACCGCGCGCGGACCGATCGTCACTTCAGCAGCCGTGACAGCCTGCGGTCCGCCAGCGGCCTGCCGCCCGTCTGGCAGGTGGGACAGTACTGGAGCGAGGAGTCGCTGAAGGAGACCTCGCGGATGGTGTCGCCGCACACCGGGCAGGGCTCGCCGGTACGGCCGTGGACGCGCAGGCCGGTCTTCTTCTCGGCCTTCAGCCGGCCGGCGGCCAGGCCGCGGGAGCGCTCGACGGCCTCCGTCAGCGTGCCGCGCAGGGCCGCGTACAGGCCGCGGACCTCCTCGGGAGTCAGGGAGGCGGTCAGCTTGAACGGGGACATCCGCGCCGCGTGCAGGATCTCGTCGCTGTAGGCGTTCCCCACCCCCGCGATCAGGCTCTGGTCGCGCAGGGCGCCCTTGATCTGCCGGCGCTCCCCGGTGAGCAGCGCCGCCAGCCGGGCCTCGTCGAAGTCGTCGGCGAGCGGGTCCGGGCCGAGCCGGGCCACGCCCGGGACCTCCTGCGGATCCCGTACGACGTGGACCGCGAGGCGCTTCTGGGTGCCCGCCTCGGTCAGGTCGAAGCCCGCGCCGGTCTCCAGGGCCACGCGCAGGGCGAGCGGGCCCTTGCCGGGGCGGGGTGAGCCGTCCGGGAGGGGGTCCTTCCAGTGCAGCCAGCCCGCGCGGGCCAGATGGGTCACGAGACGGAGCCCGCCGTCCGTCGCGATGTCGAGGAACTTGCCGTACCGGCCCACGGCGGTCACCTCCCGGCCCTCCAGGGCGGTGACCGCGGGGTCGTACGTCTTCAGCACGCTGATCGCGACGGGCAGCACCCGGACCAGCTCGTGACCGACCAGGTTTTCGGTGAGGAAGTCCTTGAGCGCTTCCACCTCGGGGAGTTCCGGCATACGTCCAGGGTGCCATCCCGGCCCCGGCCGGTCAGGTCCGCTCCGGCACCGCGAACTCGCACCACACGCACTTCCCGCCGCCCCGCGCCTCCACCCCCCACACGTCGGCGAGCAGCTCCACCAGGAGCAGGCCCCGTCCCGAGACCCGGTACTCCCCGGCCTCGCGGCGGCGCGGCAGGGCGCTGGAGGAGTCCTCGACCTCCACCCGCATCCGGCGCCCGGAGCCGATCAGGAGCCGCAGGGTGACGATGGCGGCGCCCTCGGTGTGCATGAGCGCGTTGGTGATCAGTTCGTCGGCGACCAGTTCGACCTCGTCGGCGCGCTCGCGGGCGCCCCAGGCGCGGACCGCGGCGCGGATCATGTGCCGGGCGTGGGTGAGCGCCTCGGGGTCGCCGGGGGCCACGTGCTGCTGGAGGCGCCCGCCGGTCTGCCGGGAGTCCGGGCCGCGGCGGCGCAGCAGGAGCAGCGCCACGTCGTCGTCCCCGCCCCGTTCGTCGGCCATCTCGATGAGCAGGTCGGCGAGGGCGCGTACGTCCTCGGGGCCTCCGGCGACGAGCCCGGTGAGCATCTTCATGCCGACGTCGAGGTCGGCGCCGGGCTGTTCGACGAGGCCGTCGGTGCACAGCAGCAGGGTGTGGCCGGGGTCCAGTTCCATGGTGCAGACGGGGTAGTCCAGGGCGCCGAACTCCGCGGACAGGCCGAGCGGCAGCCCGCCCGGGACGACGACGCGGCGGCAGCTGCCGTCGGGCGCCCGCAGCAGCGGGTCGATGTGGCCCGCCCGGACCATCTGGACCACGCCGGTGGACAGGTCGGCCTCCGCGTACAGGCAGGTGGCGAAGCGGTCGGTGTCCAGTTCGTGCAGGAAGACGGAGGCGCGGGCCATCACGGTGGCCGGGGTGTGGCCCTCGGCCGCGTAGGCGCGCAGCACGATGCGCAGCTGGCCCATCACCGCGGCCGCGTGCGTGTCGTGGCCCTGGACGTCGCCGATGACGGCGCCCACCCGGCCGCCGGGCAACGGGATCAGGTCGTACCAGTCGCCGCCGATGTCCCGGCCGTGGGAGCCGCCGATGGTGGCGGCCCGGTACCGCACGGCGACGTCGGCGCCGGGCACGCTCGGGATGGTGCGCGGCAGCATGGCCTGTTGCAGGCCCTGGGCGATGTCCTTCTCCTGCTCGTAGAACATGGCCCGTTGCAGGCTCTGCGCGATGCTGCTGCCGAGGGCGACGAGGATGTTGCGTTCCTCGGGGGTGAAGCCCCGGCGGTCGCCGTAGAGCAGGCCCATGGCGCCGATCGGACGGGCCTGGACGATGAGCGGGAGATAGGCGGCCGCGGTGATCTTCAGGTCGGTGATGTTCGGCCACAGGATCGGATAGCCTGCGGCGAACTCCTCGGCGGACTCGATGAACCGGGGGGTCAGGGTGCGCACGACCTCGCTCATCGGGTACGGCTCGTCGATGCCGGTCACCAGGGTGTCGGGCACGAAGCTGCCCTCGGGGCCCTCGGCGACCAGACGGATACGGCCGGCCTCGACCAGGCCCATGACCAGGCTGGTCGCGCCGAGGTGGGTGAGACCGCGGGTGTCCTTGAGCACGTCGATGACGTCCCGCACGGTACGGGCGTGCGCGAGGGCGGCCGTGGTGAGCTGCACGACGTTGGTCTGCTCCCGGCGGGCGTCGTCGAGGGCGGCCTCGTCGCGGCGCTCCGCGAGGTCCTCGAGCTCTTGTCTGGCGTCGCGGACGATGCCGACGATCCGGCGCGGGCGGCCCGTCTCGTCGCGGCGGATGTAGCCCTGTGTGTGGGTCCAGCGCAGGGTGCCGTCGCGGCAGCGGAGGCGGAAGTAGGCGCCGTAGTTCTCGCTGCCGTCCTTGATCGCCTGGGCCAGCAGTGTGTCCAGACGCAGGCCCTCGGACGCCGGGACCCGCATGGAAAGGGTCTGGGGGTGGCCGTCGTACTCGTCGGGGCGCACGTCGAAGATCTCGTGGGCGAGGGCGTCCATGTGGAACAGACCGGCGTCCAGGTCCCAGTCGAAGCTACCCATGCGGTTGAGCGCGAGGATGGGGTCCGGGTGGGCGGGCCAGTCGTCCGGGAGTGACTGGGCGCTCCCTCCCCGATCAGCCATGGGGCCACCTTGCCAGGGTTTGTCTGATTCTTCGACCGGTGAGTGCACGGTCAGTCGTGGTCCGTCCTGGTCAGCCGGCGAAGAGGTCGGTGGGGCTGTCGAAGATGCTGGCGGCGGCGCCGGAGCCGTCGAGCTCAGCGGTCCCGCCGACCTCGGCGCTCTCGTCGGCCCCAGGGACCTCGGGGACCTCGGAGATCGCACTGCGATCGTCGGTCCCGTCGGGGTAGTCGGGGAGGAGTCCGCCGCCGAGGCGCAGGTCCGGTATCTCCGGCACCATCAGGGGACCGATCACGTCGGAGAGCGACTCGGAGCGCGAGCCGGAGCCTTCCGGCGCGCCGGCGCCGCCGAGGACGGTGGTGTCGGCGGTGACCGGCCGGGGTGCCGTGGTCCGCGTCGGCCACTGTTCCCCGCCCTCGCCGCAGGCGGCGACGAGAAGCGCCCCGGAGAGCGCGCAGACCGTGAGAAGGGATCTGAAGTACGTCTGCACCGCGCGCTCCCGGATCATCTCGGCATCCCGCACCCTCTCGGGTGATTCAGGACTATTGTCTGCTTCGCTCACATGGGTTACGCAACCGGAGGAGCGAGGCACGCAGAGTGACGGGCCGCAGAATGGAGGAGAGGAGCGCACGGCTGTGGACTGGTTCACCGCATCGGAGTACTGGCTGAGCCGGCTGGTCTTCCAGCGCGGTCTGGCCGCCGTGTACCTCCTCGCGTTCCTGACGGCGGCCCGGCAGTTCCGCGCGCTGATGGGCGAGCGCGGGATGCTGCCGGTGCCCCGCTTCGTCGCACGGGTGCCGTTCCGGCGGGCGCCCAGCCTGTTCCAGCTCCACTACTCCGACCGCTTCTTCGCGCTCTGCGCCTGGTCGGGGTGCGCGCTGTCGGCCGCGCTGCTCGCGGGGCTGGACTCCCTGCTGCCCCTGTGGGGCGGGATGCTGCTGTGGCTGGTGACCTGGGCGCTGTATCTGTCGATCGTCAACGTGGGCCAGACCTGGTACGCGTTCGGCTGGGAGTCCCTGCTGCTGGAGGTCGGCTTCCTCGCCGTGTTCCTGGGCAACGACGAGGTGGCCCCGCCGGTGCTCGTGCTGTTCCTGCTGCGCTGGATCCTGTTCCGGGTGGAGTTCGGGGCGGGCCTGATCAAGATGCGCGGCGACGCGTGCTGGCGGAAGCTGACCTGCCTCTACCACCACCACGAGACGCAGCCGATGCCCGGCCCGCTGAGCTGGTTCTTCCACCATCTGCCCAAGCCGGTGCACCGCGCGGAGGTGGCCGCCAACCACGTGACCCAGTTGGCCGTCCCCTTCCTGCTGTTCACCCCGCAGCCGGTCGCCACCGCCGCCGCGGCCCTGATGATCGTCACGCAGCTGTGGCTGGTGGCGTCGGGCAACTTCGCCTGGCTGAACTGGATCACCATCGTGCTGGCCCTGTCCGCGCTGCGGATCCCCGGCTCACGGCCGTCCGTGCCCGCGACACCGCTCTGGTACGAGGTCGTGGTCCTCGCCGCCTCCGCGCTGGTCCTGTTCCTGAGCTACCACCCGGTGCTGAACATGGTCTCCCGCCGCCAGGTCATGAACCGGTCCTTCGACCCGCTGCACCTGGTGAACACCTACGGCGCGTTCGGCAGTGTCAGCCGGGTCCGCTACGAGGTCGTGGTCGAGGGCACCCTCGACGCCGTACCGCGCGAGGACTCGGACTGGCGGGAGTACGAGTTCCGGGGCAAGCCGGGCGGTCCACGGCACTGGCCGCGCCAGTTCGCGCCGTACCACCTGCGGCTCGACTGGCTGATGTGGTTCGCCGCGCTGTCGCCCGCGTACGCCGAGACGTGGTTCGGCGCGCTGGTGGAACGGCTCCTGGAGAACGACCCTGACACGCTGCGGCTGCTGCGGCGGTCGCCGTTCCCGCCGGACGAACCGCCGCGCTACGTCCGTGCCCGCCTCTTCCGCTACCGCTACACGACCTGGCGCGAACTGCGCGAGACCGGTGCCTGCTGGGAACGGGTCCACGTGCGCGAGTACCTGCCGCCGACGCGGCTCTCGCACACCGCTCAGCGGCCCTGAGCGGGCGGGCCGACCGGGCGGTCGCGTGGAGCGGCGCCCCGGCTGGCGGCCCCGAGGCCGTAGACGGCGGTCGCGGTGCCCTCGTGCACCCGGGCCCGCTCCGCCGCACCGAGGCCCGCGGTCAACTCGTCCGCGGTGGCCATGACTTCGGCGTAGGTCGCGGCGAGCGTGCACACCGGCCAGTCCGATCCGAGCATCAGCCGGTGCGGGCCGAAGGCGTCCAGCACGGTGTCCGCGTACGGGCGCAGGTCCGCGGTGCGCCAGGTCCGCCACCGCGCCTGCGTGACCAGACCCGACAGCTTGCAGACCGTGTTGGGGAGGGCGGCGAGGGCGCGGACCGCGGTGGCCCACGGCTCCCGTCCGTCCGCGGCGACGGGCGGTTTGCCGAGGTGGTCCAGGACGAAGGTGAGTTCTTCGTGGCGGGCGGCGGCCGCGGCGCAGGCGGGCAGCTGGTGCGGCAACACCACGAGGTCGTAGGCCAGGCCGGCCGCGGCGACGGCGGCGAGGCCCCGGCCGACGTCCGGACGCAGCAGCCACCGCGGGTCGGCTTCGTCCTGCACCTGGTGGCGGATGCCCTTGAGGTAAGCGCCGCCGGGGAGTTCGCGCAGCCGGGCGAGTTCGTCGGCCACGTCCGGGCGGGTGAGGTCGGTCCAGCCGACGACCCCGGCGATCAGCTCGTGCCCGGCGGCGAGGGCGAGCAACTCCGGGGTCTCCTCGGCCACGGTGACGGTCTGGACGAGGACAGTGCGGTCGACTCCGGCCGCCCGGGTCTCGACTTCGAGGTCGGCGACGGTGAAGTTCCGTCGCAGCGGACCGAGTTCGGGGCCGGTGATCCAGTCCTGGTCACGGACGGACAGGTCCCAGACGTGGTGGTGCGCGTCGACGGTCACGGCAGCTCCCAGACCACGGGCAGGCCTGCGTCGGTGCCCTCCCGGGAGTAGTCGTGCACGACGTCCAGCAGTTCCGCCATGCGTGCCTGCCAGGCCACGTTGACCGGCAGCCGCTCCAGCTCCGCCAGCAGACGCGGGTAGTCGTCGCACTCCAGGAGGTGGAAGAGGTCGGTGCCGCTGCGCCAGATCGTCCAGGACGTCGCGCCGGCCGCGCGGATCGCGTCCGTGAGTTCCTTCGGGACGGCGCGGTGGGCGGCCTCGTACGCGGTGACACGGTCGGCGCGGACCCTGGTGTGCAGGGCGATCCTCATGACGGGTCCTCCCCCGGGACGGGCACGTCGGCGGGCAGCAGGCCGGTCTCCCGCAGCTCCCGCCAGAAGGCCGCGGGGACGGCGGCGGCGAACTGCTCGGCGCAGTCGGCGACCTCGGACGCGGAGCGGGCGCCGACGAGCACGCCGGCCACGGCGGGGTGGGCGGCGCTAAAGGCGAGCGCGGCGGCCCGCAGCGTGGTCCCGTGGCGCTCGGCGACCGACTTCAGCCGCAGGGCGCGGGCGAGCAACTCGTCCGACGCTTTTGCGTAGTCGTAGGTCGCGCCGGGCTTCGGGTCGGCCAGCAGACCGGAGTTGAAGGCGCCGCCGACGACGACCGCGGTGCCGCGGGCGGCCGCCGCGGGCAGCAGATCGGTGAGCGCGCTCTGGTCGAGCAGGGTGTAGCGGCCCGCGCACAGCACCACGTCCACGTCCGTGTCCCGGACGAACCGCGCGAGCATCTCGGCCTGGTTCATGCCCGCGCCGATCGCGCGGACCACACCCTGCGAACGGAGCTTCTCCAGCGCCGGGTAGCCCTCCCGGAAGGCCTGTTCGGCGTGGTCGTCGGGGTCGTGGAGGTAGACGACGTCCACCCGGTCGAGGCCGAGCCGGTCCAGGCTGGCCTCCAGGGTGCGGCGTACGCCGTCGGCGCTGAAGTCCCACACGCGGCGCCGGTCGGCGGGCACGGCGAAGCCGTCGCCGAGGTCGTCGCCCGTGCTCTCGGCGGGTTCCAGGCGGCGGCCCACCTTGGTGGAGAGGGTGTACGCCGACCTCGGACGCGTGCGCAGGGCGGCGCCGAGGCGGCGCTCGGACAGGCCGAGGCCGTAGTGGGGCGCGGTGTCGAAGTAGCGCACGCCCTTCTGCCAGGCGGTGTCCACGGCCCGGTGTGCCTCCTCCTCGCCGACCTCGGTGTACAGGTTGCCGATGCCGGCGGCGCCGAAGGCCAGGCCGGTGATCTCGACGCCGCTGCGGCCGAGCGCGCTCACCGCTGTCCCGCCGGACGCGGCCGCAGGCCCTGCATGCCGCCGTCGACCGCGAGGGACGTGCCGGTGGTCGCGCCCGACAACGGGCTCGCGAGATAGGCGATGGCGCCCGCGACCTCGGCCGCCGTGACCAGCCGGCCGGTGGGCTGGCGGGCCTCCAGGGCGGCGCGCTCGGCGGCCGGGTCGTCGGCCGCGTCCAGCAGCCGCCCGATCCATGGCGTGTCCGCCGTACCGGGGTTGACGCAGTTGACGCGGATGCCCTCGCGGACGTGGTCGGCGGCCATGGCGAGGGTGAGGGAGTACACGGCGCCCTTGGTGGCGCTGTACAGCGCCCGTTGCGGCAGGCCCGCGGTGGCCGCGATGGAGCAGGTGTTGACGACGGCCGCGTGCGCCGACGCGCGCAGATGCGGCAGGGCGGCACGGGCCGTGCGGACCATGCCGACGACGTTGACGTCCAGGACGCGGTGCCACTCGGCGTCGTCGTTGTCCTCGACGGTTCCCTGGGCGCCGACGCCCGCGTTGTTGACCAGGACGTCGAGACCGCCCAGTTCGGCGACGGCGGCGGCCACCGCCTCGCGCACGGACGTGTCGTCGGTGACGTCGGCCCGGTGCGCGAGCAGGGGTTTCGGCACGGACGAGGGGTCCAGGTCGAGGACGGCGACCCTGGCGCCCCGGGCCGCGAGGAGTTCGGCGGTGGCCCGGCCGATGCCGGAGGCGCCGCCCGTGACCAGCGCCGTCAGTCCCTCGAAGTCCGTCATGCCGCCTGCCCCTTCTCCGGGTCGGGACCGGCGGCCCAGTAGGTGCCGCCGGGGAACGTGTACCGCGCGATGGACTCGGGCCGCATGGTGGCCGAGAACCCCGGCGCGGTGGGTGCCGCGTAGTGTCCCTCACGGATCACCACCGGGTCGACGAAGTGGTCGTGGAGGTGGTCGACGTACTCGATGACCCGGTCGTCGGTGGTGCCCGAGAGCGCGACGTAGTCGAACATCGACAGGTGCTGGACGAGTTCGCACAGGCCGACCCCGCCCGCGTGCGGGCAGACGGGGACGCCGAACCGGGCCGCGAGGAGCAGCACGGCGAGGTTCTCGTTGACCCCGCCGACGCGGGCCGCGTCGATCTGGACGATGTCGACGGCACCGGCCTGGAGCAGTTGTTTGAAGACGATCCGGTTCTGGACGTGCTCACCCGTGGCCACCTTCACCGGGGCGACGGCCCGGCGGATCGACGCGTGGCCGAGGATGTCGTCGGGGCTGGTCGGCTCCTCGATCCAGTAGGGGTCGAACTCGGCGAGGGCCTTGGTCCAGGTGATCGCCTCGTCGATGCCCCAGCGCTGGTTGGCGTCGATCGCCAGCCGGATGCCGGGGCCGATCACCGAGCGGGCGACCCGGCAGCGGCGTACGTCGTCCGCCAGGTCGGCGCCCACCTTCAGCTTGATCTGCCGGAAGCCGTCGGCGACCGCCTGCGCGGCGAGCCGGCCGAGCTTGTCGTCGTCGTAGCCGAGCCAGCCCGCGGAGGTGGTGTAGGCGGGGAAGCCGCGCTCCAGCAGCCGGGCCCGGCGCTCCTCCGCGCCCCGCCTGCCGCGGCGCAGCAGGTCGAGGGCCTCCTCAGGGGTCAGCGCGTCGGTGAGGTAGCGGAAGTCGATCTGGCGCACCAGCCAGGCCGGGTCGGCGTCGGCGAGGAGTCGCCACAGCGGTTTCCCGGCGCGTTTGGCGGCGAGGTCCCACACGGCGTTGACGACCGCTCCGATCGCCATGTGCATCACGCCCTTCTCCGGCCCGAGCCAGCGCAGTTGGCTGTCGCCGACCAGGTCGCGGTTCAGGCTGCCCGGGTCGGCGCACAGTTCGGCCACGTCCCGTCCGACCACGTGCCCGCGCAGTGCCTCGATCGCGGCGACCTGGACCTCGTTGCCCCGCCCGATGGTGAAGGTGAATCCGTGCCCCTCGTGTCCGTCGGCGGCGTCGGTGCGCAGGACGACGTAGGCGGCCGAGTAGTCGGGGTCCGGGTTCATCGCGTCGGAGCCGTCGAGCTCGCGCGAGGTGGGGAAGCGGATGTCGTGGGTGTCGACCGCGGTGACGCGGGCCAAGGACGCGGACACAGAGGGCCTTTCGGTCGGTGACAGGGAGCGCGGGTGTCAGTCCTGGGCACGACCGGTCGTCACCCGGGCGATCATCAGGGCGACCAGGATGATCCCGCCGTAGATGGCCTGGATCCAGAAGGACGGGACCTGGGCCAGGGTGAGCAGGTTCTGGACGACTCCCAGCAGGAGTACGCCGGTCAGGGCGCCGAACATGGTGCCCTTGCCGCCGTCGAGGCTGATGCCTCCGATCACCGCCGCCGCGAACACGGTGAAGATCATGTTGTTGCCCTGGTTGGCGCTGATCGCGCCGACGTACCCGGTCTGCATGATCCCGCCGACGGAGGCGAGGACACCGGCGACGACGAACACGCCGAGCATCACGCGCTCGACCCGGATGCCGGCCGCGCGGGCCGCCTCCGGGTTGCCGCCGATGGCGTACAGGGCGCGGCCGACGCGGTGGTACCTCAGGACGAATCCGGCGACGCCGAACGCGATCCCGGCCAGCCACACCGACATCGGGACGGAGACGAAGGTCGTGGTCGCCAGCGAGTAGAAGGAGTCCGGCATCCCGAACAGGGTCTTGCCCTTGGTGGCGCCCACCAGCAGTCCGCGCAGCACGATCAGCATCGCGAGGGTCACGATGAACGCGTTGAGCTTGAACCTGACGACCAGCACGCCGTTGAACGCGCCGACGACCGCTCCCGCCACGAGGACGGCCAGCAGCGCGAGCGGGGCCGGGAGTTCGGTCCCCCAGCCGGACTGGGCGGCGGGCAGCACGAGGAGCGCGCCCACGGCGGGCGCGATGCCGACGACCGACTCCAGGGACAGGTCGAACTTGCCGGTGATCAGCACCAGCGACTCGGCGAGCACGACCATGGCGAGCGCGGCGGAGGCGCCGAGGATCGAGATGAGGTTGCGTTCGGTGAGGAACGAGTCGTTGACCACCGCCCCGAGCACCATCAGCAGCAACAGGGCGGGGACCAGGGCTAGTTCGCGGGCGCGGCGCAGAAGCACCGTCCTGGCCGAGCCGGGGACCGAGGCGCGGGGTGGTGCGAGGGGCGCGCGCTTCGTCTCAGTCATCCGGGGCCCGCTCTCCTCGGCCGGTGGTCCGGGGGTGGTCCCCCGGGGAGATGCGGTGGCCATGGTCCACTCCTTCGATGGAGGCGATCAGCTCGTGGTCGCGCCAGCCCGCCGGGTGCTCGGCGACGACGCGGCCGTGGAAGAGGACGAGGACGCGGTCGCAGCGGCGCAGGTCGTCGAGTTCGTCGGAGACGACGAGCACGGCGGTGCCGTCCTCGCGGGCGCTGTCCATCCGGGCGAGCAGCGACTGCTTCGACTTCACGTCGACGCCCGCGGTGGGGTTGATGAGGACCAGCAGGCGCGGGTCGGAGGCGAGGGCGCGGGCCATGACGACCTTCTGGGCGTTGCCTCCGGACAGGTCGGACACCGGCTGCTGCGGGCCCTCGGTCTGGATGTCGAGTCGCTCGATCAGCTCGCCGGCGAACCGGCGTCTGCGGTCGGTGGCGACGAAGCCGAAGCGGCCCAGCCGGTCGAGGACGGCGAGGGTAGTGTTGTCGCCGACGGTCATGCCGGACACGAGGCCCTGCTCGTGCCGGTCGCGCGGGACGCAGCCGACACCGGCCCGCTGCGCGCCGCGCACATCGCCGAACGGCAGCGGCCGGCCGTCGAGCAGGGCCGTCCCGGCCGTCGGGGTGTACAGGCCGGCCAGGGTCTCGGCCAGTTCGGTCTTGCCGCTGCCGCTGGAGCCGGCGAGTCCGACGACCTCCCCGCGCCGGACGGTGAGATCGATGCCCTCGTACGACGGTGAGGTGAGCCCCCGTGCGTCGAGCACCACGGGGGAGCCGGCGGGTACCGCGTCCCGGGCGTGCTCGCGCGACTCGGCCACCGTCTCCGCGGCCATCGCCTCCACCAGGGCCGTCCTGGGCAGTTCGGCGACCGGGGCGGTGGTGATCCAGCGGGCGTCGCGCAGCACGGTGACGGTCTGGCAGACCTCGTACACCTCCTGGAGGTGGTGCGAGATGAACAGGAAGGTGACGCCGGAGTCCTGGAGGGCGCGCATGCGGGTGAAGAGCCGCTCGATCTCCCGGCTGTCGAGCTGGGCGGTCGGCTCGTCGAGGACGATGAAGCGGGCGCCGAAGCTCAACGCCCGCGCGATCTCGACCATCTGACGGTCCTCGACCTTGAGGTCGGCGGTGCGCGCCTCGGGGTCGACGCGCACGTCCCAGGTGTCGAGCAGCCGGGCGGCCTCGGACTTCAGCCGCCGCCAGCTGATGAATCCGCCGCGGGCGACGGGCTGACGGTTGATGAAGAGGTTCTCGGCGACGGTCAGTTCGGGGACGACGGTGGGCTTCTGGTAGACGCAGGCCACCTTGCGTCGCCAGGCCTCGCGGTCGGCGAGCGGCGGGGCGGGCTCGCCGTCGAAGCGGATGTCGCCCTCGTCGGGGGCCTGGAGGCCGGTGAGCAGGGTGACGAGGGTGGACTTGCCGGCGCCGTTGCGGCCGACGAGGGCGTGGGACTCGCCGGGCAGCACGGTGAGCCGGCCGTCGGCGAGGGCGACGGTGGGGCCGTACCGCTTGACGATGTCCCGCGCCTCGACCAGGGGTGTGCGCGGGGACTCCTGGGCGTTCATCCGACGGTGTTGCCCCACAGCTCGGGGTCGTCCACGTTGTCCTTGGTGACCAGCGGCGCGGGCAGTTGGTCCTCCAGGATGCCGCCGGGCAGTTCCACGATCGTGGAGTCGTGGTCGGTCGGGCCCGGCTGGAACGTCTTCCCCTCCATCGCCGCCTTGATGTAGTACATGCCGTACTTGGCGTAGGCGTCGGCGGGCTGGGAGACGGTCGCGTCGATCTCGCCCTTGCGGATGGCGTCGAACTCCTGCGGGATGCCGTCGTTGGAGACGATCGCGATGTGGCCCGCCTGCCCGGCCTTCTTGAGCATGCCCTTCGACTTGAGGGTCTGGAGCGTGGGCGCGAGGTAGACGCCGCCGGCCTGCATATAGATGCCCTTGAGGTCGGGGTTGGCGTTGAGGAGGGTGTCCAGTTTGGAGGCGGCGGTGTCGGACTCCCACTTCGCGGGGATCTCCAGCACCTCCAGCTTCGGGAAGTTCTTCTTGACGCAGGCGCGGAACGCCTCCGAGCGGTCCCGGCCGTTGACCGAGGCGAGGTCGCCCATGATCTGGACGACCTTGCCGGACGGGATCTGCTTGCCGAGGTACTGGCAGGCCTTCTCCCCGTAGGCGACGTTGTCGGCGCGCACGACCATCGCGACCTTGCCCTTGTCCGGGGCCACGTCGACGGCGACGACCGGGACGCCCTTACGTTCGGCCTGGTCGAGTCCGGCCTCGATGGCCGCGCTGTCCAGCGGGGCGACGACGAGACCCTTCACGCCCTGGTTGAGCTGGTTGTTGATGTCGGTGATCTGCTGCGAGGGGTCACTGTTGGAGTTGACCGTCTTCAGCGCGTCGACACCTTCCGACGTGGCCATCTTCGGCACGTAGTCGTTGTACGACTGCCAGAACGGCGAGGTCAGCAGGGGCAGGATCACCCCGACCTTGCCGGTGCCGCCGCCCCCGGCGGCGGCACCGCCGGTGTCCTTGGTGCTGCCGCAGGCCACGAGCGTGAGAGCGGCGCAGGCGGCCAGCGCCGCCGCACGCGTCACCCGGGAGGAAGTCCGTCCGCCCCGCAGTCCGTTCCGCGATCCGTTCCGCACTTGTCAGCTCCTCGTTGAGCGTCATCGAGCAGTTGCCCGCATATTTATCAGACCACTTCGGGCCCGCAACACCCTTCGACAGCAATTCTCCGGGGTTTCGAGGCATAGTGGTCCGACCACCTTGGTGGCTAGACTGCGGCGCACAGCAACAGGAGGAGCGGTGTGGACGAGACCGTGACGCGAGGGGCGGACTCCGGACCCGCCGCGCAGAAGGGCACGGTGACGCAGCGCGCCATCGAGCGGATCAAGGCGCTGATCGCGGAGGGGCTGCTGGAGCCGGGCCAGCGGCTGCCGACGGAGCGCGACCTCGCGGCCCAACTGGGCATCTCGCGCAGCTCGATGCGCGAGGCGATCCGCGCGCTGACCGTCATGGGCGTCCTGGAGGCCCGGCACGGCTCCGGCATCTACGTCACCCAGCTGGAGGCCGGGGACCTGCTGGAGACGTTCGGCGTCGTCGCCGACCTGTCCCGCGGCCCGCGTCTGGTGGAACTGCTGGAGGTGCGCCGGGTGCTGGAGTCGACGGCCACCGCGCTGGCCGCCGCGCGGATCACACCGGAGCGGCTGGCCGAGGTCGAGAAGCACCTGACGGCGATGAACGCGACCGACGATCCGGAACGGATCCTCGCCCACGACCTCGCCTTCCACCGCGAGATCGCGGCGGCCGCCGGCAACGACACCATGGCCGCCATCCTGGAGGGTCTGTCCTCCCGCACCTTCCGCGCCCGCGTCTGGCGCGGTTACCAGGAGGAGGGTGCCTTCGCACGCACCCGCCGCGAGCACGCCGCGATCCACCGCGCCCTGGTCGCCCGGGACCCGGAGGCGGCCAGGGCGGCCGCCGCCGCGCACGTGGGGGAAGTGGAGGAGTGGCTGCGCGGCCAGGTGGGGGCGTAGGCGACAGGTGCTCGCGGGCGGGGTGCGTGGGCGGACGGGGCGCGGGCGGGGACGTGGCCACCGGGGTGCGGGCGGGGGCCGGCGCGCTCCCGCCCTGACCGCCGGCACCCCGCCCCGCCCCGGGTTCAGGCCCGCGTGAGCCGCAGCGTGACCAGCTCGAAGGGACGCAGCCGCAACCCGACCGCGCCGCCGTCGGCTTCGGGCGCCGCCGCCCCGGCGAGCGGACGCTCCAGCAGATCGGTCACCGTCACGCGCGCCACCTCGAAGCCCGCCGTCAGCGTGGCCCGTACCCGTCCCCCGTGCGCCTCGTGGCAGCGCACCACCACGTCACCGCTGCCGTCGTCGGCCAGCTTGACCGCCGTGACGACCACCGCGTCCCGGTCGACCGTCACCAGCGGGACGACCTCCCGCCCGCCGCCGACCCGCCGCGGGGGCTGGTTGATCCGCCAGCCCTCGCGCACCGCGTCGCCGACGGCGGCGCCCGGCACCAGCGCGTGCCGGAAGCGGTGCACACCCTGGTCGGTCTCCGGGTCGGGGAAGCGCGGGGCACGCAGCAGGGAGACGCGGACCGTGGTGGTCGTGCCCCGGTCGCCCTCGGTGCGCACGGTACGGGTCACGTCGTGGCCGTACGTCGAGTCGTTGACCAGCGCCACGCCCCAGCCGGGCTCCTCCAGGTGCACGAAACGGTGGTTGCAGGCCTCGAACTTGGCCGCCTCCCAACTGGTGTTGGTGTGCGTGGGCCGGTAGTGATGCCCGAACTGGGTCTCGGACGCGTACCGTTCGGCGTGCACGTCCAGCGGGAACGCCAGCTTGAGGAACTTCTCGGTCTCGTGCCAGTCGACCTCGGTGTCCAGGACCAGCCGCCGCTCCCCCGGCGCCAGCGTCAGCACCTGGGTGACGCGCGAGGCACCGAAGGACCGCACGATCCGCACCGACCCGGCGTCCGCGCCGGGGGCGACCTCGTCGGCGTCGGTCAGGTCGGTGACCGTGTTGCGGTAGAACTCGTCCACGTCCCAGGCGTCCCACAGGTTGGGGAAGTCGGGGTGGAGCTGGAGAAGGTTCGCCGCCCGGCCGGGTGCGACCGTCTCGCGGTCCGCCGCGATGTCGTACGCCGACACGACGAGACCCTCGGCGTCGATCCCGACGCGCAGGAGGCCGTTGTCCAGGACGTACCCACCGTCGGGTCGCGGGGTGAGCGCGGTCCGCCCCTCGTTCACCGCGGTCGCGGCACCGCCCGCCGGGATCCCGTCCCTGGAGTGCGGCGCCGCGTTGAAGACCAGCGGGATCGTGCCCTCACCGGCCAGGGCGCGCTGGGCCGCGTCGATGATCGCGTCGAGCTCGCCGGCCAGCCGCGCGTAGGTCGCCCGGGCCTCCCGGTGCACCCAGGCGATCGACGAGCCGGGCAGGATGTCGTGGAACTGGTGCAGGAGCACCGTCTTCCAGATCCGGTCCAACTCCTCGTAGGGGTAGGGGAATCCGGTACGGACGGCCGCCGTGGCGGCCCACAGTTCGGCCTCCCGCAGGAGGTGTTCGCTGCGCCGGTTGCCCTGCTTGGTCCTGGCCTGGCTGGTGAGGGTGGCGCGGTGCAGTTCGAGGTAGAGCTCGCCGACCCAGACGGGAGCGTCGGGGTACTCGGCCTCGGCCTTGTCGAAGAACTCCCGCGGGCTCTCCCAGACCACGGTCGCCGAGCCTTCGAGGTCGCGCAGCCGGGCCGCCTTGGCGACCATCTCCCGGGTGGTGCCGCCGCCTCCGTCGCCCCAGCCGGTGGGGGCGAGGGAGTGCCGCGCGACGCCCTTGTCCTTGAAGTTGGCCGCCGCGTGGGCTATTTCGCTGCCCTTCATCGAGCAGTTGTAGGTGTCGACGGGCGGGAAGTGGGTGAAGATCCGCGTCCCGTCGATGCCCTCCCAGCGGAAGGTGTGATGCGGGAACTTGTTCACCTGTGACCAGGAGATCTTCTGGGTCAGCAGCCGGGTGGCGCCCGCGGCCCTGATGATCTGCGGCAGTCCGGCGGCGAAGCCGAAGGTGTCGGGCAGCCACGCCTCGTCGTTCTCGACGCCGAACTCGTCGAGGAAGAACCGCTTGCCGTGCACGAACTGCCGGGCCATCGCCTCGGAGCCGGGCATGTTGGTGTCGGACTCGACCCACATCCCGCCGGCCGGCACGAACCGGCCGTCCGCCACCGCCTTCTTCACCCGGGCCCACACCTCGGGCCGGTGTTCTTTCACCCAGGCCCACTGCTGGGCCTGCGACATGGCGAAGACGAAGTCCGGCTCGTCCTCCAGGAGCGCCGTCATGTTGGAGGTGGTGCGGGCGACCTTGCGGACGGTCTCGCGCAGCGGCCACAGCCACGCCGAGTCGATGTGCGCGTGGCCGACGGCGCTGATCCGGTGGGCGGAGGGCACGGCGGGGGCGGCGAGCACCTCGGTGAGGTGGGAACGGGCGCCCGCCGCTGTGGAGTTGACGTCCTGGAGGTCGATCGTGTCCAGGGCCCGCTCCACCGCACGCAGGATGTCCCAGCGGCGGGCCGACTCCACCGGCAGCTCGGCCATCAGCTCGCCGAGCACCTCCAGGTCCATGACGAGCTGCCAGACGGTCTCGTCGAAGACCGCCAGGTCCATGCGGGCGAGCGTGTACTGGGGTTCGACGCCGGCGGTGTCCTTGTCGCCGAGCCGGGTGGGCAGGAAGGGGTGGTAGTCGAGGATGACGGGGTTGGAGGCGGCCTCGATGTGCAGCAGCACCTCTTCGCCGCCCGCCGCGGGCGCGCCGACGCGGACCCACTGGTTGCGCGGGTTGAGGCCCTTCACCGGGGTGCCGTCGGGCCGGTAGACCAGGCCCTCGCACTGGAATCCGGGCATGTTCTCGTCGAAGCCGAGGTCGAGGATCGCCTCGACGGTCCGGCCGGCCCACGCCTCGGGCACGGTCCCGGCGACCCGGAACCAGCTGGTGCCCCAGGGAGCACCCCACCGGGCGCCGACCCGGATCGGCTCGGGTTCGCCGGCGAGTCCCTCGGCGACCGGCACCGGTTCGCCGGGGGCGTGCCACACCGACACGTCCAGCGGCACCGACTCGGGGTACACGGCGGGGCGGACGCGCTCGTCGAGGACGCGCCTGAGGCGGGCTTCGACCAGGCTGCGGTCGTCATGCATGCGGGGTGCTCCGTTGCTGGGTCGGGGATGGTTACCAGGTGTGCGTGACGGTCACGGGGGCCGACGACGTGTACAGCTCCCCCACGGCACGCAACTCCAACCGCGCCTGTGTCTCTCCCTGTTCGGGCCGCAGACCGGTGACGAAGTAGGCGCGCTGGCAGGTGCCGCCCAGGAAGCGGCGGGTGCCGTCGGGCAGCAGCCGGTGCAGCGTGTAGTGGCGTACGTCGCCGGGGGCGGCGGTCCACGCCAGGCGCAGGTCGCCGCCGGACGCCGCGGTGACGTGCGGGTCCAAGGGCGCGGCCGGCGTGCCGACCGTGTCGCGGACCGCGAGCCCGCCCAGCCGCCAGCGCACCGGGCCTGCGGTCGCGGTGAGCCGCACGCCCAGCGCGTGGACGGTCCCGGACAGGCCGCTGAGCGGGACGGCCACGGTCCGCCAGCCGTCGGGCGACTCGTCGGCCGAGCCGGCCCTCCTGCTGCCCGCCCGGTTCACGGGGTTCACGGGCAGATACGTGTACGCGGGTGTCGCGCCCGCGGCGCTCGGCTCCGTGGTGGCCACGGCGAGCTCGACAGTCACCGCGCCCGCGTCCGTCCGGTGCGTCAGCTCGACGACCGTGTCGGCACCGATCGGCAACCGGGTCGCGTACACGTCCAGCACGGCCGGCTCGTCGAGTCCGCCGTCGACCAGCACGCTGCTGCCACCCCGCCAGGCGTCCGCGAAGTCGAAGGCGACGGTCGGCCGCTCCCCCCGCGTCCGCACCACCCACTGCCGAGACGGCAGCCGGTCCTGGAGCCCGAGATGGTTCCACGGGACGTCCGAGGTGACCGCCCCCTCCTCGTACCACCGCAGCCCGTGCCCGGTGTTGAAGACGCTCGCGAACGGCAGCGAGGTCACCGTCGAGCGGTCCGCGACCGACACCGCGGGGGCCCGCCAGGGGTCGGTGGTGTCGGGCCGCGAGGGATCGAGCGACCGCCCGCTCCAGAACCGGTCGTCGGCGGCGTGGAAGGCACCCGGGGTCCTGCCGCCCGTAGGCAGGTGGTTACGGGTCCACTCGGGGCGGTAGAAGCCGAGGGAGGCGATGTGCGCTCGGTTCGCCGGCACGATCGCGTCCCAGTTCACGCCCGAGTTCGAGCCGTTGGACTCGACGTCGACGCCCGCCCACAACTCGTAGGGACTGCGGCCGAGTTGCAGGGCCTTCTGGCCGGAGGAGGCCAGGGTCCCGGCCGACCAGCGGAAGTCGACGAACATGTCGTCGGCCGCCTGGAAGAACGCCTGGTTCTGGCTGTCGAGCGCGCCCTGCCAGCTCACCGTGCCGTTGACGGTCATCGCGTCGTACCAGGTGACCCGCTGTCCGCGGGCCGCCGCGAGGGACTTCAGCTCCCGCACGAAGCCGAGCATGTCCGTGCCCAGCGCGGTGTTCCCGCCACTCGTCTCGGCGTTGACGAACCAGCCGTCGAAGCCGTACGCGGCCGCGACCGCGACGAGCCGCTCCGCGAGCGGGTAGTGCCCGGCCGCGTCCTTCTGCACCAGATCCCGCGTCCACCGCAACTGCCCGCCGTAGGCGGTGGGCGGCAGGAAGATGTTGCCGAGGACCGGCACGCCGTGCCGGTGGGCCGCGTCGACGATCGGCGCGTTCGGGGCGAGGATCAGCCCCTCGCCGGACGAGCCGCCCCAGAACACCAGCTCGTCGAGGTAGGACCAGTGGGTGAGCGCGTAGTAGTCGGCGGTGGCCGAGCCCTGGGACGGATTGCCGGAGGTCGGTCCGAAGGAGACCAGCGACTGGACACGGGCCTGTCCCGTGCGGGCGGTGCCGTTCGCGGGGGCCGGGGTGAAGCGGGCCGCGAGCGGCACGGACGCGGCGTTGAAGGCGAGGTCCGCGTCCCCGGCGGCCGTCCAGGTCTTCAGACTGCGCCAGGTGATGCCGGTGCCCGGGGTCCCGGAGGGCAGCGAGTCCGGGTACCAGTAGGAGGCGTACGGCGGGAGCGCGGTGGCGTCGGCCTCGGCGGCCGTGGTGGCGTCGGCGTTCGGCGCCGCGAAGGCGGGCGGCGGCGACAGCAGGGCGGCCGTCGCGCCGGCGAGCAGGACGGTGCGTCTGGTGGGGTTCACGAGCTGGTGCCTCCTGGTGGGGTGTGGAGTACCTGATCGGGAGTGACGACCTCGGTGATCCCGCGGTCGGCGAGGTGGTCCTTGTCCTCCGCGCGCGCGTCGAGGACGGTGGTGGGGCGGGCGCCGTCGGCGGTGAGCCGGAAGAAGGCGTCGAAGACGGGGCCGCCGGGTGCGCAGACCGAGCGGGTCGAGGGGTCGGCGGGTACGACGAGCGCCGTGGTGCGGGCGGCCGGGGCCGACCGGGGTTCGCGGGCCGCGCGCGCGAGTGCGTGCGCGAGGTCCTTGGGCCGCCGGTCGTTCGTCAACAGACCCAGTCCGTATTCGAGTTCGGGAAAGTCCGCGAGATCGCGGGACACGTCGTGGGAGCACCACCAGGTGATGCCCCACAGTCCGGGGCAGTCCAGGGCGTTCGCGACGGTCGCCGCGGTGAAGGCGGCGGCGTGCTCGGGCGGCACCAGCGGCGCGGGGGCGCCGACCTCCTGGAGCCAGACCGGGCGCCGCGGGTCGTCGGCCCAGGCCTTGCCGAGTTCGATCAGGTACGCGGCGTGGTGCTCGGCGGGGACGGAGGTACGGCCGTGCCGCTGGGCGGTGCCGTTGAAGACCCAGGAGTGGACGGCCGTCAGGGCGCCGCGCCGGGCGGCCTGGGCGGGGGTGAAGGGCTGGTCGTCCTGGTACCAGGTGGCGTCGTACTCGGCGTGCAGATGGAGCCTGCCGGGCGCGCCCTCCTCGCAGGCGGCGAGCATGCGCTCCAGCCAGGCGTCGATCTCGTCCGGCGTGGCCCGGTCGGGGTCCGGGTGGGGGCCGGCCGAGAACTGGTTGACCTCGTTGCCGAGGGTCATGCCGAGGAAGTTGGGGCGGTCGGCGAGGGCCGCGGCCAGGGTGCGCAGATAGGCCGCCTGGCCGTCGAGGACGTCCGGGTCGGTGAAGAGGTTGCGGCGGTGCCAGGTGCGGGTCCAGGCGGGCAGGAAGTCGAAACTGCTCAAGTGGCCTTGCAGGCCGTCCACGTTGACGTCGAGACCGCGTTCGGCGGCGGCGTCCACGAGCCGGACCAGGTCCTCGACGGCGCGCGGGCGGATCAGGGTGCGGTTGGGCTGGAAGTAGGGCCACAGCGGGAAGACCCGGATGTGGTCCAGGCCCAGCGCGGCGATGGAGTCGAGGTCGGCGCGCACGGAGTCGAGGTCGAAGTCGAGCCAGTGGTGGAACCACCCGTCGCTCGGGGTGTAGTTGACGCCGAAGCGCACGGCAGCAGGCATACGGAAGTCCTTGGACGGGGCGGCCACTGGAACGGGAGCGGGAGTGGGAGTGGGATGGGGAACAGGAGCGGGAGCGGGAACAGGAACGAGCTCCGGAGCGGCAGCAGGAAGGGGAACGGGCATCAGGCGGTTCAGCCCTTCACCGCGCCCTCCCCCACCCCGCGGAAGAAGTACCGCTGCAGACAGGCGAACAGGGCGATCAGGGGCGCGACGGCGATGACCGTGCCGGCGGCGACGAGCCGTTCGTCGTTGGCGAAGGTGCCGTGCAGGTAGTTGAGGCCGATGGTCAGGGTGAACCGGGACGGGTCGCTGAGCACGATGAGCGGCCACAGGAAGTCGTCCCAGGCGCCCATGAAGGCGAAGATCGCGACGACGGCGAGGGTCCCCTTGACGGCGGGCAGCGCGATCCGCAGGAACCGCTGCCACACGTTCGCGCCGTCGACGTAGGCCGCCTCCTCGATCTCGTAGGGCAGGTTGCGGAAGGCGTTGCGCATGAGCAGCACGTTCATGGCGCCGATGCTGCCGGGCAGCACCACGGCCACGAGGGTGTTGTTCAGGCCGAGTTCCCGCATGGTCGTGAACTGGGCGATGATGATGCCCTCCACGGGCACGAGCATCGCCAGGACGAAGGCGAGGGTGGTGGCGCGGCGGCCTCGGTAGCGCAGCCGGGCCAGGGCGTAGCCGGCGAGCGCCGAGCCGACGCAGTTCGTCACGACGTTGGCGCCGGCGACCTTGAGCGAGTTGAGGGCGTAGTCCCAGACGGGGATGGTGGCGCCGACCCGCTCGTAGTTGTGCGGGGTGGGGTGTTCGGGCAGGAACGTCGGCGGCGTGTCGTAGATGTCCTCGGTCGGACCCTTGAGCGAGGTGGACAGCTGCCACAGGAACGGGCCCACGGTCAGGGCGAGCACGGCCAGCAGCAGCGCGTAGCGCAGGACGAGTTCTCCCACCCGGACGCGGCGGCCGTACTCGTCGGCGACCCGGGGTTCCCGGGCGGCGGCCGCCTCCCGGACGGGCCGCACCTTCTCGGCGACGCTCATGCCCGCTCCCTCCGGTCGGCGCGCAGCACGAGCAGCATCAGCGCGACGGTCACGACGAAGACGACGACGGAGAGCGCGGAGGCGTAGCCGACCCGGCCGGTCAGACCGGTTCCGGTGCGCTGGACGAGCATGACGAGCGTGGTGTCCTCGCCCGCCGGGCCGCCGCTCGGGCCCGCCATCAGGTACACCTCGGAGAACACCTTGAACGCGGCGACCGAGGACAGCGCGGCGACCAGCACCATCGTGGAGCGGACGGCGGGGACGGTGACGCTGAGGAAGCGCCGTACCGGGCCCGCGCCGTCCACGGCGGCGGCCTCGTGCAGTTCGCGCGGCACGTCGGCGAGCGCCGCCAGATAGATGATCATGTAGTAGCCGAGGCCCTTCCAGACCGTGACGGCCATGGCGCTCAGCAGAAGCAGCCACTGGTCGCTGAGGAAGCCGACCCGGCCGAGGCCGACGGTCTCCAGCAGCGAGTTCACCAGGCCGCGTTCGTCCAGCAGCCACACCCAGATGAGCCCGACCACGACGATCGAGGCGACGACCGGGGTGTAGAAGGCGGAGCGGAAGAAGGTGATGCCGGGGATGTTCTTCCGCACCAGCAGGGCGAGCAGCAGGGGCAGGACGACGAGTGCGGGGACGACACCGACGACGTAGAGGGTGCTGTTGCGCAGGCCGATCCAGAACATGTCGTCGTGGAGCAGTTCGCGGAAGTTGGCGAGTCCCACGAAGTGGCCCGGGATCAGGGTGCGGCGGTCGGTGAAGGCGTTGACCAGGGTGGAGACGAACGGGTAGAGGATGAAGACGCCGATGATCAGCAGTCCGGGGGCGGCGAACAGCCAGGGGCTGCTGGGCAGTTGGCGCCGAACCCGGGACGCCCGGGGCACGGTGGGACTCGTCATGACGGTTCAGCCCTGCTGCTGGAGCAGCCGGTCGCAGGCCTTGACAGCGTTGTCAAGAGCCGCCTTGGGGCTTTCCTTGCCCTGGAGGGCCTTGGCGACCTCGTTGCGCAGCGCGGTCTTCATCTGCTCGCTGAACAGCACCGGCGTGTAGTTGACCGCCGTCTTCAGGGACTTGGCGGCGGCGACGCGGACGCGCGTCTCGTCGGTCCCGTCCTCCTTGGTGAAGTAGGGGTCGTCGAGCGAGCCGGCGGTGCTGGGGAAGATGGCGACCTGCTCGGCGAACGACATCTGGTGGCGGGCGTCGGTCACGTAGTGCGCGAACGCGACGGCGGCGGGTTTCCGCCCGCTCCGCGCGTTGACCATCACGCCCATGACGTACATGTTGGCGTGGCCGGTGCTGGTGATCTGGTCGGTGATGCCGATGTTCTTGTAGAGGCCGGGCGCCTGCTTCTTGAAGTTGCCGAGGTCCAGGGCGCTGCCGGGGTTCATGGCGACGGCCTCGGTGAGGAACTTCTTGCCGGACGACTCGGGGGTGGCGGTCAGCGCCTGCGGGTCGAGGGCCTTGGCGTCGTAGAGCTGCTTGTACCGGGTGAGGAGTTCGACGCCCTTCGCGTCGTTGAAGGCGAAGCCGGTGCCCCGCTGGTTCATGAGCGCGACGCCGTAACGGCCGAAGTCCTCGACGGTGGGCACGTTGGCGAGGGTGGCGACCTTTCCGTCGCTCCTGTGCGCCAGTTCCAGCGCGTCCGTGAAGAGTTCGTCGTACGTCCTCGGCGGCTGCTCGGGGTCCAGTCCCGCCTTCTCGAACAGCGACTTGTTGTAGAACAGCGGGCCGGTGTTGAGGTACCAGGGGAAGGCGTACGTGCCGGTCGTGCCCGGTATCCGGTGGCTGGCCCAGGCGCCGTCCAGGTACTCCTCGCGGTACTGGGCCGCCGCCTTGTCGAGGTCGAGGGCGAGGCCCGCCCGGGCGAGCGGGGCGACGAGGTCCGGGGAGACGTTGACGACGTCGGGGAGGGTGCCGCCGGCCGCGTCGGCGCTGATCTTGTCGGCGTAGCCCTCGGCCGGCTGGTCGATCCACTTCACATGGGTGCCGGGGTACTGCTTCTCGAAGTCGGCGATCAGGCCCTCGAAGTACGGCTTGAAGTTGGCCCTCAGGTTCCAGGTCTGGAAGGTGATGTCGCCCTCGACCTTGCCCGAGGCGTCGGCCGATCCGCCGTCGTCGCCTCCCGAGCCGCAGGCGCTCAGCGGCAGGAGGACCACGGCGACGGCAGCGGCGACGAGGGATCTGCGGGAGATGCGCACGAGGGTGGCTCCTTTTGCGGGTGGGGGGTGGCCGTTGGGTGCCGGGGCAGACCTTGCACGTCACACTCCGGGCACGTCAATGGATTCGACCCGACTAAATTCATTAGTTCAGAGAATGTGCAGGTCAGACGGCAATTGATCACTCCTTGCGGACGATCACTAATGCGCATTAGATTTATCTCACTCAAGCGCATTAGTGCGTCGTTTCGGTGGAATGAGGAACAGCGGTGGCGGAAAAGCGCTCCCTGGCACGCCGGCCGACCATGAAGGACATCGCGCAACGCGCGGGTGTCTCCCAGAGCGCGGTCTCCTTCGCGCTCAACGGCCGTCCCGGGGTCTCGGAGGTCACCCGGGACCGGGTGCGCCGGGTGGCCGAGCAACTGGGCTGGCGGCCCAGCACGGCCGCCCGCGCACTGTCCGGGGAGGGCGCGGCGACGGTGGGCTTCGTGCTGGCGCGGCCGGCGGCGACGCTGGGTGTGGACTCCTTCTTCCTGCAACTGGTCTCCGGCATCCAGGAGGTGCTGGCGGAGCGTCATCTGGGCCTGCTGTTCCAGGTGGTGGAGGACATCACCGACGAGTGCGCGGTCTACCGGCGGTGGTGGGCCGAGCACCGGGTCGACGGCGTGCTGGTGGTGGACCCCCGCACCGACGACCCGCGCCCCGGGCTGCTCGACGAACTCGGCCTGCCCGCGGTGGTGATCGGCGGGCCGCCGGACGAGCGCCACCCCGGGTTGTCGACGGTGTGGGCGGACGACGCGGCCGCGATGGCGGCGGCCGTGGACCGGTTGTGCGCGCTCGGCCACCGGCGGATCGCGCACATCGCCGGGCTGCCCGGGCTCGCGCACACCGAGCGCCGGATCCGCGCGCTGCGGGCCGAGGCCGAGCGGCGCGGTCTGACCGAGGTGCGCTCGGTGACCACCGACTACTCGGACGCGGAGGGCGCCGCCGTGACCCGCCGGGTGCTGCGCGGCACGGATCCGCCGACCGCCCTCGTCTACGACAACGACGTGATGGCCGTCGCGGGCGTCGACGCGGCGGCGGACCTGGGTTTCTCGGTGCCGGCCGACGTGTCGGTGGTGGCCTGGGAGGACTCGGCGCTGTGCCGCATGGTCAAGCCGTGGCTGTCGGCTCTCTCCCGCGACAGTGTGCAGTTCGGACGTACGGCGGCCGAGGAACTGGTCGCGCTGCTGGACGGGGGCAGGGCCCGGACCGTCCGCGTGCCGGTGCCACGCCTGGTGGAGCGGGACAGCACGGCGGTGGCGCGGGCCGGTGACCGGGACGGCAGGCGACGCACGGAGGTGGCCGGCACCGGCGGGTGAGCGGGAGAGCGGGAGAGGAGAACGGAGCACACGGGTGGCCCCGGCCCCCGCCGGGCCGGCGGGGGCGGCCGGGTCCGCAAGGGTCGGCGGGAGCGGCCGGGTCCGCAAGGGGTCGGCGGGAGCGGCCGCGTCCGCAAGGGGTCGGCCGAGGTCCGCGGGGGTCGGCCGGCGGGTCGCGAGAAGGCGATCACCACCTCTCGACGCGGGGCGTGCGCCGGTGCAGAGTTCTCCCTACGTACGCGCCAGTAGCACCACTCCGTCCCTATAGGAGCGCCCGTGACCAACTGGGTCGGCCGGACCGCCGCCGAGATCGCCGCCGCCGTCCGCGAGAAGCGGGCCACGCCCCGCGAGGTGGTGGCCGAGCACCTCGCCCGCATCGAGCGCCTCGACGGCCGCGTCGGCGCCTTCCGTACCGTGCGGGCCGAGGCGGCCCTGGCCGAGGCCGACGCGCTGGCGGAACGAACCGACCTCGGCGAACTGCCCCTGGCGGGCGTGCCGGTGGCCGTCAAGGACAACCTGGCCGTGCGCGGCGAGTCCACCCGGGTCGGCTCGGCGGCCACACCCGACACGCCCGCCGACGCCGACCATGTCACCGTGGCCCGGCTGCGGTCGGCGGGCGCGGTGGTGGTGGGGCTGACCAATGTGCCGGAGCTGTGCATCTTCGGCACCACGGAGGGCGTGCACGGCACGTCCCGCAATCCGTGGGACACCTCGCGCACGGCGGGCGGTTCGTCGGGCGGCAGCGCCGCCGCGGTCGCCGCCGGGATGGTGCCGATCGCGCTGGGCAACGACGGCATGGGCTCACTGCGCATCCCGGCCGCCAACTGCGGGCTCGTCACCGTCAAGCCGGGCCACGGCGTGGTGCCCGCCGGCATCAGCGACGGCGACTGGTTCGGCATGTCCGAGAACGGTCCGCTGGCCACGACGGTCGAGGACGCCCGGCTGATGTTCTCGGTCCTGGCCGACACGGAGGTCGTACGGGAGGCGGAGCCCGGCAGCCACCGGATCGCCGTCTCGGTGCGCAGCCCCCTGGCCGGGGTCACGATCAGCGCGCCGTACGCGACCGCCGTACGGGAGGCCGCCCGGCTGCTGGCCGACGCGGGGCATCAGGTGCGGCGGGCCGAGCCGCCGTACCCCCTGTCGCTCGGTGTCACCTCGCTGGCGCACTGGACGGCGGGCTCGGCCGTCGACGCCCGGGGGCTCGACCCCCGGCTGCTGGCCCGGCGCACCCGGGTGCACGCCCTGGTCGGGCAGCGGTTCCTGGAGGGGGTACGCACCGGGGAGGGCCGCGAGCGGCTGCGCCGGCGCCTGGAGCCGTTCTTCGCCGAGCACGAGGTGCTGCTCACCCCGGCCCTCGCCCGGCGTTCTCCGAGGTCGGCGCCCTGGCACGAGCGTGGCTGGCTGCGCAACGTGCTGGTCAACACGCACTACTCGCCGCTGACCCCGCCGTGGAACCTCACCGGCTGGCCCGCGATGGCGGTGCCGTTCGGCACGCTGCCCTCGGGCGCCCCCACCGCCGTCCAGCTGGTGGGTCTGCCCGGGTCGGAGGGGCGGCTGCTGCGGCTGGCCGAGCAGCTGGAGGAACTGCGGCCCTGGCGCCGGACGGCGCCGCTCGACCAGGGCTCCGCGACATCGGGCTGATCCCGAACGGCAGGCTCCGGGCCTCGCTTCGGGCGGGTGTCAGAGCGCCTTGTGCATGAGGTGCAGTCCGACCGGGCCGTGCCGCGGGTGCTCGTACGCCTCCGGCACGGTGCCCAGGACGGTGAAGCCGAGGGACGTCCACAGCCGTACGGCCGGGTTCGTCTCGACCACGGCGTTGAACACCATGGCGCGGTAGCCGGCGGCCTTCGCCTCGGCCAGGACGTGCTCGGCGAGGGCGCGGCCGGTGCCCCGACCGGCCCGGTCGGGGTCGACCATGAAGCCGGCGTTGGCGACCCGGGCGGCGGGGCCGGCGTAGTTGGCGGTGAGATAGGCGGAGCCGACCACCGCTCCGGCCGCGTCCTCGGCGACGTAGACGCGCTTGGCCGGGCTCATCCACAGGGCGCGTGCCGCCTGCTCGGAGGTGTCCGGGTCCCAGGTGTACGTCTCGGCGGCGGCGACGATGCGGTGCCAGAAGGGCCAGATCCGCGGCCAGTCGTCGGCGGTGGCTTCTCTGATCGGCATGGGCGTGAGTCTCGCACGCCCATGCGTCCGGCGATCGCGATGGTCCTGCCCCGGGACGGGGTCAGTCCACGCTGGGCAGGATGTGCGGCTCGGCGAGGTCGTCCTCGTAACCCGCCAGGCGGATCGGGGCGGACCGGGCCCACACGTCGAGGCTGCCGAGCTGTCCGTTCCGGCGGCCCGCGCGCTCCGAGGGTTCCTTGGGGCGCTCCTCGCGATTCGTCTTCTCTGGTGTCACCGCGCACTCCTTATGTGTCGGTCACCCTCGGGACGTGCCGACCGGTTCTCCGGCCTCTTCTCGACGCCCGCTCGGGTCCTGCTGACGGCGGTTCGGACGCGGTGGCGCCGGTTGAGTCACAGTGAGAGCAGGCCGTTGTGGACCGGCTTGTCCCATGACGGACTCCGGGTGTGGGTGGGACCCCTTGCTGCTGTCCGTCGGCTACAGAGTAACCAAATGAGCGGGTAAGCGCTCAGTGGGGAGTGAAAACTTGGGGTAACTATCGCAAGTCACTCACGCGCACTCTCCTTTGATTTAAACCTCATTGAACCGCTTCGCGCCTTTCGTCATTCACTCGTTCGGCCTACTTCGCCCAAAGTGACGCCGAGACGGCCAGGCAGTTCAAGTGCCGTTGGCCCGGTGGCAAGCAGGCCATGATCTGCTGGCGTACCGCAACGGCTGTCTCGCGGGAGGACCGACGCATGGAGCTGCGCAGCGTCGAGGAGCTGATGGACCTGCTGTACGCCTCCCGGGGCGTCCGCGACACCCGGGTGCCCGGCCGCACTCCGGTCGACCTGCACGAGCACGCGCTGCGGACGGCGGCGCTGCTGCGCCGGAGCCGCCCCGCGGACAAGGAACTCCAGGTGACCGGGCTGGTGCACCCCATAGGCCAGCTGCTGCGGCCCGGCGACCCGGCCGGGCAGGCCGACCACGCGGCCGACGCCGTGCGCCTGCTGCTCGGCGACCGGATCTCCCGGCTGATACGCCGGCACCCCTGGCTGGGCCCTCCGGCCGACGACGAGCTGGCGACCCTGCGCCACGCGGCCGAGGAGGGCCGCACCACCGGGTTCGACGCCGGCGTCCTGGAGGACTGGCGCACCGTCCTGGAACTGGTGGCCGAGCGCCACTCGACACTGCGCACGGTGGACTGAGCACCGTGAGCACCACGGACTGAGCACCGGGCACGGCGGATCAGGCGGGGCGGATCATCCCGTACGTCGGATCGCTTACGGCGGACCACGCACGGTGGACCGAGGGCTGTCGTCCCACGGGCCGCCGTGAGACGGTACGGCGGTGACGTCGTCCGACGCGCTGGCGGGCAGGGCCGCCGTGGTCACCGGGGGCACGCGCGGGATCGGGCGCGCGGTCGCCCGGGAGCTGGCCGCGGCCGGGGCCCGGGTGTGCGTGACCGGGCGCGACGCGGACGCGGTACGGCGGACCGCCGAGGAACTGGACGGCATCGGTCTGGCGGGCGGCGTGGCCGACCCCGCTCATCCACGGGAACTGACGGACCTGGTCCTGCGCGAGTTCGGCCGGATCGACATCGTGGTCAACAACGCGGCGACGAACCAGCCGCTCGGGCCGCTCATGGACGTCGGTCCGCAGGCGTGGCGCGAGGCGTTCGCCGTCAACGTGGAGGCGCCGCTGCGGCTGGTGCAGTGCGCGTGGCGGGCATGGCTGCGCGAGCACGGGGGCGCCGTGGTCAACATCTGCACCGAGGGCGCGGAGCATGTCGGGCCGAACGTCGGCGCCTACGGCACCAGCAAGGCGGCCCTGCTGCACCTCACCCGGCAGCTCGCGGGCGAGCTGGCGCCCGGGGTGCGGGTGAACTCCGTCTCCCCCGGTCTCGTCCGCACCGAGATGGCGCGGTTCGTGTGGGAGCCGGGAGAGGCGGAGGTCGCCGCCGGCCTGCCGACGGGCCGGATCGGGGAGCCGGAGGACGTCGCGCGGGCCGTGGCCTGGCTGGTCTCCGACGCGGCGGAGTGGATCACCGGGGCCGATCTGCTGGTGGACGGCGGGACGCGGGTGCGGGCCGCGTACTCCTCAGGGGCGTACGCGGTCCACGACCGGTTGCGCGGGGCTCACCACTTGCCCGGCGCGTAGTCCTTCAGGAAGACGCCGTACAGGTCCTCGCCCGCCTCGCCGCGCACGATCGGGTCGTAGACGCGGGCGGCTCCGTCGACCAGGTCGAGCGGGGCGTGGAAGCCTTCGTCGGCCAGGCGCAGCTTGTCGTAGTGCGGGCGCTCGTCGGTGATCCAGCCGGTGTCCACCGAGGTCATGAGGATGCCGTCGGTCTGGAACATCTCCTGGCCACTGGTCCGCGTCACCATGTTCATGGCGGCCTTGGCGGCGTTCGTGTTCGGGTGGCCCGCGCCCTTGTAGCCGCGGCTGAACACCCCTTCCATCGCCGAGACGTTGACGACGTACGCGCGCTCGCCGGTCGCCCGGCGGGCGGCCTCGGCCATCAGCGGCCGCAACTTGCTGATCAGGATGAACGGCGCCGTGTAGTTGCACAGCTGGGTCTCCAGCAGCTCCACGGGGGAGATCTGCTCGATGGTCTGCACCCAGGTGTTGCTGTCGACCACGTCGGGGAGCAGGCCGCCCGCGTCGATGGCGGTGCCCTCCCGGTGCCGGACCACGCTGGCGTTGCCCGCGACCAGGGCGAGGTCGGCCACCTTCTGCGCGTCCAGCCCGGTGGCGCCGACGGGCAGCGCGGTCAGTCCGTCGACCGCGCCGGAGTTGAAGGCGCCGATGACGTGGCGGGCGGGCAGCTCACCGGCCGGCAGCGGGGCGCTCTCGCTCTCGACGAGCGCGGCGTAGGCGGAGGGCAGGCGGCGCACGGTCTGGGTGGCGTTGTTGATCAGGATGTCGAGCGGACCCCGCTCGGCGACCTGGTCGGCCAGCGCCACGACCTGCGCCGGGTCGCGCAGGTCGATGCCGACGACCTCCAGGCGGTCGATCCAGTCCGCGGAGTCGTCCATGGCCTTGAAACGGCGGATCGCGTCGTTGGGGAACCGGGTGGTGATGGTGGTGTGGGCACCGTCACGCAGCAGCCGCAGCGCGATGTACATGCCGATCTTGGCGCGGCCGCCGGTGAGCAGCGCGCGCTTGCCGGTGAGGTCGGTGCGGGCGTCACGGCGGGAGCGGTTCAGCGCGGCGCAGTCCTGGCAGAGCTGGTGGTAGAAGTAGTCGACCTCGACGTAGCGGGTCTTGCAGGTGTAGCAGGAGCGCGGGCGCTGGAGTATCCCCGCGATCTGGCCCTCCTCCGTCACCGACGACGGCAGGATGCCTTCGGTCTCGTCGTCGATGCGCTGGGCGGAGCCGGTCGCGGTGGACTCCGTGACCGACCTGTCGTGCGCGGTCTTGGCGGCCCGGCGCTCCTGGCGGCGGCGCTGCTTGACCGTGCGGTAGACGCCCGCGGTGGCCCGGCGCACGGCGATCGCGTCGGGGTGGTCGACGTCCAGCTTGTCGAGTTCCTCGAGCACGCCGAGGCAGACGGCCAGCCGCTCCGGGTCGATACCGGGCCCGTACACCACCTCGTCCGTGGTCGCCGTGCCGTCCTGCGTCACCGTCATCGCGCTGCCGATCCCTGGAGTCCCGTCGCGGCGCTCCTACCGCGCTCGCTTTCGAACGCGGAATTCTAACGGAGCGCCGGACCTCGGGGCCAAAACGCCGATGATCAAGCGCCGCAGGCCTCGATCAGCGTCCGGACCTCCTCGGACAGCGCCTGGGCGAGCCGGTCCAGGTCCGGCACGGCCTTCGCGTCGGCGACGAGCCCGTAGTGGACGCGTCCGCGGTAGGTCGAGACGGCGACCGCCAGGGACTGGCCGCGGGCGAGCGGGGCGAGCGGGTACACCTCGGTGACCGGGTTGCCGCCGAGCTTCAGTCCGAGGCTGGGCAGCGGCACGCTGGTGACCAGGATGTCGAACCAGAGCCGGGCCGCCTGGCTGACCAGCGGTCCGCCGAGCCGGTGGCCGAGCGCGGGCACGTGGTCGGCGAGCAGGGCGACCGCGCCCGCGCCGCGGTGCGACCCGGCGTCCTTGTTGCGGTCCATGGCGGCGCGGACCGCGCCGAGCCGGCCGAGCGGGTCGGGCTCGTCGACGGGCAGCCGCATCAGGTAGCCCGACAGCCGGTTGCCCTGGGGGTGCGCGGTGCGCGGCCGGCGCCGGGAGACCGGGATGAGCGCGCGGGGCGCGACGCCCTCGCTGCCGTCGCCGCGCTCGTCGAGCCAGTGGCGCAGCGCGCCGGCGACGACGGCGATGAGGACGTCGTTGACGGTGCCTCCCACCGTCTTGCGGACCCGGTGCACGTCGTCGAGGTCGATGACCACCCCGGCGGTGCGCCGGGTGCCGGTGGACTCAGCGGTGAGCGCCGGGACGGGACGCATGGCGAGGGTGGACGCGGCGACGGAGGCACCGATGTCCAGGGCCCGGCCCGCGTCGGACAGCGCGCCCCGCAGCAGCCCCGGCAGCCTGCGCACATCGGGCAGCAGTCCGCGTGAGGGCGGCTGGACCGGGCGCGGCCGGGGCGCCGGCATGTCCATGGGGTCCAGGACGGCGGCGGCGAGCGTCAGCGCCCGCAGGCCGTCGGCGAGGGCGTGATGGAACTTGAAGAGCACCGCGAAGGACACGCCGTCCGCGCCCGGCAGCACATGGGCCTCCCACGGGGGACGGCCGCGCTTGAGCGGGCGCTCCATGAGCCGGCCGGCGTCCACGTGGAAGTCCGGGGTCGGGGCGTGCAGCCGGACGTGGTGCAGGGGGTCGAACTCGGGGTCGCTCTCACGGGTCGCGCCGCCGAAGGCGAGGGGCCGGCGCAGGTCGAGCGGCTGCCACACGTCCCGGATCCGCATGCGCAGCCCCGGTACGGCGGCCGCGCGGGCGGCGAGCAGGTCGGCCGCGTGCGCCGCGGCGGTGGGCGAGCCGGCCGAGAAGACCCCGAGCGCTCCGATGTGCATGGGGTGCTCGGCGGACTCGATGTTCCAGAACGCCAGGTCGAGAGGGGCGAGCAGGTCGGAAGTCAAAGGCTTGCCTCGCGTCGACGTGGGGACGGGTCAGCAAGCAGTCAATCGCCCGCGGGCGATTACGGTCAAGCGCGGTCAGGCTACGCACAGTAAACAGCGTATTAAGTCCCGGTCACGTCGCCTCACCAATCCCGCTGGTCACAGGGGTGTGACCGGCGTGGCCGAGAACAACCCGTGCGGGCTATGACACCAGCTGGCCCGTGCGGGCTATGACACCAGCTGGCCCTTGCCCAGCGCGATCACTCCGCCCGCCGACACGGTGTACAGCTCCGTGTCCCGCTCCGGATTCACCCCGATGGTCGCACCCGGCGGCACCTGGACGTTCTTGTCCAGGACGGCCCCGCGCACCACCGCGCCCCGGCCGATGTGGACGTTGTCGTGCAGGATCGAGCCCTGGACGACGGCTCCCGGGTCGACCACGACCCCGGGGGACAGCACGGACCCGGTCACCTGGCCCCGGATCAGACAGCCGGCGCTGATGATCGACTCGCCGGCGATCCCGCCGGAGCTGAAGCGGGCGGGCGAGAGCTGGTTGGAGTGGGTGTAGATCGGCCAGTTGCGGTTGTAGAGATCGAAGGCGGGGCGCTCGGCGATCAGGTCCATGTGGGCGTCGTAGTACGCGTCGAGGGTGCCGACGTCGCGCCAGTAGCCCTGACCGCGGGTGGTCTCGCCCGGCACGTGGTTGGCGCTGAAGTCGTACAGGTGCGCCTCACCTCGGCTGGTGAGCTGGGGCAGTATCGAGCCGCCCATGTCGTGCACGGAGCCTCGGTCCTCGGCGTCCCGCTGGAGCGCCTCGATCAGCACCTTGGTGGTGAAGACGTAGTTGCCCATCGAGGCGAACACCGACTCCGGATCGTCGGACAGCCCCGGCGGGTCGGCGGGCTTCTCCAGGAAACGGTCGACGGTCTGGCCGTCCGAGCCCGGGGTGATCACGCCGAACGACGACGACTCGGTGCGCGGCACCCGTATCCCCGCCACCGTCACGCCCGCCCCGCTGTCGATGTGCTGGGCGAGCATCTGTCGCGGGTCCATGCGGTAGACGTGGTCGGCACCGAACACCGCGACGTACTCGGGCCGTTCGTCGTAGATCAGGTTCAGCGACTGGAGGATCGCGTCGGCGCTGCCCAGGTACCAGTGCGGGCCGAGCCGCTGCTGCGCCGGGACGGGGGTGACGTAGTTGCCGAGGAGGCTGGACATCCGCCAGGTGGTGGTGATGTGCCGGTCCAGCGAGTGCGACTTGTACTGCGTCAGGACGCAGATGCGCAGGATGTCGCCGTTGACGAGGTTGGACAGGACGAAGTCGACGAGACGGTAGGTGCCGCCGAAGGTGACCGCGGGTTTCGCGCGGTCCGTGGTCAGGGGCATCAGACGCTTGCCCTCTCCGCCCGCCAGCACGATGCCGAGCACCGAAGGCCCTCCACGACGCATGGCCGCTCCCCTCACCCTGGTTGACCCATGCCTGCCCCTGAGCAGTTCGCACCAAGCCTGTCCGAGGAGTCCCGAGCCCTGCTTCGTGCGGTCCCCGAGCCCTCTTTCCCGCGATCCCCGAGCCGTATGCTCCGTCCGGCTAGGCCGGTTTGAGGACCTCCTCGTACAGCCCGACCGTGCGCCGCGCCACCGCGTCCCAGCCGAACTCGCCCACCGCGCGCTCCCGTCCGGCCTCGCCCATGCGCCGGGCCGCCTGCGGGTCGCCCAGCACGGAGTCCAGCGCCCGCGCGAGCCCCGCCTCGAAGTCGTCGTCCACGGACACCAGCAGGCCGGTCCTCCCGTCCTCCACGACCTCGGGAATGCCGCCGACCCGCGAGGCCACCACGGGTGTGCCGCAGGCCATCGCCTCCAGGTTGACGATGCCGAGCGGCTCGTACACCGAGGGGCAGACGAACACGGAGGCCTGGGTGAGGAGTTGGATCACCTCCGGACGCGGCAGCATCCGCGGGATCCAGTGCACGCCGTCACGGGCGCGGCTCAACTCCGCGAACAGCTCTCGGAACTCACGGTCGATCTCCGGTGTGTCGGGCGCGCCCGCGCACAGCACGACCTGTGCCGACGGATCGATGTCCCGTACCGCGCGCAGCAGATGGGGGACGCCCTTCTGACGGGTGATCCGTCCGACGAACAGCACGTACGGCCGGGCCGGGTCGATGCCCAGGCGGGCGAGCACGTCGGTGCCGTGGTCGGGCCGGTACAGGCGGGTGTCGATGCCGTTGTGCACGACGTGCACCCGCTTCGGGTCCAGGGCCGGATAGCAGGCCAGGATGTCCTCGCGCATCGCGCCCGACACCGCGACGACCGCGTCGGCCGCCTCGACCGCGGCCCGCTCGGCCCAGCTCGACAGGGCGTATCCGCCGCCGAGTTGCTCGGCCTTCCAGGGGCGCAGCGGCTCCAGCGAGTGGGCCGTCAGCACATGCGGGATGCCGTACAGGAGCTTGGCGAAGTGGCCGGCGAGGTTCGCGTACCAGGTGTGCGAGTGGACGAGATCGCGTCCTTCGACGGCCGCGGCGATCGACAGGTCCGTGGAAAAGGTGCGCAGCGCGTCGTTGGCTCCGTCGAGGGCGGACCAGGAGCGGTGGCGTACGACGCCCTCCGCCCGGCCCTCTCCCCAGCAGTGCACGTCCAGGTCGACGAGGGACCGCAACTCCCGGGCGAGGAACTCGACATGGACCCCCGCGCCGCCGTACACGTCCGGGGGGTACTCCCGGGTCAGCAGTCCCACTCGCACCCGGAACCCCCTGTCTCGGCCTGTCTCGACGGCTGGTTCCCTCATGGTCACCCAGATGCGTCGCGCGGGGAAGAGCACGGGGGTCGTGTGAAGCAACAGTCGCCGCAGACACCCCCGCCGGGCACCCGGTAGTACAGGCAGCAGCTGCGGCGCCGGAACGCGGCACCGGTCAGGGTGCCGGTCCCGGCCAGGAGAGGGTGGCCGAAGAGCTCCGCCGTCAGCGAGCGGGCTCCCGCGGCAACGTCCGGACGGCCGTTCGCCCACGCCCAGCGCTCCAGCTCCCGGGCCGCCCCCGCCAGCGCGGATCCGGCGTTGCCCCACAGCAGGCCGGACGCCACCCGGTAGCGGGCCCGTACGAGCTCCGTCAGCGGCCGGAGGTGACCGTCCAGTACGGCACCGGCGATCGTCGCCGCGTCCCCCGGCAGCGGACGCACCCGCGACAGCCACAGGTCGTCGGGAGCACCGCCGTCGGCGTCCCAGTGCAGCAGGCCGGGGTCGAGGTCGGGAATCCGGCCGTACAGCACGGCACACCCGAGCGCCGCCGACCACAGCCGGGCCGCGAGCGCCTGGTGCGCCACCGACGCCCCGACCCGCACCTCGGGCGTCCGCAGACTCCGCGCGACCTTGGCGACACGGAAGGCGAGAGGATCCGCGGGGATGCCGGGGACGCCGGAAATCCCCGATGCCTGATTTCTATAGATTTCCTCCATGGTCGACGATGGTCCGGACGGCGCTCCGGACGATGTCGCGGCCGCGGGTGGGACCGTGCGCAGGACGAAGAAGCCGCCGAGCGGGCGGAGGGCGGCGAGAGCCGGGTCGAGATCGGGTTCGAGGTCCACGACCAGCAGTAGTACCAAGACCGGTAGGAGCGGTGATCAGCCGGTTCCCCTCCGTGTCACCCACCCTGGGGAGGAGCGCCCTCCTTTCGTACTCCATCGGCAGTAGGACCCATTGACTGCTCAGGGACGACGACGGGAAGGGATCGGCAGGGCAGGGTGTTCTTCATGGAAGACGACCGTTCGCCGCGCCGGGCCCAGCGCCCCCGCCTCACGCAGAGGAGCCGACCGTGAGTGGCCTCGCGTTGTCCGTGGTCCTGTCGCTCGTCTCCGCCGTGGCGTACGCAGGCGGCGCGATCGTGCAGGAGCAGGTGGCGGTGTCCTCACCCGAGGAGCAGTTCGCGCCGCTGCGCCGGGCGGGCTGGTGGGCGGCGGTCGCGCTGAACGGTCTCGGCGGACTCCTCCACGTGGTGGCGCTCGCGTACGGACCGCTGAGCCTGGTCCAGCCGCTGGGCGCGCTGACCATCGTCTTCGCGCTGCCCATGGCCGCCCTGTTCGTCGGCCGCAAGGCCGGTGCCACGGCCTGGCGGGGCGCGATCATGGCGACGGTCGGACTCGCGGGTCTGCTCTCCCTGGTGGGCTCGGCCGACGCGCAGTCGCTCGACACCGCCCAGCGGGTGGGCGCGGCCGTGGTCACCGGTGGTGCGGTGGTGGCACTGATGCTGGCCGCCCGGGCCGCGCACCGGCACCCGGCGGTGCGCAGCGTGCTGCTGGCCATCGCGGCCGGCGTCGCGTTCGGCATGTCCTCGGTGTTCACCAAGACGGTCGCGGTCGACTGGACCGGCGGCTTGGTGGCGGGCGACCTGCCGTCCCTGGCGGTGATAGGCGTTCTGGCCACGGCCGGCATGCTGCTGTCGCAGGCCTCCTACCGGGGCGCCGGACTCGCCGCTCCGCTGGCCACGCTGACGGTCGTCAACCCGGTGGTGGCGGCCGCGGTGGGCATCACGATGTTCGGCGAAACCTTCCGCTACGGCACCACCGGCACGGCGCTCGCCCTGAGTTGCGCGGTGGTGGCGGCGGGCGGCCTGATCCTGCTGACGACCGAGCGCCTGACGCGGACGGCGGCGGAAGAGGCGGCCGCGCAGCACACGGCCGAACCTGCGGCTGCGGAGCTCACGAGTGCGGAGCTCGTGGACGCGGAACTCGTGGACGCGGGGACGGCGGAGACCGTATTGCGGACCGGCGCGGTGACGGTCGCCGGAGCTGCTCCGGTGCCGGAGCCACGGGCGGAGGCGGACGCACTCCTCCTCGCGGAGATCGCTGAGATCGCGGAGATGCGGGACATCGCGGAGATGCGGGAGGCCGAGCAGGTCACCGGGGTCCCGCGGATCCCCGGGCAGGCGGTCGCCGCGCGGCTGCGGGTGGACGGCCCCGAGCCGGTCCCGCTCGTGCGGCGGCTCCCCGACGCGGACGGGCAGCCGGACGAGCGGCCGCAGGACGAGCCGCCGTACTACTACAGCTCCTTCTACGGCGGCCCGTTCGTCCTGATGCCCGTCGTCGCCCGGCGTCGTACGCGCGTCAGATCCTGACGCCGCCGGCCCGCAGATAGGCCACCGGGTCGACGTCCGAACCGAATCCGGGCCCCGTCCGCACCTCGAAGTGCAGATGCGGGCCCGTGCTGTTGCCCGTCGACCCCGAGCGGCCGATGCGCCGGCCGCCGTCCACCGACTGCCCGGGCTTCACCGAGATCGCCGACAGGTGCGCGTACTGGGTGTAGCGCCCGTCGGAGTGCCGGATGACCACCTGGTAGCCGAAGGAGCCGGACCAGCCGGCGCTGACGACCTGCCCCGCCGCGACCGCCTTGACGGTCGTCCCCGTGGCCACGGGGAAGTCGACGCCCGTGTGGTAGCCCTTCGACCAGGAGGAACCCTGCGCGTGGTACGGCGTGCCCGTACCGGCGTCGACCGGGGCGACCAGGGAGTGGCCGGTGGTGGTCGACCCGGTGTCGCTCGAGACGGCCTTCCGCGCGGGGTGCGCGGGGGTCGTGTGGCTCGGGGTGGTGTGACTCGGGGTGGCGTGGCTGGGGGCGGTGTGGGTCGGGGTCGTCGTGCCGGCGGCCTTGGCGCGCAGGTTCAGCCGCTGGCCCGGCAGGATCAGGTCGGGATCCGCGCCGACGGTTCTCCGGTTGGCGTCGTAGAGCCCCCGCCAACCGCCTCGGACCCGCTGCTCGTCGGCGATCCCGGAGAGCGTGTCCCCGCGTACCACCGTGTACATCTCGGCTGTGCCGGCCCGGGACTGGGGCGTGGTCTGCGGCTGCACATCCGGTGCCGAGGCCCGCGTGGAGGTCGGCGCGGAACCCTTGGCGGTCCGGGTCGACGTAGTGCCGGCCGGGTGAATGTCGGGCGTGTCGCCGCCGCGGGTCAGTCCGGCCCGTCCCGAGCACACCGGCCAGGCACCGGGCCCCTGTCCCTTCAGCACCTTCTCCGCGACGGCGATCTGCTGGTCCCGGGTGGCCAGATCCGCCCGTCGCGCGTACGCGGTGCCGCCGTACGCCTCCCAGGTGGACTGGCTGAACTGCAGTCCGCCGTAGTAGCCGTTGCCGGTGTTGATGCTCCAGTCGCCGCTGGACTCGCAGGCGGCGACCTTGCTCCAGGTGTCCACGTCGGCCGCCTGAGCGGCACCCGCGCCGATCAGCGGGATCGCGATCCCGGCGCTGCCCGCCGTGACGGTGAGTGAGGCGCGGTTGATCCTGTTCGGCTGATACCGGCGGTGCCGGCCGCGTACGGCCATGGGGAGCCCCCTCGACATGCGTCAGGAGGGCCAAAAGTAAGCGCCGCGAACAGGCCAGGACAAGACAGCAATCAGCCGCCCTGTCACACAAGTGACGAGTAATCCATCCGAGTTGCGAAACGGCTGAGGCAGGTGGGGGTTCCCGCGCGTATCTGCGTAGGCAACATGGAACAGCCCGGACGTGCGGTCGGCGTACCGGAACGTCAGGATGGTCGATGCGGCAATACTGGCGGACACGACCGGCACGACCGAGATCAGGATCCTTAGGAGCCAACCGTATGAGCACTACAGCCCAGATCGGCGTCACGGGTCTCGCGGTCATGGGCCGCAACCTCGCCCGCAACTTCGCGCGCAACGGTTACGCGGTCGCGCTGCACAACCGGACGGCGGCGCGTACGCACGCCCTGGTGGAGGAGTTCGGGCACGAGGGGGACTTCGTCGCGGCCGAGACCGCCAAGGACTTCGTGGCGGCACTGGAGCGGCCGCGTCGTCTGGTCATCATGGTGAAGGCCGGCGAGCCGACGGACGCGGTGATCCAGGAGTTCGCCCCGCTCCTGGAGCCCGGCGACATGATCATCGACGGCGGCAACGCGCACTTCGCCGACACCCGGCGCCGCGAGCGGGCCCTGCGCGAGCAGGGCATCCACTTCGTCGGCATGGGCGTCTCCGGCGGCGAGGAGGGCGCGCTGAACGGACCGAGCATCATGCCGGGCGGCCCGAAGGAGTCGTACGACTCCCTCGGCCCCATGCTGGAGAAGATCTCGGCGAAGGCCGAGGACGGCGCCCCCTGCGTGACGCACGTGGGCCCCGACGGCGCCGGGCACTTCGTGAAGATGGTCCACAACGGCATCGAGTACGCCGACATGCAGCTCATCGCCGAGGCGTACCAGCTGCTGCGTGACGTCGCCGGGTACTCCCCCGCGCAGATCGCGGAGATCTTCCGCACCTGGAACACCGGCCGGCTCGACTCGTACCTGATCGAGATCACGGCGGAGGTCCTGTCGCACGTGGACGCGGCGACGGGCAGGCCCTTCGTGGACGTCGTCGAGGACCAGGCCGAGCAGAAGGGCACGGGCCGCTGGACGGTCCAGATCGCCCTGGACCTGGGCGTCCCGGTGTCCGGTATCGCGGAGGCGGTCTTCGCCCGCTCCCTGTCCGGCCACAGCGCGCTGCGCGAGGCCTCGCGGGGCCTGGCCGGCCCGACGGCCTCGGCGCTGTCGGACTCCGAGGCGGCCTCGTTCGCGGACCGCGTGGAGCAGGCGCTGTACGCGTCGAAGATCGTGTCGTACACGCAGGGCTTCCACGAGATCGCGGCGGGCAGCGACGAGTACGACTGGGACATCGACCTCGGTGCCGTGTCCTCGATCTGGCGCGGCGGCTGCATCATCCGCGCGGCCTTCCTGGACCGCATCCGGGCCGCCTACGACGCCCGGCCCGACCTGCCGAGCCTGCTGTCCGACAAGACGTTCGCGCAGGAGATCGCCGGCGCGCAGGACGACTGGCGCGAGGTCCTGATCGCGGCGACCCGCGAGGGCGTCCCGACCCCCGGCTTCGCCGCGGCGCTCGCGTACTACGACGCGCTGCGCGCCGAGCGGCTGCCGGCCGCGCTCACCCAGGGCCAGCGGGACTTCTTCGGTGCGCACACCTACCGGCGGACGGACCGCGAGGGCTCGTTCCACACGCTGTGGGGCGGGGACCGGTCGGAGGTCGAGGCGTAACAGCGGCGCTGTCGGCGCTGGACACCGGACGGCGGGCGACCTTCGAGGCCGCCCGCCGTCGGCATGCCGTCCGTCGTGTCAGGTGAGCGGCGGCCCCGGCTCGGGGGCCGGCACCGGTTCCGGGCCCGGCGGGACCGGCGACGGGGCGGGGCCCGGGGGCGGGCCCGGACGCGGGGGTACCGGCGGTCCGGGCGCCGGGGGCGGCGTCGGCTTCGGAGGCCGCGCGGGATCCGGGACAGGGGCCGGGGGCTGTACGGGGTCCGGAGGCGGCGTCGGGGTCGGCGGCTGTGCGGGATCCGGGTAGGGCTCCGGGGGCCGCGGGTCGGGGCCCGGCGGTGTCGGTCCGGGTGGGGCGGGGTCGGGATAGGGGTTCGTCATGGCGTCCCTCCGGCCGATCGATGATCCTTCGCACAGGACTACTCCCCCGCGTACCCGGGGTCCGCGCCACCACTCACCTGCGGGCGCGGCCGACCGGGGGACGGTCGACTGACTCGCGGGCGTCGACGACGGGGGCGGTCGGCTCGCTCACGGGCGTCGGCGACAGGGAGCGGGCTGCCCACTCGCGGGCGACGACGACGGGGGACGGTCGACCCACTCGCGGGCGTAGACGACAGGGGACGGTCAGTCCACTCGCCGGCGCCGACGACAGGGACCGGGCGGCCCGCTCTCGGGCGACGACGACGGGGGACGGTCGACCCACTCGCGGGCGTCGACGGCAGAGGACGGTCGACCCACTCGCGAACGTCGACGCCAGGGCCGGTCCACCTCGTCCGGGGCTCCACCGCCCCGCCTCGCCCCGCCCCGCCTCGCGCCCCAACCCGCCCCACCCCGCGCGGGGGACGGCGGGGATCTCGCCCGTCCCGCCCGCCGCGCGGCAGGCGTGTCCACCGCCCGGTCCGGCGCGCGACGGATGCCCCACCGTTTCCGCGCTCGCGCCGGTCTCAGGCGCGCCGGGTGGCCTCGGCGGCGGCCGTCAGGCCTGGGCGGGGGCTGGAGAGCAGCGGGATCGGGGTGGTGGCGAGGTACTGGGCCGGGGCCATGGAGGCCTGGGCCAGGACGATCACGTCGGCGGCGGTGACCTCGTCGGCGACGGCGGCCACCCGGCGGACGTACGCCGCGCCGTCGCCCGCCTCGAAGCGGGCCCAGGCGCCGTCGACCAGCACGGTGCGGACCGTGACCGGGCGGCCGGCCCGGCGGGCCTCTTCCTCGATCAGCGCCGCCGTCGGCGCGAGGGTGCTCTCCAGCGCGGCGAGGACGACGACGCGCGCGCCCCGCGCCACCGCGGCCGCCGCCATCGGGCGGTCGACGCGCAGGACCGGGACCCCGGCCTCGGCGGCGTACGCCTCCGCGACGCCGCCGAGGGTGGAACAGGTGCACAGCACCGCCCGCGCGCCGTCGGCCACGGCACGGTCGACGACGACGCGTACGTCCGCGGCCACGGCGTCCGGGCCCGCCGCGCGCGCCCGCTCCAGCAGCCCTTCGTCGACGAAGTGCCGTAGTTCCAGGCCTGGATGGGCCTCGTCGCGCAGGGCGTCGAAGACCGGCACATGGACGGGCGACGTGTGCAGGAGGGCGAGCACGGGAGGGGTCAGAACCTTCCGGGGTGCGCGATCAGCCAGTCCTTGGCCGCCCGCAGCAGCTCGGGGGCGACCGCCGGTGCCTCGTCCGGGTGCCGTTCGGCCCACTTGACGACGTACGGGCACAGCGGTGCCACGGGCACGCCCTCACGCCCGGAGATGGCGTAGAGCTCGCGCGCCAGCGAACCCGCGATGCCCTTCCCCTCGTGGGCGGGTTCGACGACGGTGTGCACGGGGACCAGCGCCCGCTCAGGGGCTTCCAGCACGAAGTACTCGATGTGGCCGACCACTTCGCCGTCGGCGCCCAGCGCCTCCAGGCGACCGGCCGGACGGTCGTCACGGATCTCGATGTCGCTCACACGCACTCCTCGAAGGACGGAAGAACAGTCGAACGGTCCCGACGGTCAGGCACCGGCCGCCTGCGGACTGCGCTCCTGGTCCGAGCCCGGTACCGGCTCCGACGGGTCCGCGCCCAGGGCGACGATCCGGTTGCCGGCGTCCACGTGCACGACCCGGGGGCGCAGGGTACGGGCCTCGGTGTCGGTTACCTGAGCGTAGCTGATGATGATCACAAGATCGCCGGGGTGGACCAGATGGGCGGCGGCGCCGTTGATCCCGATCACCCCGGAGCCGCGCTCCCCCTCGATGACGTACGTCTCGAGCCGGGCGCCGTTGGTGACGTCGACGATGTGGACCAGCTCACCGGGCAGCAGGTCGGCGGCGTCCAGCAGCTCGGCGTCGATGGTCACCGATCCCACGTAGTGCAGGTCGGCCTGGGTGACGGTGGCCCGGTGGATCTTGGACTTGAACATGGTGCGCAGCATGGAGGTACTCCCGAAGCTAGGCTCCCTGCCTGCTTTCTTGCAGGTCAAGGGCTGTCTACGCACCATACAACCGGTCGCCTCCCCGGTGCACGGGCCGGTGTCCCGGTCGCGCGGGGCCCGGCCCGGCGGTGTTCCGTGAGGTCGCCGGGACGGGAGTCCGCGGTGCTGTCCGGCGCCGTCGCCTCGACGGCCAGGTGTCGGGGCGACGGCGGCGGGGCGGGTCGGTCGGCTCAGCCGACGTTGGCGCAGGTGTTGCCGAAGGCCGGGTTCAGCAGGCCGATGACGTTCACCGAGTTGCCGCAGACGTTGATCGGGATGTTCACCGGGATCTGGATCACGTTGCCCGACAGCACGCCCGGGGAACCGGCCGCGACACCCTGGGCGTCGCCGTCCGCCGACGCGACGGCGGCGCCGCCCAGCACCACGGCGCCCGCCGCGACCAGCAGACCGGCACCGCGCATCACACGAGACCTCATACAGCTCTCCTTCACTGAGTGACCATCGGCGGAAGAGACCGCCGTCCGTCGCTCCATCGCGGCGGACACGGGGAATCCGCGCCCGCGGCGGCCGGGGATGGGTGCGGTCCGTCGTATCCACCCGGACGGAGTACATGCGTCACGCTGTCCGGTCAGGGCGTCGGATCGGTGACGGGGTACGGCACGAAGGTGCTGGTGTTCTGGTCGATCCGCAGGGGGTGACCCAGGGGCGGCGCGGCGCGCTGGGGGCAGTCGAGGCGTTCGCAGACGCGGCAGCCCATGCCGATGGGGGTGGCGGCGGAGGCGTTCGCGAGGTCGAGGCCGTCGGAGTGGACGAGCCGGCGGGCGTGGCGGAGTTCGCAGCCGAGTCCGATGGCGAAGGTCTTGCCGGGTTCGCCCCAGCCGCCGCGGTGCCGGGTGAGGGCGCGGGCCGTCCACAAGTAGCGTTGACCGTCGGGCATTTCGGCGATCTGGACGTGGATGCGGCCGGGGGCGGCGAACGCCTCGTAGACGTTCCACAGGGGGCAGGTGCCGCCGGCGCGGGAGAAGTGGAAGCCCCGCGCCGGCCGCGCGGCCATGGAGGCGCGGGGTGCGCTTGCCGCCCCGGTCCGTGCCACGCCGGTCCGCCACGTGGCCCACCTCACCATCCGAATGACGGACGTGACACGGCACGCGTGCCGCCGTCCCCTAGGGTGGCGGGTGCAGCTGGTTCGCCCCGTCCGCCAGGCGGGATGCGTCGCAAGAGGGAACCCGGTGGAAATCCGGGACTGCCCCGCAGCGGTGAGCGGGAACGACCGCCGTCATACGCACTGGGTCCACAGAACAGGGCCTGGGAAGCGACGGCCAGTAGGTGTCCTCGTACGAGTACGACGTACGACTTCGCGCGGCTTGATCCGAAGCCGCACGGAACTCGCACGACGAGGACGTGCCCGCGAGTCCGAAGACCTGCCAACTGCCCGCGCGCGGACGACTCGTGCGCGGACATCCCGGTGACCGCGAGGGCGGGTCGGCGACCATACCAGGCGGAGTCGCCCGCGCCCTGTCGCGCGAGGTCGCACCCGTCCGGTCGTCACCCTTCGCGCTCTCGTCCCGTCTCCGGGATCTCAGGGATTCATCTCGCGAAGGAGATCTCCGTGACCAGCAAGCCACCGGCCGCGTCAGCACGGGCCACCGTGTACGGCTACCCCCGCCAGGGACAGAACCGCGAACTGAAGAAGGCGATCGAGGGCTACTGGAAGGGCCGCATCAGCGCCGACGCCCTCCGTGCCACCGCCGCCGAACTGCGCCGCGCGAACTGGCGGCGACTGACCGCGGCCGGCATCGACGAGGTGCCCACCGGCGACTTCTCGTACTACGACCACGTGCTGGACACCAGCGTCATGGTCGGCGCCGTCCCCGCACGCCACCGGGCCGCCGTCGAGGCGGACGCCCTGGACGGCTACTTCGCCATGGCGCGCGGCACCCAGGACGTGGCGCCGCTGGAGATGACGAAGTGGTTCGACACGAACTACCACTACCTGGTGCCGGAGCTGGGCCCGGACACCGTGTTCACGGCCGACTCGGCCCAGCAGGTCGGTGACCTGACACAGGCGCTCTCCCTGGGCCTGGCCGCCCGGCCCGTCCTCGTCGGTCCCGTCACCTACCTCCTGCTCGCCAAGCCCGCCCCGGGCGTCGCCGCCGACTTCGACCCGCTCACCCTGCTCGACCGTCTGCTCCCGGTGTACGCGGAGGTCCTCGCCGACCTGCGCGCGGCCGGCGCGCAATGGGCACAGCTGGACGAGCCCGCCCTCGTCCAGGACCGCACCCCGGCCGAACTGAACGCCGCCGCTCGCGCCTACCGTGAGCTCGGCGGTCTCGCCGACCGGCCGAAGCTGCTGGTCGCCTCCTACTTCGACCGGCTCGGCGACGCCCTGCCGGTGCTGGCCAAGGCGCCGGTGGACGGGCTCGCGCTCGACTTCACCGAGGCCGCGGCGGCCAACCTGGACGCGCTGGCCGCCGTGGGCGGACTGCCCGGCAAGCACCTGGTCGCCGGAGTCGTGGACGGCCGCAACATCTGGGTCAACGACCTGGAGAAGTCCCTCGCCACCCTGGGCACCCTGCTGGGGCTGGCCGACCACGTCGACGTCTCGGCCTCCTGCTCACTGCTCCACGTCCCGCTCGACGCCTGCGTCGAACACGACATCGAGCCGCAGATCCTGCGCTGGCTCGCCTTCGCCCGGCAGAAGACCACCGAGATCGTGACCCTCGCCAAGGGACTCGCCCAGGGCACCGGCACGATCACCGCGGAACTCAGCGCCAACCGCGCCGACCTCGCCTCCCGCGCCGGTTCACCGATCACCCACGACCCCGCCGTACGGGCGCGCAGCGGCGCGGTCACGGACGCCGACGGACGCCGGTCCCAGCCGTACGGCGAGCGGGCCGCGGCCCAGCGCGCCCACCTCGGCCTGCCCCTGCTGCCGACGACCACCATCGGCTCGTTCCCACAGACCGGTGAACTGCGCACCGCGCGGGCCGATCTGCGCGCCGGCCGCATCGACACGGTCGGCTACGAGGAGCGCATCAGGGCCGAGATCCGGGAGGTGATCTCCTTCCAGGAGAAGACCGGCCTGGACGTCCTGGTGCACGGCGAGCCCGAACGCAACGACATGGTGCAGTACTTCGCCGAGCGGCTCACCGGCTACCTCGCCACCCAGCACGGCTGGGTGCAGTCGTACGGCACGCGTTACGTCCGGCCGCCGATCCTGGCCGGTGACATCTCCCGTCCCGAGCCGATGACCGTACGCTGGACGGCGTACGCCCAGTCGCTCACCGGCCGTCCGGTCAAGGGCATGCTCACCGGGCCGGTCACCATGCTGGCGTGGTCCTTCGTCCGCGACGACCAGCCGCTCGGCGAGACCGCGCGGCAGGTGGCCCTCGCCCTGCGTGACGAGGTCGGCGATCTGGAGGCGGCGGGCACCTCGGTCATCCAGGTCGACGAGCCCGCCCTGCGGGAGACGCTGCCCCTGCGGGCCGCCGACCACGCCGCCTACCTGGCCTGGGCGACGGAGGCGTTCCGTCTCACCACCGGCGGGGTACGTCCGGACACGCAGATCCACACCCACATGTGCTACGCCGAGTTCGGTGACATCGTCCAGGCCATCGACGACCTCGACGCGGACGTCATCAGCCTGGAGGCCGCCCGCTCCCACATGCAGGTCGCCCGTGAACTCGCCGCCCACGGCTACCCGCGCGAGGCGGGACCCGGTGTGTACGACATCCACTCCCCGCGCGTCCCGGAGGCCGAGGAAGCGGCCGCGCTGCTGCGCACCGGCCTCAAGGCCATCCCCGCCGAGCGGCTGTGGGTCAACCCGGACTGCGGTCTGAAGACCCGCGGCTGGCCCGAGACCCGCGACTCCCTGGAGAACCTGGTCGCCGCGGCCCGCACGGTCCGCGGGGAACTGCCGCCCGCCTGACCCGGACACCGCTTCGGGCCGGGGTGCCGCGCGCGGCCCGGCCCGTCGCATGTCCCGTGCGTGGTAGTCGAGTTGCCCGGTGACGGTGATCCCGTCGAGTGAACGGGCCGTGTGGTTCGAGCGGTTCAGGAGGTCAGGCCGCGGTGGCCGCGCAGCAGGTCCGCGACGGCGCAGCGCAGGCAGTCGGTGACCGTGCCGGGCTGCGCCGGCGTGGCGGTGGGGCAGGGGCCCGGGTGGTCCGGCCCGGCCGCTCGCCGCGCCGGTGGCACGCCTGCGGCGGCGCGGAGACCAGGTCCTCCAGTGCCCGCAGCAGTCGCTCGGTCCGCTTGGCCTGATGGGCGAGGACCCGCACGCGGGCGCTCTGTCCGCCGATCTACCGTCGGCCGGCCATGAGTTGGTCGTACTCCGCCGGGGTCAGGGCGACCACCTCGTGGCCGCCGAGTGTGATGCGGCGCGGCTGCGGCTGTCTGCTCACTCGGGTCCTCCGCTTCTCGCCCGCGTGGTCAGCGGGTGATCGGCCGGGTCGATGCGTGCTGTCCGTGGTCCGGGTCGCCGGTGTCCGGAGAACGCGAGAGGGCCCCCGGACGGTTCCGCGGGCCCTCTCGTGTCTCGGCTCGTTCAGTTGGAGGCGGCGACTGCCCGCCCTGGTGCGACGGTCTCCGGCTCGGGGTGCAGCAGCCGTTCGGCCAACTCCCCGAACACGAGGCCGAATCCGGCCCACAGGGTGACCTGCATGGCGAGAGCCGATACGCGGAAGCGCCACAGCAGCGCGGCCGGGAAGTCGCCCGGTACCTCGTTGATGACGGGCAGGAACGCGTAGGCCAGTCCGATCACCACGGCGAAGGCGAGCACGGCGACGACCGTGGCGTACCAGGTGCCCAGGGCCGGCGCGAGGCGCTTGCCGAGGATCGTGGCGCCGACGGCCAGCAGCACGCTGAGGACCATCATCAGGAAGTACAGCGTGGTCCGCTTGCCGATGGTGTCGGGGTCGCCGACGGACGGCGGGTTGGCCGGGTACTTCAGGAACGGCACGACGTACACCGCGAGCAGTGCCACGCCGGACAGCAGCAGGGCCGTGGCCCGCGCGGAGAAACGGCCGACCCGGCCGAGCGCGAAGCAGTAGGCGAGCGCGGCGATACCGCCGAACGCGATCCCGTAGACCAGGACGCCGGTGGCGAGACCGGCGGTGGACTGGAGGGAACGGGAGACCAGTTCGACCTCGTGCTCGTGCGCGGGGGCGTGCGCCTCCTCGAAGCCGATGGCGCTGTCGACGCTGGGTTCACCGAGGAAGTAGGCCACGATCAGGGTCAGCACGCCGGCCGCGAGGCCGGCGAGCATGCCCCGCACGAGAAGGTTTCTTACGGTTGCGGAGTTCATGGGTCTGCGGCGTCCCTCGGGTCAGTGGCAGGGGAAGCCGAGAAGGTGGCGGGCGTCGTGCACCCACTCGTGGACTTCCGCGCCCGAGACGACGGAGGTGGCGCCCTGCTCCGCGCCGACGAAGTACAGCAGGACCAGCATCAGGACGCCGAAGAAGACCGCCCAGGGAGCGATCGCCGCGATCGGCAGTTTGGCGGGAAGGACAGGGGTGGTTGCGGTCGGCTGGGCGACGTGCTGCGCCATGGCAGGGGCCTCCTTTGGGAGTTCGCGTCCCATCTCGGTGGTGCACATGACGACGGCTACGGGTCTGACTCACGGGCCGCCCCGGCGGGGCTGCTCGCTCACAGTGGCGCGACCGTGCCGGATTTCCACCGGCTTCCGTTCTGTCGTCGTCGATACCGCACCGACGGTACCGCCTGGCGCGAACATGGCCAAGACCGGGCCACCTGCGTGATCTTCCTCTCGCGGCGGGCGGCCAGGCCCGGGTGACGTGCGCGGTCACGACCACGGATCCGTGACCGGCCTACCCGGGCCCGGCGTGCGGGGGCCCGCCCAGGAGCACGCGTCAGATGAGCGCGACGGTACCGCTCACCGGGCCCCCTCCGGCGGGATGTCGGGTCCGGCCAGGCCGAGTTCGCGTTCGCCGAGGGGGGCGAAGAAGCGGGCGACGTCGGCGTCGGTGACCTCCGCGAGGGTGGCCGGCGACCAGTGCGGGTCGCGGTCCTTGTCGATGACCTGGGCGCGGATTCCCTCCACCAGGTCGGGGGTCGACAGGGCCGCGCAGGAGACGCGGTACTCCTGGTCCAGGACCCGTTCCAGCGAGCCGAGCCGGCGGGCACGGCGCAGGGCGGCGAGGGTGACCTTCAGGGCGGTGGGCGACCTGCCGAGCAGGGTCTGGGCGGCCTCCTTGGCGGCCAGGTCGCCGTGGACGAGCAGCCGCTGGACGATCTCCTCGACGCTGTCGGCCGCGTAGCAGTCGTCGATCCACGCCCGGTGTCCCGCCAGTTGTCCGGGCGACGGCTGCCGTACATGGCGTGCGAGGGCGTCCCGTACGGGCGTCCCGGCGAGGTCGCCGACGAGGTCCGGCAGCGCGGCGGACGGTACGCAGTGGTCGGCGAGTCCGCACAGCACGGCGTCGGCGGCGCCGATCTGCGCTCCGGTCAGCGCGAGGTGGGTGCCCAGTTCGCCGGGCGCGAGCGCGAGCAGGTGGGTGCCGCCCACGTCCGGCACGAACCCGATGCCGGTCTCCGGCATGGCGATCCGGGACCGCTCGGTGACCACGCGGACGCCGCCGTGGGCGGAGAGGCCGACGCCGCCGCCCATGACGATCCCGTCCATGACGGCGACGTACGGCTTGGGGTAGCGCGCGATGCGCGCGTTGAGCCGGTACTCGTCGCGCCAGAACGCGGCGGCGACGCTGCCGTCCCCGTCGCGGGCGTCGTCGTGGACCACCCGGATGTCGCCGCCCGCGCACAGGGCACGGTCCCCGGCACCGGTGAGGACGACGGTCTCGACGGCCGGGTCGTGCTCCCAGGCGGTGAGCGCCTCGTCGATGCGGCGCACCATCGCGTGGTTCAGCGCGTTGAGGGCCCTGGGACGGTTGAGGGTGATGTGGGCGGCCCGTCCGGTGATGCTCAACAGCACCGCCTCCTGGCCGTCGCCCGTTCCGCTCATGCCACTCGCTCCGTTCGTCGCGTCCATGCCGGTCTTGCGCACGCTCCCGTCGAGCCGCGGCCCACGAGGTCGCGCTCGCCCGGTCTCGTCGGAGCCTTCCAGCGTCCCGGGCCCCGTCTCTTGATCCTCTCCGGGAGACGGGGCAGGTCCAAATCCTCGCGCCGTCGTGGTCCCGTGACCGGCTCGTCCGGTGCGCACGGCGCCCCGGGGGCGCCCGGGTGGGTACGGGGTCGCGGGGCGGCGGGGCAGCTGGTTCGCCTACGCGGCCGTTCCCTCCGCCGATGCGATCTCCGCCACGGTGTCGGTGGCCGCGGGCTGCGCGAACTGGGTGCGGTACAGCTCCGCGTAGCGGCCGTCGGCCGCCAGGAGCTGTTCGTGGGTGCCGCGTTCCAGGACGCGGCCCGACTCGATCACCAGGATCTGGTCCGCCGCCCGCACCGTGGACAGCCGGTGGGCGATCACGATCGCGGTGCGGCCGGCCAGGGCCTCGGTGAGCGCCTCCTGGACGGCCGCCTCCGAGGTGTTGTCGAGGTGGGCGGTGGCCTCGTCGAGGATGACGACCCGCTGGCGGGCCAGCAGCAGCCGGGCGATGGTCATGCGCTGGCGTTCGCCTCCCGAGAGGCGGTAGCCGCGTTCGCCGACGACCGTGTCGAGGCCGTCGGGCAGGGCGCGGACGAGGTCGTCGAGACGGGCGCGGCGCAGGGCGTCCCACAGTTCGGCCTCGGTGGCGGCGGGCCGGGCGAGCAGCAGGTTGGCGCGGACCGACTCGTGGAAGAGGTGGCCGTCCTGGGTGACCATGCCGAGGGTGGCGCGCAGGGAGGCGGGGGTGAGGTCGCGGACGTCGACACCGCCGAGGCGTACGGCGCCCTCGTCGACGTCGTACAGGCGCGGCAGGAGCTGCGCGATCGTGGACTTGCCGGCGCCGGAGGAGCCGACGAGGGCGATGGTCTGGCCGGGTTCGGCGCGGAAGGAGACGCCGTGCAGGACCTCGGAGCCGTCGCGGGTGTCCAGGACCGCGACCTCCTCCAGGGAGGCGAGGGAGACCTTGTCGGCGGACGGGTAGCCGAAGCGGACGTCGTCGAACTCGACGGAGACCGGCCCTTCGGGCACCTCGCGCGCGCCCGGCCGTTCCGCGATGAGCGGTTCGAGGTCGAGCACCTCGAACACCCGCTCGAAGCTGACGAGTGCGCTCATCACCTCGACGCGGGCCCCGGCGAGCGCGGTGAGGGGGGCGTAGAGGCGGGTCAGGAGCAGGGCGAGGGAGACGACCGCGCCGGGCTCCAGGGTGCCGCGCAGCGCGAACCAGCCGCCGAGGCCGTAGACGAGGGCCAGGGCCAGGGCCGAGACCAGCGTCAGGGCCGTCATGAACACCCACTGGGTCATGGCCGTACGCACCCCGATGTCCCGGACATGGCCGGCCCGGACCGCGAACTCCGCCGACTCGTCCTCCGGCCGGCCGAACAGTTTCACCAGGGTGGCGCCGGGGGCGGAGAAGCGCTCGGTCATCCGGGTGCCCATCGCCGCGTTGAGCGTGGCCGCCTCGCGCTGCATACGGGCCATCCGGCCGCCCATGCGCCGGGCGGGCAGGACGAAGACGGGGAGCAGGCCCAGGGCGAGCAGGGTGATCTGCCAGGACAGGGTGAGCATGACGGCGAGGGTGAGCAGCAGCGTGACCAGGTTGCTGACCACCCCGGAGAGCGTGTTGCTGAACGCGCGCTGGGCGCCGATGACGTCGTTGTTGAGACGGGAGACGAGCGCCCCCGTACGAGTGCGTGTGAAGAACGCCACCGGCATCCGCTGCACATGATCGAACACCGCCGTCCGCAGATCGAGGATGAGCCCCTCGCCGAGCGTCGCCGACAGCCCTCTGCCCAGGATGCCGAGCGCCGCCTCCAGCACCGCGATGAGCGCGATGAGCAGGGCGAGGCGGACGACCGTGCCCTCGTCCCCGTGCGTCACGATCGCGTCGACGACACGTCCGGCCAGGACGGGTGTCGCCACCGCCAGCAGCGCGGTCAGCACGCCGAGGAGGACGAACAGCGCGATGCGGCGGCGGTGCGGGCGGGCGAACACGCCGATGCGGCGCAGGGTCGCACGGGCGTAGGGACGGCGTTCCTGCTGGGCGTTCATGACGCTGTACAGCTGCGTCCAGGCGGTGGTTTCCATGCTCATGAGAGAGAACGTAGAACCTCAAGTTTCGTTGAGGTCAATGTCCGGCCGAAACACGCGCAGACGAAGGACCCGATGACCTGCACTCCCCAGCCGCTTCCCGTCCGTAAGCCGCCGTCCCCACTGTCGCAACCCCTCGTTGACGTGGTGCGGAAACCCTCTCCGAATGTGACACGCGTCCCCGTCCGCAAGATTCTGTGCCTGCTTCCGTTGCTGATCCTCGGCGTGGTCGCGGTCCAGCACCGGTCGGTGCTCGCCGAGGGCTTCGGCCATCTCAGGGGCGCCGAGTGGCCCTGGCTGCTGGCCGCGGCCGCCGCCACCTGTCTGACCTGGGTCGCCGCGGCCTTCACCCGGCAGGGCGCGGTGGTCGAACGGCTGCCCAAACGGCGGCTGCTCGCCACCCAGTTCGCGGCGGGCGCGGCCAACCACCTGCTGCCCACCGGGCTGGGCGCGAGCGCCGTCAACCTGCGCTTCATGACGGTGTGCGGGGTGCCGCTGGCCCGCTCCTCGGCCGCCCTCGCGCTGTATCTGCTCGCCGAGTCCGTGGGCCGGCTGGGCCTGCTGACGGCCCTGCTCCTCGCCTTCCCGCACGCGCTGCGGATCGGCACGCTGCTGCCGCACGCCGCGCTCGGCCCGCTGCTGTGGGGCATCGGCGCCGTCGTGGTGGTGGCCACGGGCGTGCTCGTGCTGGTCCGGCGGCTGCGTACGGCGGTGTTCTCCTTCCTGCGCACCGCGCTGGGCGAGGCGCGCTCGGTGCACACCCGTCCGTCGCGCGCGTTCGCCCTGTGGGGCGGTTCGCTGGCGTTCCCCGCCCTCCAGGCCGCCGGTCTGGCCGCGGTGGGACAGGCGCTGGGGCTGCCGGTGCCGCCCACACACATCGCGCTGGCGTATCTCGCGGCGACCGTCGCCGTGGCCCTGGTGCCCACGCCGGGCGGACTCGGCTCGGTCGAGGCGGCCCTGATCGTGGCGCTGGTCGCGGCGGGCGGGCCGGTGGCGCTGGCCACGGCGGTGGTCCTGGCGTACCGGATCATCACGGTGTGGCTGCCCTTGCTGCCGGGCGCGCTGACGCTGGGCGCGCTGGTGCGCCTGAAGGTCATCTGACCGGGACACGCGCGCCGGGGCTGTGACTGCGCCGGGGCTGCGCGGCTGCGGCTGCGGCTGCGGCTGCGGCTGCGGCTGGTCACGATCCCGGGGGATGCGTCGGGGTTACGGCCGCTCACGACCCACCACCCCCTCGTGTCCCATATGTCACACCTGTCACCAGGGCACGGGCCTGCCGTCCCGGAAGAAGCCGCCGTTCGGGCCGTCGTCGGGGAGGGTGGCCGCCCAGACCACCCCGGCCGCGCCCTCGGGCACGGGGCGGCCGCCACCGCCCATGTCCGTGGCGGTCCAGCCCGGGCAGACGGCGTTCACCAGGACCCCGTGCCGGCCCAGCTCGCCGGCCAGGAGCCGGGTGAGGGCGTTGAGCGCGGCCTTGGAGACGCTGTAGGCGGGCGTGCCTCCGGTCATCCCGGCCAGCGAGCCGCCCTCGCTGCTGACGTTGACCACCCGGGGGTGCGGACTGCGCCGGAGCAGCGGCAGCAGCGCCTGGGTGACCCGCCAGGCGCCGAACAGGTTGGTCTCCATGGCCCGGTGGACCTCGTCGAGGTCGGCCGAACGGGCCTGCGCCCAGGTGTCGTAGAGGATCGCCGCGTTGTTGACCACGACGTCCACGCGCCCGAGGTCACGGGTCACCCGGTCCGCCATCGCGGCCACGCTCGCCTCGTCGGCGACGTCGAGCCGAACGGCGGTCACCCGTCGGCCGCCGGGATCGACGCGCTGGGCGGCGGCCTCACCCTTGGCGAGGTCGCGGGCGCCCAGCACCACGTGATGGGCGCCGCCGTCGGCGAGCTGGCGCACCACCTCGTAGCCGATGCCGCGGTTGGCGCCGGTGACCACGGCGACGAGCGGTGTTCCGGTACTGCCGGTAGTGCCGGTGCCTCCGGTACCGCCGTTGCGTCGTACTGCCATCGGGAACTCCTGTGAGTAACTCGTCCCGGAGGACACGTCGTACGGACGCGTCGTACAGAAGGGGATTCCACCATGCCGATCCGGACGGAACGCCGGGGACACGTCACCACTGTGGTGCTCTCCCGCCCCGAGGTGCGCAACGCGGTGGACGGCCCGACGGCCGCCGAACTCGCGGCCGCCTTCCGTGAGTTCGAGGCGGACGACGAGGCGCGGGTGGCGGTGCTGTGGGGTGAGGGCGGTACGTTCTGCGCGGGCGCCGATCTCAAGGCGATGGGCGGCGGGGACGGCAACCGGGTGGCCGAGGACGGCGACGGGCCGATGGGTCCGACCAGGATGCGGCTGTCCAAACCGGTGATCGCCGCCGTCGCCGGGCACGCCGTGGCCGGCGGCCTGGAGCTGGCGCTCTGGTGCGATCTGCGGGTGGCCGAGGAGGACGCCGTGTTCGGGGTCTTCTGCCGCCGCTGGGGCGTGCCGCTCATCGACGGCGGCACGGTACGGCTGCCCCGGCTGATCGGTACGAGCCGTGCCCTGGACCTGATCCTGACGGGCCGCCCGGTCCCGGCCCGGGAGGCGTACGAGATGGGACTCGCGAACCGGGTGGTCCCCACCGGCACGGCGCGCGCCGCGGCCGAGGAGCTGGCCGCGGCGATCGCCGGCTTTCCCCAGGCGTGCCTGCGCGGCGACCGGGCCTCGGTCCTCGACCAGGAAGGCCTGGACGAGACGGCGGCCCTGCGCGGCGAACTCCACCATGGAAGAGCCGTGTTGGAGGAGGGGCTGGCGGGTGCTGCACGGTTCGCCGGTGGTGCGGGGCGGCACGGGTCGTTCGACGACCGGTGAGCGGCCAGGCGTCCAGGCGGTCAAGCGGTCAAGCGGTGAGACCGCAAGGCGGTCAGACGGCCAGGCGGTCAGACGGCCAGGCGGCCACGCGGTCAGGCGGCCAGACGGTCAGGCCGTCGACACCCGCACCGGGCCGCCTGTCGGGTCGACCCGACGGGTCCAGGCCGCGGTCAGGGGCAGCGGGCGGTTCGGCAGCACCGTACGGAGCCGCGGGGACTCGGTGTGCAGGAGCCGGCCGTCCTGGGTGACACGCAGGACAGGGCGGGTGAGGACCACCGAGGTGCGCAGGACGTACGGGATGCGGTCGGCCGGGGTGACCCGGTTCGGGGCGATCCAGCGCAGGGGCGCGGCCACGAGCAGGGGGACGCCGTCGGGCCGCTCGCCGGTCGCGAGCCACGCGCGGACCTCGGCCGCCGCGTGCGCGCCCTCACGGACCGCGGTCGCCGCGCTCTCCACGGCGTGCAGCACACTGCCCACGGCGAACACGCCCGGCCGTGAGGTGTGCAGCGTGCCGTCGACGGCCGGCCCCCGGGTGCCGGGGTCCAGCGACAGCCGTCCGCGCCGCGCCAGTTCGTGGTCGGGGACGAAGTCGCCGGTGAAGACGACCGTGTCGCAGGCGAGCGTGGTCGTACGGCCGTCGCGGTGGCGGACGCGGACACCCGACAGGCGTCCGTGTCCGACGAGTTCGGTGACGGTGGTGTCGGTCAGCAGGGGAACGCCGTGCCGCAGCCGGGAGTCGGCGGCGCGTGCCCGCGCCGTCTGGGCGCACGGCAGGTCGGTCACCAGGGCGACGACGTCGGCTCCGGCGGCCCGTACGGTGGCGGCGGCGCGGTACGAGACGTCCTGCGCGCCCACCACCACCGCGCGCGTGCCGATGTGCTGCCCGTACAGGTGCACCGCCTGCTGGAGTTCGCCGGTGGTGTACACACCGGCGGGGCGGGTGCCGGGCACCAGCCGTGCGGCGCGCGGGCGTTCGCGGGCGCCGGTGGCCAGGACGACCGCCCGCGCGGCGATCGGCTCCGGGCCGCCGGGGCCGACCGTGTGCAGGGAGAGCGGTCCGGCCCAGTCGAGAGCCGTCACGCCGGTGCGGACGCGCGCGCCGGCGCCGGTGGCCGCCTCCGTGAGCAGGCGCGCGTACCGCGGGCCGGTGAGCGGGTGCGCCCAGGTGCCGTAGCCGCCGTGCGCGCAGTGCCGGGGTACCCCCCCGGCCTCTTGCTCACGCTCCAGCACCTCGACTCGGCCCGCGCCCGCGGCGGCGAGCCGGGCGGCCGTCGCGAGCCCGGCGGGCCCGGCTCCGACGACGAGGACGTCGACCTGGCGCACGGCCGTCACGACCGGGCCTCCTCGAACAGCGCCCGGACCGTCGCGCCGCAGTAGAACCCCTGGCAGCGGCCCGCCCGCGCCCGGGTGCGGCGGCGCAGGCCGTCGAGGGTGGCCGGGGGGATCGTGGCGGCCAGGGCGTCACGGATCTCGCCGCGTGAGACGCGTTCGCAGTGGCAGACGAGGGTGCCGTACTCCGGGTCGGCGGCGATGAGTTCGGCCCGCTGGTAGGGGCGCGTGAACGCCTCGCCGAGGTTGGGCATGCGGACCGGCTCCAGCTCCCGTACCGGGGCGGGGTCGAGCCCGTCGGCGACGAGCAGTTCGACGACGTGCGCGGCGATGGCGAGGGACGCCGTCAGCCCGGTGGAGCGGATGCCGCCGACGGTGACGTACGCCTGCCCGGGGTGCGCGCGGATGCGGTAGTCGTCGTGCTCGGTGGCGGCGCGCAGGCCCGCGTAGACGGCGGTGACCTCCTCGGCGAGCAGCTCGGGCAGGATGCGACGGCCCCTCTCGCGCAGCCGTGTGAGCGCCTCGGCGGTCGAGCCGGTGGCCCCTCTGTCGTCCAGGTCCTCGGCGGTGGGGCCGAGCAGTACGTTGCCGTAGACGGTGGGGGCGACCAGGACGCCCTTGCCGAGCGCGGTGGGGACGGGCAGCAGGATGTGGCGGACCAGGTCGCGGGCGGGCTTGTCGAAGACGACGAGCTGGCCCCGGCGCGGGGTGACCGTGAAGTCGTGGTGGCCGAGCAGGCGGTCGAGGGTGTCGGCGTGCAGACCGGCCGCGTTGACCAGCCTGCGGGCGCGCAGTTCGCCCCGGGGGGTGCTGAGGACGTGGACGCCGTCCCGCCGGTTCACCTGCTCCACAGGGGTGTTGAGGTGGAGGTCGACACCGTGCCGGACCGCCTGGGTGGCGTAGGCGAGGGTCGTCGTCCAGGGGCAGACGATGCTCTCGCCGGGCACGTGCAGGGCGCCCAGCGCGCCGGGGCCGAGGCGCGGCTCGCGGGCGTACAGCTCGGCGACGTCCAGCAGCCGGGTGGTGTGATGGTCGTTGCGCTCGGCCTTGTCCGCGAGCCGGGGCAGGGCGGCGAGCTGTTCCTCGTCCCAGGCGACGAGCAGCGCGCCGACCGGTTCGACGGGGATGCCGCACTCGGCGGCGTACGCGGTCAGCAGCCGCGCGCCCTCGCGGACGAGACGCGCTTCCAGGGAGCCGGGGACGGCGTCGAAACCGGTGTGCAGGATCGCGGTGTTGGCCTTGGACGTGCCCTGGCCGACGTCGTCCTGCGCCTCGACGAGCGCGACCCGCAGCGCCGGGTGCCGGGCGAGCTCCCGGGCGATCGCGCACCCCACGACTCCGGCCCCTACGACGGCCACGTCGTACGTCGTCGCGGGCAGGGGACCGGGCGGAGGATCGAGCGGGGGGTCCGGTGTGCCGACCGTCACGCGGGCGTTCCGTCGAGGAGGCCGGTCACGGCGGTGTGGAAGGCGGCGCGGCGTTCGGCCGCCTCGTCGGCGGTGATACGCGGTTCGTAGACGGCGGCGGGCTTCCAGTCGGGCAGGGCGTCGGCGACCGTCAGCCCGGGGGTGGCGCCGAGCTGGGCCAGCGCGCCGGTGCCCAGGGCGGTCGCGTCGGGCAGCGCGGAGACCTCCACGGGCCGTTGCAGCAGGTCGGCCTGGGTCTGCATGAGCAGGGCGGAGCGGGTGAGGCCGCCGTCGACGCGCAGTTCGGTGAGCGGGACGCCCTGGTCGGTCGCGGCGGCCTCGGCGAGAGCGGTCACCTGGGCGGCGAGGCCCTCGCACAGGGCGCGCACCACGTGTCCGGGACCGGTGTCGAGGCCGAGCCCGCTGAGCGAGCCGCGGACGTCGCCCCGCCACCAGGGAGCGGCGAGGCCGGCCAGCGCCGGTACGAAGGTGACGCCGCCGGTGTCGGGGACCGTGCCGCCCACCCGGTCGAGGTCGGCGGCGCCGGTGATGACGCCGAGTCCGGTGAGCCAGCGGACGGCGGAGGCCGCCGTGTAGACCTGCCCGTCGAGGCAGTATCCGGTGCAGCCGTCCAGGCGCCAGGCGACGCAGCTGACCAGTCCTGAGGTGCCGCGTATCGGGGTGTCACCGGTGTGGGAGAGGAGGAACGCGCCGGTGCCGTAGGTGCACTTGGCGCCGCCGGGCTCGGTGACGCGCTGGGCGAGCAGGGCGGCCTGCTGGTCGACGACGAGGCCGGTGAGCGGGATCTCGGGGCCGAAGGCGGTGGTGGTGCCGACGGGCACGGCGTTGTCGACGACGTCCGGGAGCCGTTCGCCGGACAGCCCGTACAGGTCGAGGGCGCGCGGCGACCAGGTGGTGAGGTCGAGGTCGAGGAGCTGGGTGCGGCCGGCGGTCGCGGCGTCGGTGACGTAGGCGCCGGTGAGGCGGTGCACGAGCCAGGTGTCGCTGGTGGTGACGACTCCCTCGCGGGTGAGGTGCCGTCGTATCCAGGCCATCTTGGGCGCGGCGAAGTAGGGATCGAGGGGCAGCCCGGTGAGATCACGCAACTCATCGGCGTGGTGGGCCATTTCGGCGCAGACCGAGTCGGCGCGGCGGTCCTGCCAGACGAGCGCGTCGGTCAGCGGGCGGCCGCTTCCCGGATCCCAGGCGAGCACCGTCTCGCCCTGGTTGGCGAGACCGAGGGCGGTGACGGGCTCCCCCGCCTCGGCCAGCGCGCGCGTCCCGGCCTCGACGACCGAGGCGAAGAGCTCGCCGGGGTCGACCTCGACCAGTCCACCGGGCAGATGACGGGGGTGCACGGCGGTGAACCCGGTGCCGATGACGCCGCGTTCGGGGCAGATCACCAGCGCCTTGGTTCCGGACGTGCCCTGGTCGACAGCGAGCACCGGACCTGTCATCGCGCCCCTTTTCCGAGTGATCCGGAAGTGATCACAGCCCGACAGCCTGCCGTCGCCGCAGGTACCGCGTCAAGCGACGGCCGCCCCCGCGCCCACCTCGTCGTTCGCTGGCTGAAGAACAGTCAACTACCCGTGTACATAACGAAGTTCGCGACGAACGGGAAAGCATGGGTGATGCGGAACGGCCGCCTCTATAGTGACCGCCGTCCCGGCGATCTCCTCGACATGCCGCCCAGAGGAGGGCTGTTGTTACTCCACCCTGCCGTCTTGCCCCGCCCTCGCCCGAGGACGGCCGGCTGATGGCCAGAGAAGGAGCCCGGCCCTCCTACGACCCGGCGGGCCACGACTCCGCGCTGCGCGCCGCCCTCCAGGAGCTGCGCACCGGACGGTGGATGTCGATGCGCGGGCTGCTCGCCGAGACCACGGCATGGTGGCAGTGGACGCGGCGCACCCAGGTGCTGGCGACCGCGGCAGCCGGTACCGACGTGGTGCGGGCCTGGCTCGCGGAGGAGCCGTCCAGTGTCCCGGCCACGGTGATGCACGCCAGGGTCGCCGTGGAACGGGCCCTGCGGGCGCACCGCGAGGGCCACCGCCGGGCCCATGAGCTGTGGATCGAGGCCTGGGACGCGAGCAGGACCGCCGCCGACGCCGCCGCACCGGATCCGGTCCCGTGGGTGTGCCTGCTGTCGCTCGCCCAGCTGGACCGGCGGCGGCTGTGGGACGAGCACCGGGTGGCGGCGCCCGAGCCGACGCTGCCGCCCGGCCCGTGGGGCCTGCTGGCCGAGGCCGACCGGCGCGACCCGTACAACCGCGAGGCCCACCACCGGATGCTCCAGTTCCTGTACAAGCACGCGGCCTCGGAGCGGCTGGCCGAGGCGACCGACTACGCGCAGCGGGCCGCCGCCGCCGCGCCGCCGGGCTCCGCGCTGCATCTGCTGCCGCTGTACGTCCGGGCCGAGCGCTACCGGCGCGGCGGCGGCCGCGACGCCGCGCTGGACCTGCACTGGGTGGCGGAGGACGCCACCCGCGAGGCGCACCGGGCGCTGCTCTCCTGGTTCGAGCGGACCGGCGCCGAGGAGCGTTCTCCGCTGGACCTCAACCATCTGGCGCACGCCCTCTGGGGCGCGCTGCGGTTCCCGGACGCGGCCCGGGTGTTCGAGGCGCTCGGGCCGTACTACACGCCCGTGCCCTGGGCGTATCGCGCCCCGGAGGGCGGCGGCGGCATGGAGATCTTCCTCCAGGCCCGGACCCGCTCCCGGGCCGCCGCGGACGACCCCGGCTGACGGCCCGGCGGACGGCCCCTGCCGACGGCCCCGCCGACGCCCCCGCCGGATGGTCCCCGACGTTCCCCCCACCGATGTTCCCCCGATCACCCCTCTCCCTACGGAGGTTCCGTATGTCCCGCACCTCTGATCCGTCCGATCCGCCCCTGTCCACGGCGAGTTCCCTCGACGCCTCCCTGGAGGGTCCGCGGGCCGCGCACAGTCCGCACGACGAGGAACAGCGACTGCGCGAACTCGGCTACCGTCCGGTGCTGGCCCGCCGCATGGGCGGCTTCGGCAACTTCGCGATCAGCTTCTCGGTGATCTCGATCCTGTCCGGCTGCATGACCCTGTACGGATTCGGCATGGGCGCCGGCGGCCCCGCCGTGATGCTGTGGGGCTGGGCCGGAGTCGGCCTGTTCGTGCTGTGCGTGGGGCTCGCCCTGGCCGAGGTGACCAGCGCGTATCCGACGTCCGGCGCCCTGTACTACATGGCCGACCGGCTCGGCGGCCGACGCTGGGGCTGGTACACGGGCTGGCTGAATCTGCTCGGCCTGCTCGGCGCGATCGCCGGTATCGACTACGGCGCGGCGCTGTTCGCCGGGGCCTTCGCCAACCTCCAGTGGGGCTTCGAGCCGACGCCCGGCAAGACGATGCTGATCTTCGCCGCGATCCTGCTGCTGCACGCCGTGCTGAACCTGTTCGGAGTGCGGCTTGTCAGCGTGCTCAACTCGATCAGCGTGTGGTGGCACCTGGCGGGCGTCGCGCTGATAGTCGGCGCGCTGGCGATCGTCCCCGACCACCACCAGTCGCCGTCCTTCGTGTTCACGGAGTTCGTCAACGACACCGGCTGGGACAACCCGCTGTACGTGGCCGCGATCGGCCTGCTGCTCGCCCAGTACACCTTCTCCGGCTACGACGCCTCCGCCCATCTCTCGGAGGAGACCTCCAACGCCTCGGTGTCGGCGGCACGCGGCATCGTCCGCTCCATCTGGGTGTCGTGGCTGGCCGGATTCGTCCTGCTCGCCGGTCTCACCTTCGCCATCCAGGACTACGACGCCACCCGGGCCAGCGAGACCGGGGTGCCGCCCGCGCAGATCCTGCTCGACGGGCTCGGCACGGACGGCGCGAGCGCGCTGCTGATCGTCGTGATCATCGCCCAGTTGTTCTGCGGGAACGCCGAGGTCGCCGCGGCCAGCCGGATGGTGTTCGCGTTCAGCCGGGACAAGGCCCTGCCCGGCTCCGACCTCTGGCGCCGGGTCAGCAGCCGTACCCAGACCCCGGTCGCGGCCGTATGGCTGTCGGTGGTGGTGGCCGGCCTCCTCGCGCTGCCGTCGCTGTACTCGGCGACCGCGTACGGGGCGGTCACCGCCATCAACGTCATCGGCATCACCCCGGCGTACGCCATCCCCGTGCTGCTGCGGCTGCGCGCGGGCGACCGTTTCCAGCCGGGCCCCTGGCACCTGGGCCGCTGGAGCAGGCCGATCGGCTGGATCGCCGTGGTGTGGGTGGCCTGTGTGACGGTGCTGTTCTGCCTGCCGCAGTCGTCGCCGGTGACGGTGGACACGATGAACTACGCGTCCGTGGCCCTCGCCGTCGTACTGGTCCTCGCCACGGTGTGGTGGTTCGTCGCCCGCCGTTCGTACGGGACGCCCACGACCGCCGCCTACGGCTCCGACCGCGAACAGGCCGAACTGGCCGAGGGAATCGTCTGACCGGCGCATTCGGTCCGCCGCTCCTGGTACGAACTGCTGTGCCGGATACGGCAGGATGAGCGGTCGCGCCCGTCACCGTCGTCCCGGACGGGGCCGGCGCGACCGCACATCCCGCAATCGAGCAGGTGACAACGTGACGAGACTTCACAGCCGGCCGCCGGCGGCCCGATCCGCCGCGGACCATCCCACCGGAGGTGACCGGTGAACCGCGCGCTGACCCTGGACGACCTCATCCTCGCCGGAATAGCCGTGGCGGCGGGCCTGTTGGCGGCGTTCCTGTCGCGCACGGTGCTGCGCTGGCTGGCCAAGCACGCCAAGCGCACCCGCTGGAGCGGCGACGACGTCATCGTGGACGCCCTGCGGACCGTCATCCCCTGGTCCGCGATCGCCGGCGGCGCGGCCGCCGCGGGCGCGGTGCTGCCGCTGACCAGGCCCCTCCAGCGGACCGTCAACCAGAGCCTGACGGTGCTGCTCATCTTCGTCGTGACGGTGTCGGCGGCCCGGGTGATCGCCGGGCTGGTGCAGTCGGTCACGCAGTCCCGCTCCGGTGTCGCCGGTTCGGCGACGATCTTCGTCAACATCACCCGGATCCTGGTCCTGGCCATCGGCTTCCTGGTGGTGCTCCAGACGCTGGGCATCTCGATAGCGCCGATGCTCACCGCTCTGGGCGTCGGCGGTCTGGCCGTCGCGCTGGCACTCCAGGACACCCTGGCCAACCTCTTCGCGGGCATCCACATCCTCGCCTCCAAGACCGTGCAGCCCGGCGACTACATCAAGCTGAGCAGCGGCGAGGAGGGGTACGTCGAGGACATCAACTGGCGCCAGACGACGGTCCGCGCGCTGTCCAACAACCTGATCGTCATCCCCAACGGCCAGCTCGCGAAGTCGAACATGACCAACTTCATGCGCCCCGAGCAGCAGTTGACGATCCTGGTCCAGGTGGGGGTCGCCTACGACAGCGATCTCGACGAGGTGGAGCGGGTGACCCTGGAGGTCGTCGCCGACACGATGACCGAGATCGCCGGAGCGCTGCCCGAGCACGAGCCGGCGATCCGCTTCCACACCTTCGGCGACTCCCGCATCGGTTTCACGGTGATCCTGGGCGTGGGCGAGTTCAGCGACCAGTTCCGGATCAAGCACGAGTTCGTGAAGCGGCTGCACCGGCGCTACCGCGAGGAAGGGATCCGGATCCCGGCGCCGACGCGGACGGTCGCGTTGCAGCAGGGGGCGGTGGTGATCCCGCAGCAGCGCGTGGGGGACGACGTCGTACCGGCGGACGTCACCGCACCCTGAGGGGAGGCGACCGGAGAGGCGGTCCCGGAGACGACTCCGGGATCGACACCGGGATCGGACCCTGAAGGGTTCCAGGAGTCGGCCGCTCGCACTGTTCGCACACCTGTTCGCATTCGGGTGATTCGGGCGCCCCGCTCCCCGGCGGGGCGCCGCACCGGGCGGACCCCTGTCGAGCGGAGGACTCCCACGAGATATCTTGATATCGAGCAATGTTGCAGACGTGGAGCGGAGCACCGGTGACTGACTCGACCATCATCTATACGCACACTGACGAGGCCCCGGCCCTGGCGACGTATTCCTTCCTGCCGGTGGTCCGGGCGTACGCCGCGCAGGCGGGTGTCGACGTGGAGACGCGCGACATCTCGCTGGCCGGGCGCCTCATCTCCGTGTTCCCGGAGTACCTGGCCGAGGACCAGCGCATCCCGGACGCGCTGGCCGAGCTCGGTGAGCTGGCCAAGACGCCCGAGGCCAACATCATCAAGCTGCCGAACATCTCGGCGTCGATCCCGCAGCTGAAGGCCGCGGTCGCCGAGCTCCAGGCGCAGGGCTACGCGCTGCCGGACTACCCGGACGACCCGAAGACCGACGAGGAGCGGGAGATCCAGGCCCGCTACGACAAGGTCAAGGGCTCCGCCGTGAACCCGGTCCTGCGCGAGGGCAACTCCGACCGCCGTGCCCCCGCGTCGGTCAAGAACTACGCCAAGACCCACCCGCACCGCATGGGCGCCTGGTCGGCCGACTCGAAGACGAACGTCGCCACGATGGGCGTCGACGACTTCCGCTCCACCGAGAAGTCCGCCGTGATCTCCGAGGCGGGCACGCTGCGGATCGAGCTGGTCGGCGACGACGGCTCCACCACCGTGCTGCGCGAGTCGGTACCGGTCCGCGAGGGCGAGGTCGTCGACGCCTCGGTCATGCACGTGGCGCCGCTGCGCGAGTTCCTCACGGCGCAGATCGCCAAGGCCAAGGCGGACGGCGTGCTGTTCTCCGTGCACCTCAAGGCCACGATGATGAAGGTCTCCGACCCGATCGTCTTCGGTCACGTGGTGCGTGCCTTCTTCCCGAAGACGTTCGCGCGCTACGGCGAGCAGCTCGCCGCCGCCGGCCTGACCCCGAACGACGGTCTGGGCGGCATCCACAAGGGCCTGGAGTCCCTGCCCGAGGGCGCCGAGATCAAGGCCTCCTTCGACGCCGAGCTCGCCGAGGGTCCGGCGCTGGCCATGGTCGACTCCGACAAGGGCATCACCAACCTGCACGTGCCGTCCGACGTGATCGTCGACGCCTCGATGCCGGCCATGATCCGCACCTCCGGTCACATGTGGGGCCCGGACGGCCAGGAGGCCGACACCCTCGCGGTGCTGCCGGACTCCTCGTACGCCGGTGTCTACCAGGCCGTGATCGACGACTGCCGGGCCCACGGCGCCTACGACCCGTCGACGATGGGCTCGGTCCCGAACGTCGGTCTGATGGCGCAGAAGGCCGAGGAGTACGGCAGCCACGACAAGACCTTCGAGATCCCGACCACCGGCACGGTCCGCCTCGTGGACCAGGCCGGCAACGTGGTGATCGAGCAGACGGTCTCGGCCGGCGACATCTTCCGCGCCTGCCAGACCAAGGACGCCCCGATCAAGGACTGGGTGAAGCTGGCCGTCACCCGGGCCCGCGCCACCGGCAGCCCGGCCGTGTTCTGGCTGGACGAGACCCGCGCGCACGACGCCAACCTGATCGCCAAGGTCCACGCGTACCTCGCGGAGCACGACACCGAGGGCCTGGACATCCGGATCCTCGCCCCGGTCGAGGCGACCAAGCTGTCGGTCGAGCGCATCCGCCGCGGCGAGGACACGATCTCCGTCACCGGCAACGTGCTGCGCGACTACCTCACCGACCTGTTCCCGATCCTGGAGCTGGGCACCAGCGCCAAGATGCTGTCGGTGGTCCCGCTGATGGCGGGCGGCGGCCTGTTCGAGACGGGCGCCGGCGGCAGCGCGCCGAAGCACGTCCAGCAGCTGGTCAAGGAGAACTACCTGCGCTGGGACTCGCTGGGTGAGTTCTTCGCCCTGGTGCCGTCCCTCGAGCAGTACGCGAAGACCACGGACAACGCCCGTGCCCAGGTCCTCGCCGACACCCTCGACCGCGCCACGGCGACCTTCCTCAACGAGGACAAGTCCCCGACCCGTCGCGTCGGCGGCATCGACAACCGTGGCAGCCACTTCTTCCTGTCCCTGTACTGGGCGCAGGAGCTGGCCGCGCAGACCGACGACGCGGACCTGGCCAAGGCCTTCGCCTCGCTCGCCGAGACGCTCGCCACGAACGAGCAGCGCATCGTCGACGAGCTGAACGCCGTCCAGGGCCGGCCGGCCGACATCGGCGGCTACTACCAGCCCGACCCGGCCAAGGCCGCCGCGGTGATGCGCCCGTCCGCCACCTGGAACGAGGCGCTCGCGTCCCTCGCCTGAGCCTGACGCGCCGGGCCCCCGGGCCCGTCGTCCCGTACCCGCGCCCCCGGTCGGCATCGCCCGACCGGGGGCGCGGGCATGTCACCCACCGCGGCGAGGCGGAGTGACGGATCTCCTTCGGCCGCGCGAGGTGGTCGCGTCACCGTGAGGGCGTGACGGCCTCCTCATGGGGACGGAGCAGGCCGCCGGACTCGTGCGGGAGATCTCCGGGTGAGCGACGACTTGACCGGGGTCCCGGTCACCACTCCCGCGTCGCGATGAGCTTCTCCACGTCCGCGTCCGAGAAGCCGTAGGCCCGGGCGACGAACCGGAAGTCCTCGGCTATCTCCTCGCGCGCCACCGTCTCGATCTCGCTGCCGGCCGCCTCGAACTCCGCCTCCAGGTCGTTGAACTCCTCGGTGGCGGCGCGGGTGAGGGCGTAGAGCGCGGTCAGGTCGGCGGGCCGCTCGGCCTCGATGCGCTCGCACAGGCGCAGCAGGATCCCCCGGCCCCGGTCCAGCACCCGGTCCGGGTAGTAGTCGTCGGCGTACAAGGCCCGCAGAAACGGGTGCGTGCTCACCCGCGCGTCGCTGACCGGCATGGCGCTGCCCGCCCTTCCTCGGCGTTCGATGTGACACCTTGATCGTGCACCACGCCACTGACAACGCTCCCGGAGCCGCCGTATGACCCCCGCCGCACCCTCCTTCGAGCTGCTGCCCGGCGCCGACGACTCGCCCGTCCTCCTGCACGTGCCGCACTCCGCACGGGAGATCCCGCCGGCCGTGCGCGCCGGGATCCTGCTCGACGACGCGGCGCTGGAGAGGGAGCTGGACCACATCACCGACGCGCACACCGCGCGGCTCGCCGCCGAGGCGGCCGAGGTGGCCGAGGTGCCGCCCTGGCGGTTCGTCAACCGGCTGTCCCGGCTGGTCGTCGACCCGGAGCGGTTCCCGGACGAGCGCGAGGAGATGCTGGCCGTGGGAATGGGCGCGGTGTACACCCGCACCACGCACCGCGACGCGCTACGGCCCGGGGACACCGATCCGGAGCCGCTGGTCGCGCGCTACTTCCGCCCGTACGCACAGGCCATGACGCGGGCCGTGGAAGAGCGGCTGGCCGCGGTGGGGCGGGCCGTCGTCGTCGACGTGCACTCGTACCCGACCTCGCCGCTGCCCTACGAACTGCACGGCGACGGTCCGCGACCGCCGGTCTGCCTGGGCACCGACGCCTTCCACACCCCGCCGGGCCTGCTGGCGGCGGCGCGAGAGGCGTTCTCCGGGTTCGGGGAGGTCGGGCTGGACAGCCCGTTCGGCGGAGCGTACGTGCCGCTGGAGTTCTACGGCCGGGACGCGCGGGTGAGCGCCCTGATGGTGGAGATCCGCCGGGACACGTACATGAGCGAACCGGGCGGCCCGGCGGGAGCGGGGCTGACCCGGCTCGCCGCCGCGCTGGCCGCCCTGGTCGACGCCGTCCCGCGCTGACCCCTCGAGGCCGTGGCTCAGGCGCGCAGCCACTCCGTGACGACCACCTCGCCGCCGGTGCGCAGCCGTAGCGCGAACGGACCGGAAGGGGGCGCGTCGCAGGCGAAGCGGCCCAGGTCGTCGGCGGTGAGCGGGGCGGCCGACTGCGGACCGCTGAGCACCTCGATGCGGGCCGTCTGTGGCGGGAGCACCTGCCCCATCAGGCCCTCGGCGGTCACCTCCACGTCCACGGTCAGCTCGCCCGTGGAGAAGGTCAGCATCCGGGGCGGGTCGTCCGCTCCCCTGACCGGAAGGGCGTCGGTCAGCGAGTCGAAGGTCAGCTCGGCGACCCGCGCGTCGAAGTCGTGCAGCGCGTAGGCCTCCACCGCGATCCGGTACAGCTCGGCCGGTACCGGGTCGAGGATGGCGGCGGCCTGCCGGAGTTCCTCCTCCAGGCTGTCGCAGTCGAGTTCGGCGTCCAGACCGTCGTCGTAGGCGTCCTCGTCGAAGACGTCGTCGCGGGTGCCGTCGCCGCGGTTCGTGTCACCGATGTCGTTCATGTCGCTCATGTCGTTCACCGTGCTCCCCGTGCGTCGAGTCGGGCCCGCAGGCGCCGCAGACAGCGCTGGCGCGTCGGGCCGATGCTGCCGACGGCGATGCCCAGCGCGGCGGACACCTCCTGATAGCTGGGCGGCTGCGCGGCCATCAGGACACGCAGCAACTGGCGGCAGCGGTCGCCGAGTTCCTCGAACTCCTGCCACAGCCGCCGGACGCGCTCGCTCTCGGCGGCGGCCTCCTCCGAGTCGAGGACCGACTGCTCCGGCGTCCGGTCCTCGCTGACCCGGTCGAGCAGGTGCGGATCGTCGGTCGGGGTCAGCCGCCGCAGGCTCTTGATCACCTTCAGGCACTCGTGGCGCGCGGTGCTGGCCAGCCAGGAGCCGGCCTTCTCCGGCTCGCGGATCCGCCCCAGGTGCTGGGCGAAGCGGAACCACACGGTCTGGTACACCTCGTGCCCGTCGGCGTCGGAGAGCCGGTGGGCCCGCACCACGGACCACACCAGGGGGCTCAGCCCCTCCACGAGCGCCTTCCAGGCGGCCGCGTCACCGTCGACGGCCGACCGGACGAGCGCGCCGACATCTGTACGGTCCACGGCCCCACCCCTCGTGTACGGCAAGTCATCGTACGCCGTGGAAGGGGCACTTCCGGCCCTCATGCCGGAGGAGCGAACTGCACGACCGACACCGGGCGCCACGTCGGCGGGCGCAGCGCCGGCACGTGCGCCCCGCGCACCTCCGCGAACTCGGTGTTCGCCGCCAGCAGTCGCTGACGGGCGGCGCGCGCGTCGGACTCCGTGTTGGCGGTCATGTACGAGGCGATCAGGCCGGCGGCGACCGGGGTGGCGAAGGAGGTGCCGCTCCACTGCGCGAACCCCTCGAACATCACCTGGTCGGGCTTGCCCGCGCCGCTGTCCCGTTCCTCGCTCAGCATCCCGGTGTGCCGGGGCGCCTGGCAGGTGCAGGAATAGGTGAAGCCGTAGCGGCAGGCGTCGTACGTGGAGTGCCGGTAGACGTACGGGACGGGCGCGTCGAAGCCGGTGAGGGAGCTGGTGAGCCGCTCGCCGGGGGCGTAGACCCGCACCCAGGAGCCGTGGTTGCTGAAGCAGGCGCCGAACTCGCCGTCGCCGCGCAGCGCTCCGACCGAGAGCACGGTGTCCTCGTACTCGGGCAGGGAGGCGTAGGCGGCGGGCCAGAAGGGGGTGGCGCTGGCGTTGTTGCCGGCCGCGGCGACCAACAGGGTGCGCTGGGTGCGCAGTTCCTGCATGAAGGCCTCGACGCCGAGCAGACCGTCGGTACGGCCGTTGGAGGTACCGGCGGAGAGGCTGATGATGTCGGGCCAGCCGTCGCGGTCGACGGCAGCGAAGAGCGCCTCGCCGAAGTCGGACTCCAGGATGGCGCCCGCGTCGTTGAGCGTGTTGCGCACGGTGATGTCGGTGTTGGGCGCGACGGCGGCGAGGAGTCCGGCGATGAACGTGCCGTGGCCGACGTACTGCTGGAGCACGCCCTCGTCGTCGGTCTCCTGGAGCTGGGCGTCCCCGGTGGTGTGCGCGAGCAGCGGGTACGACCGGTGGTCGTGCATCAGGCCTGTGTCGATCACCAGGACGCCGACGGCGGTGCCCTGGTCGTAGGCCGTCCCGGCCGCCGCCGGGTTGGGCGCCTCGGTGAGCGGGGCGGGCACGGGCTCGTCGCCGGGGCAGGCGTTGACCGCGATGGACACGACGTGGTTGCGGCTGACCAGGCGCCGGCCCGCGCGGCCCTCCGCCTCCCGCAGGGCGCGCAGGGCGCCCGCCACCGCGCGGTCGCCGCGCCGGTCGCCGTGTCCGGGGTCGCCGACCTGGATCCGGGTGATGCCGGAGCGGTTGGTCTGCGGGCCCGCGCGGCGCACGTGGTCCGCGTCCAGGCCGGTGGTGTCGGTGAAGTGGGTGCGCACGGCGTCCTCGACGACCCGTGCCTCCTCGCCGTCGCGGGCGAGCACGACACCCTTCTCGTAGATGAACTCGGCGGAGTCGTCCGGGCCCAGCGCGAGGGAGACGTCCGGAAGTGAGCGCTGGATCTGGTCGAACTGCTCGTGGAATCGCTGAGGTGCCATGCGTGTCCTCCCACTGAGGCGGTGGTCGTCAATCAGAGCCGCGGAGCCGTCGATTGATACAGCGCCGGACCCGGGTGACATGGTTACGGAAGCCCTGGAGCACTACCATCCGTTGAGTGACAGCGGGAAGCGAATCGGTTCTCGAACTGCTGCCGATGGTGTTCGCCGCCCCCAACGACGCGCTGGCGCGGGCGGAAGGTGTGCTGGGCGCCGATCCGCCGCCGTTGCACGCCTCGATCGCCCACCAGGTGATCGGCATCTGGCAGCGGGACTGGGGCGACCTGCGGATCGCCCTGCGGCATCTGCGGCGTGCCCGGGACCTGGCGGCGCGCGCGGAGTCGGCCGAGCGGGAGGCTGACGTGCTCGGCACGCTCGGCGTGGCCCTCGTGCACGCCGGCCGCACCCGGCAGGGCCTGGCGGCCTTCGAGCGGGGCGTGGGACGCGGCAGCGGACACACCCGGGCGCGGGTGCTGTTCCGGCGGGCGTACGCCTGGTGGGTGCTGGGTCACCATCGCGAGGCGCTGGAGGACGTACGCAAGGCGATCCCGGTGCTGCGCCAGGCCGACGACGTCATCTGGACGGCACGCGCGCTCACGCTGCGCGCCACCGTGCACCTGGCCCTCGGCGCGGTGGACCGGGCGGACGCCGACTTCGGCGCCGCCGAGGCACTGTGGGACACCACCGGCCAGGAACACGACAAGGCGGACGCCGTGGAGAGCCGGGGCCTGGCCGCGTTCCGCTCCGGTGACGTGCCGGCGGCGCTGCGGCTGCTGGACGAGGCCGAGGAACGGTACGCGAAGCTCGGCACACCGACGTTCATGCTCAACATCCGGCGCTGCGAGGTGCTGATGGCCGCGGGGCTCGCGCCGGAGGCGCTGACCGAGGCGGACGCGGCGATCGGGGTCCTCGACGGGATCGGCGGGCAGTCCACCCGCAAGGCGGAACTGCTGCTGGGCGCCGCGCGGGCGGCCCGGCTGTCGGGTGATCCGCACACCGCGATAGCCCGCGCGGACCTGGCGGTGCGGCTGTTCGCCGCGCAGCGGCGCGGCTGGTGGGAGACGCACGCCCGGCTGGTGCTGATCGAGGCGCGGGTGGCCGCCGGGCGCGGCTCGGGGCGGCTGGTCGCGGACGCGGCGGCGGTGGCGGAGCGGCTGGCCTCCTTCGGCGCGCCGGCCGCGCCGGAGGCCTCGCTGCTGGCGGGCCGGATCGCGCTCGGCCTCGGCTGGACGGCGGACGCCGAACGGCATCTGGCGGTCGCCGCGCGCGGCCGGTACAGCGGGCCGCCGCTGGCCCGGGTCACGGGCTGGGCCGCGCAGGCGCTGAGCGCCCGGGCGGCCGGTTCGGGCCGGGGTGTGCTGGAGGCCTGCCGGCGCGGTCTGGACGTGCTCGACGACCACCGGATGACGCTGGGGGCCTCGGAGTTGCGGGCCCGTGCCACCGAGCAGGGCGCGGAACTGGCGGCGCTGGCTCAGCAGGCGAGCCTGGCCCGGGGCGGGCCGCGGCGGCTGCTGGAGTGGAGCGAGCGCTGGCGGGCCACCGTGCTGTCGGCGCCTCCCACCCGGCCGCCCGCCGACCCGGCGCTGCTGAGCGGGATGACGGCCTTCCGCGAGATCGCGGCGCGGGCGGAGGAGGCGCGCAGGGACGGCCGTCCGGTGCCGGCCCTGGAGCGCGAGCAGCGGCGGCTGGAGCGGGAGGTCCGCTCCCGGACCCTGCACATCCGCGGTGCCGATCCCGGCGGCGGGGACCGGTTCGACACCGGCCGGCTGCTGGAGCGGCTGGGCGACGAGCGGCTGGTGGAACTCGCCGTGGTGGACGGGCGGGTGCACGTGCTGCTGTGCGGCCGGGGCCGGGTGCGGCGCTACGCGGCGGGGCTGCTCGTCGACGCGGAGCGGGAGGCCGAGTACCTCCAGTCGGGGCTGCGGCGGCTGGCGCATCCGGGGGCGGAGGGCCGGCTGCCGGTGGTGGAGGCGGCGGGGCGGCGGCTGGAGGAGCTGCTGCTCGGTCCGGTCGCCGGGCTGCTGGGCGGCGGACCGGTCGTGGTGGTGCCGCCGGGCCGGCTGCACCGGGTGCCGTGGGCGGTGCTGCCCTCGCTGCGTGAGCGGGTGCTGAGCGTGTCGCCGTCGGCGAGCAGCTGGCTGCGCGCCCGGGAGACCGATCCGCCGCCGGGCGGACGTCATGTGCTGGTCCGTGGGCCGGGGTTGGCGACCGGGGGCGCGGAGGTGCCCGACCTGGCCGACCGGTACGGCACGCCGACCGTGCTGGAGCACGCCGACGCGCGCGTGCCGAGGGTGCTGGAGGAGCTCGACGGGGCCGCCCTGGCCCATATCGCGGCGCACGGCACCTTCCGCGCGGACAGCCCCCTGTTCTCGTCGCTGCGGATGGCCGACGGGCCGCTCATCGTGCACGACTTCGAACGCCTGGACCGCAGCCCGTACCGGATCATCCTCTCCAGCTGCGACACCGCCCGGCTCGCCTCGGTCGGGGCCGACGAACTCCTCGGTCTGGTCACCGCGTTGCTGCCGCTGGGCACCGCCGGCGTGGTGGCGAGCAGCGCGCCCGTCAACGACGCGGCGGTGGTGCCGCTGATGCTCGCCCTGCACAAGGGCCTCAGCGTGGGCCTGTCGCTCGCCGAGGCGCTGCGTGACGCCCGGGGCGCGCTGCCCGGCGACGCGACGCACCAGGCGACGGGTTGGGCGTTCACGGCGTTCGGGGCGGCGTGAGGGCCCCGGGACCGGCCTCGTCCCGACTCAGGCCGACCGTGTCCGCGGCTCCTCGGCCGTGAGCGTGGGCAGCGCGCCCCGGTCGCCGGTGCCCAGGCGGCTGTAGGCGCTGTAGAGGTGGTTGCCGACGGTGCGCACCGAGAGGGTGAGCTGTTCGGCGATCTGGCGGTTGGTCAGGCCGGCCGCCGCGAGGGTGACGATCTGCCTCTGCCGGGTGGTGAGTTCGCCCAGGACCAGGCCGGACAGGGCCGGGGTGCGGGCGCCCGGGCAGCGGCGGGCGAGGGCGACGGCGCGGGTGCGGGAGGTGCGGGCGGCGCTCGGGTCGCGGTGCGCCCGTACGGCCTGGGCGTGCGCCTCCGCGGCGAAGAGCAGGAAGCCGCGTTCCTCCAGCGCCTCGGCCGCACGGTCAAGGGCGGGTCCGTCGCCGTGCGCGAGGGCCCGCGCGTGCGCCGCGAGCACGCCGTCGGCGGGGAGCCGGCGGGCGGCCTCGCCCGGGTCGCCGAGGCGGACCGCTTCGTAGCGGGCGTACACGTCGTGGTCCCCGGCCGGTTCGCGCAGCGCCTCCCGTGCCGCGTCCAGGTCGCCGCGAGCGGCCGCCCGCCAGGCCGCCGGGACACCGTCGGCGACGGCCGCGTCCTTGGCCGTGACCTCGCCCGTCTGGGCGACGGCCAGGGCCAGTTCGGCGCGGCAGGCGGTGCCGTCGGGATCCCCGGGCGGTGCCTCCCGGTCGTCGCGCAGCCCCTCCCGCGCCCAGGCCGCCGCCTCGCGCAGCTGCCCCCGCAGACGGGCGGACCGGGCTCGTACGGCCGCGTGCCCGGGCGGCAGCGGCGCCCCCTCCGCCACGAGCCACCGCCCCACGGGCGCCGCCAGGTCCCGTACGTCCGCCTGCTCGATGCGGTGTTCCAGCGCGGCCGTCTCCGTCTTCAGGGCGAGTTCCCGCTCGCCCGGGGTGCCGGCCAGCCGCCTCGCCCGCAGCCGGCCGGCCGCGGCCCGCAGCACCGGGCCGTGCAGGGGGTGGGCGAGACGGACGTGGCCGTGGTCGTCGACGCCGATCAGGCCGTCCTCCTCGAGGCGTTCGAGGATCAGCGGATCGAGGGCGTCTACGTCCAGCGGAAGGGGTTCGGCGAAGGCGAGCCGGTCGAGGATCTCGCGTTCGTCGGGGCACCCGCGCCGCAGCAGGTGGGCGGCGCGTTCGCGGACGGCGGTGGTCAGCGGCACCGGGCCGCGCCAGGCGTGCTCGCCGGTGTCCGGGACGCGGGTGAGCGCGCCCTGTTCGCGGATCGCGCCGAGCAGGTCGCGCAGCAGCCGCAGGTCGCCTCGGACCAGGCGGTGCAGCCGGTCGGCGGTGAGTGGTTCGAGGGCGCGGCCGGCCCCTGCCGACAGCAGTCGTGCGGTCTCCTCGCGGGGCAGCGGTTCCAGGGCGAGGCGGGGCAGCAGTTCGCCGGTCCACAGCCGGGTCACGGCGGCGGGCGCCGGGGCGCCGTCCGTGGCGACGACCAGCAGCCGGGTGCGGCCGTGCACCGCGAGGTGGTGCACCAGGGCGGCCGAGGCGTCGTCGAGCAGATGAGCGTCGTCGACCAGCAACAGGCGCACACCGGACAGCCGTTGTACGGCGCGGTGCAGGGAGACGGTCTCGGGCAGCAGGTGAGCGAAGGCGCCGAAGCGCAGATCGCGGCCCTCCGGGGTGCCGGTCACCCTGGCGCAGTCGCTGCCGCGCAGGGCCTCGGCGGCCAGCCGGGTCTTGCCGCGGCCCGGCGCTCCGGTCACCACCACGCCGGGCCGTCCGGCGGCCAGGGACTGCCGGACCAGCTCCAGTTCGTCCTGCCGGCCGGTGAACGGCCAGGGCAGTTCGAAGGTGTTCGCGTCCCGTCGGAAAGTCGTCACGACGGTATGAGCCGGGATACTCACCCCTGATACAGGGGGACTTGAGTAGCCCCCGACTCAGGCGCCCGGCGCGCGGCGGTCGGCAGGCTGGGTCCATGACCGCTCGCTACTGCTCCCTCGCGCAGCAGTCGGCCCCCGCCTTCCCGGCCGGGCTGACCGCCGAGCGGATCAGCGCGCTCGTCGGCGGACGTCCGATGTGGGTCAACGGCACGGTCATGCACTACTGCTTCCTCGACGGCGAGGCCGACGGGTCGGTGATCGCCGTACCGGGCGGCGCGGGCACCCGGTGGGTGTCGTGGGTCGGCGCCAAGGAGCAGCAGGATGTGGTCCGCGAGTGCTTCCGGGAGTGGCAGGACCTCGGTATCGGCGTGTCCTTCGCCGAGGTCGGCGACCGCTCCGAGGCCGAACTGCGCATCGGGTTCCAGCTCGGCGACGGCTCCTGGTCGACGGTGGGCAGGGACGCGCTCCGGGTCGGGCTGAGCGAGCGCACCATGAACTTCGGGTGGGATTTGACCGCGCCCGGGGAGCGCGGGACGGCCCTGCACGAGATCGGGCACGCGCTGGGCATGCTGCACGAGCACCAGAGCCCGTTCGCCGGCATCCACTGGGACGACGAGGCCGTGTACGCCGATCTGGCGGGCTCGCCCAACTACTGGAGCCGGGACCGCACGTTCTTCAACATCCTGCGCAAGCTGGACCCGGCCGAGGTCAACGGCTCGGTCTGGGACCCCCTGTCGATCATGGAGTATCCGTTCCCGTCGGGGCTGATCCTGGAGCCCGAGCAGTTCCGCGGCGGTCTGAACCCGCCCGGCAGCCTCTCGCCCCTCGACAAGGAGTTCGTGCTCCGCTGGTACCCGCCCCAAGGCGCGCGGCAGCCGTCCGCGCTGGTGCCGTTCCGGTCGGCGCCGCTGCGTCTGGGGCCCGGCGGTCAGGCCGATTTCGTCGTCGAGCCGCCAGAGACCCGCGAGTACACCCTGGGCACCTTCGGTGACAGCGACACCGTCGTCGTGGTCTTCGAGGAGCGGGACGGGGAGCCCCGCTTCCTCTGCGGCCAGGACGACGGGGGCACCCCGCACAACGCCACGGTCAGGGCCCGTCTCGTCAAGGGTCGTCGCTACTTCGTCCGGGTGCGCCTGTACTCCGCCTGGGGTTCGGGCGAGACGGCGGTCATGTGCTGGTGAGCACACGACCGGCGGGACCCGTGCGCGCAGACCACTGTCCGGCGCCGGGGGAAAGGGCCGGGGACGCCACCTTCGGGGGAGGGTGACGTCCTCGGCCCGGCCACCGGGTCACGCGCGCGTCGCCGCCGGCACGGCTCCGCGCCGGTCGCCGGACCGGCCCGGAGGGGCGAGGCGGGGCCCGTTCACCGCTTCCGCCACTCCTCGGCCAGCAGTTCGTACGACCGCACCCGTGCCGCGTGGTCGTGGGTGATCGTCGTGATGAGCAACTCGTCGGCGCCGGTGGCCTCCTGGAGCTGTTCGAGGTGGTCGGCGACCCGGGCGGGCGATCCGACGAACCGGGTGTCCAGGCGGTCCTGGACCAGCGCGCGGTCCTCGTCCGTCCACACGTGGGCGCGGGCCTGTCCGGGCGTCGGGTACTCGATGGCGCCCTCGGCGGTGCGGATGCTGCGGACCCACGGGCCGTAGCCTTCGGCGAGTTCGCGGGCCGTCTCGTCGTCCTCGGCGACGACGACGTCGGCGGAGACACTGACGTACGGCTTGTCGAGGTGGTCGGAGGGCTGGAAGAAGGCGCGGTAGCCGTCCACCGCCTCCAGCACGGTGGCCGGGCTGACATGGTAGTTCGCGGCGAAGCGCAGGCCGCGCGCGCCCGCCGTCTCGGCACTCGGGCCGCCGCTGCTGCCGAGGATCCACACCTCGACGTCGGCGCCCTCGCCGGGCACGACGTGGGCCTCGACGCCCTCCGGGGAGCGGTAGGTGCCGGCCAGCAGGGCGAGGATGTCGTCGATCTGTTGCGCGTAGTCCTGGGACGCGGCGCCCGGCAGCAGGAGCAGCCCGCGCTGGAGGGCGATCCGGGGCGAGCCGAGCAGCTGCTCGAAGGAGAACCGGGGCGGTATGACGAGGCCGTTGGGTGCCCTGCCGTCGACCACGGGGGTCGCCGTCGGCGGCGGGGCCGCGGGCTGTCCCGGTGGGCGCCCGCCCGAGCGGCCCAGGCCCAGGTCGAGGCGGCCCGGGTGCAGGGCGTCGATCAGGCCGAACTCCTCGACCGTGGACAGGGCGGTGCGGTGGCCGAGCTGGACGGCCCCCGAACCGAGCCGGATCGTGGAGGTCGCGGCGGCGGTCAGCGCGATGACGACCGCCGGGGACGTACCCGCGACGCCGGGGTTGAGATGGTGTTCGGCGAACCAGTGGCGGGTGTAGCCGAATCTCTCGGCCCGCCGGGCGAGGTCGATCGAGTTGCGCAGGGCGTCGGCCGCGGTGGAGCCGGTCGGGATCGGGACCAGGTCGAGAACGCCGAGGGGTGTGCCGGAGGACATGGGCCTGCTGCTCCTCAGTGGTCGGCGGGCTCGGGGACGGGGAACACCGGTCCCCAGGCGAAGGGCGGGTCGGGGATCTCGCGCCGCAGCACGGGGGCGACGGCGGACTGGAAGAGCGCGAGCGAATCGCGGTGCTGATGCTCCGTCAGTCCGCTCGCGTCCGCGTGCAGATGCACCACCGTGTGGCCGAGCCGTTCGTGGTAGCGGTGCACCTTCTCGATGACCTGCTGCGGGCTGCCGATCAGCGCGGAGCTGCGGGCCACGAAGTCGTCCAGGGTCTCGAAGACCACGGGCAGGCCCGTCTTCCGCTGGAACGCCAGGTTGCTCTCGAACACCGGCCGGTACGCGGCCAGCGCCTCCTGCGAGGTGCGGGCGACATGGAGACCGGCCGTGCCCGCGCCGACCGCGATGGCGGCCGGGTCGTGGCCGTAGTGCTCCCAGCGTTCGCGGTAGTGGCGGATCAACTCGGCGTACGGCTCGACGGGGTGGGTGACGTTCGCCGAGAAGAGCGGGTCGCCGTAGCGGGCGGCGAGGTCCACCGACTCCTTGCTGGTGGCGCTGCCGTGCCAGACCCGTACCGGCTGCTGGTACGGCCTCGGCCAGACCTCGGCGTCCTCCAGGCGCGGGCGGAAGCGGGTCGCCGCCGTCACCCGGTCCTGGCGCCAGATCTGGCGGAACACCTCGTAGCCCTCGGCGTTGCGCTCCCACTGGTCGTCGGGGGTGACGTGGAACAGGTCGCGCTGGGCGGTTCCGTTGCCCTTGCCGATGATCAACTCCAGCCGGCCGCCGGAGAGGTGGTCGAGGGTGGCGTAGTCCTCGTAGGCCCGCACCGGGTCCAGCAGGCTGAGCGTGGTCACCGCGGTGAACAGCCGGATGCGTTTCGTCAGCGCGGCGAGGTGGCTGAGGACGACCGGCGGCGAGGAGGAGATGAACGGGTACTCGTGCCGCTCCCCCACGCCGAACCCGTCGAAGCCCAGTTCCTCGGCCAGCAGGGCGTTGTCGACGACCTCGCGGAACCGCTCGTGCGTCGGCTTCAGCACCCCGGTGACGGGGTCCGGGCGGTGCACGATGAGCGTGATGGCGAGGAACCTCACGACGCCTCCCGCGCGCCGCGGGCGTCGTCGTCCGGGTGGGCGAGGCCGAGGTGGTCGCGCAGGGTGGTGCCCTCGTAGTCGGTGCGGAAGACGCCCTGTTCCTGGAGGAGCGGGACGACCCGGTCGGCGAAGGCGTCGAGGCCGGTCGGGGTGATGTGCGGAACGAGGATGAAGCCGTCGGCGGCGTCGGCCTGCACGAAGTCGTTGACGGTTTTGGCGACGGTCGTCGGGGAGCCGACGAAGTTCTGCCGGTTGCCGGTCTCGATGACCAGGTCGCGGATGGACCAGCCGTGGGCGGCGGCCCGTTCGCGCCACTCGCGGGCGGTGGCCAGCGGGTCGCGGTACATGCGCACCTGGGCGCGGCCCCTGGCGATGGTGTGCTCGCCGAGGTCCGGGTCGATGTCGGGCAGCGGGCCGTCGGGGTCGTACCCGGACAGGTCCCGGTTCCAGACGAACTCCAGGTGTTTGATCGCCGTTGCCCCGCTGACCTGCTGGCGGCGGACCTCGCGGGCGATCTCCTCCGCCTCGGCGTCGGTGTCGCCGAGGACGAAGCTCGCGGCGGGCAGGATCAGCAACTGGTCGGGGCGGCGGCCGTACTTCGCGAGGCGGCTCTTGACGTCCGTGTAGAAGGCCCGCCCCGCATCGAGGGCGGCGTACCGGCTGAAGATCGCGTCCGCGGTCGACGCGGCGAACTCGCGGCCCTCGTCGGAGTCACCGGCCTGGAAGATCACCGGACGGCCCTGGGGGGAGCGCGGGACGTTGAAGCGGCCCTCAATGTCGAAATGCTGCCCGTGGTGGGCGAAGGCGCCGGCCGCGGCGTCGCGCAGGAAGGCGCCGGTGGTCTGGTCGGCGAGGATCTCGTCGCCGACCCAGGAGTCGAAGAGCTCGCCGGTGGTGGCGAGGAACTCCTTGGCGCGGGAGTAGCGCTCCTCCTGCGGCAGGAAGCCGCCGCGGCGGAAGTTCTCGCCGGTGAAGGCGTCCCAGGAGGTGACGACGTTCCAGGCGGAGCGGCCGGCGGAGAGGTGGTCGAGGCTGGCGAACTGCCGGGCCACCTCGTAGGGCTCGTTGAAGGTGGAGTTGATGGTGCCGGTCAGTCCGAGGCGGTCGGTGACGGCGGCCAGCGCGGCGAGCACGGTGAAAGTGTCGGGGCGGCCCACGACGTCCAGGTCGTAGATCTCGCCGCCCTGTTCGCGCAGGCGCAGGCCCTCGGCGAGGAAGAGGAAGTCGAACTTGGCGCGTTCGGCGGTCTGGGCGAAGTGCGCGAAGGAGCTGAACTCGATGTGGCTGCCGGCCTTCGGGTCGCTCCACACGGTGGTGTTGTTGACACCGGGGAAGTGGGCGGCCAGGTGGATCTGCTTCAGGGGCTTGGTCATCGTCGGTCTCCCTCCCGCTCAGGCGGCGGCGTAGCGGTTGGCGGGGCGGGTCAGGCCGAGCAGCCCCCGCAGGGTGTCGGCCTCGTAGGCGTGCCGGAACGCCTCGCGGCGCTGCAGTTCGGGGACGAGACCCCGGGTGATCGCCGGGAGGTCGTGCCCGGCGACGGCGGGCCGCAGCCGGAACCCGGTCAGCCCGGCCGCCTGGAACTCCTGCAACAGATCGGCGAGTTGGGTCGGTGTCCCGGTGAAGACGCGGGCGTCGCCGGTGAACTCCTCGCCCGCGAGGGTGTCGAGGCGGTCGCGGCGGGCGGCGGCCTCGGCCGGGTCGTCGTCGAGAAAGACCAGCAGGTCGCCGAAGACGTGCAGCGGTTCGGCGGCGCGCCCGGCGGCCAGTTGTTCGGCGCGGATCTCGGCGACGATCGCGCGGGCCTGGCCGGCGTCGTGCGGGGTGACGAAGCCGACGTCGGTGGCGCGGGCCACCAGCCGGTAGGGGACCGTGTCGTGCGCGAGCGCCGTGACCAGCGGCTGGCCCTGGGGCGGACGCGGGGTGATGGAGGGGCCCTTGACGCTGAAGTGGCGCCCCTCGAAGTCGATGTAGTGCAGCTTGTCGCGGTCGATGAAGCGTCCGGTGGCCGCGTCCCGGATCTCCGCGTCGTCCTCCCAGCTGTCCCAGAGGCGGCGCACCACCTCGACGTGGTCGGCGGCCTCGTCGAAGAGGTCGGCCACCAGTTCCCGGGTGGCCGGGGCGTCGTAGGCCTCGATGCGGGGGATCGTGCGGCGGCCGAAGTGGGCGGCCTCGGTCGGCCGGGCGGTGATCTGGACGCGCAGGCCCGCCCGGCCGGTGCTCACGTAGTCGAGCGTGGCGATCGCCTTGGACAGGTGGAACGGCTCCGTGTGGGTGACCACCGCGGTCGGCACCAGGCCTATGTGGCGGGTGAGGGGGGCGATCCGGGAGGCGACGAGTACGGCGTCGAGGCGGCCCCGGACCTGGTCGGTGCGCTCGTCCGGGTCGAGGAAGTGCGAGGACTGCGGGCCCAGGCCGTCCTCGATCGTGACGAAGTCGAGCAGGCCGCGCTCGGCCTCGGCGACCAGGCCGGCCCAGTATCCGGCGGTGAACAGCTCACGGGGGCGGGCGGCCGGATCACGCCAGGAGGCGGGGTGCCAGCCGGTGCCGTCGAGGGCGACGGCGAGATGGAGGGAGGGCGAAGCAGCGGGAGTCGAGGACACGGGGGTGCCTTCCTGGAGGTCCGTACGAGAGAGCCGGCCGCACGCGACAGGGCGGGCCAGGCGGGGAACGGGTCAGGAGCAACAGAGCGCGCCGGCCACGCGCTGGAGGTCGATGTGCTGCCGGGAGTGGAGGTGCGCGGAACGCGGTGTGCCGATCACGTTCGTCCCTCCCTCGTCAGGGCGTGCTCACACGCGCGGTACGACTCGTCCTGGCTCACAACGCCTCGACCTCACCGGTTGTTCCCGGTGCGCGCACCGACAGGATGGTCGAGCGGCGGCGGAGGGTGAAGCCGAGGGACTCGTAGAGGCGGATCGCCGGGGTGTTGTCGGCGGCGGCGTGCAGGAAGGGGGTGTCGCCGCGGTCCCGGATGCCCGCGGCGACCGCGCGGATCAGCCGGGTGCCGAGGCCCCGGCCGCGGTGGTCCGGGTCGGTGCAGACCGCGCTGATCTCGGTCCAGCCGGGCAGCCGGAGCCGTTCGCCGGCCAGGGCGATCAGCCGACCCTGGTGCCGGATGCCGAGGTAGGTGCCGAGGGCGACGGTCCGTTTCAGGAACGGGCCCGGACGGGTACGGGCGACCAGGTCGAGGATCTCCGGCACGTCGGCGGGGCCGAGCCGGACCGCCTCCGGGGCGGCCTCGGTGAACAGCGTCTCGGTGGCGACGAGTTGGACGCCCACTCCCCCGCCGACGGTCTCCCAGCCGGCCGGGACCCCGTCGACCGGTTTGATCGTCACGGCGGTTCCGGGACCGACGAGGGTGCGCAGGTCGTCCCAGGCGGCCGGGTCCGTGGGGTCGGCGAGCGCGGCGAAGGCGTAGACGTCGGCCGGGTAGCGGGCGGCGCGCCCGAACCGTTCGGCGAGGTGGGCGTGGGGGCCGGTGAGCGCGGCCCAGACGGCGTTGTCGAGCGGGTGCGGGTGGGGCGGGCGGGCCACGGAGGCGGGGTCCTTCCTGCACGGATTCGGCCGAGCCGGCTCGGCTCGCGGGAGCGCGGGTCCTCCCCGCGCCGGTCAGGAGTCGGTCAGCGGCAGGCCGGGCGGGTCGATCTCGGACTTGGCGACGGCCTCGTTGGAGAGGTTCCAGGCGGCCAGCCACTTGGCGTACTGGCCGTTGTCGATGAGGTGGTTGATCGCGTCGGCGAGGGGCTTGGCGAGGCCGCTGTCCTTCTTGGCGGTCGCCGCGATCAGACCCTGGAGGGACGCGCCCGCGCCGGAGTACGTGCCCGCGTTGGCGGTCGGCGTGTTCGTGCTCGCCGTCTGGGTGACGTGGTAGGCGACGCTCGGGTTGGGGGCGAAGTAGACGTCGATCTTGCCGCTGTTGAGCGCAAGGTAGGTGCTGTTGGCGTCCTGGAAGTACTTGATGGTGAGCTTCTTCCCCTCGCTCTCCAGCTTCTTCTTCCACGCGATGAGGATGCGTTCCTGGTTGGTGCCCGCGCCGACCGAGACGGTCTTGCCCGCGAGGTTCGCGTAGTCGCCGTCGAACTTCCAGCCGGCGGACTTCAGCGTCTCGAAGGCGAGGTTGTCCTGGCGGTAGGAGGCGAACTCGTACTTCTTCTTGCGCTCCTCGGTGTCGGTGACGTTGGTGAAGGCGACGTCGACCTTGCCACTGTCGATGCCGACGAAGAGGTTCTCCCAGGTGAATCTCTTCACCTCCGGCTTCAGGCCGAGCACCGCGGCGACCAGGCGGGCGAGGTCGGGCTCGGAGCCGGTGAGGGTCTTCTGGTCGCTGCCGACGTACCCCAGCGGGGCGGAGCCCGAGGGCAGGGTGCCGCTGCCGATGACCAGGGTGCCGCTCTTGCGTACGGAGGCGGGCAGTTGGGCGCTGATGGACTTGACCTCGGAGACCTTGACGGTGGTCTCCTGGGCGGCGCCGTTGGAGACCCGGCCGAGGGTCACGCTGCCCGAGGCGGCGCTGTCGGTGGTGGTGGCGGCGTCGCTCTCGCCGCCGCAGGCGGCGAGTCCGGTGGCGAGGGTGGCCGCGGCGGTCGCCGCGGTGATGCCACGGAGGAGGCTGCGTCGGGTGAAGTGGGCAGGCATGGCCGTCCTTTGTCGCTGAGGGGCGGAAGCTGATGAGGCAGGACTGAGGAGACGCAGGGGTGGTGCTGTGTGGGGGGAAGCCGGGGCCGAGGCGGGGTCAGAGCACCTTGCTGAGGAAGTCCCGTGTGCGCTCGTGCCGGGGCTTGTCGAGCACTTCGGAGGGCGGTCCCTGTTCGACGATCTTTCCGCCGTCGATGAAGACGACCCGGTCGGCGATCTCGCGGGCGAAGCCGACCTCGTGGGTGACGATCACCAGCGTGGTGCCGCTGGTCGCCAGATCCTTGATGACGGCGAGGACCTCGCCCACGAGTTCGGGGTCGAGCGCGGAGGTCGGCTCGTCGAAGAGAATCACGCCGGGACGCAGGGCGAGGGCGCGGGCGATGGCCACGCGCTGCTGCTGGCCACCGGACAGCTGACGCGGATAGGCGCCGGCCTTGTCGGCGAGGCCTACCCGGTCGAGCAGTTCGCGGGCCAGTGCCTGGGCGGCGGCCTTGCCGAGCTTCCCGGTCGCCACCGGCGCGGCGGCGACGTTGTCCAGCACGGTCAGATGCGGAAAGAGGTTGAAGTTCTGGAAGACGAAGCCGATACGGCCGCGTTGGGCCAGGATCGCGCGCTCGCTCAGCTCGCGCAGCCGTCCGCCGTGCCGACGGACGCCGATCGGTTCGCCGTTGAGGCTGACGTGGCCGATCTCCGGCTTCTCCAGGTGGTTGATGACCCGCAGCAGGGTCGACTTGCCGGAGCCGGACGGGCCGAGGATCACGGTGACCTCCCCGGGCCGTACGGTCAGGTCGACTCCGTCCAGCACCCGGTGGGTGCCGTACCACTTGTGCACGTCGTGCACCTCGACGGCGGCGGGCGCGGCCTCGGCGGTGGTGAGCGTCTCGGTGGTCATACGGCGGTCTCCCTGCGCGCACGGTCACGAAGGTCCCGCAGGCCGGTGCGCAGCTTCTGCAGCGGGGTCGGCGGCAGGGAGCGCGTGGCGCCCCGGGCGTAGTACCGCTCGACGTAGAACTGGACGACGGACACGAGGCTCGTGAGGATCAGGTACCAGACGGTGACGACCAGGAGCAGCGGCACGATGTCACCGGGGTAGGTGGAGCCCATGCTCTGCGCGGAGCCGAACAGGTCGAGCAGCGAGACGTAGAAGACCAGTGAGGTGCTCTTGATCAGGCCGATCAGCTGGTTGACGTAGTTCGGGGTGATGGAGCGCAGTGCCTGTGGGAAGACGATCCTGCGGAACTGGTAGCCCTTGGGCAGGCCGAGGGCCGAGGCGGCCTCGTGCTGGCCCTGGTCGACGGAGAGGATGCCGCCGCGCACCACCTCGGCGGCGTAGGCGGCCTCGTTCAGGCTCAGGCCGATGACGGCGACCACCATGTCGGTGGCGAGCCGGGACTCGTCGAAGGAGAAGAAGGCGGGGCCGAAGGGGACTCCGACGCTCAACGTCCGGTACAGGGCGGAGAAGTTGTACAGGAACAGCAGCACCACGATGAGCGGGATGGAGCGCAGCGCCCAGACGTAGGTCCAGCTGGCGGCGCGCAGCACCGGGCTCTTCGAGAGTCTGGCGAGGGCCAGCAGGATGCCGCCGAGGAGGCCCAGCACCGCGCTGTAGGCGGCCACTTCGAGGGTGATCAGCAGTCCGTCGAGGATCGTCGGGCGCAGGAACCAGTAGCCGAAGCGGTCCCACTGGTAGAAGGGATTGGTCACCAGGCCGTGGACGAACTGGGCGATCAGGACCAGGGCGACCGCGGTGGCGATCCACCGTCCGGGCCTGCGCAGTGACTGAACACGCTGTGCGGTGAGCTTTTCTGACGGAGTGTCGGTAATGGGTGCGGCGGCGAGGGTGACGGCGCCTGGGGGTTCGCTCATGAAGGGCTCCGGCGGGAGTCGGACACCCCGGTTCACGGCCGGCGTGGGCCTGCTCACGGCCGCGGCAGGGTGGCGGGAGCCACTCCGGGAGGCGTACGCGGGCACGGCGCACGGATGCGTGCGAAGAACCGGGGCGAGGCGGACAACGGCACACCGCGCGGGCGGTGTTCGTCAGGAACGCGAGGTCGGGGCGGTGTGCGGAGTCAGCCCCGACAGCGGGCACGGCCCGGTGCGGTACACAGTGCGCTGTTCACGCGGAGCAGGTCGACGGCGCGGTCGACGACGAGTGGGCGGGCGTACGGCCGTACGCAGCCCTGGGCACGGCGGGCGGCCGTCCTCACAGCTGCGTACATGTCCGTCACCGTCACTCTTCCGGCCCGTGGGGCCTCGCGCTTACCGAAACGTCATCCGGTCCGGTCGTCACCTGGGGCACCCCACCGCGGTGCGAGGGTTGCCGGTCAGCAAGCCAGGGCTTGTCGCTGACGCTCATGACCGATCTGGTCCGTATGTTAGGTCAGTCGCCCGAACGTATGTCAACGCCCGTCCACTTGGCGGACCGGTTCACGGCCGGTCGACCTGCGGCCGGGTGCCGCCGTGGCCCGCCGCGTGGGCGGCCCAGTCCAGGATCTGGACGGCCGATCCGGCGGCCTCCAGGCCGCGGCAGTGGGCGTGGTGGCGGCGGGCGATGCCGTCGAGGTCGAGGTGGGCGCCGAAGGCCGGGTGGGCGGCCAGGCGCCGGGCGTAGGCCCACAGGGCCGGGTGGCCGACGAGGCGGTGCACGGCGGCGGCGTCCAGGTGGTGCCGGTGCACGGTGTCCAGCCTGACCAGCGTCACCCACAACTCGACGTCGGCGGCGGTGAGTTCGTCGCCGACGAGCCAGGGCCGGCCGGAGAGGCGGCGGTCCAGCGTACCGAGCGCGCCGAGCAGGAGGTCGAGGGCGTCGGCACGCTCGGCCGCCCCGGCGTCGGCCTGTCCGGCGCGCTGCGCGGCCTCGTCGATCCCCTGCGCGCACAGCCGTCGCACGGTCTCGGTCTCCGCCTCGGTACCGCACGGGTACAGCGCGGGACGGCCGCCGCCGAAACCGCGCGCCAGGTCGCGCATGATGTCCGGGGCGTGGGTGCTGACGATCCGCCCCGACCAGCTGTCGCTGAGCACGGGCGCGAGGGCCGGTCCGGTGTAGTGGTGGGCGCTCGCCTCGTACAGCGGGCGCAGTGTGGCGTGGCCGCCGTCGGGACAGTCGGGGACCGCCGGCAGAAGCGTCACCGGACAGTCCTCGGCGAGGCCGAGCAGGCTGTGGGTGACGGCGATGCGCAGGCCGTCGGGACAGGCGGTGGACAGGTGCAGACGGTAGCGGCGGGGCACGGCGTAGTGCCCGCTGCGCGCGTCCCGGCCGATGCGGCCCCGGAAGGCGCGGGTGGACGGTACGGACCGGGCGGACGACACGGTGGCCTGAGGTGTGACGGACATGGCTCTCCCCTGGAGCGGGCGCGTGGACGTGGGCGCGGCGGAAGCGACGTCGGACGGGGAACGGGGTGCTCACCGGTACGGCCGGCGCGGGCCTCCTCGGCCGGGCGCCGTGGGTACGCCGGTGGTGGCCCGGCTCAGGTCAGGGGGCTGATGGCGCTGCACACCCGTTGCAGATCGATGTGCCGGCGGGAGGTCAGCAGAGGCGAACGGCCCACTCGCGCGGTGACCGGCCCAAGGCGCCTCATGTTTCCCTACCTGTTCACTAGGATTCCCCACTGGAGTGTCGATCCGCCCCGGGCCGCCGTCAAGAGGGTGTCCACGCAGCGGTCGGGAATCATCCGCGAGACCCCGCCGGTCCGCGTGCCGGGGCGCCTCGCCCGCGCCTCCGCCGTGGGGTCCGGGCCGCCGCGCGGAAAACGTCACGAAGCGGCGGCCCGGCGGGTGTTCAGCTGTCGTAGTCGACCGTCAGCTTCTCCGAGACCGGGAACGACTGGCACGTCAGGACGTAACCCGCGTCGATCTCGGCGCGCTCCAGCGCGAAGTTGCGGCGCATGTCCGCCTCGCCCTCGGTGACCAGCGCACGGCAGGTGCCGCACACCCCGCCCTTGCAGGCGAAGGGGAGGTCGGGGCGGGTCCGCTGGGCGCCGTCGAGGAGGGACCGCTCACGGGAGAGGGCGGAGGTGGTGGAGCGGCCGTCGAGGGTGATGGTGACCTGGCTGACCGGGCCGGACTCGATGGCGTCCTCGTGGTGGCGCACCTCGCGCACCGGTTCGTCGTCGGCGTAGAACAGCTCCTGGTGGACGCGGTCGCCGGGCACGCCGAGGCCGGCCAGCACCCGCTGGGCGTCGCGGACCATGCCGTGCGGGCCGCACAGCCACCAGTGGTCGGCGCCCGGCACGTCGACGAGCGCGCCGACCAGGGCGGTGAGCCGCTCGGCGTCGAGCCGCCCGGAGAGCACCTCGGCCTCGCGGGGCTCGCGGGAGAGCACGTGGGCGAGCTGGAAGCGGGTCGGGTACAGATCCTTGAGGTCCGCCAGTTCGTCGGCGAACATCACCGTGTCGGTGCGCCGGTTGCCGTAGAAGAGGGTGACCCGCGAACGGGAGTCGGCGGCCAGGACGGACTCGGCGATGGACACCATGGGCGTGACGCCGGAACCCGCCGCGACCAGGACGTGGTGACCGGGCTCGGTGAGGTCGGGGGTGAACGCGCCCGTGGGAGCCATCACCTCGACCGTGTCACCGGGCCGCACCTCGCCGACCAGCCAGGAGGAGAACAGCCCGCCGGGCACCACGCGCACACCGATGCGCGGCACCGATCCGGCCGGGGAGCAGATCGAGTACGAGCGGCGCTCGTCCCGCCCGTCGATCTCGCGCCGCAGGGTGAGCGACTGGCCGGGCGCGAAGGCGAACTCGGCGGCCAGTTCGTCGGGGATCTCGAAACTGACGGCGGCGGCGTCCGCGCACAAGGGCTGGACGGCGGCGACCCGCAGCGCGTGGAAGGCCGGCCGGCGGCGCGGGCTCGGACGTACGGCCGAGGCGGGGGCGGTCGGGGCCATCAGATCTCCTTGACGTACTCGAACGGCTCGCGGCAGGCGAGGCAGCGCCACAGCGCCTTGCAGGACGTGGCGGAGAACCGGGAGGTCTCCTCGGTGTCTAGCGCGCCGCAGCGGGGGCAGGGCACCGCCGTGCGCCGGGTGGCCAGGAGCACCAGGGGCACCGGGCCGGCGGCACGCCGGGGGGCCGCGCCGGGCGGGGCGATGCCGTGCTCGGCGAGCCTGCGGCGCCCTTCGGGGGTGATCCAGTCGGTCGTCCAGGGCGGGTCGAGGACGGTGCGGATCTCCACGCGCGGGTAGCCCGCGGCACGCAGCCGGGCCGCCACGTCCGCGCGCATCTCGGCCATGGCCGGGCAGCCCGAGTAGGTCGGCGTGAGGCTGGCGACCACGGTCCCGTCCGGGCCGACCTCGACGTCCCGCAGCACCCCGAGGTCGGCCAGGGTCAGCATGGGCAGCTCGGGGTCCGGGACCTGCGCGGCGATACGGCGGGCCCGCCGGGCGTCGCCGAGCACGGCGGGCCCGGTCACCATGTCGCCCCCGGGTACGCGCGTGCGACGCTCTGCAACTCGGCCAGCAGGGGCGCGAGATGCTCGGTGCGGTCGCCGTCGCGGCCCGCGCCGGACAGCGCCGGGACCTCGGGCAGGGGAAGTCCGGCCGCGTCGAGCACCTGGCCGAGCACCGCCGTCACCTCGTCGCGTACGCCGGCCGCGTCGATGCCGAACCACGGTGCGGCGGCGAGCAGTTCGTCCAGGTGAGGGAGGACATCGACGAGGGCGGCGCGCATCCTGCGGTGCGACTCGTCCGTGCCGTCGCCGAGGCGCACGGCCCAGTCGGCGGCGTACTGCCGGTGGTAGGTCAGCTCCTTGACGCCCTTCGCCGCGATCGCCGCGAGCACGGGGTCGGGGGCCGTGGCGAGCCGCTCGAACAGGGCGAGGCGCCAGGCGGACAGCACCAGCAGCCGCACGATCGAGAACGCGAAGTCCCCGTTGGGGAGTTCGGCCAAGCGTACGTTGTGGAAGGCGTCGGCGTCACGGAAGTACGCGTAGGCGTCCTCGCCGCGGCCGCTGCCGTCGACCTGGCCGCAGCGCGCGTACAGCAGGCGGGTCTGGCCGAGGAGGTCGAGGCCGATGTTGGCCAGCGCCACCTCCTCCTCCAGTTCGGGGGCGCGGGTGGTCCACTCGGCGAGCCGCTGCGCGGACACCAGGGCGTCGTCGCCGAGCGCGAGGCAGCAGGCCGCCAGCTCGGCGACGTCCACGCCGGCGGGCACGGTGGTGTCCACACCGTGCAGCGGGTCCTCGAACCCGGTGCCGAACGCCCAGCGGGCGTCGTCCCCGTGGTCCTCGGCGAGGCTCAGGTAGACGTGGTCGTCGCTCATGCCCTGCTCCTCAGATGTGCGGGACGTCGTCGGGGATGTCGTAGAAGGTCGGGTGGCGGTAGACCTTGTCCGCGCTGGGGGCGAAGAACGGGTCCTTCTCGTCGCGGCTGGACGCGGCGATGTGCTCCGAGCGCACCACCCAGATGCTCACGCCTTCGTTGCGCCGCGTGTAGAGGTCGCGGGCGTGGGTGAGGGCCATCTCGTCGTCGGCCGCGTGCAGCGAGCCGACGTGCACGTGGTTGAGGCCCCGCTTGCCGCGCACGAACACCTCGTACAGAGGCCAGTCCTGCTGTGTCATGCCCTCGCACCTTCCTGCGCCCGCTCGCTCCGCCTGGCCGCGTGGGCGGTGGCCGCCTCGCGCACCCAGGCACCCTCGTCGTGTGCGTCCCGGCGACGCGCCACGCGTTCCTCGTTGCACGGTCCCTCGCCCTTGATCACACGCATCAGCTCGTCCCAGTCCGGGGTGCCGAAGTCGTGACGCCCGCGCTCCTCGTTCCAGCGCAGCTCGGGGTCGGGCAGGCTCACGCCGAGCTTGTCGGCCTGCGGGACGGTCATGTCGACGAACCGCTGACGCAGCTCGTCGTTGCTGTGCCGCTTGATCTTCCAGGCCATGGACTGCGCCGAGTTGGGCGAGGCGTCGTCGGGCGGCCCGAACATCATCAGGGACGGCCACCACCAGCGGTTCACCGCGTCCTGGACCAGCTCACGCTGGGCCTCGGTGCCGCGCATCATGGTCAGCAGCAGCTCGTAGCCCTGCCGCTGATGGAAGGACTCCTCCTTGCAGATCCGCACCATCGCGCGCGCGTAGGGCCCGTACGAGCTGCGGCACAGCGGTACCTGGTTGCAGATCGCGGCGCCGTCCACGAACCAGCCGATCACGCCGACGTCGGCGAAGCTCAGCGTCGGGTAGTTGAAGATCGACGAGTACTTCTGCCGGCCCTCGACCAGCTTGCGGGTCAGGTCCGCGCGGTCGGCGCCCAGGGTCTCGGCGGCCGAGTACAGGTACAGCCCGTGACCGGCCTCGTCCTGGACCTTGGCGAACAGGATGGCCTTGCGGCGCAGCGACGGCGCCCGCGTGATCCACTCCCCCTCCGGCTGCATGCCGATGATCTCGGAGTGCGCGTGCTGCGCGATCTGGCGGATCAGCGTCCGGCGGTAGCCGTCCGGCATCCAGTCCCGGGGCTCGATCCGCTGGTCGTGCGCGATGGTCGCGTCGAAGTGCTCCTGGAGGCCCTGGAGGGAGGGCGTGGACTCTGTCGTGGTCATCGATACCAGCTTCCCAACCGACCATTCGTTCGGTTCCAGTGTGCCGGGTCGTCACCGGCCGGGCAAGACCTTGACAGCCGATGCCGGTGCTGGATTACTTTGGCGGAGCGCACGCTAACCGAATGTTCGGTCGGTTCACAAGGCGGTGAGTACGTGACGCAGGCCCGTGACACGGAGCCCGGTCCGACGCGGGAGATGTTCGCCGCGGACGAGGCCGCCCGGCAGCTGGGCATCGAGCTCGTCGAGCACGGCGCCGGGACGGCCGTCCTGCGGATGACGGTGACCCCGGCGATGGTCAACGGGCACCGGATCGCCCACGGCGGCTGTGTGTTCCTGCTCGCCGACACGGCCTTCGCCTGCGCCTGCAACAGCCATGGGCCCGTGACCGTCGCCGCCGGAGCCGACATCGACTTCGTCGCCCCCGCGTACGAGGGTGACGTCCTCGTCGCGACGGCGACGGAACGCACCCGCTTCGGCCGCAGCGGCCTCTACGACGTGAGCGTGCTGCGCGGCGACGAGGTGATCGCGGAGTTCCGCGGACGCAGCCGCACGGTGGGCGGGGCGCGGGCGGTTCAGGAGGGTGCAGCGAAGGTTCAGGACGGTGCGCAGGCGGTTCACGACGGCCCGCGGACGGTTCGAGGTGACGCGGCGACGGTTCGAAGTGATGGGCCGGCGGTTCGAGGCGATGCGTCGGCGGTCCGAAGTGGTGGGCCGACGGTTCGAAGCGATGCGCCGGCGGTTCGGAACAGCACGACGAGGGAGTCGTAATGAGCAGCGGAAGCGGACTGACGGCCCCCGCGGCCACCGGCGGCGGACGACTGGGGGAACCGCTCCCCCGGGAGCTGCTGGACGACGGCGAGCGCCTGACCCGCGAGGAGCTGCGGGAACGCCAGCTCGACCGGCTGCGCGCGACGCTGCGGCACGCCTACGACAACGTGGAGCTGTACCGCGAGAAGTTCGACGCGGCGGGTCTCAAGCCCGACGACTGCCGCACCCTGGAGGACCTGTCCCGGTTCCCCTTCACCACCAAGGCCGATCTGCGGGACACGTACCCGTTCGGCATGTTCGCCGTGCCCATGGCGGACGTACGGCGCGTGCACGCCTCCAGCGGCACCACCGGACGTCCCACGGTCGTCGGCTACACGGAGAACGACATCTCCCTGTGGGCGGACGTCGTCGCCCGCTCGATCCGCGCCGCGGGCGGCCGCCCCGGCCACAAGGTCCATGTCTCCTACGGCTACGGCCTGTTCACGGGCGGCCTCGGCGCGCACTACGGCGCCGAACGCGCCGGCTGCACGGTGATCCCCGCCTCCGGCGGCATGACCGCGCGCCAGGTGCAGATCATCCAGGACTTCAAGCCCGAGATCATCATGGTCACGCCGTCATACATGCTGACCCTCCTCGACGAGTTCGAGCGCCAGGGCGTCGACCCGCGCACCAGCTCGCTGAAGGTGGGCATCTTCGGTGCCGAGCCGTGGACCGAGGAGATGCGCCGCGAGATCGAGGAGCGGCTCGACATCCACGCCGTGGACATCTACGGGCTGTCCGAGGTGATCGGTCCGGGGGTGGCGCAGGAGTGCGTCGAGACCAAGGACGGCCTGCACGTCTGGGAGGACCACTTCTATCCCGAGGTCGTCGACCCGATCACCGACGAGGTCATGGCCGAGGGCGACAGCGGCGAACTCGTCCTCACCTCCCTCACCAAGGAGGCGCTGCCGATCATCCGCTACCGGACCCGTGACCTGACCCGGCTGCTGCCCGGCACCGCCCGGCCCGCCTTCCGCCGGATCGAGAAGATCACCGGCCGCTGCGACGACATGATCATTCTGCGCGGGGTGAACGTCTTCCCCAGCCAGATCGAGGAGATCGTGCTCCGCACTCCGGGTGTCGCCCCGCACTTCCAGGTGCGGCTGACGCGGCGCGGCCGGATGGACCACATGGACATACAGGTCGAGGCCCGCCCCGGCACCGGTCCCGAGCCGCGCGAGGCGGCCGCCCGGACGATCGCCCGGGGGGTGAAGGACGGGGTCGGGGTCAGCGTCGAGGTGACGGTCGTCGAACCGGAGACCCTGGAACGCTCCCTCGGCAAACTCCGGCGGGTGAAGGACCTGCGCGGGCAGTAGCACCGCACCGCGGTCGGCGAGGCGTGCGGTGTGCCGACGGCGTCCCGAAGTCTTGAGTCTTGGTGAAGCGGCCGCACCCGGGTGAGATGTCACCCGGGTGCGGCCGGTCCGCGTCAGCAGGTGGCGTTCAGGCCCGCCCAGTTGGCGCGGTCGTTGTAGCCGCCGTCGCCGGCGTCGCCGACCACGAGGTCGAGCACCCGGACTCCGGTCAGGTCGACGTCGGCCTGGTGGACGGCGTCCCGGTTCACCACACCGCTGTCGAACAGCACCTTGCCGTCACCGATCACCTGGAAGGTGGACGTGCCGCCCTCCGGGCCCACGTTGCGCACCGCGTCGTCGATGCCGACGGTCGCGGTCAGGCGGCTGCACCGGTCGCCCAGGTAGTAGCGGATCGTGGACGGCGAGGCGACCCCGATACCGGTCGGGTGGACCTGGCCGAGCATGCTGATCGGCGACCAGCCGCCGACGCTGTTGTCGACGGTCGGGCTCATCCAGCCGCTGGTGGCGCTGATCCACTGGTGGTGCGAGAGCACGGTGTCGCCGTGCGGCGCCGCCGGTGCGACGGTCACCGCGGCCTTCGTCTCCTGGCGCTGACGCCCCTTGCCGATCACCTCGTACGACGTGGTGGCGGTCAGCGTGGCGTCGCCCGCCTCGGCGGTGGCCGGCACGGTCACCGTGAAGGCCAGGGTCGCCGAGCGGTTGGAGCCGAGCAGCGTCGGCGCCTTGCCGAGCGGACGGGCCGTCCAGCCGGCGGGCACCGCCAGCTCGACGCGCGGCACGAGGACCGGCAGACCACCGTCGTTGCGGACGGTGACCTCGACCCGGGCCTGGTCGCCGCCGGCGACCATCGGGGCGGTTCCGGCCGGCACCGTGTCGCTGCCGACCTGCGTCACCTGCGGCAGGCCGGCGACGACGTGCGGAAGACCGGGCTTGCCGGTGGCCCGGCCGACCCGGAACAGGGCCGCGCCGCGGGCGGGGACGGCGGCACTGATGGTGCCGGCGCTCTCGGTGACCTGGTCGGTCCAGGCGTTCTTCAGGGTGAACCGGTGGCCGGACAGGCCCACCGACGACGCCTTCGCGGTGAGGGTCGCCGGGCTGTCGCCGCGGTTCAACAGCACCACGGCACGGTCACCGTTGGCGAGCCGCTTCACCCAGGTCTCCGTCGTGCCGGCGGGGCCGACGCGGACGGCCTGGACGACGGCGGGGTCCTGGTTGATCGCGAGCACGTCGGGGTCGGAGAGCGTGCTGAGCGAGGTCTTGCCCAGCTTGGTGACGTCACTGCCGATGATCAGCGGGGCAGCCGCCACCGACCAGAGCGTCATCTGGGTACGGAACTCCTCGTCGGACATTCCGTGCTCGGGACCGAGGTAGTCCGGGTCGTTGAAGTGTCCGGGACCCGCGGCCTCGGGGTGCCGCGCGTTCGCGTCGTAGTTGCGCAGCACGTCCTTGAACTTGATCTCGTCGACGAAGCCCACATCGGTGTACGTCCGCCACGACTGCGCGATCTTCGGCGCGTAGGACCAGGAGTACGTCGACTGCTGCTCCTCCGGGTAGTTGCCCCAGTCGGGGGAGGTCACCGGGTTGCAGAGGTTGAAGATCATGGGGCGCTTGCTCGCGTTGTTCCGCAGCGCCTGCGCGAACTCGGTGTAGACGGTCTTCGGGTCGAGGTCCGCGGCGATACCGCAGAGGTAGTCGACCTTGACCGCGTCGAACTTCCAGGCGGCGAACTGGTCCGCGTCGCGCTGGTAGTGGCCGCCGCTGCCGAGACCGCACTTGCCCGGGATGTACGGGCCGGCGTCGGTGTAGATGCCGGCCTTCAGGCCCTTGGAGTGGATGTAGTCGACCAGCGGCTTCAGCCCGTTCGGGAACTGGGCGGGGTTGGGCGTCAGGTCGCCGGCCGCGCTGCGCGGGGTCGGCGCGGCCCAGTTGCCGTCGATCCAGACGTAGTTGTAGCCGGCGTCGTGCAGACCGCTGCTGACCAGGAAGTCGGCCGTCGACCTGATCTCGGCCTCGGTGGGATCGCCACCGAACGCGTAATAGGTGTTCCAGCCCATGTACGGCGTCGGGCTCAGCGCCTGCTGAGGTGCCGGTGCCGTGGCGGCGCCGGCGTCGGCCGCCGGGCCTGCGTGGGCTTGTGCCGGCACGACCAGCAAGCCCGTCAGGAGGGCGAGGAGGACGGTGAGATGTCGTTTCACATCGGGACCTTCGCTGTCCGATCGAGCAGGCGTGCCGACCGGTCCTGGTCGTGAGCATGAGGCATCGCTCCCTCGCGGAGGGTGCGGTGGTCGGGCTTCGGACCAGGCAGTGCCTGTGCGCCTGCTGTCTGTTTCCAGGATCTTGCAGCGGTTACCGACGGGCGTCAATAATAATTCCTAAATTAATAGTTACCCGTAGGGCCTGGCCGGGTACCCCAACTTCGCCCTGCCGGGCGGCGCGTGATCCTGCCTCAGGTGTGACACCTGAGGGGATGCGCGAGATCAGTCCTCACTTGTCCGATTTCGACGTCTTGCGGGCTGGATGCGTGCCAGGACCCGGCGACGTGGTCTCCGGTGACGTGGTCCGGCCGAGCAGGTACGCCGGAGGCATGCGATGTCCGGAAGCGGGCGGGCCGAGCGCTGAGCAGCGCAGATGCCGGGAAGAGGTACGCATGCGGGGCTCTTTCGCCGCGATGTCGACGAGAATGCCTCCATCACCGGGAAGGCCCGCTGACCGGCGGCTACAGGGGCGCGATCGCCGCCGGGATCCAGCGGGCCCCGCGGCGGGCGGCCAGAAGTCCACGGCGGTACCGCGGCGCCCTGACCATCGGTACGCCGGCCCTCACGCGGTCCCCAGAAACGGCCAAGGGCCGGTTTCGGACATCTCCGAAATCGGCCCTGACCTGCGACTGTCTCCAGTCGGGACGACAGGATTTGAACCTGCGACCCCTTGACCCCCAGTCAAGTGCGCTACCAAGCTGCGCCACGTCCCGATGCGCCTCTCGCGGTGAACCGCGAGATCACGCAGGTCAACACTACCGTACGCGCACAGGTGCTTCCGCCGGGACGCCGGCCGCGCGGGCCGGTCCGAGGGTCCCCGCGGCACGCCGGACCGGGACCAGCAGGGCGGCCAGGGCCGCGCCGAGGCAGAGCAGCGCCAGCAGGGCGAAGGCGTGGGTGTAGCCGGAGCCGTAGGGCAGGCCCGAGGGCTGGAGCCGGCCGGTCACCAGGACACCGGTGAGCGCGGCGCCTATGGAGCCTCCGATGGTGCGGATGTTGGCGTTCATGCCGGTCGCGGCACCGGTCTGCTCGGGCGGGACGCTGCCGACGATGAGGTTCGCCATCGAGGCGAAGGCGAGTCCGATACCGAGGCCGAACACGCCCGCGACCAGGCCGATCTGCCACTGGAGGTCGTGCCAGAAGGTGAGGATGCCGAGCGCCAGCGCGCCGAGTCCGGCGCCCGCGGTGAGCAGTGCCTTGGCGCCGACGCGGGGTTCCAGCCGGCCGCCGATCACGCCCGAGAGGAACATCGCGACCAGCATCGGCAGCATGAGGAGCCCGGACGCGGTGACGCTCGCGCCGAAGCCGTAGCCCGCGGTGCGCGGGGTCTGGACGAAGCCGGGCAGGAACGACCAGATCGCGTACATCCCGGCGCCGAACAGCAGCGCCGCGAGGTTGGTCGTCCACACGGCGGGCAGCCGCATGACGCGCAGGTCGATCAGCGGGGTGGCGGAGCGGGCCTCGGTGCGCAGCCACAGCGCGCACAGCACCGCGGCGAGGACGAACAGGCCGATGACGCGGGTCGAGCCCCAGCCCCAGTGGGTCGCCTGGCTGAGCGGCAGCAGCAGGGCCACCAGCCAGCCGGACAGCAGTACGGCGCCGGCCCAGTTGACCTGACCGGCCGCCCGGCCGCGCGATTCGGGGACGTAGCGCAGGGCGATGAGCGCGGCGGCCGCGACCACGGCGACCGGGATCCAGAACAGCCACCGGTAGTCGAGCGCCGAGACGATGGGTCCGGCCGCCACCATGCCGACGCCGCCGCCGGCCGCGATCACGGCGGAGAGGTTGCTGATACTGCCGCTGACCTCGGACGCGGCGAACTCGTCCCGGATGATGCCGAAGGACAGCGGGAACAGCGCGCCGCCGACGCCCTGCACGACCCGGGCGAGGATCAGTACGCCGATGTTCGGCGCGAGCGCGGCGAGCAGACAGCCCGCGAGCACGGCCACCAGGACGGCGACGAGGGTGCGCTTCTTGCCCATCAGGTCGCCGACCCGGCCGAGGATCGGGGTGAAGACCGAGGCGGACAGCAGATAGGCGGTCATCACCCAGGTCACGGTGGACTGCGAGGTGTGCAGCGCGTGCTGGACGGTCGGCAGGGCCGGCGCGATCAGCGACTGCAGCATGGAGAACACGCCGGCACCGGTCGCGAGGACCGCGAAGGTGAGGCGGGTGGACGTGCGGGGCATGGAGGGCCTCTCCGAATCCGAGCAGGGGTGTGGGCCGGGGCGTCCGGCCGCGTCCGTACGGACCGACGCGCCGCGGGGCGGCGTCGGGCAGGCCGACGGCCGCGGGGGGACGGTCACACGGGAGGGTGGGGTGGAGTGTGAGGTGAAGTGCGGTGGAGCGTGAAGTGCGGTGGCACTGAAGAGTGCGATGGTGCGGGCTGCGGGGCGCAGGATGGATCGTGGTGCGTGACAGGGGGTACGGCGGAAGGACGAGCGGCCGGTGCGAGGAGACGCGCCGCGACAGGAGCAGCCCCGCACTGGTAAAGTGGAGGCACTCCTCCACTGTAGCGGAGGTGAACCTCCGTTTCAACCGATGCCCGCCCGGGAGGCAGCAGTGACGGCCGAGCCCTTCCCCGTCAGCGAGATCGTCGCGAGCCAGCGTCCGCACCGTAAGGACGCGGCCCGCAACTACGACGCCCTGCTGGCCGCCGCGCGCGAGGCGTTCGCCGAGCACGGCGCGGAGGCGTCCCTGGAGGACATCGCCCGGCGCGCGGGCGTCGGCATCGCCACGCTCTACCGCAACTTCCCCACCCGCCGGGCCCTCTTCGAGAGCGTCTACGCCGACGAGGTCAACGAGCTGTGCCGGGTGGCGCGGGAGGTGGCCGGGCAGGAGCCGTGGCAGGCACTCACGGCCTGGCTGAGCCGCTTCGCCGGCTACCTGGTCACCAAGCGGGCCGTGCGCGAGGCGCTGGAGGACGAGTCGGGGATCTTCCTGGCCTGCCGGGACTCGATGTACGCGGCGGGCGGTCCGCTCTTCGAGCGGGCGCAGCGCGCCGGGGCGGCCCGCCCGGACATGGACTTCGGCGACCTGCTGCGCCTGATCGCCGGAGTCACCGCGACCACCTTCGTGGACGACGCGCAGCGCGACCGCGTCCTGGCCATCGCCCTGGACGGCGTACGGACCTCGCGCGACGCGACCTAGACGCGACCTGCGCGGTTCTCGGGCATCGGCGGCGTAGGGGGCGGGCCCGTTGGCCCGCGCCCTACAGCCCCGTCGGCCTCCCCCTTACGTCGTCAGGCCGCCGTCAGGCCGACTCGCGGGTGTCGCGGTGAAGCCGCCTTCGGAGCCCCCCGGCCGGGCGGCCTCACTCCGTCGCCGTGTACGCGGCCGCGGTCCGCCGTGCCGACTCCCGCGCCCGTGTCTCGTCCTCGCCGCCCGCGATGTCCGCCGCGCACCAGGCCTCACCGCTGGCCGTGACGAAGCGGCGCCCCTCCTCGGACCCGAACCAGGTCATGGCCGCCGCGGGGTCGACCGCGGCACCGGTGGACAGATGGCGGGCCAGCCCCGACAGCGCCATGTCCCAGCCGACACCGACCGCGCCGGGGCCGAACTCGGCCCACTTCTCGTCGTCGACGTGGGCGATGTGCTGAAGTTCGAAGCGGGTCGAGCCGTCACCCTCCGCCGTCAGCCGCAGCTCGATCCAGCTCACCTCGCCGCCGAACTCCCAGGTCGCGAAGAAGCCGGTGGGCGGGTCGCAGCGTTCGACCGTGCCCCCGGCGTTGCCCTTCAGCTGGTAGCGGCCGCCGGGGCGGAGGTCGCCCTCGACGGGGAGGAACCAGCGCGGAATCCGCTCGGGGTCGGTGCAGGCGTCCCAGACGTCGTGCAGCGGGACGTCGTACGTCTGGCTCACGGTCACCACGCGGGCCTCGCCCGCCTCGAGCACCCGCCTGCCGACCTGCCTGCTCACGGCGTTGATCTGATGCGTCACGTCGATCAAGGGGTGCTCCTCGGGGGTTCGACGGCGCCGCGCGGCCGGCGCTCTCGCCTGCCGCGGGCCAACTCCGTGGCCAGGGCGTCCAGGTGCGGGGTCCAGAAGTGGCGGAACCGGTCGAGCCAGGCGTCGACGTCCCGCAGCGGCGCGGAGTTCACCGCGTACAGGCGACGGGTGCCCTCGGGACGTACCGTCGCGAAGCCGTTCTCCCGCAGCACCTTGAGATGCTGCGAGACCCCGGGCTGCGATATCCCGAACTCCTCGCGGACGATCTCACCGACCGCTCCGGAGGTCATCTCGCCGTCGGCCAGCAGTTCGAGGATCCGTCGGCGCACCGGGTCACCCAGGACGTCGAAGGCATGCATGGCGGGATTTTATCACTCAGTGCTTATATAAGCGCTGAGTGAATGACATGGCCGGGGCGGTGGTCCCCGGCAAAGTGCCGTGACCGGATGCCTTCACCTCTGCGGCGGATCCGGCTACACCCTGGGGGGGGGTCGTCGTCGCCGAGTCCCGGGGAGGGTGAGGCATGAGCGCGCAGGACTTCGCGGACCGGGCGGGAACCGCCTTCGTGGCGGGCGGCACCGGCGCGGTCGGCGCGGCGGTCGTCCGGCTGCTGGCGGAGCGCGGGAGCCACGTGACGTTCACCTACCGGGCCGCCGAGGCGGCGGCGCGGGCCCTGGTGGACGAGGTGCGGGCCCGCGGACACGAAGTCCGCGCCGTACAACTCGATTTGGGCGACGAGCGGGCCACGGCGGCGGTCGTCTCCGGCGCCGCGCGGACGACCGGCGGGCTGCACACGGTGGTGTACGCCGCGGGGCCGCATGTGCCGATGCGGCATCTGAGCCGGGTCACGCCCACCGAGTACCGGACCCAACTCGAAGGCGACGCGGTGGCGTTCTTCAATCTGGTGCATCCCTGTCTGCCGCCGCTGCGGGAGAGCCGGGGCGGCATCGTCGCCGTCACCACGGTCGCCACCCGCCGCTTCCCCGTCCGGGACGGGCTGTCGTCGGGGACGAAGGGCGCGGTCGAGGCGGTGGCGCGGGCCCTGGCCGCCGAGGAGGGACGGTACGGCGTCCGCGTGAACTGCGTCGCGCCCGGCATGCTCACCGACGGCATCGCGGCCCGGCTGATCCACTCCGGGGAACTCGACGAACAGGCCCTCGCCGTCACCCGCCGCGCCATCCCGCTGCGCCGGTTCGGCGCCGCGGAGGACATCGCGGAGGCGGTCGCGTTCCTCGCCTCGGACCGGGCCGGGTTCATCACGGGGCAGGCGCTGGGCGTGGACGGCGGGTACAGCGTGTGAGCCGCCGGGTGCTCGGTCCACGCCCCGCCGGGCGTCGTCGCCCTGCCGGACCGGAGCCCCCGTGACGCCCCGCTGTCCGCGGGCGGGGTCGGGAGCGCGCGCCGTCTCAGCCCGCGGCGTACACCGCGACCTCGACGTCGTCGCCGACCGCGCTCGACACATAGCGCGCGTCGCCGCGGACGTGGGCGAGGAACTCCGGGCTGCGGTCCGCGTTGTCGGCCACCACCAGGGCGCCCGGGGCGAGCCGCGGCTCCAGCAGGCGCAGCACGTCGAGGTAGACGTCCTTGGCGCCGTCGAGCAGCACGAGGTCGACCGGTCCCGGGAGGTCACGGGCGAGGGAGTCGAGGGCGTCGCCCTCGCGCACCTCGACCAGGTCGGCGAGACCCGCGTCGGCCAGGTTGCGGCGGGCCGCCTCCGCCTTGGTCGGCTCGTACTCGCTGCCGACGAGCGTGCCGCCCCCGTTGTCCCGCAGCGCGGCGGCAAGGCAGAGCGTGGAGACACCGAACGAGGTCCCGAACTCCACGACGCGGCGGGCTCCCCGGGAACGGGCCAGGACATAGAGCAGCCGGGCGGTGTCGCGGGAGACCGCGAGGTGCGCGTCCTTGGCGGCGGCGTAGAACGCGCGGGAGTCCCGGCTCCCCCAGGCGTCGCGCCCCTCGGCCGGGGTGCGCGCCAGGCGTGCGCGGAAGGCCTCCCCGGTCCGGACGGCGTCCGCGAAGAGCCGCTCCAGCACGTCGGCGGCCGGTGAGCTGGTGAGAGTCGTCATATGCACAAGCCTTTCCCGGTCACTCCAAGATCGACACATAGAATTTCCCTGTGGCCATCACACAGGGGGAAAGTGCGCCTCGATTCGGACATGCCGCACCAACGGAACTCGTTCATTCACTCAGCCGTGTTTCGGCCATGTGTGAAGAGAGTGAACGGCACGGCACCGCAAAGGAATTGATGCGGTTTCCGACGTCCGTTCCTCGTCCCGTGATTGACCGGATCGATGCGCCCGCATACTGACCCGCTGGTTCAAGATTGACCAGTCAGTAATAACGGGACTACCTTTCGACGCGTTTCGAGCAGGCGCTTTATTCGGTGTTCCCGGCTGCCCCACGTCCGTTCCCGGCCGCCCCATGTCCCGCCGGAAACCGATTCGCCGCCTTTGTTGTCGTCCCGCACCCCCCACCGTGCAGTCTCAGCTTGATTCGGAGAATCATGACGTCTGCTGTGCGTTCCGAGGACATGATCATCGGCATCACCCCGTTCGGCGAACCCGACGCCGGGCTCGCCTCGGCGATCGGCCGGGCCGGCGGGCTCGGCGTGCTCGATCTGGGCGATGGTGACCGAAGATCCCGCGACGCGCTGGCGCGGCTGCGCCGCCTGGCCCCGGGCCGGTTCGGGGTGCGGATCGGCGCCCGTTGCCGGCTGACCCCCGCCGATCTCGCGTCGGATCCGGGCGACGCCGACGGACCGGACACGGTCGTGCTCGCCGCGGACGCGCCGTGGCGGGCCGACGATGTCGTCACCCTATACCGCGTACTGGTGGAGGTCACCAGTCTCGACGCGGCCCGGGAGGCCGTCCGCGCCGGAGCCCACGGGCTGATCGCCCGCGGTGTCGAATGCGGCGGCAGGATCGGCGAGTTGGGGACCTTCGTCCTGCTCCAGCAACTGCTCGCGGCGCCGGACGTGACGCTCCCGGTCTGGGCCTGCGGCGGTATCGGCCCCCGGACGGCCGCCGCCGCGGTGGCGGGCGGGGCGGCCGGGGTGGTCCTGGACGGCCAGCTCGCGCTGTTGGCCGAGTCCGCGCTGCCGGAGGCGACCGCGGCGGCGCTGCGTTCCCTGGACGGCTCGGAGACCGTCGTGCTGGCCGGTCACCGCGTGCTGCTGCGCCGCGGCCCGGACGCCCCGCGCGTCGACGGGAGCGACCCGGCGGCCGTGATGGCGGCGCTCGGCGCCCAGGACCCGCGCACCCAGTTGCTGCCGGTCGGTCAGGACGGTTTCCTCGCCGCCCTGTTCGCCGAGCGCTGGGGTGACGCGGGGCGTACCGTGCGCGCGCTCACGGACGCGGTGCGCGACGCCGTACGCGACGACGTGTCCGCCGGGGCGCTGGGCCCGGACTCCGCGATGAGCCGGGCGCTCGGCACCCGGTTGCCCGTCGCGCAGGGGCCGATGACCCGGGTCAGCGACCGGCCGGCCTTCGCCGCGGCGGTCGCCGGGGACGGCGCGCTGCCGTTCCTCGCGCTCGCGCTGGCGAACGGCGAACAGACGCGGGCCATGCTGACCGAGACCCGGGCCGCCGTGGCCGGCCGGCCGTGGGGCGTCGGCGTGCTCGGCTTCGCGCCGCAGGACGTGCGCGCCGCCCAGCTGGCGGCCGTACGGGAGCTGCGGCCGACGCATGTGATCATCGCGGGCGGACGGCCGTCCCAGGCGCAGGCGCTGGAGCGGGACGGGATCCGCACCTTCCTGCACGTGCCCTCACCGGGGCTGCTGCGGCAGTTCCTGCGGGCCGGGGCGCGCCGGTTCGTGTTCGAGGGCGCCGAATGCGGCGGGCACGTCGGACCGCGCGGCAGTTTCCCGCTGTGGGAGGCGCAACTGGCCGTCCTGGAGGACTTCCTGGACTCGGCCGGCGAGAGCGCCGCGCCCGAGGTGGAGGTGTTCTTCGCGGGCGGTGTGCACGACGAGCGGTCGGCCGCGATGGTGGCCGCGCTGGCCGCCCCGCTCACCGCGCGCGGAACCGCCGTCGGCGTCCTCATGGGCACCGCGTACCTGTTCACGGCGGAGGCCGTGACGGGTGAGGCGATCCAGCCGCTGTTCCAGCGCCAGGTGCTGGCGGCGGAGCGGACCACACTCCTGGAGACCGCGCCCGGCCACGCCACCCGTTGCGTGCCCAGCCCGTTCACCGCCGACTACCGCGCGCACGAGCGGCGGCTGCGGTCCGAGGGCGTGGCCGACCGGCGGATCTGGGAGGAGCTGGAACGGCTCAACGTCGGGCGGCTGCGCGTCGCGAGCAAGGGCGTGGACCGGGACGCCGACGGCACGCTCGCGTCCGTCGGCGAGGAACGCCAGCTCGCCGACGGCATGTTCATGGCCGGGGAGGTGGCCGTACTGCGCTCGGCGACCACCACCGTCGCGGCGCTGCACCACTCGGTGACCAGCGGGGCCGCCGGTTTCCTCGCCGGGCGGGCGGCCGAACTCCGTGACCGACTCGGCGTGGCGGGGACCCCGGAGCCGGCGGTGCCAGCGCCGCTCGACATCGCGGTCGTCGGGATGGCCTGCATGTTCCCGCAGGCGCCCGACCTCGCGTCCTTCTGGGCGAACGTCGTCGGCGGCCGGGACGCGGTCGGCGAGGTCCCGCCCGACCGCTGGGACCCGGCCGTGCACCACACGCCGGACGGCGACGGCGGCACCACCCCCTCCAAGTGGGGCGGCTTCCTGCCCCGCATCCCCTTCGACCCCCTGCGCTACGGCATTCCGCCGGCGTCCCTCGGCAGCATCGAGCCGGTCCAGCTGCTGTCCCTGGAGGCCGCGCGACGCGCCCTGGAGGACGCCGGATACGGCGACGGGGGAAGGGAGTTCGACCGCTCCCGGACCTCGGTGGTGTTCGGCGCCGAGGCGGGCAGCGACCTGTCCAACGCGGCCACCCTGCGCTCCGTGCTCCCGTCGTACTACGGCGAGGTCCCCGGCGGCCTCGACGAGCAGTTGCCCCGGCTCACCGAGGACTCGTTCCCCGGCATGCTCGCCAATGTCATCTCCGGCCGGATCGCCAACCGACTGGACCTCGGCGGCACCAACTTCACCGTCGACGCGGCCTGCGCCTCCTCGCTCGCCGCGGTCGACATCGCCTGCAAGGAACTCGTCGGCGGCACCAGCGACGTGGTGCTGTGCGGCGGCGCCGACCTGCACAACGGCATCAACGACTACGCCCTCTTCGCCTCCGTGCACGCCCTGTCCCCCACCGGCCGCTCCCGGGCCTTCGACGGTTCGGCGGACGGCATCGCGCTGGGCGAGGGCGTCGCCTGCGTCGTGCTGAAGCGGCTCACGGACGCCCAGCGGGACGGCGACCGGATCTACGGTGTGATCAAGGGGCTCGGCAGCTCCAGCGACGGCCGCTCCCTCGGCCTGACCGCGCCGCGCCCGGAGGGACAGCGCGCGGCGCTGGAACGGGCCTACCGCAACGCGGGCGTCTCACCGGCCGACGTGGGGCTCGTCGAGGCGCACGGCACCGGGACCGTGGTCGGCGACCGCACCGAACTCTCCGTACTCAGCGCGGTGTTCGACGCGGCGGGGGCCAAGTCCGGCGCGTGCGTCCTGGGTTCGGTGAAGTCGCAGATCGGGCACACCAAGTGCGCCGCCGGGCTCGCCGGGCTGATCAAGGCCGCCCTGTCGCTGTACACCGGGGTGCGGCCGCCCACCCTGCACATGGAGCGCCCCAACCCGGCCTGGGACGAGGGGAAGAGCCCGTTCGTCTTCCACGCCCAGGCCCGCCCCTGGGCCACCCCGGCCGGGCAACGTGTCGCGGGGGTCAGCGCGTTCGGGTTCGGCGGGACCAACTTCCATGTGGTGCTGGGCGCTCACGCGGACGGCGTGGCACCCGTGCGGGGGCTGGACGCCTGGCCGGCCGAGCTGTTCGTCTTCCGCGGCCGGGACACGGCGGCCGCGCACCGGGCGATCCGGGAGCTGCTGGCAGCCGCCGAGGCCTACGGCAGGCCGTGGCGGCTGCGCGACCTCGCCCTGAGCGCGGCCCGCCGCGCCGACGTCAGCGGGGAGCGGGCACGGGTGGCGGTGGTGGCGAGGGACGTGGACGACCTGATCGGCCTGCTGCGGCGGGCCCTGGCCGGGGAACACGATCCGGGCCGCGGCATCCATGTCGCCGGGGACGCCGCACCGGCCGATGGAACCCAGGTGGCCATGGACACCGAACCGGCCGGTGGAACGCACCTGGCCATGGACACCGAACCGGCCGGTGAAACCCACCTGGCCACGGGCGCCGAACCGGCCGGTGAAACCCCCCTCTCGGGGGAACCTGATCCAGTCGGTGAAACCGCCGTCGCCGGGGAACACGCCCCGGAACACGGTGCCCACACCGCCGGGAGGCCCGGTTCGGCGTACGACGCCCACCCCGTGGGCAAGCCCGATCCGGCACCCGGCGCCCACCTCGCTGAGCGACACGCACCGGCCGACGGCACCCCCCTCGCCCAGGAGCACGCGCCGCGGCGCGGCGCCCACCCCGCCGGGGCCCGCGGGGAAGGTGCGGTCGCCTTCCTCTTTCCCGGGCAGGGCAGTCAGCGCGTCGGCATGTTCGCCGACGTGTTCATCGCGTTCCCCGAACTGCGCCACTACCTGGAGCTCGGCGGCGACCAGGCCGGCCCGTTGTATCCGCCGGCCGCCTTCGACGACGACGCGCGCGACCGGCAGCGGGCGGCGCTCACCGACACCAGGGCCGCGCAGCCCGCCCTCGGCATCGCCGGACTCGCCGCCAACGCCCTGCTGACGACGGCCGGAGTGCGGCCGGACATGGCCGCCGGGCACAGTTACGGCGAACTCGTCGCCCTGTGCGCGGCCGGCGCCCTCGACCCCGGGACCCTCCTCGCGCTCAGCTCCGAACGGGCGGCGGCGATCCTCGCGGCGGCCGGCGCCGACCGGGGGGCGGACCCGGGGACCATGGCCGCCGTCTCGGCCGGCGCCGAGGACGTCGCGACCGCCCTGCGCACCGCGGGCGCCCCGGCCTCGGTCGTCGTCGCCAATCGCAACGCCCCCGCGCAGACGGTGATCTCCGGTCCGGTCGAGGACGTCACCGACGCCGTACGCCTGCTGCGCGAGGCCGGGTACGGCGCCCAGCGCATCCCGGTGGCCTGCGCCTTCCACAGCCCGCTGGTGGCGGGCGCCGGCGAGCGGTTCGCCGAGGCGCTCGCGGCCCGGCCGGTGCGCGCGCCCGAGTTCCCGGTATGGGCCAACCGCACGGCCGCGCCGTACGCCGCCGACGCGGACGCGGTACGGGCCGAGCTCGCCGCGCAGATCGGCGCCCCGGTCGGGTTCGTCGAGCAGATCGAGGCGATGTACGCGGCGGGCGCGCGGATCTTCGTCGAGGCCGGTCCCGGGTCCGTACTGACCCGGCTGGTCGAGCAGATCCTCGGCGACCGGCCGCATCGGACGGTGGCGTGCGAGCCCCGGCCGGACAGCGGCCTGCGCGGCTGGCTGGACGCGCTGGCCCGACTGGCCGTGGCGGGGCTGCCGGTGCGCACCGGCTGGCTGCTGCGCGGCCGGGACGCCGTCGACGCGGTACGTACGCCGGTGCCGAGGCGCCCCGGCTGGACGGTCGACGGGCACCTGGTCCGCACCGCCGCCGGAGAACTCCTTCCCGGTGCGCTCGCACCGGCCCGACGAGTCGTGGAGAGCGTGGAGACGACTGTGACGACGAACCCCCCGCACGACGCCCCGTCCGGCCGGGAAGGCCAGGTCGGCCAGGACGCGCTGATCGCCGAGTTCCTGCGCACCAGCCGCGAGATGGTCGCGGCCCAGCGCGACGTGCTGATGACCTACTTCGGAGCGCCGGCCGGAGAGCGGACCCTCGCACCGCCGGCGCCGGCCGCCGTCCCCGTGCCGGAGGTCGCCGTACCCGTGCCTCAAGTCGGCGAGGCCGCAGCGCCGTTGCCCGAGCAGGCTCCAGAGGACCGTTCCGGTCCGGCCCGGAGCGGCGCGGACGTCCAGCAGGTCGTCCTGGAGATCATCAGCGAGCGCACCGGCTACCCGGTCGACATGATCGAGCCCGACCTCGATCTGGAGGCCGACCTCAGCATCGACTCCATCAAACGGGCCGAGATCGCCGGTGAACTGGCCAGGCGCCTCGGCGTCGGGGACGGCGTGGACCTCGCGGGTCTGGACGACGCGGAGCTGGAGGAGCTGGCGAAGGCACGGACGGCCGCCGCGGTGACCGACTGGCTGACCGCCCGGCTGACGGCCACCGCCCGGCCGGCCGAGGCCGCCTCGCGGCCGGTGGATCCGGACGCGCCGGCCGCGGAACCGGCACAGGCGACCGCGGAGGCGGCGCCCGAACCGGCGGAAGCGGCCGCGCCGGTGGACGCGGCCCGGGCGGCGGAACTGTCCGACGGGACGGGGACCGGTGAGGCGCCCAAGCGGTATCTGCTGCGTCCGGTGCCCCTCGAACCGGCGGCCCACCCGCGGGATCCGGCGTCCGTGCTGTCCGGTGAGCGATGGGTGATCCTCGGCGACAGCGACGACGACTGCGACGGGCTCGGCGCCCGGCTCGGGTCGTACGGCGCCGACGTCGTCGTACTCGACCGTGAACACCTGCTCACGGAGGCCGACGGCCGGGTGGACGGCGTGCTGTATCCCGTGCCGGGCGGCACACAGGTGCTGCCCGACGCGTTCCCCGTCCTCAAGGCCGCCCTGGCCCACGGACCGCGCCGGCTGCTGGCCGTGCGGATCACCGACGGCGGGGTGCCGGACACCGGGACGGCCGGGCTGCACGGCTTCTTCCGCACGGTGGCGCGCGAGTACCCGGACACGGTCGCGCGGATCGTCGACGTGTCCGCCGCCGCACCCCTCGCGGACGCACCACGGTACGGCAGGCCGATGGCGGACGTACCGCTGCATGATCTGCCGGTGGAGGACGCGCTGGTCGAGGAGATCTGCGCCCCCGACCGCACGCCGGTCGTCCTGCGCGGGCCCGGCGGCCGGTTCGGGCTGGAGCTCGTCGAGACGGCGCTCGGCGCACTCGGCACCACGGGCGCCGGGCCGGCCGGTGACGGGGCCGCCGAAGCGGCCGCGCTGGGACTGGACCGGGACTCGGTGGTCCTGCTGGCCGGTGGAGCGCGGGGCATCACCGCGCAGTGCGCCGTCGCGCTGGCCTCCGCCTCCCGGTGCCGGCTGGAGCTGCTGGGCCGGACACCCCCGCCGGACGGCCCGGAGGCCGCGGACACGGCCGCCGCCCGTACCCCGGCCGAGCTGCGCGCGGCGCTCGCCGCCCGCGGCGGCCTGAGGCCCGCCGAGATCAACCGCGCCGCCGAACTCCTGCTCGCCCAGCGCGAGATCACCGCGACCCTGGCGGAACTCACCGCGCTCGGCAGCCGGGTCCGCTATCGCTCCGTCGATTTCCGGGAGCCGGACGCGGTGCTCCAGGCGGTCAAGGAGATCCACACCGAGCACGGCCGGCTCGACGGCGTGGTCTACGCGGCCGGGGTCATCGAGGACCGGCTGATCGCCGAGAAGAGCGCCGAGTCCTTCCAGCGTGTGTTCGGCACGAAGGCGACCGGCGCCGACGCCCTGCTGACGGCGCTGGAGGAGCTGCCCGAAGGGCCCGCGTTCACCGTGCTGTTCGGCAGTGTCTCGGCCGTCCTGGGCAACCGTGGCCAGGTGGACTACGCCGCCGCCAACGACGCCCTCCAGACCCTCGGCGCCGCCTGGGCCGCCCGCACCGGGCACCGGGCGCTGACGGTGCACTGGGGGCCGTGGGCGCCCGCCGCCGGGCACAGCGGCATGGTCGGACCGGAGCTGGCCCGCGAGTACGGCCGGCGCGGCATCGGCCTGATCGACCCCGAGGAGGGCACCGCCGCACTGCTGCGGGAGCTCGCCTGGGGCGACCCGTCGGCCACCGCCGTCGTCTACACCTCCTCGGGCTGGTGACGGCTGCCGTGACACCTCGTCACGTCCCGGTCGCCATCGTCGGGATGTCGGTGCTGCTGCCCGGCGCCCCCGGCCTCGACGCGTACTGGCGCAACCTGCGGGACGGCGTGGACGCCATCGACGAGGTGCCCGAGGGCCGGTGGGACGCCGGCTACTACCGGCCCGGGACGGCGACCGGCCCGGCGGTCGCGGACCAGGTGTACTGCCGACGGGGCGGGTTCGTGGACACGCTGGCGGAGGTGGAGGTCACCCGGTTCGGCATCATGCCGAACTCGGTGGCCGGCACCGAGCCCGACCAGCTGATCGCGCTGCACGTGGCGGCGGCGGCCCTCGCCGACGCGGGCGGCCCGGACCGGCTGCCCGACCGGCAGCGCGTCGGCGTGGTCCTCGGCCGGGGCGGTTACCTCACCCCCGGCCTGGTCCGGCTCGACCAGCGGGTGCGCACGGCGAGCCAGCTGGTACGCACGCTGGGCGAACTGCTGCCCGACCTGACCGCCGGGCAACTCGACCGGGTGCGGACGGCGTTCACCGAGCGACTGGGGCCCGACAGCCCCGAGTCCGCGATCGGCCTGGTGCCCAACCTGGCCGCCTCCCGGGTGGCCAACCGGCTCGATCTGCGCGGCCCCGCCTACACCGTGGACGCCGCCTGCGCCTCGTCGCTGGTCGCCGTCGACCAGGCGGTGGGCGAACTCGCCACCGGACGCTGCGACCTGATGCTCGCCGGGGGTGTCCACCACTGCCACGACATCACCCTGTGGAGCGTCTTCTCCCAACTGCGCGCCCTCTCCCCCAGCGAGCGCATCCGCCCCTTCCACCGGGACGCCGACGGCATCCTCATCGGCGAGGGCACCGGCGTCGTGGTGCTGAAGCGGCTGACCGACGCCCACCGCGACGGCGACCGGGTCTACGCGGTGATCCGGGGCACCGGGGTGGCGAGCGACGGGCGGGCCGCGGGCCTGGTCAACCCCGACCCCGGCGGCCAGGCCCGGGCCGTGCGTCAGGCGTGGCGGGCCGCCGGGCTCGACCCGGCCGCACCGGGCTCGGTCGGCCTGCTGGAGGCGCACGGCACGGCGACCCCGGCCGGAGACGGCGCCGAACTGGCCACGCTCGCCGCGGTGTTCGGTCCGGCCGAGAGGTCCGGCGGGCAGCGTGCGGTGATCGGCTCGGTGAAGTCGATGATCGGGCACACCATGCCCGCCGCCGGGGTGGCCGGTCTCGTCAAGGCCGCCCTCGCGGTGCACCACGGGACACTGCTGCCGACCCTGCACTGCGACGATCCGCACCCGGCGCTGGCCGGAACCCGGTTCCGTACGCTGGAGAAGGCCGTCCCCTGGGAGACCTCACCCGACCGCCCGGTGCGCCGGGCCGCCGTCAACGCCTTCGGGTTCGGCGGCATCAACGCGCACGTGGTGCTGGAGCAGGCCCCGACACCGGCGGCGACGCCGTACGCGCCCGGCACCGGCCGCCCGTTCACGAAGACCGCCGGCCACCCGGTCGTCCCACTCGCCGACCGCTCGTCGGCCCGGGCCGGGGAGGCCACCGGTCACCCGTCGGCCGAGGTCAGGGCGATCACCGCGATCACCGGCCGCCCGGTCGCGGGGACCCCCGGTCCCCCGGACCCGAGGGCCGGTGGCCGCCCGGTCGCGGGGACCCCCGGTCCCCCGGACCCGAGGGCCGGTGGCCGCCCGGTCGCGGAGACCCCCGATCCCCCAGGCCCGGCGGCCACCCAGGTCGTCGAGGTCGTCGAATCCACCAAGCCCACGGCAGCGCTCCTCACCGAGCCCGAGCCCGAGCGCGTGCTCCTGCTCGCCGCCGACAGTCCCGGGCGTCTCGCCGCTCTCCTGGACGGCGACGACGACGCGGTACGCGGCGCCGGGCTCGACGCCACCCGTCCGCATCCGGACGCGGGTCCGGTCCGGCTGGGCATCGTCGACCCGACCGCGAAGCGGCTGGCCCTGGCCCGCCGGGCGGTCGCCAAGGGCCGGCCCTGGCACGGCCGCGGCGACGTCTGGTTCCGGCCCGGGCCCCTGCTCGGTCCCGGCCGCGGCGCACTCGCCTTCGTCTTCCCGGGCCTGGAGGGCGAGTTCACCCCTCGGGTCGACGACGTGGCCGCGCACTTCGGGCTGCCCGGCCCCGCCCCCGAGGGGGACCGTGTCGACGACGTGGGCCGGCACGGGCTCGGGGTCGTCGCCGTCGGGCGGCTCCTCGACGCCGCGCTGCGCCGCTCGGGTGTCGTGCCGGACGCGGTCGCCGGGCACAGCGTCGGCGAGTGGACGGCGATGACGGCGGCCGGTCTGTACTCGGGAGCCGAGGTCGACGCCTTCATGGCGACGTTCGACCCGGACTCGGTGACCGTCCCGGGCCTCGCCTTCGGTGCCATCGGCGCGCCCGCGGACCGGGTGCTGGCCGCCCTCGAACAGGAGTGGGCCGGGTCCGGCCTGGTGCTCTCCCACGACAACGCGCCCGGTCAGTCGATGGTGTGCGGACCGGACGGCGCGGTCGGGGAGTTCGTCCGGGCGTTCCGCGCGCGGGGGGTGCTCAGCCAGGTGCTGCCGTTCCGGTCCGGTTTCCACACCCCGATGCTGGAGCCCTACCTCGGGCCGATCAGGGAGGCCGCGCACCGCTTCCGGCTGTATCCGGCGACCGTCCCCGTGTGGTCCGGGACGACCGCGGCCCCGTTCCCCGAGGGCGCGGCGGAGGTGCGCGAGCTGTTCGTCCGGCACCTGCTGGAACCCGTACGCTTCAGGCAGTTGACGCAGGCCCTGTACGCGGCGGGGCACCGGGTGTTCGTGCAGGTCGGCCCGGGCCGACTCGGGTCGCTGATCGGCGACACCCTGGGCGGGCGCGACCACCTGGCCATACCCGCCAACTCCCCGCACCGCACGGGTCTCGCCCAGCTCCGCCGGGTGACGACCGCGCTGTGGACGGCCGGGGCCGCGGTGGCCGCCGCCCTGCCGACCGCGACCGGGTCGGCCGCCGGCGCGGTACGGGCCGAGCGGCCGCCGGTGCGGCTCGATCTGGGCGGGGCGCTGGTCTCCCTCGACGGGCGGGCCCTGGCCGGCCTGCGCGCCGAGTTGCGGACGGTTCCCACGGCTCCCGGCTCCGCACGTTCCGCCGGTTCCGGTTCTGGTTCTGGTGCCGGTTCCGGCGTACGGTCCCCCCTGGGCGCGCTCGCCGACCGGTTCCCCGTGGCCGCCGAGCTGGACGCCCTGCTGCGCGACACGGCCGACACGGCGGCCGCGCTGATCACGGCGCGGACCGCGGCCCGGCGCCCGGCGCCCGGCGTGACCACCGCCGCGAAGACCTCCGCACAGGCCCCCGCCACCCCGCCCGGTCCCGCCTCGGCACAGGCTCCCGCCTCCCCGCCCGGCCCCGGCTCGGTGCCCGGCACTGCCTCCCCCTCGGTCTCCCCCGCTCGCGGGGCGGGCTCCGCCGCGCCGCCCACGGTCGTGCGGGTCTCGCCGGAGACCATGCCGTATCTCCTCGACCACTGCTTCTTCCCCCAGCGCGCGGGCTGGCCGGACGTGGCCGACAGGTGGCCGGTCGTCCCGGCGACCACGATCGTGCGGCACATCATGGACGCGGCCGGGCGGGCGGCGCCGGGAACGGTACCGGTCGCGGTGCGCGGGGCCCGGTTCGAGGAGTGGCTGACGGCCACCCCCGCCGTCGACGTGCAGGTCACGACGGAACCCGCGGGGGCCGGCCGCCTCGCCGTGTCCTTCGGCCCCCGGGCCCGGGCCACCGTGGAACTCGCCCCCGGCTACCCGGCCGATCCGCCCGCCCGCTGGCGCCCCGACACCACCACCGAGCGGCCCCCCGCCCACACCGCCGCACAGCTCTACGCCGAGCGCTGGATGTTCCACGGCCCGGCCTTCCAGGGGGTCACCGAACTCACCGCGCTCGGCGACCGGCACATCCGCGGTGTCATCACCACCCCGTCCGCGCCCGGCGCGCTGCTCGACAACGTCGGCCAGATCCTCGGCTACTGGATCATGTCGACGCACACCGAGCGGACCGTGGTGTTCCCCGTCGGCATGCGGGAGATGCGCTTCTACGGCCCCCATCCGCGTCCGGGCACCGAGGTGGGGTGCCTGGTGCGGATCACCTCGCTCACCGACACCGTCCTGGAGGCCGAGGTCCAGTTGTCGGTCGCGGGCGTGGTGTGGGCGGAGCTGCACGGCTGGCAGGACCGGCGCTTCGACAACGACCCGACGACCCGGCCGGTGGAGCGCTTCCCCGACCGTCACACGCTGTCCGAGGCCCGGCCCGGGGGCTGGTCGCTGGTGCACGAACGGTGGCCTGACCTGGCGTCCCGCGAGCTCATCATGCGCAACTCGCTGGGCGGGGAGGAGCGTTCGGAGTACGCGAAGCACGCCCCGCGCGGTCGCCGGCAGTGGCTGCTGGGCCGGATCGCGGTCAAGGACGCCGTACGGCGGTGGCTGTGGGACCACGGCGAGGGTCCGGTGTTCCCGGCGGAACTGCGGGTGCACAACGACGACGTGGGCCGCCCGTACGTCACCGGGGTGCACGGCCGGGACCTGCCCCCGCTGGACGTCTCGCTGGCCCATCGCGCGGAGGCGGGCGTGGCGATCGTCCGGCCGCACACGCCCGGTCCCGGACCCGGTATCGACATCGAGGAGGTCACGGCCCGCGACCCGCAAGCCATGGCGGCCGTGCTCGGCACGGACGAACTGGCCCTGCTGCGCGAGCTGTGCGCCGACGCCGAGGCCGCGCGGGCGTTGTGGTTCACCCGGTTCTGGGCCGCCAAGGAGGCGGTCGCCAAGGCGGAGGGGACCGGATTCGGCGGCCGGCCAAGGGACTTCGCCGTACTGGAGGCGGCACCGGCCGGGGACGAGCTGATCGTCTCGGGCCGCCTGGAGCGCGCCTACGCGGTGCGGTGCCGACCGGCCGAGAACCCGCCCCACCTGCCCGACCGCGCCTATGTCGTGGCCTGGACCACGGGACCGGCCGGACCGACGGGACACCCGCACGAGGAGGAGTACGTCCGATGAACCCGACCACCCCCCACCCGGTCGACGAAGCGACCGTCCTCGCCGACATCACCGGCATGCTCACCCGGCTCCTGGAGGACGAGTACGGCCTCGACGACATCGAGATCGACATGGCGACCACGTTCAACCGCGACCTGGAGCTGGAGAGCATCGACCTGGTGACGCTGGCGGGCCTGCTGGAGGAGCGGTACGGCGGCCGGGTCAACTTCGCCGAGTTCCTGGCCGGCATGGAGTTCGACGAGATCATCGAGCTCACCGTCGGCCGGCTCGTCGACCACGTGGTGACCAGTCTGCGTGCGGCGGGGGCGAGCTGACGCATGGTGATGGTCGACACCGGTGAACTCCGGTTGCACGTACAGCGGATCGGTCCCCGGGACGGCCGCCCGGCCGCCGCCACCGTGGTACTCGTCCACGGACTGCTCACCGACAGCCTGGCCAGTTACTACTTCACGGTGGCGCCCGCGTTCGCCGCGGCGGGCGCCGACGTCGTCATGTACGACCTGCGGGGCCACGGCCGCAGCGAACGCCCGCCCGACGGCTACACCCTGGACCACAACATCGACGACCTGGAGTCCCTGCTCGACCGGCTGGCCGTGACCGGTCCGGTGCACCTGGTCGGCAACTCCTACGGCGGCACGGTCGCGTTCGGATACGCCGCGCGCCACCCGGAGCGGACGGCCAGCGTGTCCCTGATCGAGTCCGAACCGGCGACCGCCGCCTGGGCGGCGAAGCTCGGCGGCATCCTCGACCGGGTGGTGACCGAGCTGGCCCACAACGAGCCCGACGCCATCGCCTGGATCACCGCCAACCGGGGCCACAACACCGCGCGTCTGGCGCGGGGCGCGGCCCGGCTCGCCCGGGACACCACCCTCGGCAGGGACATCCCGGCCAGCCGGGTCCTGACGGAGGACCGGATCCGCTCGGTGCGCTGCCCGGTGCTCGCCATATACGGCGGTGACTCCGACCTCGCCGCACTCGCGCCGTGGCTGGAGTCGTCGCTGCCGGACTGCCGGACCGTGGTGATCCCGGGACACGAGCACTCCGTGCTGGTGGAGGCGGCGGGCACGGTCGGCGACCACATCCTGTCCTTGGTCCAGGAGGCCGCGCGCGCCTGGCGGTTCGGGGCCCGGCGGGCGGAGGCCGATGCGCGGTGAGCGGATTCCTGTTCGTCGTACCGCCGTTGGTCGGGCACATCAACCCGACCGTCGGCGTCGCCTCCCGGCTGGCCGCCCGCGGGCACCGGGTGGCCTGGGCGTGTGCCGACCCCGGGCTGGTGGGCCGCCTGGCCGGGGCACAGGCCCGGGTGTTCCCGTGTGCCGGGCCGGTCCCGGGTGCGGGCGAGGCACGTCGGCCGCCCGGGCTGCGGGGGCCGGAGGCGCTGAGGTTCCTGTGGGAGTGGTACCTGGTGCCGTTGGCCGAGGCGATGGCGCCGGGGGTGCGGGCGGCCGTCGAGGAGTTCCGTCCGGACGTGGTCGTCGCCGACCAGCAGGCCTTCGCGGGCGCGCTGGTCGCCGAACGGCTGGGGCTGCCGTGGGCGACCTCGGCGACCACCTCGGCCGAGTTCGCCGATCCGCTGGCCGGGCTGCCCAGGGTCACGGAGTGGGTGGCGGAGCGGATCGCGTACCTGCGCCGGGCCGTCGGCGATCCGGCGGGCGACACGGATCCGCGGTTCTCGCCCCATTTGGTGCTGGCATTCAGCACACCGGAGCTCGCGGGTACCGACGCCGCCGGGCGCGGTGGGCCGGTCCGCTGGGTCGGGCCGTCGATCGAGTCCCGGCCCGACGCGTCCGGCTTCCCCTGGGAGTGGCTCGACCCCGGCCGGTCCACGGTGCTGGTGACCCTGGGCACGGCGAACGCCGACGCGGGCGCGCGCTTCCTCGCCGCCTGCCGGGAGGCGGCGCGCGACCGGGCCGACCGGGTACAGGCGGTGATCGTCGACCCGGGGGGCGTCCTCGGGACGGACGGCGCCACGGAGAACGGGTACGGGAGGGACGGTGACCTGGGCGACCGGCTCCGCACGGACACGGGCAACGGGCAGCGCACGGACGCCGACCCGGGGAGCGACCTCCGTGGGGACACCGACCCGGGCGACGGCCGCCGCGTCGACGACGCACCGGGGATCGGTGCCGGCGCCCCGGAAAGCCGTCTCCGCGTGACCGGCCACGACAAGGACGTGCTCGTGCTGCCCTCCGTGCCCCAACTCGCCCTCCTGCGGCGGGTGGCCGCGGTGGTCTGCCACGCGGGCCACAACACCGTGTGCGAGGCCCTGTGGCACGGGGTCCCGCTCGTGGTGGCGCCCATCCGCGACGACCAGCCGGTGGTGGCCGGGCAGGTGGTGGACGCCGGGGCGGGCCTGCGGGTCAGGTTCGGGCGGGTCTCCGCCGCCCGGCTGGGCGCCGCGCTCGACTCCGTACTGCACGAACCCGGACACCGCGCCGCCGCCGGACGGATCCGTACGGCGTTCCGTGCCGCCGGCGGGGCGTCCGCCGCGGCGGCCCATCTCGACCGACTCGCCAGGGAGTTCCGATGAGTGAGCAGACCGAGCGGCCCGCCGGGGAGCCGAGCCGCGCCGAGCGGGTCGCCGCGCTGCGCCCCGGCTACCGGGCGGACCTGGCCGAGGGCACGGCGCGCTTCTTCGAGCCGCCGCGCACCACGTGCCCCTGGTGCGCGTCCGACCGGCTCACCACCCGGCTGCGCACCACCGACCTGCTCCAGCACAAGCCGGGCCGCTTCGTCCTCGACCGGTGCGACGCCTGCGGGCACGTGTTCCAGAATCCGCGACTCAGCGAAGCGGGCCTGGAGTTCTACTACCGGGACTTCTACGACGGGCTGGGCGAGAAGAAGCTCGGCGACACCTTCGGCGGCCGTACCGGAATGTACCGGAACCGTGCCGAGTCGATGCTGGCGCACGATCCCACCCCGAAGCGCTGGCTCGACGTCGGCACCGGGCACGGGCACTTCTGCGCGGCGGCGCGTGAGGTGCTGACCGGTACGTCGTTCGACGGGCTGGACTTCACGGCCGGTGTCGAACTCGCCGCACGCGAGGGCCGGGTGGAGCGCGGCTACCGCGGCGGTTTCCCCGCTCTGGCGGGGGAACTCGCCGGCCGCTACGACGTGGTCAGCATGTTCCACTACCTGGAGCACAGCACCGACCCCGACCGGGAACTGACGGCCGCCCGGCAGGCGGTACGGCCCGGCGGGCATCTGCTCATCGAGGTCCCGGACCCGGAGAGCCGGTACGCCCGGCTCCTGGGGCGGTGGTGGCTGCCGTGGCTCCAGCCGCAGCACCTGCACTTCGTGCCGGTGGCCAATCTGCGCCGCCGGCTGACGGACCTGGGGTTCACGGTGGTGGCGGAGCAGCACGCCGAGCCGCACGATCCGGTGGACCTGCTCGCCGCCGTGTGGCTGGCGCTGGACCACGCGGCGCCGCGCGACGACGCGCCCTGGCTGCCGCGGCCGCCGGGCGCCCCGCGCCGGGCGGGGCGCGCGGCCCTGCTGATCGCCGGGATCCCGCTCCTGATCCTGGGCACGCTCCTGGACCGGTTCGTGGTACGGCCGTTGGCGCACCGGCTCGGCGTGTCCAACGCGTACCGTCTGGTGGCCCGCCGGGACTGACGGCGCACGGACCTGTCCGGTGGTCGCCGGGAGCGCCACGCCGAGTCGCCCGGCGCGTGCCGTCAGGTCGCGCCAGACCTTCGGCGCCACCGGAATGCCCTTCTCGGCGCGCCCGACGGCCACCTCGGCGCCGCGCTCGCCGGGGTGGTGCACACCGGCTACTTGTCTCTCTTCGTGGAGCAGGTGGTGTGGGACGTCGCCAGGGGAACGCCAGGCGGGCCGTGAGGCCTTGCGGAGCCCCCGGGAGCGCGAGCTGTTGTTGCGCGAAACGCCCTGCACTCTGGGTGTTTCGGCCCCGGGGGCTCCGGCCGGCGTCAGGCCTCGTCGAGGACGGCGTCGACGACGTGCTCGGCGATCGCCAGGGACGCGGTGGCGGCCGGGGAGGGCGCGTTGCGTACGGCGGTGACGCGGCCGACCCGGTGGACGCGGAAGTCGTCGACGAGGGTGCCGTCCCGGTCCAGGGCCTGGGCGCGGACGCCCGCGCCGCCGCGCACCACGTCCCGTACGCCCACACCGGGGACGTACAGCCTGGCGTCCTTCATGAACGCCGCGGCGGAGAACGAGCCGCGGTACTCCTTGACGCCGGTACGCCAGTGCCGGGCCGCCATCCGCCAGGTACCGGGGTAGGCGGCGAGGCCGAGCAGGTCGCGGGGCGAGATCCGGCCCCGCCCGTAGCCCTCCCGGGCCAGAGCGAGGACGGCGTTGGGACCGACCTCCACCGTGCCGTCGACGCGGGGTGTGAAGTGCACGCCGAGGAACGGATAGCGCGGGTCGGGGACCGGATAGAGGAGCCCCCGCACCAGCTGGGTCCGGTCCGGTCTGAGCAGCATGTACTCGCCCCGGAACGGGACGATCCGCGGGTCCCGCACGTCCTGGGCGAGCCGGGCGACCGCGTCGGAGTGCAGGCCCGCGCAGAGGATCAGCCGGTCCACGCGCAGGCGGTCCTGCCCCGAGGCGACCTCGATGCCGCCCGGCACCTCGGTGATGCCGGTGACCGGGTGGCCGAGTCTCACCTCGCCGCCCGAGCCGATGACGTCCTGGGCGAACGCGCGGGCGATCGCCGGGTAGTCGGTGATCGCGGTGCGCGGGGAGTGCAGGGCCGCGATACCCCCGGCGTGCGGCTCCAGCTCCTTGATCTCGTCCCGGGAGATCCTCCGCAGGTCGGGCACGTGGTTGTTCTTCGCCCTCTCGTAGAGGGCGTCCATGCGGCCGAGTTCGTCCTCGCGGACCGCCATCACCAGTTTGCCGATCTCCCGGTACGGCAGCGCGCGGTCCTGGCAGTACTCGCGCAGAAGGGCCACCCCGCGCACGCACAGGTCGGCCTTGAGGCTGCCCGGCGTGTAGTAGATGCCGGCGTGCACCACGCCGGAGTTGTGGCCGGTCTGGTGGAGCGCGACCTCCGGTTCCTTCTCGAACACCACGACGCGGGTGCCGGGGCGGCGCAGCGCGACCTCACGGGCCGTGGCCAGGCCCACGATGCCGGCGCCTACGACGCCGATCGTCTCGTCAGCCATCGGCGTCCTCCTCTCTCACAACATGCTCGGACGACGCGCTCAAGCGCCGAAGTGCATGGCCACAGTCTTGACTCTGGTGCAGAAGCGCAAGACCTCCTCCCCCTGCTCCTTGTAGGCCGTACCCGAGTCGTGGAACCCGCCGAAGGGCAGGTGCACGTCCCGGCCGGTGGTCGTCGGGCGTAGTCGCAGACCATGCTGATCGCGGTGGGCAGCAGGCCGCCGAGGCCGACGCCGGCCAGGGTCCGGCCGAGGCCGAAGACCGTGAGGCTGTCCGCCAGCGCGCACACGCCGGAGGCCAGCGAGAAGAGGACCACGCACGAGACCATCAGCTTCTTGCGGCCGATCCGGTCGGCGACGGTGCCCGCGGTGAGGGCGCCGACCAGCATGCCGAAGGTGGCGTAGCTGCCGAGGTCACACGGGGGCTTCCACCGGGGCACGGCAAGGCTCTTGCCGGGGCGGGACAAGGCTCTCGCCGGGGTACGGCAAGGGGGGTGAGCGCGCGCGGTGACGCGCGGCCCACCCCCCGGCGGGACCCGTGACGGGCGGCGGCTACGCGACCGGCGGCGTGCCGTGCGTGTGGAAGGACTCGATGGTCTTCAGGCCCCAGGCCTGCCCCTTGGCGCGCTCGGCCTCGGTCCAGGTGATCAGCGGCCAGTCGGGGGCCAGCACCAGCCGCGTGAGCGGGTTGCACAGCTCGATCCGGTTGCCGCCCGGCTCATAGACGTAGAGGAAGAACGTCTGCTGGATGGCGTGCTTGTGCGGGCCGGTCTCGATGAACACACCGCTGTCGATGGCGAGATCGGCGGCCCGCAGGATGTCCTCGCGGGTGTCGGTCGCGAAGGCGATGTGGTGCAGGCGCCCGGCCGAGCCCGTCCAGTCGGAGGTGTAGACGACGTCGTACGACTTGTCGGTGAAGGTCAGCCAGCGTGCCGCGATCCTCCCGGTGTCGAGCCTGATCTGCTCGGTGGGCCGGGCGCCCAGCACGTTCTGCTGGAACTCGGCGTTGGCGAGCACGTCGGCGGCGAGGAAGTTGATGTGGTCCAGTCGCCGCACGCCCACGCCCCGGTTGGGCTTGGCCTGCGGCTGGTTCTTCAGCGCCGGCCTCAGCTCCTCGGGAGCCCGGTAGTACTCGCTCTCCCAGTACAGGGCGTGTTCGTGGCCGTCCGGGTCGGTCGTGACGTACAGCTTGCCGAGCCCCGGCTCGTCCTCCGCCCAGTTACCGCCACCGCCCGCCGCCTCGTTCGCCGCGACCCGGCGCCGGAGGGCCTCCTCGCTGGAGGTGCGCAGGGCGAGCCTCCCCAGACCCGGCCGCGCGCGGGCGGTGAGCACCAGGCTGTGGTGCTCGTAGTCGTCGAAGGTCCGCAGGTAGACGCTGTCACCCCGCCGCCCGTTGACGGTGAGCCCCAGGTAGTCGGTGAAAAAGGCGACGCTGGCGTCCAGGTCCGGGGTGAACAGCTGGGCGTGACCGATGTGGGCGATGTCGCCGAGCGGCGGAGTCATCGCTGACCTCCTCGGGACGGTGCGGGTGTCGGTGCCGTCTCGGCGGCCCTCGGGAAGACGATGCCGTCGAAGATCTTGCGGGCCGTACGGACCACAGCCGTACGGCGGACCGTGGGCAGGCCGTCGGGTCCGGTGCCGAGGCTGCTCTCGATGTCCAGGAACCCGGTGGGGTGTTCGATGCGGACACGCTCGCCCCGGTCGGGAAGCCGGGCGAGTCGCGCGCCGACGCCCCCCTTGATGCGCAGCCCGGCGGCCACGCCTGCCGCGCCGAGCACGCCGATCGAGGTGTGGCAGCGGACCGGGATGAAGGTCCGGGTGGTGACCGCGCCGCCGTCGCGGGGCGCGGCGAGCAGGGTCACCTTGGGCACGGTGGAGTCCGAGACATCATCCAGACCCATCAACCTGCCTGCCGCCAGGCGCAGTTCGCGCAGCCGGCCGGCGAGGACGAGATCCCCCTCCAGGTCCTCGGGCTGCTCGTATCCGGTGACCTCGAGGTCACCCGCGGCGACGAGCACGGTCGGCATGCCGCTGTCCACGCAGGTCACCGGCACGCCGTCGATCACGTCCAGGACGTTCCCGGTGGGCAGCAACGGGTGGGCGCCCGGCGGGAACTCGATCGTCACGGGGGCCGCCGTGCCGGGCACGCCCGAGATCGCGGCGTCGCCCGTGTAGTCGACCCGGCCGCCCGGCGTCGGGAAGGTCGCCGTGGCGAGGTCGCCGGTGTTGACCATCCTGATGCGTACGGAGGTGCGCTCCTCCCCCGCCGGTACCAGCCCGCGTTCCACGGCGAACGGCCCGACGCCCGCGAGGATGTTCCCGCAGTTCTGACGCTCGCTCACCTCCGGTCGTTCGACGGCGACTTGAAGGAAGAGGTAGTCGACGTCGGCGCACGGGTCGTCGGACCGTGAGACCACGCCGACCTTGCTGGTGAGCGGGTGCGCCCCGCCCAGGCCGTCGATCTGACGCGCGTCCGGGCTGCCCATGACGCGCAACAGCAGCTCGTCCCGGGCGGGCGGCTCGGCGGGCAGGTCCTCGGCCAGGAAGTAGGCGCCCTTGGAGGTGCCGCCCCGCATCAGCAGGCAGGGCACCTCCTCGAAGCCGCCCACGCGCCCGCTCCCCGAGCCGCCCTCGGTCCCGCCCTCCAGGGCTCCCCCGGGCCGACTCCCCGGGCCACCCTCGGTCCCGCTCCCCGGGGCTCCCTCGGGCCCGTCCACGCGCCCGCTCTCCGGCCCGCGGGTCACGATCCCGCCCCCTCGCCCGTGTACTCCTCGTAGGTCCGGTACTCCACGCCGAGGCGCTTCAACGTGTCGCGCAGACCGTAGCGGTCCAGGCCGAGTTGGCCGTCGACGAAGGCGGCGCGGGTGGCGGCCTCCTTGGCATCGCGGGCCTCGGCCGCCTCGACCGTGGCGCGGGCGCGCTCGCGGGGGACGACCACCACGCCGTCGTCGTCGGCGAGGACCACGTCACCGGCGCGGACCACCCGGCCGTCGATGACGACCGGCACGTTGACCGAACCGCCGGTGGCCTTCACGGTGCCCTGCGCGCTGACGGCCCGGGCCCAGGCCGCGAAGCCCATGTCGCGCAGCTCCTGGGTGTCCCGGATACCCGCGTCGGTGACCACGCCCCGCACCCCGCGCCGCTGGAGCGCGGTGGCGAACAGCTCGCCGAACATGCCGTCGGTGGAGGGCGAGGTGGTGGTGACGACCAGGATGTCGCCCGCCCCGCACTGCTCGACGGCTGCGTGGATCATGAGGTTGTCGCCGGGCCAGCTGAGCACGGTCACAGCGGTGCCGGCGACGCGTACGCCCTGCTGGACGGGGCGGATCCGCGGGCCGAGCAGACCGGTGCGCCCCATCGCCTCGCTGACGGTGGCCACGCCGAAGCGGGCCAGCGCGTCGACGTCCTCGGCGGCCGCCTTCGGCGGATCGGTGACGATCACGCCGCTCATGCCAGCTCCTTCGCGATCTCCGGGAACGGACGCATGTACGCCTCGGCCATGGTCCGGTGCGCCAGGCCCAGGTTGGGGCCGGCGTTGCGCTTGAGCTGGACACCGCGGCGGACGGCGAGGTCGGTGTAGTAGTCCCACAGGTGCTGTTGGGCGCCGAGGCACTCCATGGCCTCGCGCTTGGTGTCCCACACCTCGGTGATGTCGAGCAGCACCTCGGGCCGGAAGCCGCTCATCTCCGGCTGGTGCGGCTCGAAGAAGAAGACCGGCGGGGCGCCGATGATCTCGCCCGGACCCGGGTAGCCGATCGCCTGGGCGAGGACACGGGCCTCCAGGGCCATGCGGTTGGCGGCCGGATGGTCGCCGTTGTACGGGTCCTGGGCGGGGTGGGTGAGGACGACGTCCGGCTGGGTGTCGCGGTAGACGCCGACCAGCTTGTCGGTCAGCTGGGCGGTGGCGACCAGCGGATAGTCGCCCGCGTCGAAGAAGCGGACCCCGGCACCGAGGGCGGCGGCGGCACGCTCGGCCTCCTCCCGGCGTATCGCCTTGATCTCCTCCAGCTTCCGGCCCTCGCGCCACGCCTTGGCGGACTCCCCGCGCTCGCCGAAGGTCAGGCACGCGATGGTGACCCTCTCGCCCCGGGACGCGGCCAGGGCGATGGCTCCGCCCGCGCGCCAGACGAAGTCCCCGGCGTGCGCGGTGATGACGAGTGTCGAGCGTGGAACGGCGGGCGCGTTTCCATGCGTCATTGCAGAAATCTCCTTGATGGACAGGTGGGCGCCCGCCCCGCGTGTGCCGGTCGGCCGCGCGTCAGTCGCGCAACGCCTCGATCACGCTGGTGAGGTGGGCGCGGACGGCCGCCTCGGCCGCCTGCGGGTCCCTGGCCCGGATCGCCTCGATCATGGTCAGGTGCTCGTTCAGGGACAGCTGCGGACGTCCGGGACGAAGCGCCAACTGGAACCGATGACGCACCAGTTGGGCATTGAGCCGTTCCAGCAGTTGCTGGGCGGTGCGCTGGTCGGAGAACTCCCGGATCCGGACGTGCAGTTCGTGGTTGAGGTCGGAGTAGGTCACCGGTTCGCCGTCGGCCACCGCCTTGGTCATGGCCGTGCCGAGGTCGGTCAGTTCACTCAGCTGCTCGTCACTGGCCGCGACGGCCGCCTTCGCCGCGCACAGCCCTTCGAGGACCATGCGGCACTCGGTGATGGCGACCGCTTCGTCCACGGTCACCACCCGCACCCGCGAACCGCGGTTGCGGATCCGCTCGACCAGCCCCTGGGACTCCAGGTCGATGAGTGCCGCCCGGATGCTGGCCCGTGTCACACCGAACTGCTCGGCGAGCTCGTTCTCCACCAACCGCTGCGCCGGCGCCATGTCGCCGTGCAGGATCGCTTGCCGCAGCCGCGTCAACGCGTGCTGTTTGGCCTGCTCCCCGGTGCTCGGACGGGCTTCTGTCGGCATGTGCCCTCCCTGAGTGAGTGCCTGTCGAACCTAAATCTAGCCAAACAAGATTGTCAACAATTTTGTCTGCCGTATTGCTCGAACATGCGCGTCGGCGCTACGGTCCCGGGGCGGCGCCGCCTGATCCCTCCGCTTCCGCTCACGCTTCCCCTCCGCTTCCGCTCCTGAGGCGGCTCCGGACACCGGGATCGAATCCCCGCTCCCGGCCCCGGAACCCCGTCCCCGGACAGCGGAATCCCGCCACCCGGCCCTGGAACGCCGACCCCGAATCCCCAGCCCCGGAACCCGACTCCGGACCGACGGTCGATGGGAGACCGCATGCCCATGCCCAGGCTGACCCGATGGGGCCGGTGGCGCAGAGCCGCCTTCATGACCGGCCTCGCCGCCGCCCTCGCGCTCGTGACCGGCGCGGGCACCACCCCCGCCCAGGGCGCCGACGGCGGCGTACCCGCTGCCGCCCCGGCCGCCGTCGTGGCCGCGAGCGGTACGTCCGCGGGGATCGCACCGGCCCTCCCCTGCGCCGGCGTCGCCGCGCTGGACCTGGCGAACGCGGTACCCGGCACCCCCTTCGAGATCACCTCGGCCGCGGAACCGGCCGCCGGCGGCAACACGCTCGGCGACTGGGCCGCCTGCTACGTGAAGGGCGTCATCGCCCCTCAGATCCACTTCGAGATACGGCTGCCCCTGACGGGCCGGCAGGCCGACTACCTCCAGTTCGGCTGCGGCGGCCTGTGCGGCAACGTGAACACGGCCGGCGCGCCCGCCTCGACCGGCTGCGTCCCGCTGACCACCGGCGCCTTCGCCGTCGCCTCCAGCGACGAGGGCCACTCCCAGGGCGGTGGCCTGTTCTCGACCGACCCGACGCTGCGCGCCGACTTCGGCTACAAGTCCGACCACGAACTGGCCCAGGTGGCGAAGGCGGTCATCGAACGGTTCTACGGGCGGGCCGCCTCGCACTCCTACTTCGACGGCCGCTCGCAGGGCGGGCACCAGGCGCTCACCGAGGCCCAGCGCTACCCGACCGACTTCGACGGGATCGTCGCCGGTGCCCCGGCCAACAACTTCACCGCCCTGAACACCTTCTCGCACGCCTGGACCGCGCAGTCCGTCTTTCTGAACGGCGGTCCGGCCACCCTCACCACGGCCGACCTCGCGCCGTTGCACGCCGCCGTGCTCCAGGGCTGCGGGGCGCCCGCCGACGGGATCGTCGCCGACCCGCCGGCCTGCCACTGGGACCCCGCGAGCATCCGGTGCGCGGCGGGCGGCCACCCCACGGCCGCGGACTTCTGCCTCACCGCGGACCAGGTCACCACCCTGCGCCGGATCTACGCGGGCCCGACCGACGAGCACGGCAGGCTGCTGTACCCGGGATACCAGCTGCGCGGCTCCGAACTGAACTGGGCGGGCGTCATCGTGCCGGCCACGGCCACCGGTGCGACAGGCGACCAGAGCTTCGTCCGGGAGACCATCCGCTACCAGATCTTCGACAGCCCGCGGCCGGCCCTGACGTACAAGGACATCGAGTTCACCGCGGCCTACTACCGGAAGGTCATGGGGCCCAACGAGGGCATGTACGACGCCACGGACCCCGACCTGTCGGCCTTCCGCGAGGCCGGGGGCAAGCTGATCCTCTGGCACGGTCTGGGCGACCAGCACATCCCGGCCGTCGGCACGATGGCGTACTACAAGGCCGTCCAGAAGGCGATGGGCGGTGCCGAGGCGACCGGCGCCTTCGCCCGGCTGTTCCTGCTCCCGGGGGTCGCCCACTGCGGTGGCGGCCAGGGCCCGAACACCTTCGACGCGCTGACCGCCGTGACCGACTGGGTCACCCGGGGCGTGGCCCCGGCGAGCCTGCTGACCAGCACATTCGACAGCGCCGGCCACGTCACCTCCGCCCGCCCGGCGTACCCCTTCCCCTACGTCGCCAGGAACACCGGGGGCGGCTCGGCCGACGACCCGGCCGGCTACACCCCCGTGAGGTCCACCGCCGAGGCCGGACTCACCCTGGACCGGCTCGGCTCCTTCCGCTCCGGCTACGAGACCGTCGGCAACTGGGTCGACGGGAAGTGGGTCGTCAGCAGGGGCAGGAACTGACCCGACCGGGTGTCGTGGGTGCGCACCGGCGCGAAGCCGCCGCGCCGGTGCGCACCCACGACCTGGGCGGAGCACCACGAAACCGGCGCGAACCACCGCGCTCCACGACGCGAACACCACGCCCCACGAGAGGACTCGGAGCACCAAGAGGGGTGCACCCCACCACTAGAGGCCACCGCACCACGAAGGGCCACCGCACCACGAAGGGCCGCCCCACCGCTACTTGATGAGCGCGTTCGCCACCACGACGACGACCCCGAGCAGCGCGTCCCCCAGTCCGAGCGCCACACACCGCGGCCAGGAGCGCCGCAGCCACCGTGAGGTGACCACCCCCAGGGTGAACAGCAAGGCGATGTTCAGGGCGAACGCGGGGTACTCCACACCGTTCGGCGGCCACCAGCCCCAGCCCGCCCCGGCCAGCAGCAGCACGGTCGGCAGCACCGCGACGACCAGGGGCCACTCCTCGGCCAGGCTGCGCACGACGTCCCAGCGGCGGTGCGGACGGCGCTCGGCGATGTAGTGGGCGTAGCCGTGCGCGAGGGCGGAGGCGAGCGCGGTCACCAGCAACCAGGCGGCGTCGTAGCGGCGGCCGGCCCGGTCGGTGCGGCCGTACTGGGTGAGCGCCGCGACCATCGACGAGGCCAGCACGGCGCCGTAGACACCGCCGAAGAGGACGGCCTCGCGGGTATCGTGCCGGTGCGGGCCGTGGACGGCCGCCGTGGTGTCCGCCATGTCCCCACCCTCACGCGTGCCCGGCACGCGCGCCAGCCCGCGCCGCCGCGACGAAGTGTCCCGGCAGATCACCCCCGGCGTGGTGACCGGCACCTACGCGATCAACCTCGGAGGTCCGCCGGAGGCGGTGCCGTCGTGCCGCGGATCTCCAGGGTCGGCACCGCGAGGTGGACCCGGCCCGCTCCCCCGGGGGTCTCCAGACGGTCGAGGAGGCAGCGGGCGGCACGGCGGCCGACCTCGTGGCCGGCGGCGTCGACGGTGGTCAGCCAGACGTGGCGCAGCCGGGCGATGCTCGTGTTGTCGTAGCCGACCACGGACAGGTCGTGCGGCACGCGCAGGCCCAGTTCCGCGGCGGCCGACAGGACGCCGACCGAGGCGATGTCGTTGACGGCGAAGACCGCGGTGGGCCGCCCGGGGTGGCCCAGCAGCCGGACGGCGGTGCGGTAGCCGCCCTCCTCGGTCATGTCGCCGGGTTCGACGCGCGCGCCGTCGGCCAGCCCGTGCGCCCGCATCGTCGCCTCGAAGCTGCGCCGGCGGAGTTCGCCCACGGCGCCGTAGCCCGCGAGGTGGGCGATCCTGCGGTGGCCGAGGGCGATCAGATGTTCGGTGGCGAGGCGGGCGCCGTGCTCGTCGTCGCCCGCGACAAGGTCGGCCGTGGGCGGTACGGCCTCGCGGGCGCCCGCGACGACGACCGGCACGCGGGCGGCGACCGGGCCGAGCGCGGCCGGGTCGGGCAGCGTGCCGACCACGACCAGACCGTCGGCCTGGAGGTCCAGGAAGGGGCCGGTGAGGTCGTGTCCTGTACGGCGGTTGAGGCGGGCGTCGGCGAGCAGCATGTGCAGGCCGTTCGCGTGCAGCAGGGAGTTCAGGCCGTCGAGCAGGTCGACGAACCAGGGGTTGCGCAGATCGTTCAGGAGCACGCCGACCGTGCGGGTGCGCTGTTCGCTGAGGCTGCGCGCGGCGGCGTTGGGCCGGTAGCCGAGCTCGCGCGCGGCCCGCAGGACGGCGTCCCGCTTCTCGGGGCGCACCTGGTCGGAGCCGCGCAGCACCAGCGAGACCAGCGACTTGGACACGCCGGCCTGGTCGGCGACGTCACGGATCGTCGGCGGTCTCATGTCATGGACCGTTCCACGGGCCTCGCCGCGTTGTCAAAGGGGGCGAGGGGCGGCGGACGCTAGCGGGGGCTTCCGAGCAGGGGGTTGACACCGGGATGACAGGCGCCCAGGGTGACCTGGACAAGTACTTGGACCGGTCCAAAGAGGGGCTGTCATGGTGGTGCGTCCGCTCGGTGTCGCCGTTGTCGGGTTCGGCTGGATGGGCCGGGTGCACACCCAGGCGTATCTGCGGGTGCGGCACCACTATCCGGACCTGGCCCTGCGTCCGGAGCTGGTGACGGTCGCCGAGGACGTGCCGGGCCGCGCCGAGGAGGCGGCCGCGCGGTACGGGTTCGCGTCCACCGCCCGCGACTGGCGTGAGGTGGCCGCCGACCCCCGGGTGGCGGCGGTCAGCGTCACCGCGCCGAACTTCCTGCACCGCGAGATCGGCGTCGCGATGGCCGAGGCGGGCAAGCACCTCTGGATCGAGAAGCCGGTGGGCCTGACGGTGGCGGACGCGAGGGCGGTGGCGGACGCGGTCGCCAAGGCCGGGGTGCAGGGCGCGGTCGGCTTCAACTACCGCAACGCGCCCGCCGTGGAGGCCGCCCGCGAATTGATCGCCTCCGGCGGCATCGGCACGGTCACCCATGTCCGCATCAGGCTGTTCAGCGACTACGCGGCCCATCCCGAGGGGGCTCTGACCTGGCGGTTCGAGCGGGAGCGGGGCGGCAGCGGGGTGCTGGGCGACCTCGCCTCGCACGGCGCGGACCTGGCCCACCACCTGCTCGGCGACATCGCGTCCCTGACCGCCGACACGGCCGTCTTCGTGCCGGAGCGGGCCCGCCCGCTGGGCGCCACGGCCGGCCACACACGGGCCGCCGGCGGCGAGCTGGGCCCGGTCGAGAACGAGGACTACGTCAACTGCCTGCTGCGCTTCGCCTCCGGCGCCCGCGGTGTCCTGGAGGCCTGCCGGGTCTCGGTCGGCGAGCAGAACAACTACGGCTTCGAGGTGCACGGCACCGAGGGCGCGGTGTTCTGGGACTTCCGCAGGATGAACGAGCTGGGCGTCAGCCGCGGCACGGGCTACCAGGACCAGCCCGTCGGCACGGTGTATGTCGGCCCGGGCGACGGCGAGTTCGGCGCGTTCCAGCCGGGGGCGGCGAACGCGATGGGCTACGACGACCTGAAGGTGATCGAGGCGTACCGCTTCCTGCGCTCCGTCGCCGAGGACACCCCGTACGGCGCCACCCTCACCGACGCGGTGCGCGGCGCGGCCGTGCTGGACGCGATGACGCGGTCCGCCGAGAGCGGCGCCTGGGTCAACGTGGCGTCGGCGTAGGCACGGTGCAGGACGGCATGTTGTACGGGGTGACCACCTGGATCGCCGACGGCAGCACCGGACCCGCGGGGGGCAGGGCGCCGTGGGCGCGCATCAGGACGTGGCAGGCCTCGCGCAGGTCCTGGCGCAGGTCGTGGTGGAGCACGGCGGACAGCCGGTGCTCGCCCAGCAGACGGGTGTTGTCGTGGTCGAGGTCGTGGGCGACGAACACCGCGCAGTCGCGGCCGAGGTCCGCGAAGGCGCGGAGCGTGGCGATGTTGCCGCCGCCGATGGAGTAGACCGCCCGGATCTCCGGGTCGCGTTCCAGCGCGGCCCGCACCAGGTCGTACTGGGTGGCGTCGAGTCCCTGCCCCTCGGTGATCTCGACCAGGGCGCGCCGCGGGCGCAGGGCGCGCAGGGCGGCGCGGAAGCCCATCTCGCGTTCCTCCTCGTTGCGGAAGAACCCGCTGCTGAGGCTGGTGAGCACGTTGCCGGGCCGGTCGCCGAGCCATTGGCCCATGAGGTACGCGGCGGTGGCACCGGCCGCCCGGTTGTCGATGCCGACGTATGCCAGCCGGGCGCTCGCGGGCAGGTCCGTCACCAGGGTCACCACCGGGATGCCCGCGGCTTCGAGCCGGCCCACGGCCGCGGTCACCTCGGGGACGTCCGGGGCCTTGAGGATCACGCCCTGCGAGCCGCGCCGGGCGATCCGGTCCAGGGTCGCGACCTGTTCGCTCACCGGGCCCGTCTCGCGGAAGTGGAAGCGGGAGCGGATCACCGCCGGGTGCAGGGCGGGCAGCTCGGCCTCCAGCGCGGCGCGCACGGCGGTGCTGAACCGCTCGGGCGTCTGCATCACGATGTCGACCATGAACGTGCGGCCGACGAGCCGCACCTGGGTGCGCTGCCGGTCCAGGTCGGCGATGGCCCGCCGCACCTCACGCTCGGTGCTGTCGCGCACCCCGCCCCGCCCGTTCAGGACCCGGTCCACGGTGGCCTCGCTCAGGCCCGCCTGACGTGCGATCTCGCGGATCGGGAAGGGATGGCCCATGGGGAGTACTCCTCGGCTCCTTGAGGGGTTTTTGATGGCTGCCTGCTGGTTGTTCGACAGGTTTGTACTGACAAGAATGACAGCACCGCGTGGCACTCGTGACCGAAGGAAGGACGACGATGTCCCTCACCGCCGCACAGCGCCGGGTCTGGCTGTCCGCCCAGGACTGCGACCTGGCCGCCTTCCGGACCCTGGTCGAACGCACCACCGACCTCGCCGCCTATCCGCACGCCTCCGCCGTGACGGACGGCGTCCTCGTCTACGACAGCGACCGGCTGCGCGGCGCGGGGGACCGCCGGGAGGTGGGGGCCGAGCTGGTCCGCGCGCTCGACGAGGGGCCGGGCATCGTGGTCTTCCGCGGGGCCTTCACGGACCCGGCGGTCGTCGACCGGGCCACGGCCGTGTTCGACGCCCTGATCGCCGGGCAGCGTGCCGCGGGCACGGGCGCCGGTGACCACTTCGCCCGGCCGGGCGCGAACGACCGGGTGTGGAACGCGCTGGAGAAGGCGGCCCGCCATGACCCGGAGGCGTTCGCGGACTACTACGCCAACGACATCCTGGCGCTGGTCTCGTCGGCCTGGCTCGGCCCGGGCTACCAGGTCACCTCCCAGGTCAACGTGGTCAACCCGGGCGGCGCGGCCCAGACCGCGCACCGCGACTACCACCTCGGCTTCCTCAGCGACGAGGCCGCGGCCGCCTACCCGGCCCATGTGCACCGCCTCTCCCCCGTGCTCACCCTCCAGGGCGCGGTCGCGCACGGTGACATGCCGGTCGAGTCCGGCCCGACGATGTACCTGCCGTACTCGCAGCGGTACGAGCCGGGCTACCTGGCCTGGCGACGCCCCGAGTTCCAGGCGTACTTCGCGGACCGGCACGTACAGCTCCCGCTGGCGAAGGGCGACGCCGCCTTCTTCAACCCGGCGCTGTTCCACGCGGCCGGCACCAACCGCACGGCCGACGTCCTGCGCATGGCGAACCTCCTCCAGGTCTCGTCCGCCTTCGGGCGGGCGATGGAGACGGTGGACCGGGAGGCGGTGGTGAACGCGGTCTTCCCGGTGCTGCTGGACCGCGCGGCCGCGGGCGCGGACCAGGCGTGGCTGGAGAACGTGATCGCCGCGAGCGCCGAGGGCTACCCGTTCCCGACCGATCTGGACGAGGACCCGCCGGTCGGCGGTCTCGCGCCGCCGTCACAGGCGGACGTCGTCCGGCGGGCCGTGCACGAGAAGTGGACCCCGCGGGCACTGCGCGAGGAGCTGCGGGCCGGTGCCGGACGGCGAGCGGGCTGAGAGCGGACAGGGAGAGGGGAACGTCATGGGACTGCTCGACGACAAGGTCGTCCTGGTCAACGGCGGCAGCCAGGGCGTGGGGGCGGCCGTCGCGCGCGCCGCGGTGCGCGCGGGGGCGGCGGTGGTCGTCACCGGGCGGCGCCCCGAGCCCGGTGAGGCGCTCGCGGCCGAGCTGACGGCGGCCGGGGGCAAGGCCGCCTACGTACGCGCCGACCTCGCGGACGCGGACGGGGCGAAGGCCTCCGTCGCGGAGACGGTGGCCGCCCACGGCCGGGTCGACTGCCTGGTCAACTCGGCGGGGCTGACCTCGCGCGGCACCCTGCTGGACACCACGCCCGAGCTGTTCGACGCGCACATCGCGATCAACCTCAAGGGGCCGTTCTTCGCGATGCAGGCGGCGGTCGCCGACATGGTGGGACGCGGGGCGCCCGGCACGATCGTCAACATCATCACCTCCTCGGAACACGGCGGACAGGCGTTCCTGGCGCCGTACGTGGCCGCCAAGGCCGGACTCGCGGGACTCACCCGCAACGCGGCGCACGCCCACCGCTGGGACCGGATCCGGATCAACGGCCTGAACATCGGCTGGACCGCGACCGAGGGCGAGGACGCGACCCAGCGCGCCTTCCACGGCGCGGGCGACGACTGGCGCGAACAGGCGGCGGCCCGGCTGCCGATGGGCAGGCTGGGGCAGCCGGACGAGATCGCCGACTTCGTGGTGCTGCTGCTGTCCGACCGGTCCGGTGTGGTCACCGGTTCGGTGATCGACTGGGACCAGAACGTCCTCGGCGGCCTCGACTAGCCGACGTCCCCCACCTCACCCGCGCCCCGCGGCACGCGCACCGCCCGCACCACCCACGCCTCGCACCACTCGCACCGCCCGTACGACCCACGCCTCGCCTCACTCGCACCACTTGCACCGCCCGCACCGCCCGCACTCAAGGAGCAGTCACCCTCATGCGCATCGGAATCCTCGGCCTCGGCCGCATCGGCGCCTTCCACGCCGAGACCCTCTCCGGACTCGACGCGGTCGAGTCGCTCGTCGTCGCCGACCCGTTCACCCAGGCCGCCAAGGCGGCGGGCGAGCGGTTCGGCGCCGAGGTCGCGGACTCGCCCGAGGCGGTGCTGGCCGCCGGCGTGGACGGCATCGTGGTGGCGGCCGCCACCGACGCCCACCCCGCCCTGATCACGGCGGCCGTGGCGGCCGGCGTCCCCGTCTTCTGCGAGAAGCCCGTCGCGCGCACCATGCGCGAGGGCGTCGAGGTGCTGAAGGCGGTCGAGGGCAGCGACGTCCCGATCCAGATCGGCTTCAACCGCCGCTTCGACTCGGGCTTCGTCGCCGCCCGCGCGGCCGTCGCGGCCGGTGAGCTCGGCACGCTGCACACGGTCCGGTCGACGACGCTGGACCCGGCGCCGCCGCCGGCCGCGTACGTCGCCGCCTCCGGAGGCATCTTCCGCGACTGTTCCGTGCACGACTTCGACATCATCCGGTGGGTGACGGGCCGAGAGGTGACCGAGGTGTACGCGGTCGGCGGCAACCGCGGTGCCGACTACATCAAGGAGGCGGGCGACGCCGACACCACCGGCGCGATCCTCACCCTGGACGACGGCACGATCGCCGTGGTCTCCAACAGCCGCCACAACGCCCGCGGTTACGACGTGCGCATGGAGCTGCACGGGTTCACGGACTCGATCGCGGTCGGGCTGGACGACAAGCTGCCGCTGCGGTCCGTGGAGCCGGGCGTGACCTTCCCGGCCGGCATCCCGCACGACTTCTTCATGGACCGGTTCACCGCCGCCTACCGCGCCGAACTCACCGCGTTCACAGAGGTCGTCGCGGGCACCCGACCGTCCCCGTGCACGGTCGCGGACGCCCTGGAGGCGGGCTGGGTCGCGGAGGCGTGCACGCTGTCACTGCACGAGCACCGGCCCGTACGCATCGACGAGGTGCGCGCGCTCTGACGGCGACGGCGGCCGTCCGCGGGGACGGAGCTCACGGGTCCCGTCGCCGCGGTAGGGCCGGCGGGGCCTGCCGGTCCCGTCCCCGGGATGCGGCCGACCGAGCTTCCGGGTCCCGTCCCCGCGGTGCGGCCGCGTCGGCTCACAGGCAGTAACGGACCAGCCACTCGTCCGGGTCGTAGGCGGTGCGCGCCGGGTCCTGCGCGACGGCCGGCCGCTCCTCCACCGTGTCCTGCGGACGGATCCGCTCCGGCAGGGCGCCGAACCGCGACCGCCGCAGGGCCTCGGCGGTGTCCGGTGCCGTCCCGTCCTGCTCCGTGTGCGCCATGTCGTCCTTCCCGCTGTGTGATGTGCGCCTCCGTGACCGTGCCCGGAGGGTCCCTCTCCCTCGTAACGCGTTTCACCTCGCCGCTGGTTCCGCCGGCAGGTCGAAGACATGGTCCGGAGAGACGATCCGTGTGATCGCGTCGCCGAGGAGGGTGCTGGGCTCGGCGCCCTTGTGGTCGATGTCGGTGTTCAGCAGCACGACCAGCGTGGTCCGCGCCGACGGCAGGTAGACGGTCAGGGACTCGTAGCCCGGCAGCGATCCGTTGTGGCCGATCCAGCCGTCGACGTCGAAGATGCCCAGGCCGTAGCCGGCGCCCGGGGCCGTGGTCGGCTGCGTGGCGAGCCGCTGTTTCTGGGTGAAGGGGCTGATCAGGGTGTTGCCGTCGGGCAGGACTCCGGTGGCGACCGTGCGCGCCCAGATCCGCAGGTCGTCCAGGGTCGAGATCATCGCGCCCGCGGCCCAGGCCCAGGACGGGTTCCAGTCGGCCGCGTCCTCGACCTTCCCGTCCGCCGTCTGGTTCGTGTAGCCCTGCGGGTGCGGGTCGGGGAACTCGGCGCCGAACGGGAAGAGACTGTGTCCCATGCCGGCCGGCAGCAGGATGTGGTCGCGGATGTAGGTCTGGATCTTCTTCCCGGACAGCTTCTCCACGACCAGGCCGAGCAGGACGAGGTTGGTGTTGCTGTAGGAGAACTTCTCTCCCGGCGGGAACAGCGCGGGGTGCGCGAACGCGAAGTCGAGCAGTTGCCGCGGGGTGTACGGCCGCCGGGGGTCGGTCGTCAGCGCCTTGTAGAAGGCGTCGTCCTCGGTGTAGTTGAACAGGCCGCTGCGCATCCCGGCCAACTGGCGCAGGGTGATCCGGTCGCCGCCGGGCACCCCGTCGACGTACCGGTCGATCGTGTCGTCGAGGCCGGCCTCGCCCTGGTCCACCAGCTCCAGCAGCGCGGTGACGGTGAACGTCTTGGTCTCGCTGCCGATCCGCGTGTAGAGGTCGTCGGTCATCTTCCGGCCGTCCTCCTTGTCGGCGACGCCGAAGGACTTCACGTACTCGCCCTCGTCGGGCGTCCACAGCCCGACGGTCACCCCGGGGATGTCCGCCTCGTCCATCACCCGCCGCACGGCGGCGTCCAACTGGCGCCGCACGGCGGGGGTGAGCTCGCGGACGGCGTCCTCGGAGGGCGACGGGGAGGGCGGGTCGGCGGCGGGGGCGGCCGTGGCGGCCCGCGGTGCGGCGAGGGCCGTCCCGCCCGCGACCGGAACGATGAACATCGCCACCGCGGTGGCGAGGACGGCCCCCCTGCGCGGTCGTGTGCACGCGTGCGTCATGGGCTGCTCCCACGTGTGGGGACATGAGGACGGACCCGCCCAGTCGTCGCACCGTGGACGGAGGCCGGACGGCCCCGCACCCCTCAGGATAGAAGCGCCCGCGCGCCGCCGCCTGCCGACGGCCCGCGGCGCTCCCGCCGGCACGTCCGCCCGCCCCGGCGGCGGGCGGACCCGGTCCCGCCCCGCACGAGCGCGGGAACCGGCGGGTGCGCGCCGCGACCGGGACCGGTTCCCGAACGCCCCCTCGCCGGCCGCCGCGTCGGCGAGGACGCCCGACCCCGTCCCGGCGGCGTTCCCGGGGCGGCGCCCGCCGAGGATCGCCGGGGGATCACCCGCACCGGGCGCCGGGCCGTGCCGACCCCGATACGGTCGCGAGGGGGGCGTCGGGCAGGTCAGGAGGTCCCTTCGGGCGCGGTCGGCGCGCCGGGCCCGCTGAGGTCCGCCGCTTCGGGCAGCCCTTCGACGTCGACACCGCTGACCTGCGCCAACTCATGTTTGAGTGCCGCGAGTTCGGCGCCGCCCGCCATATGGTCGGTGAGATCTTGGAGGCCGACCTCGCCGCGGTCGGCGCTGAGTTCGAGGGTGCCCAGGCGCAGCACGCTGAAGTGGTCGCCGACCATGTAGGCGTGGTGCGGGTTGTGGGTGATGAAGATGACGCCGAGGCCGCGGTCGCGGGCGGCGGCGATGTACTTCAGCACCACGCCGGACTGCTTGACGCCGAGGGCGGCCGTCGGCTCGTCCAGGATCAGCACGCGGGCGCCGAAGTAGACGGCGCGGGCGATGGCCACGCACTGGCGCTGACCGCCGGAGAGGGTGCCGATGGGCTGGTCCAGGTCGTCGAGGACGATGCCCATGTTGCGCAGTTCCTCGTCGGCGGTCCGCTTCATCCGCTCGATGTCGAGGCGGCGCACCGGCCAGGGGCCCTTGGTCATCTCGGAGCCCAGGAAGAAGTTCCGCCACACCGGCATCAGCGGGACCGTCGCCAGGTCCTGGTAGACGGTGGCGATGCCCTTGTCGAGGGCCTCGCGCGGGGTGCCGAAGCGCACCGGTGCGCCGTCGACCAGGAACTCGCCCTCGGTGTGCTGGTGCAACCCCGAGACGATCTTGATGAGGGTGGACTTGCCCGCGCCGTTGTCGCCCAGGACGCAGGTCACCCGGCCGGCGTGGACCGTGAGGTCGACCCCGTGCAGGGCACGGATGTTGCCGTAGGACTTGCCCGCGGCCCTCAGTTCCACGACGGGTGCGCCCAGGTCCGGGGCGGTGCCCTTCCCGACGGCTCCGTGGGTACCGGCTTCGTTGGTAGTCATGTTCACCTCCGGGTCGCCGTGCGGCGGACCCACAGATTGACGAGGGCGGCGACGAGGAGCATGACGCCGAGGAACGCCTTGAACCAGTCGGGGTTCCAGTTGGCGTAGACGATGCCCTGGTTGACCATGCCGAAGATGAAGGCGCCGATGACCGGGCCGACCGCCGAGCCGTAGCCGCCGGTGAGCAGACAGCCGCCGATGACAGCGGCGATGATGTACAGGAACTCGTTGCCGACGCCCTCGCCGGACTGCACCGTGTTGAACGAGAACAGCAGGTGCATGCCGACCAGCCAGGCACCGGCGCCCACGCCCATGAACAGGGCGATCTTGGTGAAGCCGACCGGCACACCGACGGCGCGGGCGCTCTCCTGGCTGCCGCCGACCGCGAAGATCCAGTTGCCGAACCTGGTGCGCAGCAGCAGCCAGGTGGCGGCGGCGGCCAGCACCAGCCAGTAGACGATCGTGATCTTGAAGTCCACGCCCCCGACGCTGAATTCGGAGGCGAAGATCTTCTTGGCCTGGCCGAAGCCGTCCATGTCGGCGATCGAGTCGCTGGCGACGTTGCCGGTGAAGATCTTGGTGACGGCGAGGTTGGCGCCCTGGAGGATCAGGAACGAGCCCAGGGTGACCAGGAAGCTGGGCAGTCCGGTCTTGATCAGCAGCCAGCCGTTGAAGGCGCCGACGGCCAGGGCGGCGATCAGGGCCACGATCACGCCGGTCCACACGTTCACCGTGAACTGGAAGCTCAGGATGGCGGCGGTCAGCGCCGAGGTGGTGACGGCGACGCCGGCGGACAGGTCGAACTCGCCGCCGATCATCAGCAGGGCCACCGGCAGCGTCATGATGCCCATGACGGACGCCTGGTACAGGACGGTGGACAGGGCGCCCGCGTCACGGAAGGAGGGGGCCACCGCGAAGAAGAAGACGTACACGCCGATCGCGGCGATCAGCGCGCCCACCTCCGGGCGGGCGAGCAGCCTGCGCCACAGGGCGCGCCGGGCGGTGCGCCCGTCCCGGTGACCGGCCGGCGAGGCCGGCGACGAGGAACTCGCCGCCGGTGCCGTTGCTTGGGTCATCTCAGATCACCGGGTGCCCTTCGCGGCGAACGCCGCGACCCGCTCGACGTTGGACTTGTCGACGAAGGCCGGCCCGGTCAGCACCGGCTGCTCCCCGCCGCCGCTGTAGTTGCCGTTGTTCTTGTAGAGCCACAGCGAGTCGACCGCCAGGTAGCCCTGGAGGTAGGGCTGTTGGTCGACAGCGAACTGGATGTCACCCTGGGAGATGGCGGTGGTGAGGTCCTTGTTGAGGTCGAAGGTGGCGATCTTCGCCGCGCTGCCCGCGTCCCCGACCGACTGCACCGCGGTCAGCGCGTACGGCGCGCCGAGGGCGACGACGTAGTCGATGGCCTTGTCCTGCTTCAGTTTGGCGGTGATCGTGGACTTCACGGACGGCATGTCGGTGCCGTTGACGTAGAGGATCTCGGTGGCGCCCTGGAAGGTCTTCTTCACTCCGGCGCAGCGCTGGGTGAGGCCGACGTTGCCCTGTTCCTGGATCACGCAGACGGTCCTCTTGGCGCCGACCTCGTTCAGCTTCTTGCCGAACGCCTCGCCGGCCACGCTCTCGTCCTGCCCGAAGAACGACATCAGGCCGAGGTTCTTCCAGTCGCTCAGGCCGGAGTTGAGGCCGACCACGGGTATCCCGGCCTGCTCCGCCTTGCTCGCGACGTCCTTCATCGCGTCCGGCTTGGCCAGCGTGATCGCGATGCCGTCGACCTTCTGGTCGATCGCGTTCTGCACCAGGTTGGCCTGGTTGCCGGCGTTCGGGTCGGCGGAGTAGACGAGCTTGATGTTGTCCTTGTCGGCGGCGGCCTGCGCGCCCTTGCGGACGATGTCCCAGAAGGTGTCTCCGGGGGCCTGGTGGGTGACGAGCGCGACCGTCATGCGGGGCGTGGTGGCCTTGCCCGCGGCGGCGCCGTCCCCGCCTTCCTCGGCCTTCTTGCCGCCTGAGCTGCTGGAGCAGCCCGCGAGGGTCAGAACTGCCGCGGCCGCCAAGGCGATCAAGGGGGCCGGCCTGCGGGAGCGGACACGAGAGGAACGATCCATCTTTCCTGCACCTCACTGTGCGACGGGGGAACGACGGGACGGGGGGAAGGATCCGGGAAGATCCGGGGGCCCAGGACGGGCCGCGAGAAAGGCTGTTGCGCTGGGACGGGATCAAATCCCCTGGCGCCACCCACTGTCAATACTTTGTTAAGACATCATTTCACAACAAGGTCAGAATGTAAGTACAAAGCATTGACATCGGCGGCCGTCGGGACCTACACCTGGAGGCGTCCCGATCACGGCTCGGGACGGATCTACCCGCTGCGGCCGGACGTACCCCTGGACGACGGCCGAGGCGCATGAGCGATGGGAGGTAACCGGTGCTCGACACCGTGCACTTCGACCTGGACCGCATCAGTCCGGTCCCGCTCTACTACCAGCTCGCCCGGCAGCTGGAGGCGGCGATCGACCGGGAGGCCCTCGTCCCGGGCGACCTGCTGGGCAACGAGATCGACCTCTCCGTACGCCTCGGGCTGTCCCGGCCCACGGTCCGCCAGGCCATCCAGTTGCTGGTCGACAAGGGGCTGTTGGTGCGCCGCCGCGGGGTCGGCACCCAGGTGGTGCACCGTCAGGTCAAGCGCCCGCTGGAGCTCAGCAGCCTCTACGACGACCTGGAGGCGGCCGGCCAGGGTCCGACCACCGAGGTGCTGCGCCACGAGGCGGCCCCGGCGGGCGCCGACGTGGCCGCCGCCCTCGGACTCGCGGAGGGCGCCGAGGTCACGGTCCTGGAGCGGCTGCGCCACACGCACGGCAGGCCGGTGGCCTCCCTGCGCAACTACCTCCCGGCCGGACTCCTCCAACTCGACCGCCCCGGGCTGGAGTCGAGCGGTCTGTACCGGCTGATGCGCTCCGCCGGCATCACGCTGCACAGCGCCCGCCAGACCATCGGCGCCCGCTCCGCCACCACCGAGGAGGCCACCCGCCTCGACGAGCAACCCGGGGCCGCGCTGCTGACCATGACCCGCACGGCCTACGACGACACCGGACGGGCCGTCGAGTTCGGCACGCACATCTACCGCGCGTCCCGGTACGCCTTCGACTTCCAGTTGCTGGTCAGGCCGTAGCCGTCGGGGGGCCAAGTCGCGGGCGTCCGTATCGATTACGTTTCGGGCAAGAGGCACGGGAGCTCTTGACTGCGCCAGTACATGCGACTGTCATTACGCCCACGATGTTCGGTCGAGTTGGTTTCTGATCGGTTTCGAAGACCTTTCGGGCGCCAGCTCTCCCCTTGACCGAACCCTGTCACTCAGGAGCCGCCATGCGCCTGTCCTCTTCCGGTCTCTCCGTGCCGGGGCCCAGCCGACGTTCGCTGCTGCGCGGAGCCGGCGGCGCGGCCGTCCTCGCCGGTGCCGGGATACCGCTGCTGTCCGCCTGCGGCGGCAGTGGCACCGCCTCCGACCCGAAGACCGTCACCCTCGGCTCCAACGGCTCGGACGCCGTGCCCAAGAAGGCCTACGCGGAGATCTACGCGACCTTCAAGAAGCAGTCCGGCATCACGGTCGATGTCAACACGAAGGACCACAACACCTTCCAGGAGCAGATCAACTCCTACCTCCAGGGCACGCCGGACGACGTGTTCAACTGGTTCGCCGGATACCGCATGCAGTTCTTCGCGAAGAAGGGCCTGGCGACCCCGCTCGACGAGGTGTGGGACAAGATCGGGGACAACTTCCCGGACGCGATGAAGAAGCTCAGCAAGGGCGAGGACGGCAAGTACTACTTCGTGCCGCTGGACACGTACCCGTGGGCGATCTTCTACCGCAAGAGCGTCTTCAAGGCCCACGGCTACACGGTCCCCACCACCTGGGACCAACTCGTCGCCCTGTGCAAGCAGATGAAGAAGGACAACCTGGTCCCGATCGCCTTCGGCGACAAGGACGCCTGGCCCGCGCTCGGCACCTTCGACCAGATCAACTTCCGTACCAACGGCTACGACTTCCACGTCGAGCTGATGGCCGGCAAGGCGTCCTGGACCGACGCCAAGGTGCGCACCGTCTTCGACCACTGGGCCGAGCTCCTGCCCTACCACCAGGACGGCGCAGTGGGCCGCACCTGGCAGGACGCGGCGCAGACGCTGGTGTCGAAGAAGGCCGGCATGTACCTCCTGGGCACCTTCGTGGCGCAGCAGGTCACGGACCCGGCGGACCTGGAGGACCTCGACTTCTTCGCCTTCCCGGAGATCGACCCCGCGTACGGGCAGGACACCGTCGAGGCCCCCACCGACGGATACATGCTCAGCAAGTCCCCGAAGAACAAGGCCGGCGCCCTCAAGCTGCTCGAGTTCCTGGGCACCCCGGAGGCCGAGGCGCTCTACCTCAAGGCCGACCCGAGCGTCGTCGCCGCCTCGTCCAAGGCCGACACCGCCTCGTACTCCGCTCTGCAGAAGAAGGCGTACGACATGATCAGCGGGGCGAAGAGCCTCACGCAGTTCATGGACCGCGACAGCCGGCCGGACTTCACCTCGACGGTGATGCAGCCCGCGCTCCAGAAGTTCGTCCGCGACCCCAAGGGCATCGACAGCCTGCTCTCCTCGATCGAGCGCCAGAAGAAGACGATCTTCGCATCCGCATGAGCACCGAGACGACCACGAAGTCCCCGGAGGCGGCCGCCGTGCCGCCTCCGGGCACCGCGCTTTCCAAGAAGCGGGTGGCGCAGGGCCACGGGCGCCTGCTCACCCGCCGCGACCGCGTCACGCTCGCCCTCATGGCGGGCGTGCCCACGGTCCTCCACGTCGCCCTCGTGTGGCTGACGGCCTTCGCCTCGATCGCGCTGGCCTTCACCACCTGGGACGGCATCGGCTTCGACTCCATCAAGTGGGTCGGACTGGACAACTTCAGGGAGCTGTTCACCAACAACCCGCAGTTCTGGCCCGCCGTCCAGCACAACATCATCTGGTTCGTCGCGCTCATCCTGATCCCGACCCCGTTCGGGCTCTTCCTGGCCGTGCAGCTGGACAAGCAGATCCGGTTCAGCCGGGTCTACCAGACCGCGTTCTTCCTGCCCGTCGTCGTGTCGCTGGCGGTCACCGGGTTCGTCTGGCAGCTCGTCTACAACCCCGACACAGGGCTCATCAACAGCCTCATCGGGGCCAACGAGCCGGGTCACTACATCGACTGGATCGGCGACCCGGACCTCAACCTGTGGGCCGTTCTGATCGCCGCCTCCTGGCGCCACACCGGCTACATGATGATCCTCTACCTGGCCGGTCTGAAGGGTGTCGACCCGTCGCTGCGGGAGGCCTCCGCGCTGGACGGCGCGAACGAGTGGCAGACGTTCAAGAACGTCATCTTCCCGACGCTGCGGCCCACCAACACCGTCGTCCTGGTCGTCACCATCATCGAGGCCCTGCGCGCCTTCGACCTGGTGTTCGTCTTCAACAAGGGCGCCCAGGGCACCGAGCTGCTGTCGATCCTGGTCACCAACAACATCATCGGCGAGTCCAGCCGCATCGGGTACGGGTCGGCCATCGCCGTCGTCCTGCTGGTGATCTCGCTCGTCGTGATCATCCCGTATCTGGTGGCCACCTTCCGGAAGGAGCGGCGCGCATGAGCACTCCCACCGCCGCGCTCGGCAAGCAGCGCGCCCCGGTCCGCCCGGCCCGGGTCCTGCTGCACGTGTTCCTCGTCGTCACCTCGCTGGTCTGGCTCGCCCCGCTGCTGTGGGCGCTGCTCGCGGCCCTGCGGCCGTACTCGGAGACCACGGACAAGGGTTACGTGTCCTGGCCGGACAAACTGAGCCTCGACAACTTCACCAACGCGTTCGAGCAGTCGGACATGACGCACTACTTCGTCAACACGCTGCTCATCGCGGTGCCGGCCGTGCTGCTGACGCTGCTGCTGTCGTCGATGGTCGCCTTCTACGTCAGCCGCTTCGACTTCCGGCTCAACCTGTTCCTGCTGCTGGTCTTCACGGCCGGCAACCTGCTGCCGCAGCAGGTCATCATCACCCCGCTGTACCGCCTGTACCTCCTGGTGGACCTGCCCGGCATCACCGTCAGCGGCAAGCTGTACGACTCCGCGCTCGGCCTGGTGCTCATCCACGTGGCGTTCCAGTCCGGGTTCTGCGCGTTCGTGCTGAGCAACTACATGCGCATGCTGCCGCACGAGCTGACCGAGGCCGCGCTCGTCGACGGGGCGTCGGTGTGGCGGATGTACTGGCAGATCGTGCTGCCGCTGTGCAAGCCCGCCATGGCGGCCCTGGCGACGCTGCTCTCCATCTGGATCTACAACGACTTCTTCTGGGCCATCGTCCTGATCTCCACCGGCGAGAACATGCCGATCACCTCGGCCCTGAACAACCTCTCCGGGCAGTACTTCACCGATCCCAACCTGGTCGCCGCCGGCGCCCTGCTCACCGCGATCCCGACACTGATCGTGTACTTCGCGCTCCAGCGGCAGTTCGTCAGCGGTCTCACCCTGGGCGCCAACAAGGGCTGACCCGGCTCCATGCGAAAGAGAACCACCGTGCCCCACTTCTCCCCCGCCGGCTCCGTCCTCGTGGATCCGCGTACCGCCCGGGTCCACGAGCGGGGAGCCGCCGGATGAACCGCACCCTCTCCGTCCCCGGCATCGCCTACGGCGGCGACTACAACCCCGAGCAGTGGCCCGAGGAGGTCTGGGCCGAGGACATGCGTCTGATGCGCGAGGCCGGGGTCACCATGGTCAGCGTCGGCATCTTCTCCTGGGCGCTGCTCGAACCCTCCGAGGGCGCCTACGACTTCTCGCGCCTGGACCGGATCCTCGGTCTGCTGCACGAGAACGGCATCGCCGCCGACCTCGCCACGCCCACCGCGGCCCCGCCCGCCTGGTTCTTCCGCGCCCACCCCGAGGCGCTCCCGGTGGACCGGGACGGCCGCACGCTGTCGTACGGCAGCCGTCAGACGTTCTGCCCGAGCAGCCCGGCCTACCGCACCGCCGCCCTGCGCGTGGCGGGCGCCCTGGCCGAGCGGTACGCGGGTCACCCGGCCGTCGCCATGTGGCACGTGCACAACGAGTACGGCTGCCACAACGCGGCCTGCTACTGCGACACCAGCGCGCAGGCGTTCCGCCGCTGGCTGCGGGCGCGCTACGGCGACGATCTGGCGGTCCTCAACCACGCCTGGGGCACGGCGTTCTGGAGCCAGTGGTACTACGACTGGGCCGAGATCCTGCCGCCGCGCGCCACCGGCGCCGTACCCAACCCGGCGCAGCAGCTGGACTGGCGCCGGTTCTGCTCGGACGAACTGCTGTCGCTGTACACGGCGGAGCGGGACGTGCTGCGCGCGGCCGCGCCGGACACCCCGGCCACCACCAACTTCATGGTGATGGAGAGCTTCGACGCCCTGGACTACTGGCGCTGGGCCCCGGAGCTGGACCTCGTCTCCAACGACCACTACCTCCAGTCCGCCGACCCCGAGTCGGAGATCGACGTCGCGCTCTGCGGCGACCTGACCCGCTCCCTCGCGGGCGGCCCCTGGCTGCTGATGGAGCACTCCACCGGCGCCGTGAACTGGCAGCCCGTCAACCGCGCCAAGGGTCCCGGCGAACTGCGCCGCAACGCCCTCGCCCATGTGGCGCACGGCGCGGACGGCATCGCGTACTTCCAGTGGCGGGCGGCGAAGGCGGGCGCCGAGCAGTGGCACTCGGCGATGCTGCCGCACGCGGGCACCGACAGCCGGATCTGGCAGGACGTGGTCCGCCTGGGCGCGGACCTCAAAGCCCTGGCCGAGGTGCGCGGCAGCACCGGCACGGCCGAGGTCGCCATCGTCTGGGACTGGAACGCCCGCTGGGCCCTGGAGCTGCCCTCGCAGCCGAGCGGCGCACTGCGCTACCTGGACCTGGTGCGCTCCTGGTACGAGCCGTTGTGGCGGGCCCAGGTCGCGGTCGACTTCGTCCGGCCGGACGCGGACCTCTCCGCGTACCGTCTGGTCCTGGCCCCGAGCCTGTACCTGGTCGACGACGCGGGCGCGGCGAACCTCACCGGGTACACCGAGCGGGGCGGCACGCTGGCCGTCGGCTTCCACAGCGGGATGGTGGACGACAACTGCCATGTGCGGCTGGGTGGTTACCCCGGGGCGTTCCGGGAGGCACTGGGCGTGCGCACGGACGAGCTGTTCCCGCTGCTGCCCGGTGAGACGCTCGGCCTGAGCGGCGGCGGCACGGCCTCGCTGTGGTCGGAGCGGGTGCGCCCGGCGGGTGCCGAGACGGTCACCTCCTACACGGACGGCCCGTTGAGCGGCGGGCCGGCCGTGACCCGGCACGCGTACGGCACGGGCAGCGCCTGGTATCTGGCCACCCGGCCCGACCCGGACACGCTCGCCGCGCTCCTCGACCGGATCCGCGCCGAGGCGGGCGTCGCACCGGTGCGTACGACGCCGCCCGGCGTCGAGGCGGTCCGGCGCCGGGGTGCCGACGCGGACTACCTGTTCCTGATCGACCACGGCGGGGCGGGCGCGGAGGTCGCCGTCGCGGACGGCGCGGTGGAGCTCCTCACCGGCAAGGAAGTCACCGGCTCGGTGACGGTCCCGCCGGGCGAGGTCGCCGTCGTACGGGAGCCGCGGGAACGGTGAGCCGGGCCCCGGGCGGGCCGCGGACCGGACACCGGTTCCGGACCGGCCCGCCCGGCGCCGGACGCCTGGCGGGCCGACTCCAGGGGCGCCTTGCGGCAGCAACGGATCAGGGGCCGTTTCAGATCTCTCTGAAACGGCCCCTGATCTGCGACTCCTTCGAGTCGGGACGACAGGATTTGAACCTGCGACCCCTTGACCCCCAGTCAAGTGCGCTACCAAGCTGCGCCACGTCCCGGTGCGTCCGACGCGGCGAACCGCGTGATCACGCGAAAAGTACTTTACCCCACACCGTGGGCCGCATCGAAAGGGGCACCGGGGAGCGGGACAATCGGCGTATGAGTGGCACCTGGGGTACGGATGGCGCACGGGACCGGGACGGCGAGGGACGGCCGCGCAGCGCCCGGCCCCGGGACGGGCTCGGGCGGCCGCTGCCGTACGGCACGGCCGGTGTGGAACGGCAGCCGGAGGGTGTCCCCCGTACCCCCGGACAGACCGTCGCCGAGGCACAGGCACTGCTGGACGACGGGAAGCCGTTCCACGCGCACGAGGTCTTCGAGGACGCCTGGAAAGCCGGACCCGACCAGGAGCGGGCCCTGTGGCGCGGACTGGCCCAGCTCGCCGTGGGGCTCACGCACGCGGCCCGGGGGAACGACACGGGCGGGGTACGGCTGCTGCGGCGCGGGGCGGCGGCCGTCGAGGAGTGGGCGACGGCCGCCGGGGCCCACCCGTACGGGATGGATCTCGCGGGGCTGACCGCCTGGGCCCGGGAGCTGGCGGACGAGGTGGAGGCCGGCGTGCGGACCGTGGACGCGCGGGCGCGGGCGCCCCGGCTGCGCGGGCACGCGGCCCGCTGAAAGGGACTCGGCCGGGGGCGTCGGCGCAGGTGGGCGCGGACGCGGTGCACGCGTCGTCGGTGCCGTACGGCAGACTCGGGGCGTGCGAAGGATTCATGTCATCGGTATCGGCGCGGGCGACCCCGAGCAGCTGACCCTCCAGGCGGTCAGGGCGCTGCGCGGCACGGACGTCTTCTTCCTCCTCGACAAGGGCGAGGTGAAGGGCGACCTCACGCGGTTGCGCCGGGACCTGCTCGACACCCACGTGCCGGAGGGGACGTACCGCGTGGTCGAGGCACGCGACCCGGAGCGGGACCGCCGCGCGGGAGGCGACGCGTACTCCCCCGCCGTCGGGGACTGGCGCAGCGCGCGCGCCGACATCTACCAGCGGCTGATCGCCGAGGAGCTGGGCGAGGACGACCGGGGCGCGTTCCTGGTGTGGGGCGATCCGTCGTTGTACGACAGCACGATCGGCATCCTGGAGGAGATCCTCGGGCGCGGCGAGGTCGCCTTCGAGTACGACGTCGTGCCCGGCATCAGCAGTGTCTCGGCGCTCGTCGCCCGGCACCGCACGGGGCTGAACCGGGTGGCGCGTCCGGTGCAGATCACCACGGGGCGGCGGCTCGCCGAGGGCTTCCCCGAGGACGTCGACGACGTGGTCGTGATGCTCGACGCGCACCAGGCCTTCCGGCGGTACGCCGACCAGGACATGGACATCTACTGGGGCGCCTACATAGGCACCCCGGACGAGATCCTCGCCTCGGGTCCGATCGCCGAGGCCGCACCGCGCATCGAGCGGCTGCGCGCCGAGGCCCGTGAACGCAAGGGCTGGATCATGGACACGTATCTGCTGCGCCGCGACCCCGGCGCCCGCTAGCCCCCGGCCGGCCGCGCGCCCCGGCGCTCAGGGCCGGTCGAAGCCCAGGCGGCCGAGGACCGACGCGACATCGGGCACCGCCGTCACGCCCGCCGGGAGCGCGGGACGGCGTACGACCACGACGGGCAGGCCCAGTTCACGGGCGGCCGTGAGTTTGGCCGACGTCGCCGTGCCCCCGCTGTCCTTCGTCACCAGTACGTCGATGCGGTGCGCGCGCAGCAGCGCCGACTCGTCGGCCGGGGTGAACGGTCCGCGGGCCAGCAGCACCTCCGCGTCCGGCGGCAGCGGCGGCTCGGGCGCCTGCACGGTCCGTACGACGAAGTGGAGTCGGGTCGGCCGGGCGAAGGCCGCGAGTCCCAGGCGTCCGGTCGTCAGCAGGACCCGCCGGCCGAGGCTCGGCAGCAGTTCGGCGGCGGCGTCGAGGGAGGCGACCGGGTGCCAGCGGTCCCCGGGGACCGGCTGCCAGCCCGGCCTGCGCAGCACGACCAGCGGCAGCCCGGTCGCCGTGGTGGCGCGGGCCGCGTTCGCGGTGATGCCCGCGGCGAAGGGGTGGGTGGCGTCGGCCACGGCGTCCACCCGGTGCGCGCGCAGCCACGCGGCGAGCCCCTCCGCGCCGCCGAACCCCCCGACGCGTACGTCCCCGTCGAGAGCGCCCGGCCGTGCCACGCGTCCCGCGAGGGAGGTGGTCACGCGCACCCCGGGTCGCGCCGCGAGGTCGGCGGCGAGCCGGCGGGCCTCGGTGGTGCCGCCGAGGACCAGGATGTGCGGGGACATGGCGACGAGCCTACGAGGCCCCCCGCGCCGCCTCGCCCCCGCCCTCCCCGGGGTCGGGGTTGGTCTCCTCGATCTCGGTCAGCAGCGCCGCCCGCTGCCGGGACGACAGCGAGTCGCCGTTGACGCTGTGCATGGCCCAGGGGACGGCACAGGGCCCTTCGTGGTCGGGGTCGGGGCACAGCACCTCGGCCAGACGGTCCATCAGCTCCTCGTGCCGGGCGGCCGTGGCGACGTGCGCGATCTTCACCTGCCACAGCCGGGGCTGCTCCGGAGAGTCGGGAGGGCTGGGGTCGGATGGGGTGGGGCCGGGCGCGGTGGGGCCGGGCGCGGTCGGATCGGGCGCGGTCGGATCGGGCACTGTGCTGGTCCTCGTTTCCGGGAGTGAGGGGAGCGTGCGAAGTCACGGGAGCGGTCGAAGTGGCGGGCGCGGTGGGAGTGATGGGGGTGACGGGAGTGATGGGGCGCGCGTCTCGGCCGGGTGGGTGATGTCCTGGTGGGTGATGTCCGGGGGCCGGGGCCGGCCGCGGTGGCTATCGTCCCTCTCATGGAGTCAGTGCGTGCCGTCCTGGTCGACATCGACGGAGTCCTCACCGTGTCGTGGCAGCCGCTGCCGGGCGCGGTGGAGGCCTTGCGAAGGATCCGGGACGCGGGTCTCGGTGTGGTCCTGGTGACGAACACGACGTCCCGGACACGGGCGTCGATCGCGACCGCCCTGGGGGACGCGGGGTTTCCGGTGACCGCCGAGGACGTGCTCACCGCGTCCGCCGCCACCGCCGCCCACCTGGCCGAGCGGCTGCCCGGCGCCCGCTGCGCGCTGCTGAACAGCGGGCGGATCGAGGACGACCTCGCTGGTGTGAGCCTGCTGGCCGACGACGACACCGACACCGTGCCGGACGTGGTGATCGTCGGGGGTGCCGGGCCGGAGTTCGACTACGCGGCCCTGAACCGGGCCTTCGGGCACCTCCAGCGCGGAGCGCGGCTGGTCGCCATGCACCGCAACCTGTACTGGCGGACCGAGCGGGGGCTGCGACTCGACTCCGGGGCTTTCCTGTTGGGGCTGGAAGCGGCCGCGCGGACCGAGGCCGAGGTCACCGGGAAGCCGTCGCGCGCGTTCTTCGGGGCGGCGCTGTCCCGGCTCGGGGCCGGTCCCGGCGAGGCGCTGATGGTGGGCGACGACATCGAGTCGGACGTCCTGGCGGCGCAGCGCGCGGGCCTGACCGGAGTGCTCGTGCGCACCGGCAAGTACCTCCCGCGGACGCACCGGGAAGCGAGCGGCACACCGGATCACGTGATCGACTCGTTCGCGGACCTGCCCGCCCTGCTGGGCCTGTAGCCGCCGACGCACGACGCGGCCGGTGCCGAAGCCTGCGGGAAAGCCCGCGCGGCGGCCGGCGCTACGGCTAGCGCAGCAGCAGCTGCGCACCGCCCACGATCGTCGCCGCGATCACCAGCTGCTCGAAGAGCCGCTGGTTGATCCTGTTCACAGCCCATTTGCCGAACAACGCACCGGGCACGACGAACACCACCAGCACGGCGTCGAGCAGCAGCGAGCGGCCGTCGATCAGGCCCAGGCCCACGCTGAAGGGCACCTTGGAGATGTTCACGATCAGGAAGAAGAACGCCGAGGTGCCCAGGAAGCCCAGCTTCCGGAAGCCCGCCGACAGCAGGTACAGCGACATCACCGGGCCACCGGCGTTGGCGACCATGGTCGTGAAGCCGCCGAGGACGCCGTAGAAGCGGGCCTTCAGGCGCCCGGCCGGACCGGTCACCGCGTCGGGTTCCGCCGCGGCCTCGGCCCCGCGCCGCCGCCACACCGTCACCGCGGCCATCAGCAGCAGGATGGCGCCGATCGAGGTCCGTACGGCACCGTCGTCGGCCCACACCAGGAACAGCGCGCCGAGGACCACGCCCGCCGCCACCGCCGGGAACAGCCGCCACAGCGTGGGCCAGTGGGCATGCCGCCGGTAGGTGAGGACGGCGAGCACGTCACCGGCGATCAGGATCGGCAGCAGGACCCCGGTGGAGGCGCGGGCGGGCAGCACCGCCGCGAAGATCGCGAGGCTGACCGTGTTGGCCCCGCTGACGGCCGTCTTCGAGAAGCCGACGAGCAGCGCCGCGGAGGCGAGGGCGGCGAACTCCCCGCCGGATATGTGCCAGAGCGTCATCGTGTTCATGCGGAGACCGATGCTATGCGCACGCAACCGGCGGCCGTAAGGGGCGTCCCACCGGCCGGTCCCCACCCCGGGCGCGCGGCCGGTCAGGGCCGGTCAGCGCCGGTCAGCCCGCCGAGTACCGCGCCCGCAGCTCCCGCTTGAGCACCTTCATGCTGGGCCCGAGCGGCAGCGCGTCCGTGAACTCCACGCGCCGGGGGTACTTGTGGCGTCCCAGCCGCTCCTTGGACCACGCGACGAGCTCCGCGCCGTCCGGGTGGGTGCCCGGGGCGGGCACGACGACGGCGCACACCTCCTCGCCGTGCAGTTCGTCCGGGAGCCCGATCACGGCGACCTGGGCGATGCCGGGATGCCGTACGAGCACCTCCTCGACCTCGCGCGGGTAGACGTTGAAGCCGCCCCGGATGATGACGTCCTTCTTGCGGTCGACGATCCGCAGGAAGCCGTCCTCGTCCTTGGTGCCGAGGTCGCCGGTGCGGAACCAGCCGTCGACGAGCGCCTCGGCGGTCGCCTCCGGACGGCCGAGGTAGCCGGAGAAGACGTTGTGGCCGCGGATGACGACCTCGCCCAGCTCACCGACCGGCAGGAGTTCGACGGCCCGCTCGTTCTCGGCCCGGGCGATCTCCACGTCCACGCCCCACAGCGGGTGCCCGATGGTGCCCGCCCTGGTCCCGAACAGCGGCTGGTTCACGGCCGCCGCCGGCGAGGTCTCCGACAGCCCGTACCCCTCGTGGATCTCCGCCCCGAACGCGGCCTGGAACCGCTCCAGTACGGCGACCGGCAGCGAGGCGCCGCCGGACACGCACACCCGCAGCTCGGGCAGCACGTCGGCGTCGGCGGCCGCGGCGGCCAGGGACACGAACATCGTGGGCACCCCGTGGAAGGTGTTGACGCCCTCCTTCACCATCAGCTCGATCGCGCGCCCCGCGTCGAAGCGCGGCAGCAGCACGAGTGTCGCCCCGGCCCGCCACGTCGAGTTCATCGACACCGTCTGCCCGAACGCGTGGAACAGCGGCAGCGCGCCCAGCGCGATGTCGTCGGCGCGGATGTCGTTGGCGTCGAAGGCGTTGACGGTCGCGTTCATCACCAGGTTGAAGTGGCTGAGCACGGCGCCCTTGGGCACACCGGTGGTGCCGCTGGTGTAGAGGACGACCGCGGGGTCGTCGGCGGCCCGGGTGACGTACGACGGCAGGGGTTCGGCGTCGGCCGCGAGCCGCTCGAACTCGGGGCCCAGCGCGACGACCGGGACCGCGGCCGCCCGCGCGGCGGCCGAGCCCGTGTCGGTCTGCGCCGGGTGGCACAGCAGCAGGGTCGCGCCGCTGTCCCGCAGCACGTGCTCGACCTCGGGCGGCGACAGCAGCAGGTGCACGGGCACGACGACGGCGCCCGCCGCCATGATCGCGTAGTACGCCTGCGGGAACTCGGCCGTGTTGGGCGCCATCAGGGCGACCCGGTCCCCCGGCCGCACGCCGAGCCCGACGAGCGCGCCCGCCTGGGCGCGGGCCCGCCGCCAGACCTCGGCGAACGACAGCCTGAGGTCGCCTTCGACCAGGGCGGTCCGGTCGGGGCGCCGCCGGGCGTTCTCGGAGAGAATGGCGGCGACGGACAGGGTTGCCATGCGGAGTGCTCCGTTCCTTGCTGCGACTTCGGCGTCGGCCACCCCGCGGACGGGTTCGTCGACGGGCGACGACGGGTGCGGCTAGTGCCGCTCGACCAGTACCGCGCTGCCCTGCCCGACCCCCACGCACATGGTGGCCAGGCCCCGCTCGGCCCGGGTGCGGCGCATGCGGTGGAGCAGGGTGGTGAGGATGCGGGCGCCCGAGCACCCGAGCGGGTGGCCCAGGGCGATGGCGCCGCCGCTCGGGTTGACGAGGTCGGGGTCGATGCCGAGCGCGTCGACGCAGGCGAGGGCCTGGGCCGCGAACGCCTCGTTGAACTCGGCCTCCTGCACGTCACCGATCTCCCAGCCCGCGCGGGCGAGCACCCGGCGGGTGGCGGGGACCGGGCCGATGCCCATCACGTCGGGGTGGACTCCGGCCGAGCCGCCGGCGACGTAGCGGCCCAGCGACTCCAGGCCCAGCTCGTTCAGGGCCTCCTCGCTGACCAGCAGGAGAGCCGCCGCGCCGTCGTTCATCGGCGAGGCGTTGCCCGCGGTGACCGTGCCGCCCGGCCGGAAGACGGGCTTGAGCCCCGCCAGCTTCTCGTACGAGGTGTCCTCGCGGATGCATTCGTCGGCGTCGACGAGGACGCCGTCCGGGCGCCGCACCGGCAGGAGTTCGTCGTCGAAGTCGCCGTTCTTGCGGGCCTGGGCCGCGAGCCGGTGGCTGCGCAGTGCGAACTCGTCCTGCCGCTCGCGCGGGACGCCGTGGCGCTCGGCCACCTCCTCCGCCGTCTCGCCCATCGACAGCAGGCCGTGCAGGTCCTTCATCGCGGGGTTGACCAGCCGCCAGCCGAGCCGGGTGTCGACGGTCTCGATGCGGTGCGGCAGGGCCTCGTCGGGGCGCGGCAGCACGAAGGGGGCGCGGCTCATGGACTCGGAGCCGCCCGCGAGCACGATGTCCGCCTCGCCCGCGGCGATGGTGCGGGCCGCGGTGGTGACGGCCTCCAGGCCGGAGGCGCACAGCCGGTTCACGGTGGCGCCGGGCACGGACTCGGGGAGGCCGGCGAGCAGCGCGGCCATCCGGGCGACGTTGCGGTTGTCCTCGCCGGCCTGGTTGGCGGCCCCCCAGTAGACGTCGTCGATGCGGGCCGGGTCCAGCGCGGGCAGCTCGGCGACCAGGCCGCGGATCACGGTCGCGGCGAGGTCGTCGGGCCGTACCGCGGACAGGGATCCGCGCAGCCTGCCGATGGGGGTGCGGCGGGCGGCCGCAAAGTGGACGGGACGCACGACAGGACTCCTGACCGTCGTCGGCTTAATTAGCACTGCTAGTTTTCGACTATAGACCGTTGTCCGACTCCCTGAAAAGATCCCCCGAGACCTTCGCCGACGCAGCTGGAGGAGTCATGGCCGACCCCCGCGAGCACGTCCTCGCCGGCACCCGGGGCCGGATCGTCGCCCGCGAGTGGCCGCACGGGCGCCCGCGGTACCTCGCGCTGCTGGTGCACGGCTACGGCGAGCACGTCGGCCGGTACGAGCGGGTCGCCGGGGCGCTCCGGGCGCACGGCGCGGCCGTGTTCGGGCCCGACCACCAGGGACACGGCAGGTCGGCGGGCGAACGGGTGCTGATCGAGGACTTCGAGGACGTGGTCGACGACGTGCGGGCCGTGGCGGAGCTGGCCCGCGCCCGGCATCCGGGCCTGCCCCTGATCGTGGTGGGGCACTCCATGGGAGGCCTGATCGCCGCGCGCCACGCCCAGCGGTACGGCGACGAGCTCACCGCCCTGGCGCTGTCCGGCCCGGTGATCGGCGCGTGGGAGACGCCGGGCCGGCTGCTCGCCCACGACGAGATCCCGGACATCCCGGTCAGTCCCGCCGCGCTCTCCCGCGACCCGGCGGTCGGCGCCGCCTACGCGGCGGATCCGCTGGTCTGGCACGGCCCGATGAAGCGGCCCACGCTGGAGGCGTTCGTACGGACCCTGGAGACCGTCGCCGAGGGCGGCGACGTCGGCCGGCTCCCGCTGCTGTGGCTGCACGGCACGGACGACCGGCTGGTACCGCTCGCCGGCAGCCGCGTCGGCGTCGAGCGGCTCAGCGGCGGGAACCTGACCGAGCACCTCCTGCCCGGCGCCCGGCACGAGGTGTTCCACGAGAGGGACAAGAGCCAGGTCCTCGCGGTGCTGACCCGTTTCCTGGACGGCGCGCTCACCGCGCGGGACGGCGAAGGACCATGGCCGAAGATCGCCTCTGTCCCGGGGAACGACCGTGCCAGACTGCTCGGACGCGTGGGCGAGGGCGTCGAACAGAGGAGCACCGAGTGACCGGGAGCGGGGCGGGGGCCGCCGTGCGGAAGATCGACACGAGCAGGCCGCATCCGGCGCGCGTGTACGACTGGTTCCTCGGCGGGAAGGACAACTACCCCGTCGACGAGGAACTCGGCCGGCGGATCACGTCGATCGACGCGGGCGCCCCACGGGCCGCGCGCAGCAACCGCTGGTTCATGCAGCGGGCCACGCGTCTGCTCGTGCGGGAGACGGGAATCCGCCAGTTCCTCGACATCGGCTCCGGCATACCCACCGAACCCAACCTCCACCAGATCGCCCAGTCGACCGCGCCCGAGGCACGCGTGGTCTACGTCGACAACGACCCGATCGTGCTGGCCCACGCCGGCGCGCTGCTGCGCGGCACCCCGCAGGGGCTCACGGAGTACCTCCAGGCCGACGCGCGCGAGCCGCGGACGATCCTCGACCAGGCGGCGCGCCTCCTCGACCTCGACCGGCGCGTCGCCCTGTCGCTGATCGCGCTCATGCACTTCGTCGCGGACGCGGACGGGGCGTACGAGATGGTCGAGACGCTGGTCGGGGCGCTGGCACCGGGCAGCTGCCTGGTCCTGTCGGCGATGACGGCCGACCTGGAGCCGGAGAACGTACAGCGCGGCATCGCGGCCTACGCGGCGGGCGGCGTGACGCTGGTGGCCCGCACGCGGGACGAGGTGGCACGCTTCTTCGAGGGGCTCGACCTGGTCGAGCCCGGGGTCGTGTCCGTGGCGGACTGGCGTCCGGAGCTCGCCGAGGGCGAGTCGGACCTCGGCCCCGGGCCGATCTCGCTCTACGGCGCGGTGGGCGTCAAGCGCTGAGCCGGCTCAGGGCGGCCGACACCAGCGTCCGCACACCGGGCACGAGCACCGACAGGTCGGGCGCGAACAGCGGGCTGTGGTTGCCCGGCACGGCGGCGACCTTCTCGCCGAGGTCGTCCCCCGGCGCCGCCTGCCACACGTCGGCGGGTGTCGAGGTCACGTACCAGTAGTCGTACGGCACGCCCTCGGGTGCCAGCAGCGAGAAGTCCTCGCTGCCCATCGCCGGGCCGAAGTCGAACACCGTGTGCGCGCCGAACAGTTCACGGTGCACGGCGGCGATCTCCGTGTCGAGGTCCGGGTCGTTGACGGTGTTCGGATAGCCGGCCCGGACCGTGACGTCGGGCGGCACCGGGCAGCCCGCCGCCGCGCACTCGCCCTCGGCGACGCGCCGCACGGCGGTGAGGATCCGTTCGCGCACCTTCGGGTCCTGGGTGCGCAGGTTCAGGGCGAGCCGGGCCTCGGCGGGGATGATGTTGCGCTTGGTGCCGGCGTGGAACATGCCGACCGTCAGCACCGCCGAGTCCTTCGCGGCGACCTCGCGGGAGACGACCGTCTGGAGCCGGGTCACCAGGTACGCGGCCGTGACCAGCGGGTCGACCGTGGACTCGGGGCGCGCGCCGTGGCCGCCGACGCCGTGCACGACGATGTCGACGTCGTCGGAGGCCGACATCGTCAGGCCCGGGGTGTGCGGGAAGAAACCGGCCAGACCCGGCGCGACGTGCTGGCCGAGGACGACGTCCGGACGCGGGAAGCGCTCGCGCAGCCCGTCGGCGACCATCGCGCTCGCCCCGCCGCCGGACTCCTCGGCGGGCTGGCCCACCACGACCAGCGTGCCGGACCAGCTCTCCCGGGCGGCGGCGAGCGCCTCGGCGGCCCCGGCCAGCCAGGTGACGTGCAGGTCGTGGCCGCAGGCGTGCATCACGCCGTCGACGGTGGAGGCGTACTCCAGCCCGGTGGCCTCGCGCACCGGCAGCGCGTCCATGTCGCCGCGCAGCCACACCACCGGTCCTTCGCCGTTGGTGAGGACGCCGACGACTCCCGTACCGGCGACCTTCTCCGTCACCGCGTATCCGGCCGCGCGCAGCCGTCCGGCGAGCAGGTCGGCGGTGCGGTGTTCCTGGAAGGAGAGCTCGGGGTGACGGTGCAGGTCCCGGTAGAAGTCCTCGAGTTCGGCGGTCTTCAGCCCTGAGGTCAGCTCCAGGGCGAGGCGGGCGACGGCGGCGGGCTCGGTCATGCTGCTCCCTCTCGTCGGGGGGTCCGCTGCTGCGCGCAGCTCGACGCGGCCCACCTTGGCACAGGACCGCACCCGCGTGACCACCGCCGGTGACCGCGGGGCCCTGCCGCCCGGCGGCCGGGGCATCCGCGGCCTGGGCGGACTAGCCCCTGGCGACGGGGAGTCCCAGCACGCGGGCGATGGTGCGCAGGACGCCGTTGTCGTTGTTGGAGGGGGCGAGGTGCCGGGCCCGGCGGACGACCTCCGGGTGGGCGTTGGCCATGGCGAACGACCACTCGGCGGTGTCCAGCATCTCCAGGTCGTTGAGGTAGTCGCCGAACACCATGGTCTGCGCGGGGGTGATGCCCAGGTCGCGCTGGAGCCGGCGGACGGCGGCGCCCTTGTCGGCGGTGCGGTTCATCACGTCGACCCAGTGCTCGCCGGACACGACGACCTGGTGGGTCGCGGCGAACGGCGCCAGAGCCGGTGCGGTGGTCCGCTCGGCGGCCCCGAAGTCGAAGAGGGCCACCTTGATGATGTCGTCGTCGACGGCGGTGACGTCCTCGACGATCCGCAGCTCCAGGTAGTACCGGCGCACCTCGGCGAGGAACGCCTCGTCGGTCCGCTCCACGTACGCGGACTTCTTGCCGCACAGCACCGCGCCCATGTCGACACCCTCGGCCACGAGCCGGCGCGCCGCCCGTACGACCTCGTGGGCGACGGCGGTCTCCAGCGGGTCGGAACTCAGCTCGACACCGTCGCGTACGACGTAGGTGCCGTTCTCCGCGATGAACACCATGCCCTCGGCGACCTCGGCGAACTGCCGCTCCAGGGTGGCGTACTGGCGTCCGCTCGCCGGGCTGAACAGCACGCCCCGCTCGCGCAGCAGCGCCAGCGTCTCCCACAGCCCCGCGGGTGGCCGCTTGTCGTCGTCCAGGAGCGTGCCGTCCATGTCCGTGACGATGAGCCGGATGTCGGCGCACGCGGCCGCGGCCGGGGGCTCGGAGGGGGTGACGAGGGGCGCGTGCGAGTACGGCATGTCCTGCTTTCCGGGGCGGGGGCTGTCCTTCCAGCCTACCGGGGCACCCGCCGGGGACTCCCTGCCCCCGGACGGGCACCGCTCGGCCGAATCCCGGGACACGCTGATCACCGGGCGGCACCATGACGGCGGTGTCCGCGGGTGCGGCCGAGGGGGAGCTACGTGAGCGAGGGCGGCGGCCGGCCGGGCGGCGCGTTAGCACTGGACATCCGCGTGGCGTCACCGGCCCCCTCGTCACCGACCACCTCGACACGGACGCGCCCGCCCCGGACGCGTCGCCCGAACGCGGCGTCGCGACGCCGGACTTCACCCCGCCTGTCGCCGCGTTCCCCGACCCGCCCGACCGGGGGCCGGTGCCGTGCCCGCACCGGTGAACCGGCTCCGGCCTGCCGGACGCGGTACCGCTGTTCGGCGCGGTGGCCGTGCGACCCTGACAGGGGCCGCCAGGGCCCCCGGGCCGAGGCCCCCCGAGCAGAGTGTGCCGAGCCGGGCCCGTCGAGCCGGGTCCGCCGAGGAGGACGCCCATGACCACCCTCGCCGATCCCGTCCCGGGCGGGCGTCCCGGTGACGTCGAGCGGGCCACCGCGCTGAGCGCCGAGCTGACCGGCCGGGGCGTGCACGGCGTGGTGCTGGCCTACGTCGACACCGCGGGCATCACCCGGGTGAAGACGGTCCCGACCGCGAAGCTGGCGTCCGCGGTGGCCTGGGGCGTCGGCATGTCACCGGTGTTCGACACCTTCCTGGCCGACGACCACGTCGTCACCACCGACGTCCTCGGCTCCCCCGACGGCGACCTGCGCCTCTTCCCCGACCTCGACCGGGTGGTCGTGCTGTCCAGACAGCCCGGCTGGGCATGGGCCCCGGTGGACCGGATCACCCAGGACGGCGAGCGGCATCCCGGGTGCGGCCGTACGCTGCTGCGCCGGATCGTCGCGGACGCCGAACGCGACCACGGCATCACCTTCCGGGCGGCCGTCGAGGTCGAGTGGGCCGTCGGCCTCGGGTCGGCTCCCGACGGGGAGTTCGTGCCCGCCGTCTCGGGTCCGGCGTACGGCGCCACCCGGCAGGTGGAGCTCAGCGACTGCGCGGCCGACCTGCTGGCGGCGTTCGCGGCGCAGGGCGTCGAGGTCGACCAGTTCCATCCCGAGTACGCGGCCGGGCAGTTCGAGGTCTCCGTGGGCGCGCTGGACCCGGTGGCGGCGGCCGACCGCAGTGTGCTGGTGCGCCAGACGATCCGCGCGGTGACCCTGCGGCACGGACTGCGGGTCTCCTTCGCCCCCGCGGTCTGTGCCGAAGGGGTCGGCAACGGCGGCCATGTCCACCTCTCCGCCTGGCGCGACGGGGCGAACCTGCACGCGGGCGGCGACCGCAGGCACGGTATGACGGCCGACGCGGAGGCGTTCGCGGCCGGGCTGCTCGCCCGTCTCCCGGCCCTCACCGCGGTGACCGCGCCGAGCCCGGCCAGTTATCTGCGGCTCAGGCCGTCCCAGTGGGCGGGGGTGTTCACCGCCTGGGGCCTGGAGACCCGGGAGGCCGCCGTGCGGGTCGTCCGCGGGACGGCGGGACGGCGGGCCCAGCAGGCCAACCTGGAGGTGAAGCCGGTGGACCTGGCCGCCAACCCCTACATCGCCCTCGGCGCGCTGATCGCGGCCGGACTGGACGGGCTGACCGCGGGCGCGGCGCTGCCCGGGGAGATCACCGGGGACCCGGCGAAGCTCACCGCCGAGGAGGCGGCGGCGCGCGGCGTGCGCCGGCTGCCGGTCTCGCTGGCGGAGGCGGTCGCCGAGTTCCGCGAGGACGAGGTGCTGCGCACGGCACTGGGGCCGGTCCTGGCCGACGCGGTGATCGCCGTACGGCAGGGGGAGGTCGCGGCCGCCGACGGACTGGACGACGCCGGGCTGGCGGCGGCCTACCGCTGGAAGTACTGAGATGGGCGCGTCCGAGGGACCCGTCCACGAGGCGCTCGCCGCACTGCCGCTGACGGATCATCACTGCCACGGGGTGCTCACCGGCGCCCCGGACGCCGAGGAGTTCGCGTCCTTGCTCACCGAGGGCGAGGCGTGGCCCGGCAGCGGCATCACGCCGTTCGACAGTCCGGCGGGCATCGCCGTACGCCGCCACTGCGCGCCCCTGCTGGACCTGCCCCGGCACACACCCGCCGAGCAGTACCTGCGGCGCCGCTCCGCACTGGGCCCGCGCGAGGTGAACCGCCGCTTCCTGACCGCCGCGCACACGGACGTGTTCTGCGTCGACACCGGGTTCGCCCCGCAGCCCGTCACCACCGCGGCCGAGCTCGCCAAGTGCGCCGGCGGGGGCGCGGTGGCGTACGAGGTGGTGCGGCTGGAGAGCGTCGCCGAGGCCGTGATGGCGCGGGGTGTGGATCCTGACGGGTACGGGCAGGCGTTCCGGTCCGCCGCGGAGGAGGCCGTGCGGCGGCCGGGCGTGGTGGGGGTGAAGTCGGTGGCCGCCTACCGCACGGGATTCGACCTGGACCCGGCGCGGCCCGGGACGGCGGAGGTCACGGAAGGGGCCCGGCGCTGGTCGGCGCGGGGCGGCCGGCTGGCCGACCCCGTCCTGGTACGCCACCTGCTGTGGACCGCCGTCGACCTCGGCCTTCCTCTCCAGCTGCACACCGGTTTCGGCGACGCCGACATCCGGTTGCACCGGGTGGACCCCACCCGCCTGACCGACTGGCTCCATCTGGTCGCCGGTACCGTGCCGGTCCTGTTCCTGCACTGCTGGCCCTACCAGCGTCAGGCCGGATACCTGGCGACGGTGTTCGAACAGGTTTACCTGGACGTGGGCCTGACCCTGCATCATGTCGGGCCGGCCCGGGCGCGGGCGGTCCTGGAGGAGGCACTGGAGATCACACCACCACGCAAACTGCTGTACAGCTCGGACGCCTACGGTGTGGCCGAGTTCTACTGGCTCGGCGCGCTGGCGTTCCGCCGGGGCCTGGCCGAGCTGCTCCAGGACCGGGTGGACGCCGACGAACTGAGCCTGCCCGACGCGCTGCGGTTCGCGCGATGGGCGGGAGCCGACAACGCCCGCCGGGTCTACCGGCTTTCCGACAGCCACTGAAAGTATGATCGAACAATGTCTGACATGACCGAAACCACGCCCGGTTGGCTGAGTTCCGACGACCTCGAACAGGCGCGTGCCCGCATGCCGATCCTGTACGTCGAGGCCGTGCCCGTCCGCGTCGCCGACAACGGGGAAGTCGTCAGCATCGGACTGCTGTTGCGCATCGGACCGGACGGTACGGTCAGCCGGACCCTCGTCTCCGGCCGGGTGCTGCACCACGAGCGGGTCCGGGACGCGCTGCTGCGCCATCTGGAGAAGGACCTCGGCCCGGTGGCGCTCCCCCGGGTCCCGGTGTCCCTCCAGCCGTTCACCGTCGCCGAGTACTTCCCGACGCACGGCGTCACGCCCTACCACGACCCGCGCCAGCACGCGGTGTCCCTGGCCTACATCGTGCCGGTCACCGGCGACTGCCGGCCGCGTCAGGACGCCCTGGACCTGGTCTGGTTCAGCCCCGAGGAGGCCGCGTCGCCCGCGGTGCAGAGCGAGATGCCCGGCGGTCACGGGTTCCTGCTCCGGCAGGCGCTCGCGCACGCGGGTCTGTCGGCGTCCTGACCGGCCGCGTCGCCGTACGCCGCGGACCCGGCACGGTCCCGCCCCGCCGGCGGGCGGGGCCGGGTCCGGCGCGGGTCAGTGCAGGTCGGCCTCCGCGGGCTTGTCGTGGACGGGCCCGTCACCGACGGGCCGGTCGCCGAGGAAGCCGCCCGACTGGTGCTGCCACAGCTTCGCGTACGCGCCCTCGGCCGTGAGCAGCTCCTGGTGCGTGCCCTGCTCGACGATCCGGCCGCGATCGAGGACGACGAGCCGGTCCATGGTGGCGACCGTGCTCAGCCGGTGCGCCACCACGAGCGCCGTCCGCCCCTCCATCAGCCGCCACAGCGCCTCCTGGACGAGGATCTCGCTCTCGGAGTCCAGGGCGCTGGTCGCCTCGTCGAGCAGCAGGATCGGCGCGTCCCGCAGGATCGCCCGGGCGAGGGCGACCCGCTGGCGCTGTCCGCCGGAGAGCTTGACCCCGCGCTCGCCCACCATGGTGTCGAAGCCGTCCACGAGCCCGTCGACGAACTCCGTGACGTGCGCCGCCTCGGCCGCGCGCCGGATCTCGGCGTCGGTGGCGTCCGGCCGGGCGAAGGCGATGTTGTCCCGCAGGGAGCGGTGGAACATCGCCGGGTCCTGCGGCACGTAGGCGATCTGGCCGCGCAGGTCGGCCTGGCTCAGCCGGCTGATGTCCTGGCCACCGATCAGGATCCGGCCGGCGTCGATGTCCGTCATCCGCAGCAGCAGCCGGGTGAGCGTGGTCTTGCCGCCGCCGGACCGGCCGACGAGACCGATCCTCGACCCGCTGGGGACCGTCAGGTCGAGGCCCTCGAACAGCGTCCCCGCGCCGGTGTGGGCGAACGTCACCTGTTCGTACCGTACGTCGGCGGACCGGGGCAGCAGCGGCTCAGGCGACACCGGGTCGAGCACGGTCGGCGAGGTCAGCAGCAGTTCGGTGAACTGCGCGGCCTCCGTCAGCGAGCTCTCCACGCGGCGGTAGATCTGATTGAACTCGAACATGATCCGGGTCGCGTTGGAGTAGTACGTGAAGGCGACCACGACGGTCTCCACGCTGTGCCCGCCCCCGCCGAGGGCGACCGCGAGCAGCAGACCCAGCGCGTTGGTCAGCACCGACATCGGCGCGACCAGCGTGTCGATGCGCAGGTTGCCGTAGTCCCACGAGCGCAGGGTGAGGCGCCTCGACTCCGCGACGCGGGAGCGGTGTTCGGCGGCCTCGCTCCTCTCGGCGGCGAACGCGCGGACCGTGTCCATGTTCATCAGGCTGTCGGCGACATGCCCGGACACCCGGGCGATCGCCTCCTCGCGCTGGGCGACGAGCGCCTGACGGCGCCGGATGAGGGGCACCACGCACACCGCGGTCAGCGCGATCATCGCCAGGAGTCCGACGACGAGCAGCGGTTCGTAGCGCCACAGCACCACCGATCCGAACAGCAGCGGCACGAAGCTGCCCATGATCTGGAAGGTCACCGTGTCGACGAACTCCTCGAACCGGGAGGCGAAGCTCAGCACCCGCTTGGTGAGCGACCCGGCGAAGTTGTCGTGGAAGAACGCCGCGTCCTTGGCGAACAGTTCGTCCATGCCGATCACGTAGAGGTGCTCGATGCCGAGGGCGTCGAGGCGGTTCAGGCAGTGCAGGCCGGCCCGCCACAGCGCCTCCGCGCCCAGCAGGGCCCCGGCGAACGCGAGGACGTACGGCAGTGTCGAGCCGACGTCCATGCCGGCGCCGGAGCCGTCGGCGATATGGCCGACGAGCTTCGCGACGACCAGCGGCGCGAGGTAGTTGATCCCGATGTTGCCCAGCGCGGGCAGCAGCATCGCGGGCACCGCGAGCAGCCTGAGCCGGACCAACTCCCGTCCGTAGTAGCGAAGGGCGAGCAGCACCGAGCCCTTGCCCGGCGTAGCAGCGCGCGATTCAGGCGATCCCATGCCCACCTCGTGATCACGACGACGGGGCCCTCGCGGCTCGCGGCGGTGCCGACGCGCTCGACGGACCAGGCCAGGAATCGCAGTGTCCCGCGACGTCACCACGAGTCCAAGCGAATTTCCCGCCGGACGGGCCCCGCGCGACAGGATGCGCGAACGCGGACAGCGGGCCCGCCCGTATGGGCAGACCCGCTGTCCGACACCGTCGGGACGACAGGATTTGAACCTGCGACCCCTTGACCCCCAGTCAAGTGCGCTACCAAGCTGCGCCACGTCCCGGTGCCTTCTGACCTGGGGTTTCCCCAAGCCGAACGCGCAGGGAAACAATACCGCACTCGGGTCGGTGGTCGCGCACCCGTTTCTTCGCGCCCTCTTGACCTCACGTTCGGTCGAGGTGGGGTGATCGTCGGTAGGGACGTGATCGCCCGCATGGCCATGCACACGGTGATCCCCCTGGTGCCGGGCACCTCGGTGGCCGGGCGGGTGGTGGTACGCGGGTGAGGTCAGCCGTGTTCGGAGGGCGACGGGCTGCGCGGTTCCGCGGCGGGTCCGGGGACGGCGGGGGTGCCCGGCCTGACGGCGTCGGCGCGGACCAGGTCGCGGATCGCGGGTACGGCGAGCAGGGCGACCGGGACGACGAGACTGACCACTCCGGCCGCGAGAAGCACCTGGTCCGCGCCGAGGGCCGAGGCGGCGGGCCCGGCCAGGGCCTGGCCGACGGGCATCATCGCCAGGGAACCGGCGACGTCGTACGCGTGGATGCGGTTGAGGACGTCGGACGGGACCTGGGTCTGCACGCTGGTCGCCCACATCACGCCCCAGAACGACATGCCCGCCCCGGCCACCGCCGCCCCGAGCGCCATGGCGGAGATGCCCAGACCGGCGCCGACGGCGGCGGGGAACCCGGCGAAGGCGAACAGGGCGACCGCTCCGGCCCGCAGCATCCGGCGGGGGCGCAGCCGCAGGGCGAGCAGACCGCCGACGACGGTGCCGGCGCCGAGGGCGGAGTTGATCAGGCCGTAGGCGCCGGGGCCGTGCCGCTGCACCACCTCCGTCGCCACCAGCGGCACGGTCGGGCCCCATACGGCGACCATGTACAGACACCAGACGGCGATGACGGCCCACAGCCAGGTGCGGGCCCGGAACTCCCGCCAGCCGTCGACGAGATCGGTCCGGAAGGTGCCGGAGCCGGGTGCGGACGCGGCGCCGCCCGGGGCCGGCGGGGGCAGGCGGATCAGCAGCAGGCACAGGGCGCTCACGGCGTACGTGGCGGCATGGGCGGCGAACACCCCGCCCGGCGAGGCGAAGCCGACGAGCACACCGGCCAGCGCGGGCCCGGCGAGCTGCGCGGCGGACTCCGCGATGCGTATGGCGCCGTTCGCGCCCTGGATGTCGGTGGCCAGGCGGGGGACGGTACTGGCGACACCCGGCTGGAACACGGCGCCCGCCACGCCGTTGGCGAAGCCGATCGCGCAGATCTCCCAGAGCACCACGTGATCGGCGAAGAACAGGGCGGCGGCCAGGGCCTGGGTGCCCAGCCGCACCAGGTCGGCGCCGATCATGAGTCTGCGGGTGCTGAAGCGGTCGGCGACGACTCCGCCGAAGACGACGAGCCCGGCGAAGGCGGCGGCCGTCGCGGCCATGGCGAGACCGACCGCGCCCGCGCCGTACCCGTGCTGGAGGAGACCCGCGGCGAGGGCCACCGGCAGCATGGTGTCGCCGAGCCGGGCGACGGCGCGGGCGACGAAGAACAACGCGAAGTCCCGCGACCAGACCGGCCGCACCTTGCCGTACACCCGCTCGCCCTCCCCGACGACCCGCGCGAGCCCCCCGTGCTCCCGCTCCCGCTCCCGCTCCCGCCGACGGATCATGCCACGCGGCACCGGCGATGGCGACGCCTGCCGGCGCTGTCGTCGGCGGTCATGAGTCCGTCGTCGGGCGGCCCAGTCGCGGGTACGTCTCCAGCAGGCCGGGCGGGGCCGCCTGGCGCCAGGAGTCGGCGAGGATGTCGCGCAGTTCGTCCTCGTCCTCCAGCGCGGCGAGCCGGGTCCTGACCCAGGCGAACTGTGCCTCGTGGCCGGCGATCCAGAACTTCTCCGGCTCGGCCAGGACCAGTTCGTCGCGCTCCTCCTTGGGGCAGCGCACGGCGATGGAGGTCTCGTCCTCGGGCAGTGTGGCGAACATCTTCCCCTCGACCCGGAACGTGGGCATGTTCCAGGCGACCTTCTCCGAGGTGTCCGGCAGGGACAGGGCGACACGTCGTACGTCTTCGGCATCCGGCATGAGAGGCACGCTAGCGCCCGCCACCGACACTCACCCGGGGCGAGCGCGCCGCCCACGCGCCGGCAGGACAGGGGGACGACCGCGCCTCAGAGTTGGGCCGCCTCGCCCAGCGCGTCCAGCACCGGGCGGATCAGGGGGTGCTCCTCGGCCCCCCGGCGGACGGCCGCGAAGACGCGGCGGGTGGGGGCCACTCCGTCGACCGGGCGGACCACCACCGCGGTGAGGTCCATGCCGCGCAGCGCCGACCGCGGGACCAGGGCCACCCCGGCGTCGGCCGAAGCCAGCGCCACCACCGCGCGGAAGTCGTCCGAGGAGTGCTCCAGGCGGGGCTGGAAGCCGGCGTTCTCGCAGGCCAGGACGACCACGTCATGGCACGGGTTGCCGGGATAGGGGCCGATCCAGGGGTCCTTGGCGAGCTCCGCGAGGGGGACCTCGGGAACGTCGGCGAGCCGGTGGGTGACCGGGACGACCGCGTCGAAGGGCTCCGCGTACAGCGGGACATGGGTCAGCCGGGGGTCGTCGGCGGCCGGGGCGCCCCGGTACTCCACGGCGACGGCCACGTCGACCTGCCGGTCCAGGACCATGGGAAGGCTGGCGTCGCCCTCGGCGTCCTGGACCCGGATGCGGATGCCGGGCGCCGCCATGGCGAGGCGGGCCACCGCGGGCGCGACGACCTGGGCGATGCCGGTGGCGAAGGCGGCGACGGTGACCGTGCCGGCCGCACCCGAGCCGTAGGCGGCCAGTTCCGCCTCCGCCCGCTCCAGCTGGGCGAGGACCACGTTGGTGTGGCCGAGCAGGATCTCGCCGGCCGGGGTGAGCCGTACGCCCTTGGCGCTGCGCTCCACCAGGCGGTGACCCGTCTCCTGCTCCAGCGCGGCGAGCTGCTGGGAGACCGCCGAGGGGGTCAGATACAGCGCGGCGGCAGCCGCCGTCACCGTGCGGTGGTCGGCCACCGCACGGAGGATGTGGAGCCGCCGCGCTTCGATCATGGGTCGATTCTCTCAAATGACCCCTATGGCGCTGATCAGGCGCCCCCTGCCCGCCGCCGGGGAGCCCGGGGCGCCGCTCTCAGGCCTCCGGCTCGGCCCGGGGCCGTGCTCTCAGGCCCCCGGCCACGCCCCGGGCCGCGCTCTCAGGCCTCCAGCTCGGCCCGCGCCGCCACGAAGGCGTCGACCGCGCGGTTCACGTCGTCCGTGGAGTGCGCGGCGGACAGCTGGACGCGGATACGGGCCTGGCCCTGCGGGACGACCGGGTAGGAGAAGCCGATCACGTACACGCCGCGCTCCAGCAGCAGCTCCGCGAGGCGGGACGCCCGGGACGCGTCGCCGATCATCACCGGCGCGATGGCGTGGTCGCCGGGAAGGACGTCGAAGCCCTCCTCGGTCATCCGGCGACGGAACAGGGCGGTGTTCTCGGCGAGCCGGATCCGCAGGTCGTCCGCCGACTCCAGCAGGTCGAGGACCTTCAGGGAGGCCGCCGCGATCACCGGGGCGAGGGTGTTGGAGAAGAGGTACGGGCGGGAGCGCTGGCGCAGCAGCGCGACGATCTCCGCGCGGGCGGCGACATAGCCGCCGGAGGCACCGCCGAGGGCCTTGCCCAGGGTGCCGGTGATGATGTCGACGCGGTCCATGACGCCGTGCAGTTCGGGGGTGCCGCGGCCGCCGGGGCCGACGAAGCCGACCGCGTGCGAGTCGTCGACCATGACCATCGCGTCGTACCGGTCGGCGAGGTCGCAGATCTCGGCCAGCGGGGCCACGTAGCCGTCCATGGAGAAGACGCCGTCGGTGACGATGAGCTTGCGGCGCGCGCCGCCCTCACCGGCCTCCTTCAACTGCCGCTCCAGGTCCGCCATGTCGCGGTTGGCGTAGCGGAAGCGGCGGGCCTTGGACAGGCGGATGCCGTCGATGATCGAGGCGTGGTTGAGGGCGTCGGAGATCACCGCGTCCTCGGCGCCGAGCAGCGTCTCGAAGACACCGCCGTTGGCGTCGAAGCAGGAGGAGTACAGGATGGTGTCCTCCTGGCCGAGGAACGCCGACAGCCGCGCCTCCAGCTCCTTGTGCACCTCCTGCGTACCGCAGATGAAGCGCACGGACGCCATGCCGTAGCCCCAGCGGTCGAGCGCCTCGTGGGCGGCGGCGACCACCTCCGGGTGGTCGGCGAGGCCGAGGTAGTTGTTCGCGCAGAAGTTGAGGACCTCGCCGGGACGGCCGCCCGCGGTGACGCTCACGGTCGCGGACTGCGGGGTGCCGATCACACGCTCGGGCTTGTGCAGACCGGCGGCGCGGATCTCGTCGAGGGTGGCGCGCAGGTCGTCACGCACGGAGTCGAACATGGGGAAAGCTCCTAGGAATGCTTGCGCCGGAAGGACGTCAGACGGTCCAGTCGAGGATGATCTTGCCGCCGCGGCCGCTCGCCGCGTCGGCGAAGGCCTCCTCGAAGTCGCGGTAGCCGTAGCGGCCGGTGACCACGGGGGCGAGGTCGAGGCCGCCCTCCAGCAGCACCGACATCGCGTACCAGGTCTCGAACATCTCACGGCCGTAGATGCCCTTGATGGTGATCATCGAGGTGACGATCCGGGCCCAGTCGACCGCGAACTCCTGGGACGGCAGGCCGAGCATGGCGATCCGGCCGCCGTGCGTCATGTTGGCGATCATGTCGCGCATGGCCTCGGGGCGGCCGGACATCTCCAGGCCGATGTCGAAGCCCTCGCGCAGGCCGAGGGTGCGCTGGCCGTCGGCGATGGTGGCGTCGGAGACGTTCAGCGCGAGGCTGACGCCTATCTTGCGGGCGAGCTCCAGGCGCTCCTCGCTGACGTCCGTCACCATGACGTGCCGGGCGCCCGCGTGCCGGGCCACCGCAGCCGCCATCAGGCCGATCGGACCGGCACCGGTGATCAGTACGTCCTCGCCGACCAGCGGGAACGACAACGCGGTGTGCACGGCGTTGCCGAACGGGTCGAAGATCGCGGCGATGTCGAGGTCCACCGGGACGCGGTGCACCCAGACGTTGGACGCGGGCAGGGCGACGTACTCGGCGAAGGCCCCGTCGCGGCCGACGCCGAGACCGACGGTCGCCCGGCACAGGTGGCGGCGTCCGGCCAGGCAGTTGCGGCACTTGCCGCACACCAGGTGGCCCTCGCCGCTGACCCGGTCGCCGGGCTTGATGTCGGTGACGTCGCGGCCGGTCCCGACGACCTCGCCGACGAACTCGTGCCCGACCACGAGCGGGGTGCGGATGGCCTGCTGCGCCCAGCCGTCCCAGGCCCGGATGTGCAAGTCGGTGCCGCAGATGCCGGTCCGCAGGACCTTGATCAGTACGTCACCGGGCCCGACGACGGGCTCCGGGACGTCCGTGAGCCACAGCCCGGGCTCCGCCTTCTCCTTGACCAGCGCCTTCAACGGTACGGCTCCTGTGGGTGAGGTCCCGGCCGCGGGAATGCCGAAGGCGTCCGTATCCGGGGAGAGGAGTGGAATCGCCTAGCAATCTGCCGTACCGCGGGGCCCTTGGCCATCGAGGTTTTCTTAAGCGGAACCGCAGCTTTCCTTCACGCCCGGCCGTCCGGCCAGCACCCGCACGCCCCCGCGGCCCGGTCCGCCGGGCCCGTCCGGTCCCCCGGTCGGCCCAGTCCGGGCGTCCCCCTGTCGGCCCAGCCGCCCGGCCGACGGGGGCCGGCCCCCGCGTGCCCGGCCCGGTCCGCTCAGAGCGGGAGGCCGCCGCGCTCGCACCGCTCCAGGCGGGCCGCCAGCTCCGCCGCCGTCGACTTGATCGTCTCCAGCCCGGTCCTGCCCCAGGTCCGGGGCGCCGCGTCGGCCACGCAGACGGTGCCCAGCACCATCCCGGTGGTGTCGAGCAGCGGGGCGCCGAGATAGGAGTGGATGCCGTACTCGTAGACGATCGGGTTGCCGGCGAACCGCGGGTAGTCGCGGACGTCCTCCAGCACCAGCGCCTTGCGCCGGACGACGACGTGCGGGCAGTAGCCGTGGTCGCGCGGCAGCCAGCGGCCGACCTCGGGCCGGCCGGCCGGGACGGCCCGGCGGAGCTCCGGGAGGTGCAGGCCCGCGAAGAACTGCCGGTCCTCGTCGATGAAGTTGACCATGGCGTACGGCGCCCCGGTGAGGTGGGCGAGGCGGTCCGCGAAGGCGTCCAGCGCGGGTTCGGGCCGCTCCCCCAGTCCCAGGCCGCGAAGCCGCCGGGTACGGGCGGGGGCCTCCTTGTCCTCGGGGGTGAGCAGCAGCCGTCCCGCCAGGCGAGGTGGGTCGTAGCTCATGGCCGGACTCCGGCCGGTCGGGCGTGGGTCATCTACGGGCTCCGTGGGCGGTGTGGGTCACATGTGGGCGCCGCGGCTGGGCTCGGGGGCGGCCGGGGCATGGGCGATGAGATGGCGTACGAGGGTCAGCAGGGTCTGCACGCCGGAGGCGGAGATCCGGGCGTCGCAGCGCACGACGGGGATCGCGGGGCCGAGGTCGAGCGCGGCGCGGACCTCGTCGGGGGCGTAGCGGTGGGCGCCGTCGAAGTCGTTGATCGCCACGATGAAGCCGAGGCCGCGCTCCTCGAAGAAGTCGACGGCCGCGAAGCACTCCTCCAGGCGCCGGGTGTCGGCGAGGATGACCGCGCCGAGCGCGCCCTCGGAGAGCTCGTCCCACATGAACCAGAACCGCTCCTGTCCGGGTGTGCCGAACAGGTACAGGACGTGTTGCGGGTCGAGGGTGATGCGGCCGAAGTCCATCGCCACGGTCGTCTCGACCTTGTTCTCGATGCCGTCGAGGTTGTCGGTCGCGGCGCTGACGGTGGTGAGCAGTTCCTCCGTGCTGAGCGGCGCGATCTCGCTCACCGTGCCGACAAAGGTCGTCTTGCCGACGCCGAAGCCGCCCGCCACCAGGATCTTCAGCGCGGTGGGGAAGGGGTCGGGTCGGTCCGCGTACTCAGAGCTGTCGTCGTAGTCCATCGAGCACTGCCTCCAGAAGGGCCCGGTCGGTGGGGTTGTGGTGGAACTCGGGTGGCTTGGTGGTGAGTACCCCGCAGTCGACCAGGTCGGACAGCAGCACCTTGGTGACCACCGCCGGCAGTTTCAGATGGGCGGCGACCTCGGCCACCGAGACGGGTGCGCGGGACAGGGCGAGAGCCTGCGCGTGCTCGGGGCCGAGATAGCCGAGGGGGGTGACTCCGGTTGCCCTGACCTGCGAGATCAGGTCGAGCGCGATGCTCGGCCTGGTGCGGCCGTTGCTGACCGTGAAGGGTCGCACCAGCCGTCCGGCCGCGTCGTCGAGCCAAGGCCCGTCGCCGGCCGTCGCCATGCTCAACGCCTCATCACCGGAGGTTCGACGGCGTGCTGCCGGGGCGCGGTCACCAGGTACGGGCGGACGCTCTTGACCAGCATCGACATCTCGTACCCGAGCACCGCCGCGTCGGCCTCGCGGCCGGCGAGCACCGCGAGACACGTACCGGAGCCCGCGGTGGTCACGAACAGCAGGGTCGAGTCGAGTTCGACCACCACCTGCCGTACGTCGCCGCCGTCGCCGAAGCGGATACCGGCGCTGCGCCCGAGGGAGTACAGGCCCGAGGCCAGGGCGGCCATGTGGTCGGCGCTGTCGTGGTCGAGGCCGTGGACGGACTTCACGAGGCCGTCGCAGGAGAGGAGGACCGCACTGGTGGTGTGCGGCACGCGCTGCACGAGGCCGCTCATCAGCCAGTCGAGATCGGATACCTGACCGGTCGGCGCATCGCTCGCCATGGTGGATCGACTCCTTGGGGTACGAGGGTCCGCGGGAGCGGTGGGGGTGGACGTGGGGGTGTGCGCGGAGGTGGTCATCCGGCTGGTGCGCTCCCGTCGTGCCGGGTGGTGTGGTGGTCGGGTGCCGGAGCGGGCCGGCTGTCGCGCGCGCCGTGCGCCTCGGGGGACGCGGGCGCGTGTGCGGGGTACGCCTGGGCTATGGCGGTCGTGTCCAGGAAGGACCGGGGTACGGCGGCGGGGGGCGGCGTCGGCACGAGCGCCACGTCGCTGAGGGACGCGCCGGGGGGCGCCGCCGACTCCAGGCTCTGCTGCGCCTCGGCGAGGCCGACGCCCCGTTGGAAGGCGGCCATCAGACCGGGGTCGTGTCCCGCGACGAACTCGGTGTCCTGGCGCGGCGCGGGGCCGCCGCGCAGCTGGGGTGCGATGTGCTCCTGAGCGCGGCGGCGGGGCAGCTGGGGCTTGCCCATGGTGCCGCGCACGGCGCCGTTGCGCGGGGCGGGCAGGCCACCGGCCGTGTTCTGCGCGACGGTCCGGCGTTCGTCGGGGCGGATCCCGGGGACGGCCGACGCGGGGGTGGACCGCTCCCCTCGCGGGCCGCGGACGGGGAGGGGGGCGGGGGCGGCTCCGTCGGGCTGCGCGGCGGGGCCCTCGTCGGTGTGGAGAGCGACCGGTCCGGATCCGGCTCCGGTCCCGAACGGCACCGCTTCGCCGCCGTTCGGCGGGGTCGGGGCCGACGCGGTGCCGTTCGGTGGTGTCGTCGCGCGCGTCCCGCCGTTCAGCGGCGGGGCCGAACCGCCGCCGGGCGCCGCGTCGGACGGCCCGGCGCCGGACGGGGTCGTGGAGGAAGAGGAAGGGGAGGAAGGGGAACCACCACGACGGGAGACCGGCACCGGGCCGCTGATGCCCGACACGGGGACCGAGCCGCCGACCCCCGGCAGGGTGGTGGAGCCGGTCGCGGCCATCCGGACCGGCTCGCTGACGCCCGGCGCGGGAGGCAGAGGGCCTGCGGCCGAAGCCGAGATCTGAGGCGGAGCCGGTGCCGGACCTCCACCGGTCCTGGTCGGTGCCGGACCTCCGCCGTTCCTGGTCGGTGCCGGTCCCCCGCCGTTCCGGAGCGGTGCCGGACTCCCGTCCCCCGGCCGCGTGGCCGGTCCCCCGCCGTGCGCCGGGGCGCCCTGGACCTGCTCCCCGCCGCGTGGTTGGCGGTGCCGGGCTCCCGACGGCGCGGCGCCGGGGCGCGGGGGCGGTCCGCCCGGGCCGGCCGCCCGGGCCCGCGGCTGTGGTCCCGTCGAACCGTCCGTCAGGGCCTGTTGCGGTCCTGTCCCGCCGTCCGGCGGCGCCTGCTCCGGCGGTACGGCACCGACCGCGCCGACGGCGCCCGGCATCGTGCCGAGCAGCGCCTGAGGTACGACCAGGACGGCCTGGACCCCGCCGTAGATGTTGGTCTGGAGACGGACCCTGATGCCGTGCCGGCGGGCGAGTTGGGACACCACGAACAGTCCGATGCGGCCGTCGGCCAGCAGCCGGGCGACGTTGACCTGGTCGGGGTCGGCCAGCAGCGCGTTCATCCGGCCCTGTTCCTCGACGGGCATGCCCAGTCCGCGGTCCTCCACCTCGACGGCGAGCCCGGAGGTGACGAGGTTGACGCGCATCAGCACCTGGGTCTGCGGCGCGGAGAACACCGTGGCGTTCTCGACGAGTTCGGCGAGCAGGTGGATGACGTCGGCGACGGCGTGCCCGCGCAGCTCGCCGTCGATCGGCGGGACGAGCTTGACCCGGGAGTACTGCTCGACCTCGGCGATCGCGGACCGCAGCACCTCGGTCATGGAGACCGGGTTGCTCCACTGCCGGCGTGAGACCGCTCCGCCGAGCACGGCGAGGTTCTCGGCGTGGCGGCGGATGCGGGTGGCGAGGTGGTCGACGTGGAAGAGCCCCTTGAGCAGGTCGGGGTCCTCGATCTCGTTCTCCAGCTCGTCGAGGATCGAGATCTCGCGATGGACGAGTGACTGGAGCCGCCGGGCGAGGTTGACGAAGACTTCGAGCTTCTGCTCGCTGCCGGTCTGGCTGGACAGCTGGGCGGCCTGCACGACGGCGGTGACGGCGCCGTCGTGCGCGCGGGCCAGGTCCGCGGCGAGCAGTTCGAAGTCGTCGGCGTCCGCGGGCGGGCCGCCGCGCGGCTTGCGCTGGGGCGCGTTCTCCCCGCGGCGCAACGCCTCCACCACGGCGCGCAGTTCGGCCTCGCCGCGCGCGCTGCTGCGGCGCAGTGCGCCGACACGGTCGTTCACCGAGCGAGCGGCGCGGTCGGCGGCCACGGCGGCGATCACGATGCCGGCGACGGTGACCGTGAGGGCCGCGGTCAGCACCGCCCACAGGGTGAGACCGTGTTCCCCCCCGGCGGTGCGGGCGGTGACCAGGATCGCCGCGCACGCGCTGAGGGCGACCGCGACCGGCGGAAGCACGGCGAGGCGCAGGAGTTGGGACCGTATGTGGGTCTCGGGCAGCGGAGGGGCGGTGCGGGATACCGGCCGGCCGTGCCGCCCGCCGCCCTCACGGCGGTCTGCTCGTGCGGCCGGTGCGCGGAGGTGAGACATCGGTGTCCTCGTACTGGTCCGTCGGGCCTGGTTGCTCGCGCGGGGTGCGCAGCTCGGGCATACGCCATCGCGGTGTCGCTGTCGTTGTCGGTGCCGGTCGCGAGAGACCGGGAATTCGGCCCTGCGTCGCCCGACGGACACTCACAGTAGTCGCCACCGCATCACGTGCGGTGGGCAGTTGACAAAGTCCTACGGCGAGCGTCCCGCTCTGGTATGAGGCGTCGTACGACAGACCGATAACCCCCTCAGACCTCCGCTCGCGAAGGGCATCCGAAGGGGTGGTGAACGGTCTCACCCGATCAAAAACAGTCACTGTCGGTAAGGTGCCGGCTGACGGCTCGACCGCGGGGCGGCGCGACACGGCCTGCCCGCGGCGTGGCAGGACACGGCCCGACCGAGGCGCGGCACGCGACGGTCCACTGCGGCGTGGCAACGGCAGACCGGTGCCCGGCCCCTGGCGTCCTGGACGGCGATGGCGTCCACACGCCACCCGCGACACGACGACACCGCCCGACCGCCCCGCGTGCACCGCGCACGGGGTCCCGGCGGCCGCCGAGGGAAGCCGCCCCGGACCGGCCTCCGCCGCTCCCCGACTCCCCCTGCTCCCCTGGCTTGCCCTACTCCCCCGGCTTCGCTCGCTCCCCCGACTCCCCTTTACGGCCCGGCTTCCCTTGCCCCCCGGTGCACCGCCTCCCCCGCGAACTACTCCCCCGCGAGAGCCGGTTCCGGACCGGACGACGCGACCGGCGGCCAGGTCGGCCAGCCCTCGACGGGCGGCTTCGCGACGGCGCGCCACCACGGGTTCGCGGGCGACGCCTCGGTCGGCTCGAACGGCTCCCCGGCCCGCGGCGCCGCCAGCCTCGCACCCGCCGCGTGCAGGGCGCGCATCGTGCCCTCGCCCGGCTCCGCCCAGGGATGCGGGGCCAGGTTGAAGGTGGCCCAGTGGATCGGCAGCATGACCCCGGCCGCCGGGTCGCCGGACTGGAGGTCGAGGTGGGCCCGGACGCCTTCCTCCGGTGTCATGTGGATGTCGGGCCAGAACTCCGAATACGCGCCGATCTGGATCATCGTGGCGTCGAACGGGCCGTGGTCCGCGCCGATGTCCTTGAAGCCGTCGAAGTAACCCGTGTCACCGCTGTGGTAGACCCGGTGCCGCTCGCCGGCCACGACCCAGGACGCCCACAGCGTGTGCTGGGTGTTGCGCAGCCCACGCCCGCAGAAGTGGCGGGCCGGGGTCGCGGTCAGGGTGAGCCCGCCGATCCTGGTCGACTCGTGCCAGTCCAGCTCGCGCAGCCGGTCGGGGGACACACCCCAGCGCTCCAGATGGGCGCCGACCCCGAGCGGCACGGCGAACAGGGTGTCCGTGCCGGCCAGTTCCCTGATCGTGGGCAGGTCGAGATGGTCGTAGTGGTCGTGGGAGATGACGACGACATCGACCGGGCCGAGCGCGGCCAGCGGCACGGGCACCGGGTGCAGCCGCTTGGGTCCGGCGAAGGCGAACGGCGAACAGCGCTCGCCCCAGACCGGGTCGAACAGCACCCGGTGCCCGTCGATCTCGGCGAGCACGCTGGAGTGTCCCATCCAGGTGAGCCGCAGTCCGGTGGCCGGCGGCCGGGCGAGGTCGGCGAGGGTGGTGGCGTGGACCGGGATCGTGCCGCTGGGGGCGCGGCGGGACTTGGACTCCTTGTCGAAGTAGGCCTTCGCCAGGGTCGACGCCGAGCCCGAGGGCCGGATCCGCGAGGCACCGCCGGGGTTCTGGAAGACCCCGTCCTTGAAGTGGGGTGATCTGCGGATGCGCGCCATGCGCTCACCGCTCGGGTCCGCGCCGAAGGCCGCGGGCCGCAGTGCGCGGAGCCCGGAGCTCGGGGAACGGAAACCGGTCACGGCACCTCCAGGTGGGGTCGGGGCGTTCCATTATGGTCGGCTCCTGCGACAACACCGGATCCAGGTCGTCCCTTCCCGTCCGGCCGGGCCGCTCGCGTGTCCGCCATCACGCGCCGAGCCGCGTTGACAGGCCGTGAGGGCCCTCCCGATACTGACTCATCATTCAGTAACTCGCCGGCTTCGGCACCCCCGCTCCCCAGGAGTCCGCATGACCTCCCCCCTGCTGTCGCTCACCTGGACCGACCACGTCACCGGTCGCGAGGGCTTCCTGGTCGTCGACCGGCTGGTGCGCGGCGTCTCCAGCGGCGGCCTGCGGATGCGCGAGGGCTGCACCCGGGACGAGATCGCCGGACTCGCCCGTGGCATGACCATGAAGGAGGCCCTGCACTACAACCCCGAGGGCCGGTACATCCCGCTCGGCGGCGCCAAGGGCGGCATCGACTGTGACCCGCGCGACCCCGGGGCGTACGGACTCCTGGTGCGCTACCTGCGGGCCATGCGGCCGTACATCGAGAGCGTGTGGACCACCGGCGAGGATCTCGGCCTCACCCAGGACCTGGTGGACAGGGCCGCGGCCGAGGCCGGTCTGGTCTCCTCCGTACAGGCCGTCTATCCGCTGCTGGAGGACGAGGCCGCGGCCCGGCGGCGCCTCGCGGACGCGTTCGCGACCGATGTGGACGGCATCGGCCTGGACGAACTCGTCGGCGGCTGCGGCGTCGCCGAGTCGGTGCTCGCGGCCCTGGACCGGGCCGGTGTGCCCCACCGGGGGACGCGGGTCGCCGTGCAGGGGCTGGGCACCATGGGCGGCGCCACGGCCCGCTTCCTCACCCGCGCGGGACTGACGGTGGTGGCCGTCGCCGACGTCAAGGGCACGATCGCCAACCCGGCGGGGCTCGACGTGGAGGCGCTGCTCGCGGGACGGGACGCGTACGGGACCGTGGACCGCGGTGTGCTGCGCCCGGCCGACCGTGAACTGCCGGGCGACGCCTGGCTGTCCGCCGACGCCGAGGTGCTCGTACCGGCGGCCGTCTCGTACGCGATCGACAGCGCCGGCCAGGAGCGGATCACGGCCCGCTGGATCGTCGAGGCGGCCAACATGCCGGTCCTGCCGGAGGCGGAGGAACTGCTGGCCGCGCGCGGGGTGACGGTGCTGCCGGACGTCGTGGTCAACTCCGGGACGAACGCCTGGTGGTGGTGGACGCTCTTCGGCGACATCGGGCCGGACGCCGACGAGGCGTTCGCGTACACGCGCCGCTCGATGCGTGACCTGGTGGAGCTGATGCTGACCCGCGCGCAGGCCGACGGGACGACCCCGCGGGCCGCGGCGCACGCCATCGTCGCGGACCGGCTGCCGGTGATCGCGGAGCGGTTCGGCTGGTACCGGTGAGCGGTGCCGCCCGGGACGACCGACTAGGGTGACCGGGTGGCGAGAGTCCGGTTGAGCGTGGCGCAGCGGCGGGAGGAGCTGCTGCGGGCCGCCGTGGAGCAGATCGAGGCACGGGGCGTGGCGGCGGTCAGGATCGCCGACGTGGCCTCGGCGCTCGGGGTGAGCAACGCGCTGGTGCTCTACCACTTCTCGACCAAGGAGAAGCTGGTCGCCGCCGCCTTCACCCACGCCGCCGAGGAGGACCTGGCTCAGCTGCGCAAGCTGCTCGGCCGCCGTACGACGGCGGTACGGCGGCTGCGGTCGGCCGTGCGCTGGTACGCCCCCACGGGACAGGCCAAGGGCTGGCGGCTGTGGATCGAGGGCTGGGCGGTGGCCCTGCGCGAGCCCGCGCTGCAGGAGGTCACACGGGACCTCGACCGGCAGTGGAAGGCGGCCATCGCCGAGGTCATCTCGGCCGGCGTGGCGGGCGGCGAGTTCGTCTGCCCGGACCCGGGCGGCACGGCCCTGCGCCTGACGGCGCTGCTCGACGGGCTCGCCGTACAGCTGACGTCGTACGCCGGTGCCGTGTCCCGGGCCCGCGCGCAGGAGTGGGTGGACGAGGCGCTGGCCCGCGAACTGGGGCTCGCCCGGGAGGCGTTGACGGCATAGCGGTGGGGCCGGCGCGCACACCGGCCCCCTCCGTACCGCGTGCCCGCTCAGGCCACGGCCGCGATCCGCTCCTTGATGTCGTGCGGGGACAGCGCGCCCTTGGCGGTCACGTGGTCACCCGAGGACTCTCCGCGCAGCCGGCGTCCGATCCACGGCACCAGGTACTCGCGCGCCCAGTGGACGTCGTCGCGCCGGACTTCGAGGGTGCCGCGCGGCGGGAGCGCCGGCCAGAGCTGCTCCGGGTCGGCCGGCACGTCCAGGCCGAGGGCCAGGCCCGCGCGCAGGGCCACCCGCGTGTGCCCCTCGGGCGAGAGGTGCAGCCGGTCGCCGTCCCAGGCCCGCCGGTCCTGGACGGACTTCAGGGACCACAGGTCGAGCACCGGGCAGCCGTACCGGTCCGCGACGGCGCGGACATGCCCGTTGTAGGTCGCGATCTTGCCGCGCAGGTGCTTGAGCAGGGGCACACCGCGGGTGTCGAAACCGGTCGTCACCATGACCGTGCCGGATACGGCGGTCAGCGCGGCGATCGCGTGCTCGAACCGCTCGGCCACCTCGTCGGGGTCGGTCCCGGGGCGGAGGATGTCGTTGCCGCCCGCGCAGAAGGAGACCAGGTCCGGCGCCAGTTCGACGGCCTGCGGAAGCTGGTCGGCCACGATCTGGTCGAGCAGCTTGCCCCGCACGGCGAGGTTCGCGTACGTGAAGTCGCCCTCGGGCCGCCGGTCCGCGAGAAGCACCGCGAACCGGTCGGCCCAGCCGACGAACGCCCCGTCGGGGCCGGGGTCGCCGACGCCCTCGGTGAAGCTGTCCCCCAGCGCCACGTACGACCCGATCACTGATCTGTTGTCACTCTTCGAATCGTCTGCCACATCGGCCCATGATTCCCCTTCGAATGTGACCTACGCGACCGTAGGCAGGGGTTGACGGACGGTGAGATAAGCCACTGCTAAAGAGTTGGCCAACCAGGGAATAAGGACGTCGGGGGCGACGGCTCTCCGGTCAGCCGACGGCCACGCCGTGCGCGCGGAGGTAGGCGACCGGGTCCACGTCGGAACCGTAGCCGGGCGTGGTGCGGATCTCGAAGTGCAGGTGCGGGCCGGTCACGTTGCCCGTCGCGCCCGAGAGACCCACCTGCCGGCCCTCGCCCACGGTCTGCCCGGCCCAGACGGAGAGCTGGGAGAGGTGGGCGTACTGGGCGTAGTAGCCGTCGGCGAGCCTGATGACGACCTGGTTGCCGTACGCGCCGCTCCAGCCCGCGGAGACGACGGTGCCGGCGCCCACGGCCTTGAGCGGGGTACCGGTGGGGACGACGAAGTCGACGCCCGTGTGGTAGCCGCTGGACCACATGCCGCCCGCCACGCGGTAGCCGGTGCCGACGGCGCCACCGGCGACCGGGAGGGTGTAACCGGTGCCGGTGGAGGCGCTGGGCGCGGTGCCGGCGGACGTGCCGGGAGCCCCGTCGGTGGTGGCGGCGGCCAGCGCGAGGTCGGGCGCCGGGACGGAGGGGGTGTCCGTGGACGACGACTTCGCCGACGAGGACTCCACAGCCGACCCTGCGCGGGCCTTCGCGCCGATGCTGAGCTTCAGGCCCGGGTGGATCAGCGACGGGTCGGCGCCGACGGCCGCGCGGTTGTCCTGGTAGAGCCGGTGCCAGCCACCGCTGACGTGCTGGGCGTCGGCGATCTTCGAGAGGTAGTCGCCGGAACGGACCGTGTAGGTCCGGGCACCCGCGCCCTTGTCGGCCGTCTTCTTCTGGACGGCCTTCTTCTCGACGGACTGCTTCTCGGCGACCTGCTGGTGGACCACCGGGGCGGACTGCGCGGCCTGTCCGGAGACGGACCCGGCGGGGATCTGGGGCGTCGCCGCGTGCGCGCCGACGGCCCCCATGAGCGGAAGGGCGAGTGCGGCGCCGCCGGTTCCGGCGACGGCGATCGTGCGTGTGAAGCGCTGGGCCTTGGGGCGGCGGTGCTTACCCTTCGCGGGCATGACGAATTCCTCTCCGGCGCCTGCGAGGTGAGCTGTCGGGTGCGGGCTGGAGATGCCCGGCCGCGCTCGCCGCGCGGCTGTACCCCAAGCCTGTTCCGGAGACCGGAACAGGCGGTGATGCCTGTGGGTCCCCCGCTCCTGCCGGACACGGGTGAGTGTGCGGGAACCGGGCGCCGGCAGGACTGGGCGTCCGCCCGGATTGGTGGGGAAGTTAGGCGAGTGAGACGCGAGGGGACAAGCGTCCGTTTCCGGAAGTGCCCGAATTGCTTGATCCGTGACGGGATTTACCGGTCACGCTCCGTCATCCCCGCGCCCCTCATTCACTGATTCCCTGGGAAAACACCTGAATTACGTGAACATGCCGGGCGACACACGGTCACCGGTATGACGCTCCTCACGCCTCGCCCGACAACTTCCCCCATTCCGGAGTGATTCAGAACTAAATTCGCGATTCGGGCATTTCACTCAGACGCGACGGAGACGGATGACCGTCGCGTCGAGGTCGCCCCGCAGCCCCGTACGCATCCCGTGATGCAGCAGCACCGCACCTCGGTGAACTTCGCCCGTTTCATGGCATTTGTACGAAGCCTCCGGATCGAGCCCTCGCAGCCGCAGCGCGGGCACGGGCTCGCCGTACCGCTGCGCCTGGAGGCAGGCGAGGACGACGGTCTCGTCCCCCCGGACGTACTGCACGGCGCTGAGTCCGCCCTGCGGCGCCCGCAGCCGGTAGAGGTCGCCGTGCTGCACGAGCGGGCGGATCTCCTTGTAGAGAGCGACCCAGTCCGCCGCCTCGGCGAGCTCCTCCTCGGTCCACCGGGTGAGGTCCCCGCCGACGCCGAGCACGCCGGCCATGGAGCTCACGAACCGGAACCGCAGCGAGCTGGCGCGGCCGTTGAGCTGGACGTTGGGGCTGTCGGTGACCCAGGCGGCCATGACCCGCGCGGGATGGATCTGGGTGAAGCCGTGCTGGATGGCCAGCCGGTCGAGCGGATCGGTGTTGTCGGAGGTCCACACCTGGTCCGTACGGCTCATGATCCCCAGGTCGATCCGCCCGCCGCCGCCGGAGCAGGACTCGAAGGCGACGCCCGGATGGGCCGCCCGCAGCCGGTCCAGCAAGGCGTACAGGGCGCGCACGTGGTCGACCCACAGCCGCTGGGGATAGGGCTCGCCGGGCCAGCCGGCGTCGGTGAAGCAGCGGTTGAAGTCCCACTTCACGTAGTCGATCGGGGCACTGTTGAGGAGGGTGTCGAGCCGCTCCCAGAGGTACTCCTGGACATCCTCGCGCGCGAGGTTCAGTACGAGCTGATTACGCAGTTCCGTCCGCTTTCGCCCCGTCTGGTACTGCACCCAGTCGGGGTGCGCCCGGTACAGGTCGCTGTCCGCGTTGACCATCTCGGGCTCGACCCAGATCCCGAACTGCATGCCGAGGGCGTGCACATCGTCGGCGAGGGGCTTGAGGCCGGCCGGGAAGCGGTCGGGGTTCGGCGTCCAGTCGCCGAGCCCGGCCCGGTCGCTGGTGCGGGCTCCGAACCAGCCGTCGTCGACCACGAACAGCTCGACGCCGATCCCGGCGGCGTGCCGCGCCAGCGCCCGCTGCTGCTCCTCGGAGATGTCGAACTCGGTGGCCTCCCAGGAGTTGAACAGCACCGGCCGGTCCTGGTCCGCCAGCGGGACGATGTACGTCCGCTGGTAGGCGTGCCAGGCACGACTCGCGCCGCCGAAGCCGCCGTCGCTCCACAGACCGGCGAAGACCGGCGTGGTGAAGGACTCCCCCGCCGCCAGCCGCAGCAGGCCCGATTCGTCGTAGCCCGCGCCGCCGGTGATCTGCACGCGCGCGTCGGGGAGTTGCGCCACGGCTATCCGCCAGGACCCCGACCAGCCCAGCGCGCAGCCGTAGACCTCGCCGCGTTCCTCGGTGGCGTCGGTGTCGAGCGCGACCCAGGGCAGGTGCTGGTGTCCGGTGTGGCCGCGGCGGCTGCCGATGACCTGCTCGCCGTAGGTGAGGTCGGAGCGCGTCAGCCGGGACTCGGCGGCCCACCGGCCGTGCAGCTGGGACAGGCGCCAGCCGTCCCGGTCGGGCAGGGTCCAGGCGGCGGAGTCGGCGCGCAGCACCTCCAGCGGCGCCGACCCCTGGTTGTCCAGGGTCGTCCAGCGCTCGACGACGTCGTCACGCGTCCGGTAGTGCAGCGTGACCACCACCCCCGCGTCCTGGAACCGCAGCCGCAGCTCCTCGCCCTCGGTCTCGTACCCGTCGAAGCGCCACTCGGTGCCCCGCCGCTCGTCGGTGCGCAGGGACAGGGCGGGCCGGACGAAGCGGGCACCGCCCTCGACGGGGTACTCCTCGCGTCCGTCGAGCGGGGACTCGAAGGGCCAGTAGTCGGGCAGCGGACGGGTCGCGAGGGCTTCCGCGTCGGCGAGCCGGATCCTGGGGCCCCAATGCAGGTGCAGAAGTTCGTCGTCCTCGGTGAGATGGACGGCGTAACTGCTCTGCGGTCCCGACAGCAGCCAGGTACGGCCGTTTCCCGCGATCTCCAGCATCAGTGCCTCACAGAGTCGAACAGACGTGAACAGGTACCAACAGGTGTGGTCAGACCCCAACATCATCAAGGTCTGGGTGCCTCTCGGGCAATGTCCAGCGGACAAGTCGTCGCCACGGACCGCCGCACCCGCGCGGGCCCATGGACAGATCGTCGCCGAGAGCCGCCGCCCTCGCCCCGGCCTGTGGACAAGTCGGCGCCCGCGTCCGCCCTGGCCGCCCCGCCTGTGGACGACCCGTTGCCCCAGGAATCCATGTCGTATCGTCGAGAGCGCATCCCCGTCGGCCACCCGCCGAGCCGCGCCGCCGGGGCGAGCGGGAGGAGCCCCCCTTGACGCAGCAGGTCCCGTCGACCGAACCCGAACTGGCCGGAGTGCGCAACTTCCGTGACGTGGGCGGGCTGCCCACCGTCGACGGACGGCGGGTGCGGCACGGCGTGCTCTACCGCAGCGGCCATCTCGCGCACGCGACCGACGAGGACGCCGCGTTCCTCTCCTCCCTGGGACTGCACACCGTCTTCGACTTCCGCAACGCGGCGGACCAGAAGCTGGAGGGCCCGGACGTCGACCTGCCCGGCGTGCGCAATGTGAACCTGCCGCTGTCGGACCCGGCCGACGGCGCCGAGTTCTGGAAGATGGTCCGCGACGGCGAGATCGAACAGCTGCGCGGTCTCCTCAGCGACGGCAAGGCCGCACACCGGATGGTCACGTCCTACCGCACGATCGTCCGGGAGCGCACCCGGGAGCACTCGCAGGTGCTGCACTCGCTCGCCGAGGACAGCGTCCCCGCCCTGATGCACTGCGCGGCGGGCAAGGACCGCGCCGGACTGTCCATAGCCGTGACGCTGCTCGCCCTGGGCGTGGAGCGCGAGGCGATCCTGGCCGACTACCTGGAGTCCAACGCCAAGCACCGCCGGTACAAGGTGCGCCGCAGCGGCTCCTCCTCGGCGGGGTACTCGCCCGAGGTCATGGAGTTGCTCAGTCCCCTGTTCGACGCGCGCGCGGAGTATCTGAGCGCGGCCCTCGAGACCGTCGAGGAGACCTGGGGCGGCGTCGACGCCTACCTGGAGCAGGGGCTCGGACTGACGCCGCGGACCCGGGAGCGGCTGCGCGAGCGGCTGCTCGACTGACGCCGTCCCCGCGGGCCCGCGGCGGCTCCTACTGCTGGGCCCCGACCTCGAAGAGCAGCCAGATGAACGCCGCCAGGACATGCCCCACGGCGATGTAGATGATCAGCCGGATCCAGAGGGAACGGGGGAACTTCTCCTCCATGTCGCTCATGGCGTCACTCCAGGGGTCGGGCCGAGGCACAGCGCGGCCGTCGGGCTCTGCAACAGGGTGTGGACGAACAGGAGCTCCAGACCTTCCGGATCCTGTGCGGCGATGCGGTGCGGGGTCAGCGAGTCGAAGTGCGCGCTGTCGCCCGGTTCCAGCAGGTGCGTGGCGTCGCCCAGGCGCAGCCGCAGCCGTCCGGCGAGGACGTACAGCCACTCCTCGCCGGGGTGCACGCGCACGATGTCGCCCTGGGAGCCGTGGGGCACGTGCACCCGCAGGGCCTGCATCCCGCGTCCCGGCGACCCGGCCTGGCGGTAGGTCCAGCCGCCCGCCAGGGTCGGCTCCATGTCACCGGCCCGCAGGACGGCGTCCCGGTCGGGGACCGTCTCGCCGAGCAGTGCCGAGACCGTCGTACTGTAGATACGGGCGAGCGCGAGCAGCATCGGCAGCGAGGGCTGGCGCTGTCCGGTCTCCAGACGGGAGAGGTGGGCGGGCGACAGCCCGGCGGCGCGGGCCGCCGCCTCCAGGGTCAGGGAGGCCCTCTTGCGCAGGTCGCGCAGCTGCGGCGCCACCGCCGGCAGGGTGTCGGCCTGCCCGAGCGGTGACTCGGGCACGGCGTCGGAGGAGGTCATGCCTCCATTGAGCCGGAATTTTGCCCCAGCGGCAAATTGTTTGCCTCAGAGGCAAATCCCTCCCGTCCGCAGAGGCGGATCTCTCGGTCCACAGAGCAGATCTCTCCGCCGGCCTCCTCGTCCGCCGGTCCGCCTACCGGTTGGCTACCGGTTGGCCACCGCCTGCTTGACCAGCGTCTTGCCGAAGTCCCACATCAGACCGCCGCCGCTGTGGGCGTCGTCCATCACCTCGGTGAAGGCGTCGACGAACCGGTCCACCTCCCGCTCGCCGACGATCAGCGGCGGGATCAGCTTGATCACCTCCAGATGATCTCCGGAGACCTGGGTGAGGATCCGGTGCCGCTGGAGCAGCGGCACCACCACCATCTGCGCGAACAGACCCTTGCGCGCGGCCTGGAGCATGGTCCAGCGGCTGCGCAGCTTCAGCGACTTCGGCCTGCCGAACTCGATACCGATCATCAGACCCCGGCCGCGGACGTCGGCGAGCAGCTCGTACTTGTCCGTCAGCGCGGCGAGCCGGGACCTCAGCAGGTCGCCGGTGGCGCGGGCGTTCGCGACGATCTGCTCGTTCTCCATGACCGACAGCACGGCGAGCCCGGCTGCCATCGCCTGGGCGTTGGACCCGAAGCTCGCCGAGTGGACCAGCACCCGGTCCATGGACGAGTAGACCTTCTTGAAGATCCAGTCCTTGCCGAGCGTGGCGCCCACCGGCACATAACCGCCGGAGAGCGCCTTGGCCACGCACACGAGGTCCGGCTCGACGCCGTCCTCGTGCTGGTAGGCGTAGAAGTCGCCGGTCCTGCCGAGCCCCGTCTGCACCTCGTCGGCGATGAGCAGCGCCTTGTGCCGGTGCAGCAGTTCCTGCGCGGCGCGCAGATAGCCGGGGGGCGCCTCGTGGACGCCCTTGCCCTGGATCGGCTCGACGACGAGGGCCGCCACGTCCCCCTTGCGCAGCTCCCGGGCGAGCGCGTCGAGGTCGCCGAGCGGGACGGCCGTGTCGGGCAGCAGGGGTGCGAACCCGTCCCGGAAGCCGGACTCGCCGTTCACGGAGAGCGAGCCGGTGGTCAGCCCGTGGAAGGCGTGGTCGCAGTACAGGACGCGCTGCCTGCCCGTGGCGTACCGGGCGAACTTCAGCGCGGTCTCGACCGCCTCCGTGCCGCTGTTGCCGAAGAACACCCGGTCCAGGTGCGGGCTGTGCGCGAGCAGCTTCTCGGCCAGCAGTCCGGGCAGCGGCTGGCAGTCGAAGCGGGTGAGGTCGGCGAGGCCGGCGTCCAGGACGTCGTGCAGCGCCTTGCGGACCACCGGGTGGTGGCGTCCCAGGCCCATCACGCCGAACCCGGCGAGCATGTCCAGGTAGTCGTCGCCGTCCGCGTCCCAGAAGTACGCGCCTTCGGCCCGCACGTAGACCCGGTCGAAGCCGATGGTGTGCAGCATGCGCGGGAGCTGGTGGTTGAGGTGCTTGGTGTGCAGCTCGTAGCGCTCGGCTCCGCGCTCGGCCAGCAGCGCGGCGAGGTCGAACTCCTCGGTCATTCGGGTTTCTCCTTGACTGCCAGGCTTGCGCTGATCCGTCCGGCGACCTCGACCGGGGTGAGGCCGATGTCGGCGAGCACCTCGCCGCGCTTGGCATGGGCGAGGAACTGTTCCGGGATGCCGAACCGCCGCACGGGTACGTCGACGTCGGCGTCGCCCAGCGCGAGCGCGACCGCTCCGCCGACGCCGGCCGCGCGGCTGTTGTCCTCGACGACGGCCACCAGCCGGTGAGCGGCGGCGAGGCCGGGGAGCGCCGGGTCGACGGGCTTGACCCAGCGCGGGTCGACCACGGTGCAGCCGATGCCGCGCGCTTCGAGGAGCTCGGCGGCCTGGAGGCAGACCGGCGCCATGACGCCGACGGCCACCAGCAGCACCTCGGGCGTCTCCGGGCCGTGGTGCAGGATGTCCAGGCCGCCCACGTGGCCGACGGCCGGGATCCGTGGGCCCACCGACTCCTTCGGGAAGCGCACCAGCGTCGGCGCGTCGTCCACGGCGACGGCCTCGCGCAGCTGGGCACGGAGCTGGTCGGCGTCGCGCGGCGCGGCGATCCTGAGGCCCGGGACGACCTGGAGCACGGACATGTCCCACATGCCGTTGTGCGAGGCGCCGTCCACACCGGTGACGCCGGCCCGGTCGAGGACGAAGGTGACTCCGCAGCGGTGCAGCGCGACGTCCATGAGCAGCTGGTCGAAGGCGCGGTTGAGGAAGGTGGCGTAGACGGCCACGACGGGGTGCAGGCCGCCGGTCGCCAGACCCGCCGCCGAGACGACCGCGTGCTGCTCGGCGATGCCGACGTCCCAGACCCGGTCCGGGAAGCGGGCGGCGAACTTGCCGAGGCCCACCGGGTGCAGCATGGCCGCGGTGATCGCCACGATGTCGTCCCGCTCCTCGCCGATCCGGACGATCTCCTCGCCGAACACCGAGGTCCAGGACGGTCCGCCGGCCGGTGTGAGCGGCTCGCAGGTGAGCGGGTCCATCACGCCGACGGTGTGGAAGCGGTCCTCGTCATGGGCGAGGGCGGGTTCGTAGCCGCGTCCCTTCTCGGTGAGGCAGTGGACGAGGACCGGTCCGTGGAAGCGCTTGGCGCGGCGCAGCGCGGACTCGACGGCCTTGAGGTCGTGCCCGTCGATCGGTCCGACGTACTTCAGCCCCAGGTCCTCGAACATGCCCTGGGGCGCGAAGGCGTCCTTGAAACCCTTCTTGGCGCCGTGCAGCGACTCGTAGAGCGTGTGGCCGACGACCGGGGTCCGTTGCAGTACGTCCTTGCCCCAGGCCAGGACCTGTTCGTAGCCGTCGGTGGTGCGCAGGGTCGCCAGGTGGTTGGCGAGACCGCCTATGGTCGGCGCGTAGGAACGTTCGTTGTCGTTGACGACGATGATCAGCGGCTGGTCCTTCGCGGCGGCGATGTTGTTGAGCGCCTCCCAGGCCATACCGCCGGTGAGCGCCCCGTCGCCGATGACCGCGACGACGTGGCCCTTCTCCCCCCGCACCTGGCGGGCCTTGGCGAGGCCGTCCGCCCAGCCGAGCGCGGTGGAGGCGTGGCTGTTCTCCACGATGTCGTGCTCGGACTCCTCGCGCGACGGATAGCCGGACAGGCCGCCCTTGCCGCGCAGCTTCGAGAAGTCCTGACGCCCCGTCAACAGTTTGTGCACATAGCTCTGATGGCCGGTGTCCCAGACGATGCGGTCGACCGGTGACTCGAAGACCCGGTGGAGCGCGATGGACAGTTCCACCACCCCCAGGTTGGGTCCGAGGTGCCCCCCGGTCCTGGCGACCGCGTGCACCAGGAACTCCCTGATCTCCTCGGACAGTTCGCCGAGATCCGCCTCGGACAGCGCCTTAAGGTCGCGTGGTCCCCGGATGCTCTCCAGAATCGTCACGCTCGGGCCCCCTTCGGTCCGTGCTGTTCAGCTCACGGTGACGGCCGGCTCCCCCGCCGCGACGCCGTCCTGCTCCAACTGTTCGGCGATCTTCATGGCCTCTTCGATCAGGGTCTCCACGATCTTCGACTCGGGGACGGTCTTGATGACCTCGCCCTTCACGAAGATCTGCCCCTTGCCGTTGCCGGAGGCGACACCCAGGTCGGCCTCACGGGCCTCGCCCGGACCGTTCACCACACAGCCCATGACCGCCACACGCAACGGGACCTCCATGCCCTCAAGACCCGCCGTGACCTCCTCGGCCAGCTTGTAGACGTCGACCTGGGCACGGCCACAGGACGGGCAGGAGACGATCTCCAGGCCGCGCTGCCTGAGGTTGAGGGACTCCAGAATCTGGTTGCCGACCTTGACCTCCTCCACGGGAGGCGCCGACAACGACACGCGGATGGTGTCGCCGATGCCCTGGGAGAGGAGCGCGCCGAAGGCGACCGCCGACTTGATCGTGCCCTGGAAGGCGGGACCCGCCTCCGTCACGCCCAGGTGCAGCGGGTAGTCGCACTGCGCGGCCAGCTGCCGGTACGCCTCGACCATGATGACCGGGTCGTTGTGCTTCACCGAGATCTTGATGTCCCGGAAGCCGTGCTCCTCGAACAGCGACGCCTCCCACAGCGCCGACTCCGCCAGCGCCTCCGGCGTCGCCCTGCCGTACTTCTGCAGCAGACGACGGTCCAGCGAACCCGCGTTCACCCCGATCCGGATCGGCGTCCCGTGGTCCTTCGCCGCCCGCGCGATCTCCTTGACCTTGTCGTCGAACTGCTTGATGTTGCCCGGGTTCACCCGCACCGCCGCGCAACCCGCCTCGATCGCCGCGAACACGTACTTCGGCTGGAAATGAATGTCCGCGATCACCGGAATCTGCGACTTGCGCGCGATCGTCGACAACGCGTCCGCGTCATCCTGCGTCGGACACGCCACCCGCACGATCTGACACCCCGACGCCGTCAGCTCCGCGATCTGCTGCAACGTCGCACCGATGTCCGACGTACGCGTCGTCGTCATCGACTGCACCGAGACCGGCGCGTCCCCGACGGCCACCGGCCCGACCTGGATCCGCCGCGACTCGCGTCGCTCGGCGATCGGCCGGGCCGGCACCTCGGGAACGCCCAAGGAGACGGCCGTCATGCCGTCACTCGCGGTTTCCCGAGATGGTCTCGCGCATGGCGCGCAGCGACTCCTTCAGCGATCCCATGGTGGCGAGGACGGCGGTGGGTTCGTAGCCGCAGTGCGCCATGCAGTTGGCGCAGCGCGGGTCCTTGCCGCGGCCGTACTTGTCCCAGTCGGTCTCCTCGATCAACTCGCGGTACGTCGGCACGTATCCGTCGCTCATCAGGTAGCAGGGGCGCTGCCAGCCGAAGAGCGAGTAGTTCGGGATCGCCCACGCCGTGCACGGGAAGTCGACCTTGCCCTCCAGGAAGTCCAGGAAGAGCGGGGAGTGGTTGAGCCGCCACTTGCGCCGGTTGCCGCCCGCGAAGGCCTTCTTGAACAGCTCACGGGTCTGCTCCACGCCCAGGAAGTGCTCCTGGTCGGGCGCCTTCTCGTAGGCGTAGGCGGGAGAGATCATCATCTCGTCGACGCGCAGGTCGTCGTTGAGGAAGTTGAGCACCTCGATGATGGTCTGCGGGGTGTCGGTGTTGAAGAAGGTCGAGTTGGTGGTCACCCGGAAGCCGCGCCGCTTGGCCTCCTTGATGGCCGCCACGGCCTCGTCGAACACGCCCTCCTTGGCCACCGACTCGTCGTGCCGCTCGCGCAGCCCGTCGATGTGCACGGCGAAGGCGAAGTAGGGAGAGGGCGTGAACTTCTCCATCTTCTTGCGCAGCAGGATGGCGTTGGTGCAGAGGAAGACGTACTTCTTCTTGGCCACCAACTGGCGCACGATCTCGTCGATCTGAGGGTGCATCAGCGGCTCGCCGCCGGCGATGGAGACCATGGGGGCACCGGATTCGAGCACCGCCCCGACAGCCTGGGCGACCGGCATGCGCTGCTTGAGGACACCCGCCGGATGCTGGATCTTGCCGCAGCCCTCGCACTTCAGGTTGCACGCGAAGAGCGGTTCCAGCTCCACGATCAGAGGGAACTTTTCCCGCTTGCGGAGCTTCTGTTCAGCCAAGTATGTAGCGACCTTGATGGACTGACGCAGCGGCATGGCCATCTGGGCTCACCTCCTGGGGAGCAGCAAAGAACGGTGCCATTCGAAGAAAGCGGGAAGAACGGAACGAAGAACGCGGAAAGCCGATATTCCACCGCGCACCGTGCCGATCCGGACCAGTTCATGTTCAGGAGCGTCCACGACCACCCGTACGGCCGCAACCGGGCGTTCCCCGGCCTGTACGGCACTCAGCAGCGTGGCGGCCGATTCCATGTCGACCGCGATGGCGCCGGTCGCGAGCAGATCGGACCGCTCCGGTCCGCGCACGACATGGTCGGAACCGATGAGGGGCCCGGTGTGGACGGTGCGCCCGGGCAGAGTGCGCACGAGTTCCTTGACGAGCAGTTCGGTGCCGAGGCACGGAACGTTTCCGCGCGGGTCCCGGGTCTCCTCGGCGACCACCAGGTCGCCGGGGTGCATGCCCGGGGCGAGTCCCGCGCAGAAGCCGGTGGCCAGCACGGCGGCCTCGGTGAGCGGCGGGTCGGCCAGCACCCGCGCGACCGAGCGTTCGGCCGCCCTGGGCCCCATGCCGGTACGCAGGACCGTGACCGGGCCGTCCGCGCCGCCGCGGTCGCCCAGGCGCAGCGCGAGGTGTTCGATGCCGAGCGCGCAGGCGATCAGCAGCGGGGCCCCGGCCGGCTTGGCGCTCATCAGCCCTCCTTGGCGGCGGCGAAGGGCTCCCCGTGCACGTAGCGGCCGAGCGCGGTGAGCGGGAAGACCTGACGGTAGAGGTGGTAGTTGATGGAGAAGTCCCAGGGGAAGCCGGTCCCGGTGAAGTACGGCTCGTCCCAGGAGCCGTCCGCCCGCTGGGTGGTCACCAGCCACTCGACGGCGCGTTCCACGGCCTTGGAGGCGCGCTCCCCCGCCGCCAGCAACGCCATCAGCGCCCACGCGGTCTGCGAGGCGGTGGAGTCGCCTCTGCCGCTCCATCGCGCGCCGTCCTGGTAAGAGCGCAGATCCTCGCCCCAGCCGCCGTCGTCGTTCTGGACCGACTCCAGCCAGTTCACGGCCCGGCGGATCGCCGGGTGCGAGGCGGGCAGTCCGGCGGCGGTCAGGGCCGGCACCACCGAGCCGGTGCCGTAGATGTAGTTGACGCCCCAGCGGCCGAACCACGAGCCGTCGGACTCCTGTTCGGCCAGCAGCCACTCGATACCGCGCCGGGTGCGCGGGTCGTGGGACATGCCCTCGACGGCGAGCATCTCGACGACGTGCGCGGTGACGTCGGCGGACGGCGGGTCGATGACCTCCCCGAAGTCGCAGAACGGCAGCCGGTTGGGGAACGGGCTGGTGTTGTCGACGTCGAAGGCGCCCCACGCCCCGTTCTTCGACTGCATGCCGAGGTTCCAGCGCACCCCGCGCCCGATCGCCTTCTCCATGCGCTCCGGGTCGTGGTGCTTGATCCGGCGCAGCGCGAGGACGACCTCGGCGGTGTCGTCGATGTCGGGGTAGTTGTCGTTGTGGAACTCGAACGCCCAGCCGCCCGGCGGGAGTCCGGGCCGCTTGACCGACCAGTCGCCGGGCCGCACGATCTGCTCGCCGAGCATCCAGTCGGCGGCCTTGACGAGCTGCGGGTGGTCGGCGGGCAGCCCCGCGTCGGCGAGCGCGATGGCCGCCAGGCAGGTGTCCCACACCGGGGACTGGCAGGCCTCGATCATCCGGGCGCCGTCCTCGCGCCAGACGGCGAACCGGTTCAGCGACTCCAGTCCCGCGCGCATCACGGGGTGTTCGAGGTCGTAGCCGAGCAGGGAGAGCGCGATGACCGAGTACACGGCCGGCGGCTGGATACCGCCCCAGCAGCCGTCGTTCTCCTGCCGCTCGACGATCCAGCGGCCCGCCGAGTTCAGGGCCGCCCGGCGCAGTCCGCGCGGCGCGACCTTGCGCAGCACGTGCAGCGCCTTGTCGAGCCGCTGGAAGGCGCCGTTCCAACTCGCCACCGGGGCGAGGGGCTTGGCGGGGTTGGGCTGGGCGGGGTCGGTGTGCAGCTCGTCGAGCGCGAAGGGCGCGGGGCGCACCGGGCGCTTCGCCGAGACGATCGTCAGCGGGACGATGGTCTGGCGGGCCCAGCAGCCGAAGTCGTAGATGTTGAGCGGGACCCACTTGGGGAAGTAGATGATTTCCGGCGGGAGTTCGGGCAGGTCCTCCCACTTCCACCAGCCGAACAGGGCCAGCCAGATCCGGGTGAAGACCCGGGCGGCGGCGATACCGCCCCGGGCGCGGATCCAGGCCGACGCGCGCGCCATGTGCGGTGCGTCCGGGGCGTCACCGGCCAGGCGCAGGGCGACGTACGCCTCGATGGTGGTGGAGAGTTCGCCGGGGCCGCCGTAGAAGCCGGCCCAGGTGCCGTCCTCGCGCTGCTCGCCCCGGATGAAGAGGCCGGCCGCGCGGGTCGTCGTCTCGTCGCCGATGCCGAGGAACTGGCGCAGCAGCAGGTCCTCGGCGTCCATGGTGACGTTGGTCTCGAGGTCGCCCTTCCACCAGCCCTCGGCGTGCTGCCGGGACAGCAGGTAGTCGGTGGCGCCGCGCACCGCGCGCTGGGCGGCTTCGGGTACCCCGGCCGCCGCGGGGGTGCTGATGTCGGTGTCGCTGGCCGCGGCAGCGCGGGGCGGCAGGGCCCCGGTGCTTCCGTCGGTCGTCGCTGTCATGGCTTCCCCTTCGTGCAGTCGTTCGAGTCGTGCTGCTGTGGGTCCGCCGTCGGCCGGTGTGCCACTACCCGCGACACCGGCCGGCGACTACGCGAGGGCTATTCGACCGATAGTGATCATCTCTTTCGTACGACGACGAAGTCGGCGAGCGCGGTGAACCGGGCCCGTACCTGCTCGGGCATGTCGACGGCGTGCAGTGCCTCGATGGCGACGGTGTGCTGCCGGCGTGCCTCCTGGGCGGTCCACTCGCGGCCGCCCGCCTCCTCGATGAGCGCGGCGCGGGCCGCGAACTCCTCCTCGGAGAAGGTCGCGAAGTCGCTGCTCTTGGCGTCGGCGGCGAGGATCTCACCGAGCCGCGTGGAGGCGGGGCCGCCCGCCGCGAGCGCGGCCACCACGGGCAGGGACTTCTTGCGCTGGCGCAGGTCGCTCCAGGTCTGCTTGCCGGTGGCGTCCGGGTCGCCCCAGATGCCGAGAAGGTCGTCGACGGCCTGGAAGGCCAGACCGAGGTGGTAGCCGTACTTCTCCAGGGTGTCGGCGGTGCGGTCGTCCGCGCCGCCGAGCACGGCGCCGATGGAGCTGGCGCAGGCCAGCAGGGCGCCGGTCTTGTTGCCCTCCATCTCCAGGCACTCCTCGACACTGACGCGGTCGCGGTGCTCGTAGGAGATGTCCTGCGCCTGGCCGTCGATCAGGGCACGGGTGGCGGTGGTCAGGCGGCGGGTGGCGCGGCCCGCCTCGACGGTGCCGAGCTCCAGCAGGACCTCGTTGGCGAGGGCGAACAGGGCGTCGCCGACCAGGATCGCCTGGGCCGGGCCGTGCACCTTCCAGACGGTGTCACGGTGGCGGCGCTGTTCGTCGCCGTCCATCAGGTCGTCGTGCAGGAGCGAGAAGTTGTGGACCAGTTCCACGGCGACCGCGCCGGGGATGCCGACCTCGGGGGCGGCTCCGGTGACCTCGGCGGAGAGCACGGCGAGCGCGGGGCGGACGGCCTTGCCGCCGTCGCCGGCCGTGGGGTTGCCCGCCGCGTCGATCCAGCCGAAGTGGTAGGCGGAAACGGTGTCCATGGGAGGCGCCAGGCGGTCGACGGCCGCGCGCAGTACCGGTGTGGCCAGGGTCCGGCCGCGCTCCAGGAGCGCGGTCACGTCCACCGCGTCGGCAGCCGTCGAGGCCGGGGGCACAGTGGGCACAGTTTCTCCTCTTGTTGCGGTGCCAGGGGTGCGGGGGCCTGCCGGGCCGTGCTGATCGAGCATCAGGCCGCCTCCTCGAGGGCGAAGAGGTGGTGGGGGCGGGGCCGGCCCAGGGCGCTGAGCGCGGCGTCCGCCGCGCTCACACCGCTGCGGACCGCACTCTCCATGGTCGCGGGCCACCCTGTGGCGGTCCACGCGCCGGCCAGGTAGAGGCCGGGGGCTCTGGTGCGGGCGCCGGGGCGCAGCCGCCCGACGCCGGGGGTGGGAGCGAACGTGGCCGTGCGCTCCCGGGTCACGAAGAAGTCGCGCACGTGCGCTTGCCGGGCGTGCGGCAGCAGCCGCTCCAGCTCGGGCAGGTAGCGCTCGCGCAGCACGGCGACGGGCTCGTCGATCTCGTCCTGCGCGGCCGACTGGGACAGGGCGAGGTACTGGCCCGTGCGCAGCCCGGAGGCCGCCGTGCGGTCGAAGACCCACTGCACCGGGGTGCCGAGGCCGGCGAAGAAGGGCTTGTCGAGCACCTTGCGGTCGTAGACGACGTGGACGTTGAGGATCGGCGCGGTGCCGATCTCCAGCAGTCGTCCGGGGGCGTCGAGGGCGCCGGGCGGCAGCAGGTCGTGCGTCTCGCGCTGCGGTACGGCGAGGACGACCGCGTCCGCCCGCAGTGTCTCGCCGGGAACCTGAACGCTCCACCGCCCGTTGTCGTTTGAGGAGACGGAGGTGACGCGTGTACGGACTTCGGTACGGACGCCCGCGGAGTCGAGCGCCTTGCGGGCCAGGCGGTCGTGCAGTTCACCCAACGGGACATGCGCCCAGCCGATGTCGGCGGCGCCCGGGTCGGACAGCAGACCGGTCTTGAACACCATCGCGGCGAGCCCGAGGGACGCGTCCTCGGCCACCGCGTTGAGGGTGGCGACCCCCACCAGGTCCCACAGTGCCTCGATGGCCCGCGCCGACTGACCGTGCGCGGCCAGCCAGCTGCCGAAGTCCTGTGTGTCCAGGGCCGGATCGGCGAGGTCGAGTCTCTTGAGCGCCAGTGCGACACGTCCGACCGCGGCGCGTTCGGCGAGCGAGAGATGCGGGTAGGTCGCGAGGCTGCGTCCGAGGTGCAGCGGCACCGGGAGGGCGTCGCGGCGGAGCCTGCCGAGCCGTCGGCCCGCGGGCCGGTCCACGTCGAGTACGGGCACGTCGAGACGATCCTGCAAGGGAGCGAGCGCGGAGCCCTCGATGCGGTCGAGGAACCAGCGGTAGGCCGTGCAGCAGCGCAGGTACACGTGCTGGCCGTTGTCGACGGTCAGTTCGCCGCGCTGGAAGGAGAAGGCCAGTCCGCCGAGTCTGGGCCGGCTCTCGACCAGGGTGACGCGGACACCGGCGTCGGCGAGTGCGAGCGCGGCGGTGACCCCGGCCAGCCCGCCGCCGACCACGACGGCGTGCCGTCCGGCCGCGGCCGTGGCGTCCGCGGGCAGCGCGGGCTGCTGTGCGTCGCTCATCGTGCACCCTCCCCTGCGGACCTGTCGTGCCGCTCGAACCGTGCACGACAGGCCGTTGCAGTCAGGGACGCCGCCCCCGACCGGAGGGTTGCGTGCCGCATTTCTCCGGTGGAATCACCTTGGCCCACATTGTCCATCAGGCGCGCCTCCGGATGGTCCGCCGGGACACGTGCCGGGTGTCGAGTCCGGACAGTCCGCGCACGGCGACGTAGGCCTTCTCGCGTCCGGGCAGCGAGACCCGGCCGCGCAGCACGGCCTCCGGGTCGCGCTCGATGCGGTCGAGCAGACGGCGGTAGATGCCGGCCATGGCGGCGACGCAGGCGCCGCTGCGCCGGTCGAGCATGGGCAGCAGCCCGTAGCCCTCGGCGAAGAGGGCCCGTGCCCTGCGTACCTCGAAGTGCACGAGGCCCGCGAAGTCGGAGCCCTCCGGCGGCTTGGGTCCCTTGAACCCGGCCGAGCAGCCGAACTTGGCGAGGTCGTCGGCGGGCAGATAGGTACGGCCGCCCTCGGCGTCCTCGCGGACGTCTCTGAGGATGTTCGTGAGTTGGAGCGCGAGCCCGAGTGTGTCGGCATACTCCGGCGCGCGCTCGGCACCGCGCGCCCCTCGCTCGGTACCGAACACCCCGAGCGACAGCCGCCCGATGGCGCCGGCCACGCACCGGCAGTAGACCTTCAGGTCGTCCCAGGTCTCGTAGGTCTCGCCGCGCACGTCCATCTGCACGCCGTCGATGAGCTCGTCCAGGCCGCCGAGCGGGATCGGGAAGGCCTCGGCGGCATGCGTGAGGGCGACGGCGACCGGGTCGGTGTCGTCCTCGTCGACCCCGCCGTCCCGGATCCGGGCCAGCAGCGCCCGGGTGTCCTCGAGCCTGGCCACCTTGACGTCGTCGGCCAGCGTGCCGTCGCCGATGTCGTCGACACGGCGCGAGAACGCGTACAGCGCCGACATCGCGCGGCGCTTGGGCGTGGGCAGCAGCCTGATGCCGTACGCGAAGTTACGGGCCTGCTGCCCGGTCACGGCCTCGCAGTAGCTGTAGGCGGCGAGTACCGGTGCGGACACGTGCTGTTCCGACTCCACGGTCCGGATCACCCCTCTCCTCGCAGAGTCACGCCCACCTCGCGCAGCAACTGGAGCTTGCCGGGCTTGGGCGGGCCGGGAAGTACGTCGTATTCGGCGGCGGCGATCGCGCGGACCGCCGCCCTTCCCCCCGCCACGAACCCCGCGAGCAGCAGCTTGAGCCTGCCGTGGACGCTACCCACGAGGGGGGCGCCTTCATTCAGGAGTTCGCGGGCGCGTTGTGCTTCGTATGCGACCAGTGCGCGCACCGACGCGCCCGCGGTGGGCGTGGCGAGATCCGCTTCCTGGACGTGAAAGCGCTTCATGTCCTCGGCGGGCAGGTAGATGCGGTCGCGGCCGAGATCCTCGGCCACGTCCTGGAGGTGCTCGACGATCTGGAGCGCCGTGCAGACCGCGTCGGAGAGACGGATCCGCTCGGGCGTCGAGGTGCCGGTGACGGCGAGGACGAGGCGGCCGACGGGGTTGGCGGACAGCTCGCAGTAGGCCAGCAGGTCGTCGTAGGTCTCGTAGCGCCGCACGAGCTGGTCCTGGCGGTTGGCGGCGATCAGGCCGAGAAAGGGCTCGCGGGCCAGCGAGCGGCGGCGGACGGTCGGCTGGAGCCGGCGCAGCAGGGGATGGCGCGGGGCTCCGTCGAAGACCCGGTTCAGGTCCGCCTCGAAGGCGTCGAGCAGGACGAGCCGGTCCTCGGCCTCCGTGGCCGACACGCCGAGCAGTCGGGCGTCCGCGCCGCCGGGGGCCAGGTCGCCGTCGCCGATGTCGTCGACGAGCCGGGCGAAGCCGTAGACGGCCATGAGGTCGGCGCGCCAGTCCCTGGGCAGGAAGAAGGGGGCCACGGGGAAGTTCTCGCTCGCGGCCTTGTCGAGCGTGCCGCGCTCCGGGTCACCAGTGCGGGCCGGGTCGGTTCCCGTCACCGCGGGCTGCCCTGGGCGGGGACGGCACATGCTGCGCTGAGCTGGGGAGTTTCCGTAGCCATTGCCGTCACATCTCCCGTTCTACACCGCCGACCCAATGCACACTATTTCGGACACGCCGCCCGGCTGTCCGCGCGGCGACCCTGAGGGTGGGTGTCGCGCATTATCGCCCCACTTGCCGTGTTTCGGGACCAGTACAGCTTACGTTGTACAACGCAGTGAGGTTCTCGGGGGTGTCCTGCACATCACAACAACACACCGATTGGTGTCAAGATTCCTAGGCCGGGCAGGAGTTGACGTTTCCTTTGCAGACGCGGGGCCCCGCCGGAACAGTTCCGGCGGGGCCCCGGGCGATTCGGGCTACTTGCCCGTGAACTTCTCGTACTCCTTGAGGACCTCGTCGGTGGGTCCGTCCATGCGCAGCTCCCCGCGTTCCAGCCACAGCACGCGGTTGCAGGTGTCACGGATGGACTTGTTGCTGTGACTGACCAGAAACACCGTGCCGGCCTCCTTGCGCAGCTCCCGGATCCGCTCCTCGGAGCGGATCTGGAACTTGCGGTCACCGGTGGCGAGCGCCTCGTCGATCATGAGGACGTCGTGGTCCTTGGCGGCCGCGATGGAGAACCGCAGGCGGGCCGCCATGCCGGAGGAGTAGGTGCGCATCGGCAGGGTGATGAAGTCGCCCTTCTCATTGATGCCGGAGAAGTCGACGATGCTCTGGTAACGCTCCTTGACCTCCTCCCGGGACATGCCCATGGCGAGGCCGCCCAGGATGACGTTCCGCTCGCCGGTGAGGTCGTTCATCAGGGCCGCGTTGACGCCGAGCAGGGAGGGCTGGCCGTCGGTGTAGACCTTGCCGCTCTCCGGCGGCAGCAGACCGGCGATGGCCCGCAGCAGCGTGGACTTGCCGGAGCCGTTGGAGCCGATCAGGCCGATTGCCTCGCCACGGTAGGCGACGAAGGAGACGCCGCGCACGGCGTGCACCTTGCGCACACCCCGCTCCTCGCCGCGCTTGACGATCCGGCTCAGGGCGGCGGTGGCGCTGCCTTTGCCGGCCTTGGCTCCGTTGACGCGGTACACGATGTGCACGTCGTCCGCGATCACGGTGGGGCGCGTGTCGCGCTGCGGCTGCTCAGCCACGGCCGTACCTCTCCTCCGCCTGCCAGAAGTAGATGAACCCGCCGATGGCGAACAGCGCCGCCCAGCCGCCCGCGGCCGCCCAGACGTGGTCGGGCAGGTTCTCGGAACCGTATTCCTCGATCAGGGCGAAGCGCATCAGGTCCATGAAGATCGCCGCGGGGTTCCACTGGAGGACGGTGGCGACCCACTGCGGCTTGTCCGCGAGCATGATCGGGATGGAGAACATCACGCCGGACGCGTACATCCACGTCCGCATCACGAACGGCATCAGCTGCGCCAGGTCCGGCGTCTTGGCACCGGCCCGGGCCATGATCAGCGCCAGGCCGGTGTTGAAGAGGAACTGGAGGGCGAGGACCGGCACGATCAGCAGCCAGGACAGACTCGGGTAGCTGCCGAAGCCGATGGCCACGATGAACAGCACGAGCATCGAGTACAGCAGTTGCTGAAGTTGCTGGAGCGCGAAGGAGACCGGGAGCGCGGCCCGCGGGAAGTGCAGGGCGCGGACCAGGCCGAGGTTGCCGGAGATCGCGCGCACGCCCGCCATCACCGAGCTCTGCGTGAACGTGAAGACGAACACACCCGTGACCAGGAACGGGATGTACACGTCCATGGGCATGCCGCGGCTGGCCTTGAGGATCAGGCCGAAGATGAAGTAGTACACGGCCGCGTTCAGCAGCGGGGTGGCCACCTGCCAGAGCTGGCCGAGCTTGGCCTGGCTGTACTGGGCGGTCAGCTTCGCCTGGGAGAAGGCGAGGATGAAGTGCCGGCGTCCCCACAGCTGGCGGACGTACTCGCCGAACGACGGCCTGGCGCCGCTCACGGCCAGTCCGTACTTCGAGGCGAGCACTGCCGCCGTGAGGCCCTCGTCGGGCGACGGGGCCGCGCTCACCGCGACTCCGCCGTCATGCGTTGTCTCACTCACAAGTGGAAACTTTCGTCTTCGAGATGCTCGGCCTGTGTGTGCCTGGCACGAGCCCGGGCCGTGGCACAGCCCGCATGTTCTCAGGAACGAGCCTGTCAGATGACCGGGGGGCGGCCCAGTCGGGTCAGCCGCCACACCGTACGCCACTTCATGGGCCGGCGGGGTCCGCAGGATGTGGTCCATCCCTCCCTGAACCCGCCGAACCAGGCCCGCAGAGCCGAGCGCGAGGGCCGGCGCAGCAGCGTCAGCAGCAGCCAGACGCCGAGGTACACCGGGACCAGGGGGGCCGGCAGGTTGCGCCGGGCCAGCCAGACGCGGTTGCGGGCGACCATCCGATGGTAGACCGCGTGCCGCGAGGGCGCCGTCGTCGGGTGGTGGAGCACCATGTCGGACCGGTAGTCGATCATCCAGCCCGCGTCGAGGGCCCGCCAGGCCAGGTCGGTCTCCTCGTGGGCGTAGAAGAACGCGTCCGGCAGGCCGCCGACCTCGGCGAAGACCTTCGTACGGACCGCGTTGGCGCCGCCGAGGAAGGTGGTGACCCGGGAGGAGCGCATCGGGTCGGCGGCGCGCAGCCGCGGCACGTGCCGGCGCTGGGTGACACCGGTCTCGGGGTCGGCGATGCGGAAGCTGACGATGCCGAGGTCGGGGTCGTCCTCGAAGGTCCGCCGGCACAGTTCGGCGGTGTCGTGGTGGGCGAGGAGGCCGTCGTCGTCGAGGAAGAGCAGTATGTCGACGTCGCGGCCGCCGGGGCCGAAGGCCTCGATGCCGACGTTGCGGCCACCGGGGATGCCGAGGTTCTCGGGCAGCTCTATGGTGCGCACGCCCTCGGGGACGTCCGGGACGGGTGAGCCGTTGCCGACGACGACCATCTCGACGGGGTCGCCGTCCTGCTTGGCGACCGAGTCGATCAGGGCCCTGAGCTCGTCGGGGCGGTTGCCCATGGTGATGATGACCGCGCCGATCCTCATGCCGCTCACCGCAGCCTGCTCGACGCGAGGATGGACACCAGGTGCAGCAGGGTCTGGAGCAGCGCGATGCCGGCCAGCACGGCGACACCGAGGCGGGAGAAGAAGAGGTCGCCGCGGACCTGGTCCAGTACGGCCAGGACCAGGATCAGCAGGGACGCCTCGATGCCCAGCACCAGCCGGTGGAACTTGAGCGCCCCGGCGGCCCGGCGGGCCAGCGCCATGCCGGACGAGCGCGGCTCGGACGCCGACTCCTTGACGGGCGGCAGGCCGCCCTGGTGCCGGGCGACGCCGACGAGGTCGGTCTCGGCCTTGATCAGGATCGCGCCGAGGGCGGCCAGGGTGCCCAGGAACGCCCAGAGCCAGTCGATGCGGCCGGAGCCCCACAGGTCGGCGGCGCGCAGGCCGAAGCCGACCAGCACCGCCGCGTCGGTCAGATAGGCGCCGACCCGGTCCAGGTAGACGCCGCCGAGCGAGAACTGCTGCTTCCAGCGGGCGACCTCGCCGTCGACGCAGTCCAGCAGCAGGTACAGCTGGACGCACACCACACCGAGGACGGCGCCCGTGATCCCCGGCACCAGCAGGGCCGGGGCCGCGAGCACGCCGAAGACGGTCATCAGGTACGTGAGCTGGTTGGGCGTGACCCTGGTGTTCACCAGATAGCGGTCGACGCGCAGGGACACCTCTCGCATGTAGAGGCGCCCCATCCAGTGCTCACCGCTGCGCCGGTCCTTCACCCCCGCGGGGTGGACGACCGGACGGAGTTCAGCTACCGATGGCCTTGACATAGTCGGCGTAGATGTCCTTGATCTGTTCGGTCTTGAGGTCGAGGTGTTCGAGGATCGTGTAGCGGCCGGGCCGGGTCTCGGGAGCGAACGCCACGACCCGGACGAACTCGTCCGTGGTGAAGCCGATCTCCTCCGGGAGCACCGGCAGCCCGTGCCGGCGCAGCACCTCGGCCATGTACGCCGACTCCTCGTGGGCTCCGCGCAGGTACATCGCGAAGGTCGCGCCCAGGCCGCACTGCTCGCCGTGGCTGGCCGCGCGCTTGGGGAAGAGCAGGTCGAAGGCGTGGTTGATCTCGTGGCAGGAGCCCGAGGCGGGCCGTGAGTCGCCCGAGATCGACATCGCGACGCCGGTGAGGACCAGCGCCTCGGCGAGGACCTGGAGGAAGTCGTTGTCCCCGATGCCTCCGGGGTGCCTGAGCACCGCTTCTCCGGCCTGGCGGGCCATCGCGGCGGCGAGACCGTCGATCTTCTCGCCGTTGACGCGGTTGGCCAGCTCCCAGTCGGCGATCGCGTTGATGTTGGAGACCGCGTCGCCGATGCCCGCCCGTACATAACGCGCGGGCGCGTCGCGGACCACGTCCAGGTCGATGACGACCGCGATCGGGTTCGGCACACCGTAGGAGCCGCGGCCCGCGTCGTTGTCGAGGGTGGCGACCGGCGAGCAGAGCCCGTCGTGCGCGAGGTTCGTCGGGACCGCGACCAGCGGAAGGCCGACGCGCGCCGCGGCGAACTTGGCACAGTCGATGATCTTGCCGCCGCCGAGCCCCACGACCGCGTCGTAGTGTCCGGCCTTCATGTCGCCGGCCAGCCGGATCGCGTCGTCGAGGGTGCCGCCGCCGACCTCGTACCAGGTGGCGCCGGGCAGCGAGGGGGCGACGCGCTCGCGCAGCGTGGCTCCCGAGCCGCCGCTGACGGCGACGGCGAGCCGGCCGGAGTGCGAGATGCGCTCGTCCGCGAGCACACAGCCGAGGTCGTCGAGGGCACCCGGGCGGATGTCCACGACGACCGGTGAGGGGATGAGCCTCGTCAGTACCGGCACGCGATCTCCCGTCCCCTGGCCAGATCGTCGTGGTTGTCGATCTCGACCCAGTCGACGTCGCCGATCGGTGCCACGTCGATCCGGAAGCCCCGGTCCACGAGTTCCTGGTAGCCGTGCTCGTAGAACTGCTGCGGGTCGGTCTCCCAGACCGTCTTCAGCGCGTCGGCAAGCTCGGGGGCGGCGTCGCCCTCGATGAGGGTGACGCCGATGTACTCGCCGGTCGCCTCGGCGGGGTCCATCAGCTTGGTGATCTTCGTCATGCCCTTGTCGGCGTCGACGACGACCTTCATCTCCTCGTCGGCCAGGGACTTCACGGTGTCCAGCGCGAGGATGATCCGCTTGCCCTCGCCGCGGGCGGCGAGCAGCGTCTTCTCGACGGAGACCGGGTGCACGGTGTCGCCGTTGGCGAGGATCACGCCGTCCTTGAGGGCGTCACGTCCGCACCACAGGGAGTAGGCGTTGTTCCACTCCTCGGCCTTGTCGTTGTCGATGAGGGTGAGCTTGAGGCCGTACGTCCGCTCCAGGGCCGCCTTTCGCTCGTAGACGGCTTCCTTGCGGTAGCCGACGATGATCGCGACCTCGGTCAGACCGATCTCGGCGAAGTTGCCGAGCGTGAGGTCGAGGACGGTCGGTTCGCCCTCTATGCCCGCGGGCCCCACCGGCACCAGAGCCTTGGGAAGGCTGTCGGTGTAGGGGCGCAGGCGCCGTCCGGCGCCGGCCGCCAGCACGAGGCCGATCATGCGGGTTCTCCTTCGTCGTGTACGGCGGGTGCGCCGCCCTGGTGGGCGGACACCCAGAAGCGGATGCTCTCGACGAGCACCAGCAGGGCGACGGCCACGGCCAGGGCCGTGAGCGCGACCGTGAACTGCGCACCGGTGAGCAGCGCGGCCAGCACGCTGACCAGCAGCGTCCGTCCTTCCTGCCCCCCGATCGCGCGCACCAGCCAGGCCGGGGGCGCTCCGGCGTCACCGCGGATGCGGTACACCGTGTCGTAGTGATGGTAGGCGACGGCGGCCACCAGCCCGAAAGCCGCAGGAAGTGCTCCGTTCACGTCGGCTTTGGCTGCCAGCACCAGAACGGTGCCGTATTCGGCGGCGCGGAAGAGCGGCGGGACCAGCCAGTCGAGGGCGCCCTTGAGGGGCTGGGAGAGGGCCAGTCCCGAGGTGACGGCATAGACGAGGGCGCCCGCGACGGCGGCCCAGGGCTCGCCGGAGGACACGGCCGAGGCGAGGACCATCACGCCGATGACCGCGAGCAGCAGCGGGGACTCGGAACGGAAGCGCGTGTGGGGGCTGCGGAACCTGCCCACCGCCGCGGCCAGCGGCCCGTTGTCCGCCAGGTCCGCCAGCGCCTTCGCGGCCCGGTCCGTGCGCCGCGCCTTGCGGGTCAGCGACCGCAGCACGCGCCCGGCCGTGGTGTACGTCGCGGCGAAGGCGCAGCCGGCGAGCAGCACGTAGAAGGTGATCCGGGGTGTCGTCAGTGCCGTGAGAACAGCGATCATCGCCCATCGTTCACCGATGGGCAGGACTATCATCCGGCGCGCCCAGACCGTCCAGCCGACGCTGTCGAGCTTGCCGGAGAGGGCGGCGGTGGGGCTGGTGTTGGCGTCGGCGTCGTGGTTGGCCTCGTTGAAGGAGAAGTCCACGACGTGCCGGCAGGTCTGGAGGATCATCGCGCCCAGGGCGAGGGCCCACACGTCGTCGCCGCCGCGCGCCGCGCCCAGGGCGAGACCGGCGTAGTAGGCGTACTCCTTCGCCCGGTCGAAGGTGGCGTCCAGCCAGGCGCCGAGGGTGGAGTACTGGAGCGAGTAGCGGGCGAGCTGGCCGTCGGTGCAGTCCAGGACGAAGGACGCGATCAGCAGCACGCCGGCCGCGACGAAGCCGCCGCGGGTGCCGGTGGCCGCGCAGGCCGCCGCGATCAGCGCGGTGATCAGGGAGGCCGTGGTGACCTGGTTCGGGGTGAGGCCCCGGCGGGCGCACCAGCGGGCGAGGTAGCGCGAGTACGGGCTGATGAAGAACGTGGTGAAGAACCCGTCGCGGGCCTTCACGGCCGACTTCAGGCGTACGGCCTCGTCGTCGACGGCCGCGACGGCCTGCCGTGCCTCGTTGCGGGCCTGCGGGTCGGCGGGGACCGCGGCGACGAGGGTGCCGAGCTCGGGACGGCGCAGGTCGGCGCCGTCGGCGTCCAGGGCGGTCGCGATGCGGTCGGCGAGGCTGTCGCCGGGCGCCGTCGCGCCGTCGTCCGCGGAGCTCTCCCGGGCCATGGCGCGGGTCAGCGCCTCCCGGCCCGCGGGCTGGGCGGTCACGGCACCCGGCACCGCGGCGAGCGGGAAGCGGGGGTCGGTCAGGCCGAGCCGCAGCGCGTGCGGGTGGCCCACGAAGCGGGCGTCGACGACGGCGACCCGCTCCTCACCCGGTGTCCGGGCGAGCAGTGTCTCGGCCTCGGCGGTGTCGGCGGCGATCCGGACGTCGAAGCCCAACGACCGCAGATCGGTCTCGATCGACGATCCGGGGACCGGCTGGCCGGTGAGGATGGCGGTCGACAACCGAACTCACTCCCTGGGTGCCGGCGCGTTGGCGCCGGTCATGTACACGATGGGGGCGCCCCTTGCCTGTGCCAGGCGGGCGGCATGTCGGCAGAGGCTATCCGATGCCGGGAGGGCTGTGTTCACCGCCCGTTCATGGTCCGATCAACGCGGCCTGTCCTGGCCTTTGCCCGCCTCTGCCGAGATCATCATGGGTGATGGGCCGCCCGGCCCACAAACCCGCGCCCGCGGACCGGGCCCCGGGACAGCGCCGGGAGGCCGTGGCGTGCGGCATAGGGTGGTCGACCATGACATGGCTGATCACCGGCGGAGCCGGATACATCGGGGCGCATGTGGCACGGGCCATGGCCGAGGCCGGGGAGCCCGTGGTGGCCCTCGACGACCTCTCGGCGGGGGTGCCCGCGCGGCTTCCGGCGGGCATCCCGCTCATCGAGGGTTCGGCGCGCGACGGCGGCCTGCTGAAGCGGGTCCTCGCCGAGCACGCGGTCACCGGTGTGGTGCATCTCGCGGCCCGCAAGCAGGTGGCCGAGTCCGTCGCGCAGCCGACCCGCTATTACCAGGACAACGTGGGCGGGCTCGCCACGCTGCTGGAGGCGGTCGCGGGCGCCGGGATCGGACGGTTCCTGTTCTCGTCGTCCGCGGCCGTCTACGGCAACCCGGATGTGGACCTCATCACGGAGGACACCCCGTGCGCCCCGGTGAACCCGTACGGCGAGACCAAGCTGGCCGGGGAGTGGCTGGTACGGGCGGCGGGCCGGGCGCACGGCATCGCGACGACCTGTCTGCGCTACTTCAACGTGGCGGGCGCCGCGGCGCCGGAACTGGCCGACACCGGTGTCTTCAACATCGTCCCCATGGTGTTCGACCGGCTCACCCGGGACGAGGCCCCGCGGATCTTCGGCGCCGACTATCCGACGCCGGACGGCACCTGTGTCCGCGACTACATCCACGTCGCCGACCTGGCCCAGGCGCACCTCGCGGCGGCCCGCCGGCTGTCCGCGCCGGGGGCGTCGGGCGACCTGACGGTGAACATCGGCCGGGGCGAGGGCGTCTCGGTACGTGAGCTGGTCACCCTCATCGGCGAGGTCACCGGCGACACCCGTGCGGCGGTCGTCGAGGCACGGCGGCCCGGGGACGCCCCGCGCGCGGTCGCCTCGGCCGAGCGAGCCGCCGCGGAGCTCGGCTGGACGGCCCGGCTCGGGGCGCGCGAGATGGTGGAGTCGGCGTGGCAGGGGTGGTCGGCGCACCACGGCGGCTGAGCGGCCGCCGCACCTCCACAGGTCCTGACCTGCGCTTCGTTTACGCAGGTCAGGACACATGACAACGGTGTTCAGTGCCGCGTTGCCGGATACCCCCCACCCGTAGTTGACTGTGATCCCGGGCGGATCACAGGAGGCGTTTTTCATGGGGGCAGGGCACGATCACGGCCACGCGCACGGCGCGCCGGTCACCGGGACGGCGGCCGCGGCGTACCGGGGCAGGCTGCGCGTCGCGCTGTCGATCACGCTCGCCATCATGGTGGTGGAGATCGTCGGCGGGGTGCTCGCGGACTCCCTCGCGCTGGTCGCGGACGCGGCGCACATGGCGACGGACGCGCTGGGGCTCGGCATGTCCCTGGTGGCCATCCATGTCGCGAACCGCCCGCCGAGCGCCCGCCGCACCTTCGGCTACGCCCGCGCCGAGATCCTCGCCGCGCTGGCCAACTGTCTGCTGCTGCTCGGCGTCGGCGGCTACGTCCTGTTCGAGGCGGTCCAGCGCTTCGTGACGCCCGCCGACACCGAGGGCGGGCTGATGATCGTGTTCGGCCTGATCGGTCTGGTCGCCAACATGGTCTCGCTGACCCTGCTCATGGGCGGGCAGAAGGAGAGCCTGAACGTGCGCGGCGCGTTCCTGGAGGTGGCGGCGGACGCGCTGGGGTCCGTGGCGGTGCTGATCTCGGCGGTGGTCATCCTCACCACCGGCTGGCAGGCGGCCGACCCGATCGCCTCGATCGTCATCGGCCTGATGATCGTGCCGCGGACCGTGAAGCTGCTGCGCGAGACCCTCGACGTGCTGCTGGAGGCGGCCCCCAAGGACGTCGACATGGCTGAGGTGCGGGCGCACGTCCTGGCGCTGGACGGCGTCGAGGACATCCACGACCTGCACGCGTGGACGATCACGTCCGGGATGCCGGTGCTGTCCGCGCATGTCGTCGTGCGCTCCGAGGTCCTGAACGCGATCGGCTACGAGAAGATGCTCCACGAGCTCCAGGGCTGCCTGGGCGACCACTTCGACGTGAACCACTGCACCTTCCAGCTGGAGCCGGGCGGACACGCGGAGCACGAGGCGCGCCTGTGTCACTGAGCACGAGCCGATAACCCGACGTTTGCCCGCCCCCGGTCCGGGCGGTTCCGCGGCCGGACCGCCGGGCACGATCAGCTACCGGGCCCCGGCTCCCGGTGTCCGGCCGGTGACGGCCGCGCCCCGCGCCTCGCGCGGGACATGCGGTCATGCCGCGAAGTGCCGGGAGTGCCGGATTCGTACGGCAGACTTGGGGTGCGAGGACCGATGCTAAGGATGGGTATGCCGATCACACCTGCCACCGCGACGCACAGCTCGTCGAACGGCGCCGCGGACGCGATTCTGCTGGAACTGGTCGACGAGAACGGCGTGACGATCGGTACCGCCGAGAAGCTCGCCGCCCATCAGCCGCCGGGGCAGCTGCACCGCGCGTTCTCGGTGTTCCTCTTCGACGAGCAGGGCCGGCTGCTGCTCCAGCAGCGGGCGCTGGGCAAGTACCACTCCCCCGGTGTGTGGTCCAACACCTGCTGCGGCCACCCCTACCCCGGCGAGGCGCCGTTCGCGGCCGCCGCCCGGCGGACGTACGAGGAGCTGGGCGTCTCCCCGACGCTCCTCGCGGAGGCGGGCACGGTCCGCTACAACCACCCGGACCCGGCCTCGGGCCTGGTGGAGCAGGAGTACAACCACCTGTTCGTCGGCCTGGTGCAGTCTCCGCTGCGGCCGGACCCGGAGGAGGTCGGCGCGACCGCCTTCGTGACCCCCGCCGAGCTGGCGGAACGGCACACGAAGGACGCGTTCTCCTCCTGGTTCATGACGGTGCTGGACGCGGCCAGGCCCGCGGTCCGGGAACTGACGGGACCGTCGGCCGGCTGGTGAACCCCGCGGTCAGAGCGGGCGGGCGGGTTTGAGCGGCAGGGCGGCCCAGATCACCTTGCCCCCGCTCGACGTGTGCTCGACGTCGCACACCCCGCCCGCCTCCCGGGTGATCTCGCGGACCAGGAGCAGTCCGCGGCCGCCGACCTGAGCGTGGTCGGCCTCCAGGGCGGTCGGGCGGTAGGGGTGGTTGTCCTCCACCGACACGCGCACCCACTCCGCCCCGACGGCCACCTCCACCGCGAGCATCGGCGACAGCAGCGCCGCGTGCTTGACGGCGTTGGTCACCAGCTCCGAGACGATCAGCAGGAGCCCCTGGACGAGGTCGTCCGAGGCCGGCACGCCCTGCCGGTACAGCAGGTCCCGCACGGCGTGTCGCGCCTGCGGCACCGAGGCGTCCACGGCCGAGGCGGTGAACCGCCAGACCCCCTCGTACGGCAGCGGATCCGGCGCTCTCGCCTCGAGGGGTTCGACGACCGCGCCGTCCGGTGTGTCTTCTGGGCGTGGGCCGGTCCCGCGCCCGTGGTTGTCCATCGTCCGGTCGCCACCCTTGCGCTCGATTGTCACCACACGTCGAGTGTTGGTAACGCAGCGCTCGGCGCCGGAGGACTGAACAGAAGTCAGCGCTTATCGAGCACTTCTGGCTCTCTGTGTCCGACCAGATCGGTCGCACGACCGAACCTGTCCAGCTCGTGCCGACTTCGCGAACCTTTCGGCCGGTACGGGTTTGCCGCCCGCGACAGCGCGACGGTACGGCACGCCCGACCGGACCCGGCCGGTCACCGGTGCCCCTCCGACGGCTAGCATCCGCCGCATGGAGCCCCAGCTGCTGCACGGTGTCCACGAGTCGGTCGCCACCGTCGTCATCCACCATCCGGCCAAGCGCAACGCCATGACGGCCGCGATGTGGCGGTCGCTGCCCCCGCTGCTGGACACCCTGGCCGCCGATCCGGACGTCCGGGCCCTGGTGCTGACCGGGGAGGGCGACACGTTCTGCGCGGGGGCCGACATCTCCACGCTCCAGGGTTCGCCCGCGCGGGCCCAGCGGCTGGCCGTGCTCGCCGAGGAGGCGCTCGCCGCCTTCCCCAAGCCGACGCTGGCCGCGGTGCGCGGGCACTGCGTGGGCGGGGGCTCACAGCTCGCGGCGGCCTGCGACCTGCGGTTCGCGCAGGAGGGCGCGCTGTTCGGGGTGACCCCGGCGAAGCTCGGGATCGTGTATCCCGCCTCCTCCACCAGAAGGCTGTCGTCGCTGGTCGGCCCGTCCACCACCAAGTACCTGCTGTTCTCCGGCGAACTGCTCGACACCGAGCGGGCCCTGCGCACCGGCCTGGTCGACGAGGTGGTGCCCGCGGGCGAACTCGACAAGCGGGTCGCGGAGTTCACCCGGATCCTGGCGTCACGCTCGCAGCTGACGCAGGCCGCGGCGAAGGAGTTCGCGAACGGGCACACCGACCGGGACACGTACTGGGAGCAGCGGGCGCGCGACAGCGGCGACACCGCGGAGGGGGTCGCCGCGTTCCTGGAGCGCAGGCAGCCGCGCTTCACGTGGACTACGTCAGGCTGAAGCGGCTGCCGCGGCGGAACTCCTCGACGAGGTGCGCGGGCGCCTTGCGCGGGGACCCCGCGTCGTAGGGCGGCTGCGGGTCGTACTCGGTCATCAGCTGTACCGCCTGGGCGTGCTCGTCGCCCGCGATCCGGCCCAGCAGGGTGAGCCCCATGTCGATGCCGGAGGAGACACCGGCGGCGGTGACGTACTTGCCGTCGAACACCACCCGTTCCTCGGTGGGCTCGGCGCCGAAGCGGCTCAGGTGCTCCAGCGCCAGCCAGTGCGAGGTGGCCCGGCGGCCCCGGAGCAGTCCGGCGGCGGCCAGCAGCAGGGAGCCGGTGCACACGGACGTCGTCCAGGTGCTGGTCGCGTCCGCAGTGCGCAGCCAGTCCAGCAGTGGCTCGTTCTCCATCTGCGGGGTCTGTCCCGGTCCGCCCGGGACGACCACGATGTCGGGGTGCGGCACCTCGGCGAGGGTCCGGTCGGCGGTGAGCGCGAGGTGCCCGGTGTCGGTGCGGACGGGTCCGGTGCGCTCGGCCACGAACACGGTCCGCGCGTCCGGGAGCCGGCCGAGGGTCTCGTACGGCCCCACGGCGTCGAGGGCGGTGAAGCGGTCGAAGAGGACGATGGCGATCTGCATCGGGATCCTTTCGGCGGTGACGGGTGAGTCGTGGTGGGGCGTGGCCGATGGCGGGCGTGACCGATGGCGGCGTGACCGATGCCGTCGGCCCGCCGGGCGGACGGCGGTGGCGGATGGTCCGGTGGCGGACGGGTCCGATGGCGAACGGTCCAGTGGCGGACGGGTCCGGTGGCGGGCGGGGCCCCGATGTCCCTTGGGCGCGGGGTACGGCCGTCAGGGGGTGGTGGGGCAGGGGGCGGCGGGGGCGGGGCGGAAGCGGCGGCGGTATTCGGCCGGGGACGACCCGAGCGCCCGCACGAAGGCGCGCCGCATCGCCTCGGGGGTGCCGTAGCCGCTGGTGCGGGATATCTCCTCGACGCCGTCGCCGGTGTCCTCCAGCAGGCGGCGGGCGTGTTCCAGGCGGACCCGGTCGACGTACCGGCCGGGTGTCATCCCGGTCTCGGTCCGGAAGGCGCGGGCGAAGTGGCGCGGTGACAGGGCCGCGCGGGCGGCGAGCGACTCCACGCTCAGATCGCCGTCCGGATGCTCGGAGATCCACTGCTGGACGTCGCGCAGGGGCTCGCGCCGTGCCGTCTGCGCGGCGAGCTGGACGCTGAACTGGGCCTGGTTCCCCGGCCGGCGCAGGAAGACCACCAGGTGGCGGGCGATGCTCAGCGCGACCTCCCGCCCCAGGTCCTCCTCGACCAGGGCGAGCGCGAGATCGATGCCGGAGGTGACACCGGCCGACGTGGAGACCGCTCCGTCCCGTACGTAGATGGGGTCGGCGTCGACCTCCACCGCCGGATGGTCGCGGGCGAGCTTGTCGCAGTAGGCCCAGTGCGTGGTCGCGCGGCGGCCGTCCAGCAGGCCCGCCGCGGCGAGCAGGATCGCCCCCGTGCAGACGGAGACGAGGCGCTCGGCACGCGGGCCGTGCGCGCGCAGCCAGCCGACCAGGCGCGCGTCGGCGGCCCGGGTGCCCTGCCCGCCCGGGACGAGCAGCGTGTGCGGGGCGCGGGCGTCCGCGAGGGCCCCGTCGGGTACCAGGGTCAGGCCGCTGGAGGTGCGCACGGGGGCGCCGTCCAGGGAGGCGGTACGGATGCGGTAGGTGCCCGGGGCGTGGTGCTCGGCCCCCGCGAAGACCTCCACGGGGCCGGTGACATCGAGGCTCTGCACGCCGTCGAAGACGACGACGAGAACGGTTCGCTGCGCCATGGAACCGATTCTTCGCGGACCGGCGCACGGCCGCAACGACGGGTTCCCCACCTTTCCTGCCACGGCCCGGCCGGCGCGAACGCGACGCAGCGCCGCTCCGGCACCCCGCCCTGATCCCCTGTTGTCGGTGTCACCTGCCACAATTGCCGCGCAACCTCAGTGGAGAAGGCGGTACGGGATCGTGACGACACCCGGGTCCCTCGAAGTAGGGTCCATCGAAGGCAGGATCGCCGAGGAGCTCGGCGTACGGGAGCGGCAGGTCAAGGCTGCCGTGGAGCTGCTCGACGGCGGTTCGACGGTGCCCTTCGTCGCCCGCTACCGCAAGGAAGCGACCGAGATGCTCGACGACGCGCAGCTGCGCACGATCGAGGAGCGGCTGCGCTATCTGCGGGAGCTGGAGGAGCGACGGACGGCGATCCTGGAGTCGGTGCGCGAGCAGGGCAAGCTCACCGATGAACTTCAGGCGCGGATCCTCGCCGCCGAGACCAAGGCGCGGCTGGAGGACATCTACCTGCCGTACAAGCCCAAGCGGCGCACCAAGGCGCAGATCGCCCGCGAGGCGGGCCTCGAACCGCTCGCCGAGGGTCTGCTGGGCGACCCGACCGTGGAGCCGCTCGCCGCGGCCGCCGCGTTCGTCGACGCCGACAAGGGCGTGGCCGATCCGCAGGCGGCGCTGGACGGCGCCCGCGCGATCCTCACCGAGCGGTTCTCGGAGGACGCCGACCTCGTGGGCGAGCTGCGCGAGCGCATGTGGGTGCGCGGGCGTCTGGCCGCCAAGGTGCGCGAGGGCAAGGAGGAGGCCGGCGCCAAGTTCGCCGACTACTTCGACTTCGCCGAGCCGTTCACCGCGCTGCCCTCGCACCGGATCCTGGCGATGCTGCGCGGCGAGAAGGAGGACGTCCTCGACCTCGTCCTGGAGCCGGAGGAGCCGGCCGAGTCGCCTTCGGCTCCGTCGTCGTACGAGGGGATGGTCGCCCACCGCTTCGGCATCGGCGACCGCGGCCGCCCCGGCGACAAGTGGCTCACGGACACGGTCCGCTGGGCCTGGCGCACCCGTCTCCTCGTCCACCTCGGCATCGACCTCAGGCTGCGGCTGCGCACGGCCGCCGAGGACGAGGCGGTCGACGTCTTCGCGGCGAACCTGCGGGACCTGCTGCTGGCCGCCCCGGCCGGCACCCGCGCCACGCTGGGCCTGGACCCCGGTTTCCGTACGGGCGTGAAGGTGGCCGTCGTCGACGCGACCGGCAAGGTGGTGGCGACCGACGTCATCTACCCGCACGTGCCGGCCAACAAGTGGGACGAGGCCATCGCGAAGCTCGGGCGGCTCGCCCGGGAGCACGCGGTCGAGCTGATCGCCATCGGCAACGGCACGGCGTCCCGCGAGACGGACAAGCTCGCCGGTGAACTGATCACCCGGCACCCGGAGTTGCAGCTCACCAAGGTGATGGTGTCCGAGGCGGGCGCGTCCGTGTACTCGGCGTCCGCCTTCGCCTCGCAGGAGCTGCCCGACATGGACGTGTCGCTGCGCGGCGCGGTCTCCATCGCGCGCCGGCTCCAGGACCCGCTGGCCGAGCTGGTGAAGATCGACCCGAAGTCGATCGGTGTCGGCCAGTACCAGCACGACCTGTCCGAGGTGAAGCTGTCGCGTTCGCTGGACGCGGTGGTCGAGGACTGTGTGAACGGTGTCGGCGTGGACGTCAACACGGCGTCCGCGCCGCTGCTGTCGCGCGTGTCCGGCATCTCCTCCGGGCTGGCCGAGAACATCGTGGCCCACCGGGACACGAACGGGCCGTTCCGGTCCCGGTCGCAGCTCAAGGGCGTGGCCCGGCTCGGCCCCAAGGCGTACGAGCAGTGCGCGGGCTTCCTGCGCATCCGGGGCGGCGACGACCCGCTGGACGCCTCCAGCGTCCACCCGGAGGCGTACCCGGTCGTGCGGCGCATGGTGAAGACCTCGGGCCAGGCGGTGGCCTCGCTGGTCGGCAACACGGCCATGCTGCGCTCGCTGCGGGCGGACGACTTCGTGGACGAGACGTTCGGTCTGCCGACGGTGACGGACATCCTCAAGGAGCTGGAGAAGCCGGGGCGCGACCCGCGGCCCGCCTTCAAGACGGCCACCTTCAAGGAAGGCGTCGAGAAGCTCTCCGACCTGTCCCCGGGGATGATCCTGGAGGGGGTCGTCACGAACGTGGCGGCGTTCGGCGCGTTCGTCGACGTCGGTGTCCACCAGGACGGTCTCGCGCACGTCTCCGCGCTGTCGAAGACGTTCGTCAAGGACCCGCGGGACGTGGTGAAGCCGGGCGACATCGTCAAGGTGAAGGTCCTCGACGTGGACATTCCCCGCAAGCGGATCTCCCTGACGCTGCGGCTGGACGACGAGGCGGCGCCGAAGGACGGCGAGAAGCCCGCCGGTGGCGGCCGTCAGCAGCGGGGCGGGCGGCCGCCTCAGCAGCGGCAGCAGCGCCAGGGCGGCCAAGGCCAGCAGGGGCAGGCCGGCCAGGGCCAGCAGGGGCAGGGCCAGGGACAGGGCCAGCAGCGGCAGGGGCGGGCCGGCGGTGGCGGCGGTGCCCGTCCGGCGGCCGCCCCGGCCAACAGCGCCATGGCCGACGCGCTGCGCCGGGCCGGACTGCTGGACCAGAAGAAGAGCCGAGGCTGAAACAGGGACGGGCCCGGCCCCCAGGTGGTACGGGGGGCCGGGCCCGTCGCCGTCAGCGCTCCGTCACCTTGCCGTCCGCCACTTCCAGGCGACGGGTCACCTGGACCGCGTCCAGCATGCGGCGGTCGTGGGTGACCAGGAGGAGCGTGCCCTCGTAGGCGTCGAGGGCCGTCTCCAGCTGCTCGATCGCCGGCAGGTCGAGGTGGTTCGTCGGTTCGTCGAGCACCAGCAGGTTCACTCCTCGGCCCTGGAGCAGGGCGAGAGCGGCGCGGGTGCGTTCGCCGGGCGACAGGCTCGACGCCTGCCGCAGCACGTGGTCCGCCTTCAGGCCGAACTTGGCCAGCAGGGTGCGGACCTCGACCGGCTCGGTGTCCGGGACCGCCGCGCAGAACGCGTCCAGCAGCGACTGCGAGCCGTGGAACAGCTGACGTGCCTGGTCGACCTCGCCGACCAGCACGCCGGAGCCGAGGACGGCGTGCCCCGCGTCCAGCGGCACGCGGCCGAGGAGCGCGCCGAGCAGGGTCGACTTGCCCGCGCCGTTCGCGCCGGTGACCGCGACCCGGTCCGCCCAGTCGATCTGGAGGGACACCGGGCCGAACGTGAAGTCCCCGCGGCGTACCTCGGCGTCCCGCAGGGTCGCCACGACCGCGCCGGAGCGCGGCGCCGCGGCGATCTCCATGCGCAGGTCCCACTCCTTGCGCGGTTCCTCGACGGTCTCCAGGCGTTCGATCATGCGCTGGGTCTGCCGGGCCTTCGCGGCCTGCTTCTCGCTGGCCTCGCTGCGGAACTTGCGGCCGATCTTGTCGTTGTCGTTGTTCGCCTTGCGCCGGGCGTTCTTGACTCCCTTGTCCATCCAGCCGCGCTGCATCTGGGCGCGGTCCTGGAGGGCGGACCGCTTGTCGGCGTACTCCTCGAAGTCGTCGCGGGCGTGCCGGCGGGCCACCTCGCGCTCCTCCAGGTAGGCCGCGTAGCCACCGCCGTAGAGGTTGATCTCCTGCTGGGCCAGGTCGAGTTCGAGGACCTTGGTGACGGTGCGGGTGAGGAACTCACGGTCGTGGCTGACGACGACGGTGCCCGCGCGCAGACCGGCCACGAACCGTTCGAGGCGCTCCAGGCCGTCGAGGTCGAGGTCGTTGGTGGGCTCGTCGAGCAGGAAGACGTCGTAGCGGGAGAGCAGCAGGGAGGCCAGGCCCGCGCGGGCGGCCTGGCCGCCGGACAGGGACGTCATCGGCTGGTCCAGGCCGACGCCGAGGCCGAGCGAGTCGGCGATCTCCTCGGCGCGTTCGTCGAGGTCGGCTCCGCCGAGACCGAGCCAGCGTTCCAGTGTGGTCGCGTACGCGTCGTCGGCGCCCGGGGTGCCGTCGACCAGGCCCTGGGTGGCCTCGTCCATCGCCCGCTGGGCCTCGGCGACCCCGGTACGGCGGGCGAGGAACTCGCGCACGCTCTCACCGGGCCGCCGCTCGGGCTCCTGCGGCAGGTGCCCGACGGTCGCGGTCGGCGGGGAGAGCCTGAGCTCTCCCTCCTCCGGTGTGCTCAGTCCGGCGAGCAGCCGCAGCAGAGTGGACTTGCCCGCGCCGTTGGCACCGACGAGACCGATCACGTCACCGGGCGCGACGACGAGGTCGAGCCCGGTGAACAGCGAGCGGTCGCCGTGTCCGGCGGCGAGGTTCTTGGCGACGAGGGTGGCAGTCATCAGGTCGTCGATCCTAATGGGCGGCGGCGGGCGGGTCGGCGCGCCGGCGCCTCCCGGCCGGGCGGCGGGGCGGTCAGTGGGGCATCGCCTCCACCAGCACGCTGCCCGACGTCCGGGCCACCACGTAGGAGACGCCCCGGACCGCCTTCGCGTCCAGGGCGATGCGGTGGCGGCCGGTGTCCAGGATGCCGTCGAAGACCTCGTGCGTGTGGGCGCGGGAGAGACGGTCGAGGCGGTAGGCGGTGAGGCGGACCCGGCAGGGCGAGGTCACCTCGACGCCCGCCTCGCCGTCGACGGCGACCAGCCTGGTCAGCCGGCGCTGGTCCGCGGGGCTGCGGTCCAGGGCGTGTTCGATCTGGGCGACGAGGAGCGGGACGATCGGGGCGAGGCCGTCGACGTAGGCGACGTCGAGTCCGGCCCGGTCGAAGGAGGCGCGCACGGCGGCGCGTTCCGCCCCGTCGACGGTCGCGCCGAAGGCGACGGCTGCGTAGGCGCGCAGTTCGTCGACGGGGACCTCGTGCGCGTCGTGGGTGATGTCGGCGCCGATGCCGATGGTGCGCAGGGCGGCGGCGAGCTTGGCCAGCAGGGCGACCCGGGCACCGATCAGCAGCACCCGGCGGCGGCCGCCCGTGTGGTCGTGGCCGTTCAGCAGGGAGTGCAGGGCCGCGCGGTACTCCCCGCCGTGGAAGCGGAACGGGCCGATGCCGTGGTAGCCGTTGAGTTCCAGGTCGACGTCCGGCTCCGTCTGCCAGGCGAAGTCCCACCAGACGTAGTCGTCCGTGAGTCTGTCGATGACGGCGGTGACCGCACCGCACGCGAGGTCCGCGCACTCGGGGCAGCCGTAGATGACGTACCGGCCGCCGGGCAGCGGGGCCTCCGCTTCCAGGAGGAGGCTTCTGACCTGCGCGGTGAAGATCGCGGGCGGTACGTCGGAGGCGAGCGGGGAGACGGCGTCGAGGTCGGAGAGCCGGTACAGCAGGGGGCGTCCGTCGACGAGGAAGTCCAGGAAATCCCGGTGGATCTGGTAGCCACCGTCGGCGAGCACGGCACCGGCGCGCATCGCCGGGGCCAGGCCGAAGGTCGCGTACTCGGCAGACATGCTGTGAGTATCCCCAGAGTGAGATGGTTCCGAGCACGGCATGACATATTCCGCTGACGGCCCCTGCGACCGCGCCCAGGAGGCGGCCGCACCGGCCGCCGCCTCCTGAGCACCGACCGACTCCGGTCGTCACAGGGGTCTTACGTCACACGGTTCTGTCATCACAGGGTCCGGCTGTTTCGGGGTCCGGCCGGGACGAGTTGGTCATCGCACAGGCGTCCGACTGTTTCGGGATCCGGCCGGGACGGGGCGGTCGTCACGGGATCCGGGGCGCGGGCAGGGGTGCCCGTACGCCGTCCAGGGGCCCGGCGTACGTCCCGCCCGCCGCCCGGTGGCCCGGGTCGGCCGATCCGGCCGTGGCCTGCGCGAAGGCGGCCGCGCCACCGACGAGCGGGACCCGGGCCGAGGTACGGGCCAGGTCCAGGGTGAGGGTCGGGGTAGTGGACGGCGGGTCGATGAGGTCCCTGTCCGTACCCGCCACGATCAGCGCCAGTCGGTGTCCCGCGGGCACGACGTGGTCGGTGGGGGCCAGGTCCAGGGTGATCGTGTACGCCCGGCCCGGGGTGAGCGGGACGCCCTTGTGGTCGGAGGCGTGGTTGCCGAGGTCGGCCCAGCCACGGCTGAGGACCGTGTACGCGACGTCGGCGGTCTTCGCCCGGGTCTCCTTGAAGCAGGCGCTGTCGCCCGCGTCGCTGGCACCCCAGCAGGTGCGGTCGGTGAGCGTGGTGATCCCCTCGCCGCTCGCCGCGTAGTCGCGGACGGTGTCCGGGCCGAGGTCGACGAGGACGGCCGTGAGGTGGGCCGTCGTGGTCGTCGGGGTCGCGGTGACGGTGACCTCGGAGGAGCCGGACAGCCGCAGGTCGTCGCGGAGCGGTCCGGTGACGAACCCGGCCTTCTCCGGTGTGGTGGTGTCGATCCGGGCGGCCCAGTCGGTCTCGTCGAGCCGCGGGTCGTCGGTGAAGGTCTCGGTGCCGGTGCCCCGGCTGAGGCCGAGAGTGCCGACGCCCGGCAGGGACCCGGTCGCGGGGCGCAGGGTCGTGGTCCGGGTGCCGTGCGGCGGCCAGACCTTGGAGGTGGCCCACTGGTCGGGGTGGCGCTCGATGTCGGCCATGGGTTCGCGGTCGATACCGTTGTCGTAGCCGAGGAGTTCGTGGTCGAACCAGCGGTGCAGGGTGTCGACCCAGGCGGTGCGGCGGAAGTCGAAGGGGTCGACGTGGCCGGTCTGGGACAGCCAGATCTTGCGCTCGACGCCGTTCGCGGCGAGGGCGTCCCACCACTGGCCGAAGTTCTTCGTGCGGACGTTGAGGTCCTGCGCGCCGTGCACGAGGAAGACGCTGGCCCGCACCTTGCCCGCGTTCTTCACGTAGTCCCGCTCGGACCACAGGCCGGTCCAGTCACCGGTGCGCGGGGCCTCGTCGACGAGTTTCCGCTGCACGGCGGCGCACCTGGTGCGGGCGTCGGGGCTGTCGACGTAGTCGGAGAGCCAGTCGGGGCCGGAGTCGTAGAGCGGGGCGCCCTTGGCGAAGTAGTAGTCGTACCAGGAGGAGATGGCGCTGATCGGGACGATCGTCTTCAGGCCCTTGACGCCGGTGGCGGCGACGCCGTTGGCGATGGTCCCGTCCCAGCTCTTGCCGATCATGCCCGTTCTGCCGTTGGTCCAGCCCGCCTTCACCGCCGTCGTGCCGGTGCGGGTGGTGTACGCCCTGGCCCGGCCGTTGAGCCAGTCGACCACGGCTTTCGCGGACTGGATGTCGGAGCGGCCGCCGACGTCGACACACCCGTCGGAGCGATTGGTGCCGGCGAGGTCGACGCCGACGAAGGCGTAGCCGCGCGGCACGAAGTAGTTGTCGTAGAACAGCGGCATCTGGACGACGTCGCCCGCGGCGTCGTACGTCTTCAACTGGCTCTCGTTGCCCCGGCCGCAGCAGGAGTAGTAGGGGCTGGCGTCCATGATGACGGGCACCTTGCGGCCCTGTGCGGCCGCCTCGCGGGGCCGGACGATGTCCGCGGCGACGCGGTCGCTGCGCCCGTCGCCGTCGCCGTCGAGCCCGGTGTCCACCCAGACGGCCTCGCGGACGGCGTCGGCGTAGGAGTAGACGGGCCTGCTCTCCCGGGGCGTGCCGTGGGCCGCCGCCGGTGCGAGGAAGGCGGCCAACAGGGCGGCGACGGCCGCTGTCGCGAGCGTTCTCCAGGTCGTGAAGCGCATGCGTATCGGCATGCGCGGACGGTACATCGGTCAACTCCCGTGCAGAAGAGGGCGATCGGACACCCTCGGGGCGGCGGAGCGCGGGTGGGACGGTGGAGCGCGGGCAGCGCGGCCGCGCTCGTGACGGCCGAATGGCGATCGTGTGACAGCGGGGGCCGTGGACACACGTGGGGGCACGGGGACTCAATAGGCTCCGGACAGCCTTCGTGCCCCTTGGACGTCTTCTACGACTTGGAGCTCTCGTGCACCGCAGAATCCTCGCGCCCGGCGCACTCGCTGCGGCTTCCGTGTTGCTGGCGATCCCGGCGTCCGCCGCGGGCTTCTCCCCCGGCGCGCCGGGCATCGGCGACCCCTACTACCCGGCCTACGGCAACGGCGGATACGACGTCTCCCACTACGACCTCAGACTGACGTACCGGCCGGCCACGGACGAGCTGGAGGGTACGGCGACGATCCTGGCCAGGACCACGCAGGACCTGTCGCGCTTCGACCTGGACTTCCTGCTCGACGTGAGCGAGGTGCGCGTCAACGGCGTCAGCGCGACGTTCGCGACCTCCGGCCAACACGAGTTGGAGGTCACCCCGAAGTCCCCGCTGGCCAAGGGCACGCCGGTCACCGTCGTCGTCCGGTACAGCGGAGTGCCGTCCACGAAGAGCGCGTACGGCTTCTCCACCTGGCACCGCACGCCGGACGGCGCCGTGGCGGCCGACGAGCCCGAGTCGGCCTGGTGGTGGTTCCCGAGTAATGACCACCCGCTCGACAAGGCCACCTACGACGTGTCGGTGGCCGTGCCGGACGGCACCCAGGTGATCTCCAACGGCACGCTCCGGTCGACGAGTTCACGACTCGGCTGGACCCGCTACAACTGGCGGTCCGAGAAGCCGCAGGCGACCTACCTGAGCACTCTGGCGATCGGCGGATTCGACATCACGACCGGCACGTCCGAGGGCGGCGTCCCGGTCGTCAACGCCTACAGCACGGCTCTGGGCGACAACGACGGGGCGGCGCGGGCGAGCGTGGAGCGCACCGGCGAGATCGTCGACTGGCTGAGCGGCTACTTCGGGCCGTATCCGTTCGCCTCGGCGGGCGGCTACGTGCCGAACACGACCACCGGGTTCGCGCTGGAGACGCAGACCCGCGTCTACTACAGCCCGCGGCAGTTCGCGAACGGCTCCAACACCTCGGTGGTCGTGCACGAACTGGCGCACCAGTGGTACGGCGACTCGGTGTCCCTCAAGGGCTGGAAGGACATCTGGATCAACGAGGGCTTCGCGCGCTACGCGCAGTGGCTGTGGTCCGAGCACGAGGGCGAGGGCACCACCCGGGAACTCGCCGACTACGTGTACGCCTCGCACCCGGCCGACGACGTGTTCTGGACCGTCAAGCCCGGTGACCCCGGGCCGGACGCCCAGTTCGACATCGCCGTCTACGACCGCGGCGCGCTGGCGATCCAGGCGCTGCGCGACGAGATCGGGGACGACGCGTTCTTCGCCGTCCTGAAGGGCTGGCCGCGCGAGCACGCGTACGGCAACGCGTCGGTCGCGGACCTGCGGGCGTACGCGGAGCGGGTCTCCGGGAAGTCCCTCACCGCACTGTTCGACACCTGGCTGTTCCAGCCCTCGAAGCCGACGGCGGCGCCGACGGACTCCCTCGCGAGGACCACCACGGCCGCGCCACAACCGAAGTCATGGCGAAAGATCGCGGCCACGAATGATGTACACGAGGACTGACTGACCGCCCCCGGCGGGTGCGATCCGGGGCGGCCGGCCTCGGGGCGACCGTGTTCGAGGCGATCCGGACCTGTGGGCTCGGTCCGGGTCGCCCCGAAGGCGCGAGGGGCAGTCCCAACTGCACCGTCCGGTGGGCCGGGGCAGCCCCCGCTAGCGGGTCGTGGTTCGGGGCTCTGGTTCGGCGGCGCGGGTGAGGAGGTCCTCGCGGGTGATCGCGTCGACCCGGGTCGCCGGGACGGTGCAGGCGTGGGCGCCGGCCACCGCGCCGTAGCGGGCGCAGCGCCGGGGTGCCTCGCGGTTCAGCCAGCCGAAGAGGAACGCGGCCGCGAAGGCGTCTCCCGCGCCGTTGGAGTCCACCACGGGCGACGGCGGGGCGGCCGCCGGTACCCGGGTCAGCTCGTCGTCGGCCAGCAGGTAGGCGCCTTCGGCACCGGCGGTGGCGACGACCACCTCGGCCCGGCCCCGGTCGACGATGCGGCGCATGGTCCGCTCGGCGTCGGGCAGCGCGGTGGCGGACAGGAAGACGACGTCCGCGGCGTACGCGAACGGCTCGTGGTAGGGGTTCACGCCGTCCCAGTTGTGCAGGTCGGTCGAGATGCTCACGCCGGACTCGCGCAGCAGCGGCAGGGCGTGGGCGCACGGCTGGGTGATGGACACGTGCGCGTGGCGGCTGGCCTCGGCCAGGGCACGCACCGTGGCCGGCGGGAGACGGTCGTCGGCGTGGGCGCGGCTGCTGTCGTACAGGGACAGGCGGTGGCCGTCCGGGCTGACGAGGTTGACGGCGCGCTTGGTGCCGGCGGGTTGCGGGATCGCGGTGAGGTCGATGCCCCGCTCCCGGTGCAGGGCGCGCACCAGGTCGCCCTCGGGATCGTCGCCGATCAGGTCGAGGTGGTGGGTGCGCAGGCCGAGGGCGCTCAGACCCAGCGCGACGAAGTCGCCGGTCTGTCCGGCCCGGGCCCGGATGCCGCTGTCGATCATGTAGCTGTCGGCGTACGGGAGCGGCAGCTCCGGCACGGGCACGATGGTGTCCACGCCCGCTCCGCCCAGCACCAGGACGTCGGTGTCACGGCTCAACTCGGACCCTCCCCATGGTCGTACACCGTCACTTGGATGCCCCGTCCGATCAAGCGCTCCTCGATGAGCGGCTCGACGCGGGACCACTTGCCTCCGGCCAGGCCGCAGCCTATCCGGGGCAGGTGGACGGACGCGTCGAGGGCGATCACCCGGTCGGCCAGTCGGCCCAGTGCCGTGTCGATGGCCTCGTAGCGCACGGGGACGCCCTTGCTGCCGGTGCGGATGCCGCGCTGGCCCACCATGTTGGCCACCCACACGTACGGCTCGACCTGGACGAGCTGGAGCGCGCCGAGTGCGAAGTCGTTCTCCGCGCGGGCGCGGTGCCAGGCGCGGTACGCCGCCTCCGGCTCGGGCCAGCGGCGCGACAGCGCGAGCACGAAGCCCTTTCCCCATCCCCCGATGTCGTTGCAGACATGGGCGATCACCTTGACGCCCTTCACCGACGGTGCGGTGGCGTCACCCCGGACATATGTGATCCCCGACATGACGCCACCGTAGGCGATGCCACCGACAATGGCCTTGACCTGCTACTTCGTGTGCTTCGACAGGTCGGTCAGCTCGCGGTCCGCGGTCGCGGCGACCCGGTGGCGCAGCGCGAACCAGCCGACGACCAGCAGCACCGCGACCACCGGGACGAGCAGCAGCGTCCTGCGGCCGACCTCGGGGTCGTTCCACATCAGGCCGAGCACGGCGAGCAGGAAGGCGATCGTGACGCTCTCCGTCACCGGACTGCCGGGCAGCCGGAAGGAGGGCCGGGTCAGCAGGCCGGCCTTGGCGCGGCGGACGAAGACCAGGTGACAGATCATGATGATCACCCAGGTGCTGATGACGCCCAGGGAGGCGATGTTCAGCACGATCTCGAAGGCCTGGCTCGGCATGAGGTAGTTCAGGCCGACACCGAGCACGCACACCGCGCAGGTCAGCAGGATGCCGCCGTAGGGCACCTGGCTGCGGTTCATGCGGGCGGTGAACCTGGGCGCGGAGCCCGCCATCGCCATGGACCGCAGGATGCGGCCGGTGGAGTAGAGGCCGGAGTTCAGCGACGACATGGCGGCGGTCAGGACCACCAGGTTCATCACGTCGTCCGCGGCCGGGACGCCGATCTTCGACAGGACCGTCACGAACGGGCTCTGGTCGGCCGAGTACAGCGAGCCCGGCAGCAGCAGGGCGAGCAGGAAGACCGAGCCGACGTAGAAGAGACCGACCCGCCACATGATCGAGTTCACCGCGCGCGGGACGACCTTCTCCGGCTCGGAGGTCTCGCCGGCGGCGACACCGACCAGCTCCAGGGCGGCGTAGGCGAAGATCACGCCCTGCATCACGAGGACGACGGGCATCGCCCCGTGCGGGAGGAGCCCGCCGTGCTCGGTGATCACGTGCGGGCCCGGCGTACCGCCGCCCACCTCGTGCCGGGTGGCCAGCAGGAAGACGCCGATCAGCATGAAGCCGACGAGGGTGGCGACCTTGACGATCGCGAACCAGAACTCCATCTCGCCGAAGATCTTCACCGAGATGAGGTTGACGGCCAGGACCACCGCAAGGGCGATCAGGGCGAGCAGCCACTGGGGGACGCTCGTGAACAGGCTCCAGTAGTGCGTGTAGAGCGCGATCGCGGTGATGTCGGCGATGCCGGTCGTCGACCAGTTCAGGAAGTACATCCACCCGGCGACGTACGCGCCCTTCTCCCCGAGGAACTCGCGCGCGTACGACACGAAGGAGCCCGAGGAGGGGCGGTAGAGGACCAGTTCACCCAGGGCGCGGACCACGAAGAAGGCGAAGACGCCGCAGACGAGGTAGGCGAGCGCGAGCGCGGGGCCCGCGCTGTGCAGGCGTCCGCCGGCACCGAGGAAGAGCCCGGTGCCGATCGCGCCGCCGATCGCGATCATGTTGACGTGGCGGTGCTTGAGGTCCTTGCTGTAACCGGCGTCGCCCGCGTCCGCGGGCGTCCCGGTCGCCTCGGGACGGGCGACCTGTGCCGTGTGCACGGCGTCCTTGCTCACGGTGTTACCACTCTCTGGTGCGCCCGGTCGTCGTGGTTCCGGGCTTCCGTACGGGGGGTGACGGCCGTGTCCGCCTCTCGTGTCGCGGCACGGACCGAGGCGGTACCGACCAAGGCGGCACCTTCCCAGGGGCCTCTGACCTCATGCGATGGTTCACGTCACATGGCGCCCCTTCTCACACTCCCGTCATATGGATGAGCTCTGTGATTCATCTGCGAGGGATATGTGACCGAAGGGGTGAGACCCGTCGGCGGTGTCGCCGCGGTCCGTGGCGGCCACCGTCATGAACCATGATCATCCTTGGTGGGATCCGTGATCGCCGTTGGTGCGATCCAGGTGTCACAGCGTTGGTGAGACAGCGATACTGCTGCACATGACGACCGACGCCGCGGAGCCGACCCTCACCATCGACGAGCTGGCCGCCCGGGCGGGTGTCACCGTGCGCACGGTGCGCTTCTACGGCACCAAGGGTCTGCTGCCGCCGCCGGCGATCGGTCCGCGCCGGGTGGGACACTACGGACGCGAGCACCTGGCGCGGCTGGAGCTGATCGAGGAGTTGCAGCACCAGGGCATGACGCTGGCCGCCATCGAACGCTATCTGCGCCGGCTGCCGTCGGACCTGAGCGCGCACGACCTCGCCGTGCACCGGGCGGTGGTCGCCTCCTGGGCGCCGGACGCGGAGGAGACGGTGTCCCGTGCGGAACTGGCACGCCGGGCGGGGCGGCCGCTGGCCGAGGAGGAGGTGGACCGGCTGGTGGCGATGGATGTCGTCGAGCGGACCGGGGACGGCTACCGCGTCGACCTCGGGCTGCTGCGGCTCGGGGTGGAACTGCTGGACGTGCCGCTGGCCCACGAGTCGATCCTCGCGGCCAGGAACGTGCTCCGGGAGCACTCCCGCGCGGCGGCGCACGAGCTGTCCCAACTGCTGCGCGGCGAGGTCTCGCAGCGGGACGCGCGGGCCGTGAAGTCGCTGTCGGCGCACATGCAGCCGCTGATCGTGCAGGCGCTGCTGACCACGTTCCAGCGCTCGCTGCGGGAGGAGCTGCGGGAGTGGCTGCCGGACACACCCGCGCCCCGGCCCTGAGGGAACGTCAGCGACGGGGGAACGTCGGCGACGACGGTCTCCGCCCTCGGTGGAGGGAGGAGACCGTCGTCGGCGGACGGAGGGTCAGCGGGCGTCCGTGAAGATCTCGCCGCGCTCGGCCTTCTCCACCAGCAGGGCGGGCGGGGTGAACCGGTCGCCGTAGCGCTCGGCGAGCTCACGCGCGCGTGCCACGAAGCCGGGCAGGCCGCCTTCGTAGCCGTTGACGTACTGGAGGACACCGCCGGTCCAGCCGGGGAAGCCGATGCCGAAGATCGAGCCGATGTTGGCGTCGGCGACCGACGTCAGCACGCCTTCCTCGATGAGCTTGACCGTGTCGAGGGCCTCGGAGAAGAGCATGCGTTCCTGCATGTCCTCGAACGGGATCTCGTGGCCGGGCTTCGTGAAGTGCTCCCGCAGTCCGGGCCACAGACCCGCGCGGGCGCCGTTCTCCCCGTAGGCGTAGAAGCCGGCGCCGCCGCTGCGGCCGGTACGGCCGAACTCGTCGACCATCCGGTCGATGACCGCCTCGGCGGGGTGCGCGGTCCAGGTGCCGCCGGACTCCTCGACGGCCCGCTTCGACTCGTTGCGGATCTTGCGGGGCAGGGTGAGCGTCAGCTCGTCCATCAGGGACAGCACCTTGGCCGGGTAGCCGGCCTGCGCCGCCGCCTGCTCGATGGACGCGGGCTCGATGCCCTCGCCGACCATCGCCACGCCCTCGTTGATGAAGTGGCCGATCACCCGCGAGGTGAAGAAGCCGCGCGAGTCGTTGACGACGATCGGCGTCTTCTTGATCTGCCGGACCAGGTCGAAGGCGCGGGCGAGCGCCTCCTCGCCGGTGCGCTCGCCCTTGATGATCTCGACGAGCGGCATCTTGTCGACGGGCGAGAAGAAGTGCAGCCCGATGAAGTCGCCCTGCCGCTCGACGCCTTCCGCGAGGGCGGTGATGGGCAGCGTGGAGGTGTTGGAGCAGAGCAGGGCGTCGGGCTCGACGATGTGCTCGATCTCCTGGAACACCTTGTGCTTGAGCGACGTGTCCTCGAAGACGGCCTCGATGACCGCGTCACAGCCCGCGAGGTCCTTCGGGTCGGCGGTGGCGGTGATGCGGGCGAGCAGCTCGTCCGCCTTCTGCTGGGTGCTGCGGCCGCGGGCGACCGCCTTGGCGCACAGCTTCTCGGAGTAGGCCTTGCCCTTGGCGGCGGCTTCCGGCGAGACGTCCTTGAGGACGACGTCGATGCCCGCGCGGGCGCACGAGTAGGCGATGCCCGCGCCCATCATGCCGGCGCCGAGCACGGCCACCTTGCGGACCTGGCGGGGCTCGACGCCCTTGGGGCGGTTGGCGCCGGAGTTGACGGCCTGGAGGTCGAAGAAGAAGGCCTGGATCATGTTCTTCGAGGTCTGGCCGGCGGCCAGCTCCACGAAGTAGCGCGCCTCGATGACCTGGGCGGTCTCGAAGTCGACCTGGGCACCCTCGACGGCGGCCGCGAGGATGTTGCGCGGGGCCGGGTAGGGGGCGCCGTTGGTCTGCTTGCGCAGGCTGGCCGGGAAGGCGGGCAGGTTCGCCGCGAACTTCGGGTTGGACGGGGTGCCGCCGGGGATCCGGTAGCCGGGCTTGTCCCAGGGCTGCTGCGACTCGGGGTTGGCCTCGATGAAGGCGTGGGCCTTGGCGAGCAGGTCCTCGGGGGTGGTGGCCACCTCGTGCACGAGGCCGTTGTCCAGGGCGCGCCGCGGGCTGTACTGGGTGCCCTGGAGCAGCACCTTCAGCAGGGCGTCGGCGATGCCGAGCAGGCGCACGGTGCGCACGACGCCGCCGCCGCCGGGGAGCAGGCCGAGGGTGACCTCGGGGCAGCCGATCTTGGAGCCGGGGGTGTCGAGGGCGACGCGGTGGTGGCAGGCGAGGGCGAGTTCGTAGCCGCCGCCGAGGGCCGCGCCGTTGATCGCCGCGACGACCGGCTTGCCGAGGGTCTCGATACGGCGCAGGTTCCGCTTGATCTCCAGGCCGCCGTCGAGGAGCTCCTGGGCGGTCTCGGGCGTCACCCGGATCAGGTCGCGCAGGTCGCCGCCCGCGAAGAAGGTCTTCTTGGCGGAGGTGACGATGACGCCCCGGATGGAGTCCTTCTCGGCCTCCAGACGGTCGGCGGTCACGGCGAGGGACTCGCGGAACGCCTGGTTCATGGTGTTGGCGGACTGGTTCGGGTCGTCGAGGACGAGGGTGACGACGCCCGTGCGGTCCTGTTCCCAGCGGATGGTGGTGCTCTCGGTCATGACTGGTGTCTCCGTAGAAGTCTGAGGTTCCGCCGGGAAGGGTTAGAGGCGCTCGACGATGGTGGCGACGCCCATGCCGCCGCCCACGCACAGGGTGGCGAGGCCGTACCGCTTGTCCTGGCGCTCCAGTTCGTCGACGAGGGTGCCGAGGATCATCGCGCCGGTGGCGCCGAGCGGGTGGCCGAGCGCGATCGCGCCGCCGTTGACGTTGACCTTGTCCAGGGACAGGCCCATGTCCTTCACGAAGCGCAGGACGACCGCAGCGAAGGCCTCGTTGATCTCGACGAGGTCGATGTCGTCGATGGTCAGACCGGCCTTGGCGAGCGCCTTGCGGGTGGCGGGCGCGGGCCCGGTCAGCATGATGGTCGGCTCGGAGCCGGAGACGGCCGCGGAGATGATCCGCGCGCGCGGGGTGAGCCCGTAGCGCTCGCCGACCTCCCTGGAGCCGATCGCGACGAGCGAGGCGCCGTCCACGATGCCGGAGGAGTTGCCCGCGTGGTGGACGTGGTCGATCTTCTCGACCCAGTGGTACTTCTGCAGCGCCACCGCGTCGAAGCCGCCCAGCTCGCCGATGTCGGCGAACGACGGCTTCAGCTTGGCGAGCGAGTCGGCGGTGGTGCCGGGGCGCGGGAACTCGTCGCGGTCCAGGACGACGAGTCCGCTGCGGTCCGTGACGGGCACGACGGAGCGCTCGAAGCGGCCGTCCTTCATCGCGGTGGCCGCCCGCTCCTGGGAGAGCGCCGCGTACTCGTCGACGTCGCGCCGCGAGAAGCCCTCGATGGTGGCGATGAGGTCGGCCCCGATGCCCTGCGGCACGAAGTTGGTGGCGAGGTTGGTCATCGGGTCGTTGAACCAGGCGCCGCCGTCGGAGGCCATCGGCACCCGGGACATCGACTCCACACCACCGGCGAGGACGAGGTCCTCCCAGCCGGACCGCACCTTGGCGGCGGCCATGTTGACGGCCTCCAGGCCCGAGGCACAGAAGCGGTTCTCCTGGACGCCGGCGACCGTGTCGGGCAGCCCCGCCGCGACGGCGGCGATCCGGGCGATGTCGGAGCCCTGGTCGCCGACCGGGCCGACGACACCGAGCACGATGTCGTCGATGGCGGCCGGGTCGAGGCCCGGGAAGCGGTCGCGGATCTCGTGGATGAGTCCGACGACCAGGTCGATGGGCTTCGTGCCGTGCAGGGCCCCATTGGCCTTGCCACGTCCGCGCGGGGTGCGGATCGCGTCGTAGACGTACGCTTCGGTGCTCACTGACAAGCCTTTCGAGGTGGGTTTCTGGCGAGTGGTGTCGGGGGCGTCGGTGCCGTGGGTCCGTCAGGCGCCGTCCGCCAGGAGTGCGGGTACCTCCCAGTCACGGGCCACGTCGGCCGTGTCGGCGCCCGGCTGAGCGGGGCCGGTGCGCACGGCCGTGGGCGTCGCGGAGAAGCGGGGCGCGGGGGCCGGCTGGGTGATGCCGCCGTGGTCGGTGAAGGTGGCGCGGGCGGCCAGGTGCGGATGGTGCGGGGCCTCGCGCAGCGACAGGACGGGCGCCACGCACGCGTCGGAGCCCTCGAAGACGGCCGTCCACTCGTCCCGGGTGCGGGTCAGGAAGCGGGCCGCGACCGCGTCGCGCAGTTCCCCCCAGCGGGTCCAGTCCTTGCGGGCCGGGCCGAAGTCCTTCAGGCCCACGAGGTCCAGGAACTCGTCGTAGAACTGCTGCTCCAGGGCGCCGACCGCCATGTGCTTGCCGTCGGCGGTCTCGTACGTGCCGTAGTACGGGCAGCCGCCGTCGAGGAGGTTGACTCCCCGGCGGTCCTGCCAGCCGCCGGCGGCGACCATGCCGTGGATCATCGCGGCGAGGTGGGAGGCGCCGTCCACGATGGCGGCGTCCACGACCTGCCCGGTGCCGGTGGCGCGCGCGTGGTGGAGGGCGGCGAGGACGCCGACGACGAGGTAGAGGGAGCCGCCCGCGTAGTCGCCGACCAGGTTGGCGGGCACGGTCGGCGGCGCGTCGGGGGCGCCGATCATGCCCAGGGTGCCGGTGAGCGCGATGTACGCGATGTCGTGCCCGGCGCGCTGGGCGAGGGGGCCCTGCTGGCCCCAGCCGGTCATCCGGCCGTAGACCAGCCGCGGGTTGCGGTCGTGGCAGTCCCCCGGGCCGACTCCGAGGCGCTCGGCGACGCCCGGGCGGTAGCCCTCGATGAGGATGTCCGCGCGGGTGGCGAGGTCGAGGACGCGCGCGGCGCCGTCCGCCGCCTTCAGGTCGACGATCACGGAGCGTTTGTTGCGGTTGGTGATGTCGTAGGCCGGGTCGACGGCGAGACCGGTGCCGCCGGGGCGGTCCACCCGGACGACGTCGGCGCCCAGGTCGGCCAGGAGCATGGCGGCGAACGGGCCGGGCCCGATCCCCGCGAGCTCGACCACGCGCACCCCGGAGAGCGGGCCGCTCTGCGGCGTCGTTGCCGTTGTCATCCAGACCCCTGAAGCCGTGACCGTGACACTAATGATGTAACACCGATGATGGTAGGAACACGTTCTACGCAGCACAAGACCTGGGCGAGCAAGCGCTTAGTCAAGTATGGACGGGACCTCGCGGGTCCGCCGCCCGGCGGCACGCCCGGGGACACCGCGCTCGCCCGTTCGGCTGCGCCGCCGCGGCCGCCACCCGGGTCGTCGGCGCGGTCCGCGCCGGGGTCGGCGGCGGGAAGGCCGAAACCGGGGAATCCTCCGCCGACGGGGACGAACCGTGCCTTCTCCCGCTTCTTCCGGGTGTTCCCGGGCACGGCCACCTGCCACCTCCGGGCTCGTCGTCGGGCTCCGCACTCCTCACGCTAGCCTCAGCCACCGACAGCGGCACGGCTGGACGAGGCAAGGGCGAGGCAAGGGGTGTCATGAGCAGGCTGAACAGGTCCGACCGTCCGTACGACATCGTGCTCTTCGGGGCCACCGGCTTCGTCGGCACGCTCACCGCCGCGTACCTCGCCGCCCACGCGCCCGAAGGGCTGCGCTGGGCGATCGCGGGCCGCAGCGAACGCAGGCTCGAGGAACTGCGCGACCGGCTGCCGGGCGGCACGAAGGTGGGGCTGCTGCGGGCGGACGTGTCCGACCCGGCCTCGCTGCGCGCACTCGCCGGACAGGCGCGCGTGGTGGCCACGACCGTCGGCCCGTACATCACCTACGGCGAGGAGCTCGTCGCCGCCTGCGCGGACACCGGCGCCGACTACCTCGACCTCACGGGTGAGCCGGAGTTCGTGGACCTCGTGTACGTCCGCCACGACGCACGCGCGCGTGAGACCGGCGCACGGCTGGTGCACGCGTGCGGTTTCGACTCGGTGCCGCACGACCTGGGCGCGCTCTTCACGGTGCGACAGTTGCCCGAGGGCGTGCCGTTGACGGTCGACGGCTTCGTGACGGCCGACGCCACCTTCTCCGGCGGCACGTTCGCCTCGGCGCTGAACCAGTTCGCGCGCGGGCCGCAGATGGTGGCCGCCGCGCGGGACCGCGCGCGCCACGAGCCGCGGCTCGTGGGCCGCCGGACGACGGCGCCCGTGGGCGCGCCCCGGTTCGCCGGCGAGGTCGGCTCCTGGGCGGTGCCGCTGCCGACCATCGACCCGCAGATCGTGCGGCGTTCGGCGAAGGCGCTGGAGTGCTACGGGCCCGACTTCCGCTACCGCCACTACGCGGCCGTACGGCGGCTGCCCGTCGTGCTGGGCGGGGTCGCCGCCGTGGGCGCGCTGGCCGTCGCCGCCCAACTCCCGCCCGCTCGGCGCTGGTTGTCCGGCCGACTCAAGCCCGGAGACGGGCCGAGCCAGGAGAAGCGGGCGAAGAGCTGGTTCTCGGTGCGTTTCGTCGGCGAGGGCGGCGGCCGGCGGGTGTTCACCGAGGTCTCCGGCGGTGACCCCGGGTACGACGAGACGGCGAAGATGTTCGCCGAGTCGGCGCTCGCCCTGGCCTTCGACGATCTCCCGCCGACGGCCGGGCAGGTCACCACGGCGGTGGCGATGGGCGACGCGCTGACACACCGACTGCGCCGGGCGGGCATCGTCTTCCGGGTGGCCGCCGTCCGCTGACGTCCCCCGGGTCCCCCACGCGCGAGTGCCCGAACCATCCGTACGTCCGCGAACCGACGTACCGGGGACCGTGAAAGTCACCCATAGGGAAATCACGGGGGAGATCGGCACCTTGCGGATGGCGAGGGCCGGGAGAGACGATCAGAAGCGGTACATGGCGAGGGACGGTCGGCCTGGACACAAGGGGTGAGGGTGATCGAGCGCAATCTCACGCAAGAGGAGGTGGACGCCCTCCCGTTCGAACACAATCTGTCGGACGGCCACGCGTTCCGCTCCTGGACCGACGCCGAATCCGCGATCATCGCCGACTCGGCGCGCTTCTTCGCCGAGTCCGACCGCAGGGGCGGGCGGCGGGCCGAGGCCGAGTACATTCGCCGCTACCTGGCGCTCGGGGCGCAGTCGTACCTCCCGGAACACTTCACCGGGCTGATGTCCTACTCCGCCTCGATGGCCGTCGAGATCGTGGCCAACGTGCTGCGTCTGCGGGGGCTTTCCGTGGCCCTGATCGAACCTTGCTTCGACAACATCGCCGACATCCTGCTGCGCCACGGCATACCTCTCCAGCCGTTTCCGGAGACCGCGCTGACCGAGGGAACGGCCGCGCTGGAGAGGCTGCTGGAGACGCTCACCGCCGACGTGATCTTCCTGGTGAGCCCCAACAACCCCACCGGCACCGTGGTCGGCGAGGAGGCGTTCACCCGCATCGTCGAATACTGCGTGGCCGAGGAGAAGCTCCTCGTTCTCGACGGCTGCTTCCGGGTCTACCTGTCCGACGACCAGGTCTACGACCACTACGGGATCCTCGCCGCCTCCGGAATAGACTGCGTGGTGATCGAGGACACGGGAAAGGTCTGGCCCGCGGCCGAGTTGAAGGCGCCCTTCCTGAGCGTCTCGCCGAGACTGGTCGGCGCCGTCGCGGGGATCCACTCGGACTTCCTCCTCCACCTCTCGCCTTTCACCGTCCGGCTGATCACCGAGTTCGTGCGTCTCGCGGAGGCCGACGGCGGCCGCTATCTGCGTGAACTGGTCGCGCGGAACCGGACGCTCTTCCAGAGCGGGATCCCTGACTCGTTCCTGAGAACGGACGACACCCAGAAGCTGGGCCTGGCCTGGCTGGAGGTGACCGCCGACGGGCTGGACGGGGAGGACGTGCGCAGGCTGCTCGCCGAGCGGGGCGTCCACGTCCTCTCCGGCGAGCGGTTCTACTGGTCGTCGCCGCACCTGGGCCGGCGGCATCTGCGGATGGCCCTGCTGCGCGACCCGGACATCATCGCTCAGGCCTCGGCGGTGATCGCCGGTCTCCGGGCCGAGCTCGGTGACGGCTGATCACCTCGGTGCGTCGCCACCGGTTCCGGGCTCAGCCGCGCAGGCCCGGGCCGAGCGCCGGGTGTCCGGGTGGTCCTCGCCCAGCACCTGGCATCGGCGCCGCCAGGTGTCGCGGTGCAGCGCGCGGGCGCGCGCGTGGTCCTCGAGGGCGCGCAGATCGTCCGCGAAGCTGTAGGCGGAACGCAGGGTGTCGGGATGGTCGTCACCGTGCAGCCGTCGGCGCCGGTCCCAGATGTCCTCGTTCAGCGCCCGCGCTTGGGCGTAGTCGGCCATCCGGTGCAGGGTGATGGCCAGGTAGTGGGTCGAGCGCAGGGTGTCCGGATGGTCCTCCCCCAGGAGCTGCCGCCGCCGGGCCAGCACCCAGCGCTGCATCTCCAAGGCGCGCTCCAGCTCGCCCAGGTCGCACAGGTCGGAGGCGAGATGGTGCGCGGAGTGCAGGGTGTCCGGGTGGTACTCGCCGAGGACCTGCCGGCGCCGCTGCCAGACGTCCTCGTTGATGCCGCGGGCCCGCTCGAGCTCGCCGAGCTCGTACAGGTCGGAGCCCAGATAGTGGGCCGACTGAAGGGTGTCGGGGTGGTGCTCGCCGAGCAGGCGGCGGCGATGGCGCCACCCCTCTTCGTCCAGGGCGCGCGCCCCGGCGAAGTCCCCCAGGTCGCAGAGGTCCGCCGCGAGCTGGTGCGCCGACCGGATGGTGTCCTGATGGTCCATGCCGAGGACCCGCCGCCGCCGGTCCCAGACGTCCTGGTCGACCTCTCGGGCCTCGGCGTACTCACCGAGCTCGAAGAGGTTGGACGCGAGGTTGTAGCCGGAGTGGAGCGTGTCGGGATGGTCGGGGCCGAGCCGGGCCGTCCAGGACTCCCTGGTCATCCGGCAGATGTCGACCGCCGACCGGGACTGGCCGGAGAAGTACAGATACCGCTGCACCTTCAGGACCAGGGTGCGGAACGCCTCCGCGTCCAGCGGGATTCCGGGCAGCGCCGCGGCGGAGGACAGGAGTTCCCGGACATGCGGGACGATCAGCCCGTACTCGGGCCAGGCCTCGGGGGTGTCCGGATCGCCCGGGACGATGGTGGCGAGCAGTTCCTCGGCGGCGTGGTGGATCGCCCCGCGCTCGCCGGACGGAAGCCTCGCCCGGAGCAGGGAATGGACGAGGCGGTGCATCTGCAGGGCGTTGTCGGCGTGCCGGGCCAGCCCCAGGGTGACGATCTTGCGGACGGCCAGCGCGGCCGTCGCGGTGTCACCGAGCTGGACGCCGAACCGGGGCGGCCCGACGGCGGGGTCGGAACCCAGCGGGATCGGCTCCGGAGCGAGGAACGCGAGCCGGTCGAGCAGGGTGGCGGCCGCCGGGCCGGCCGTCGTCACCAGTCGGTCGCGGCTGGTGGCAACCACCGACACCAGGCCGGGGTGCGCCGAGACCGTGCGGTCGTCCAGGCCGCTCGCGGTCGGCTGTGACCTGAGCAGCGTGAGGTAGTCGGCGGTCTCCAGACCGGTCTCGTCCAGGAAGCAGCCGACCTGCTCCACCGAGAGGGGCAGATCGCCCACCGCGGCGGCGACCCGGTCGGCGTCGTCGGGCGACAGGGAGGGACAGCGGCGCGACAGCAGTGAGATCGACTCGTCCCGCTCGAACTCGGTGACGTCGATGCGCGTACCGATCCGCCCGATGCGGGGATCGCGGCCGGTGATGAGCAGCCTTCCTCCGTCGGGTGGGAGGAGGTCGTTCATGGCGCCGAGGTCGTCGAGGTTGTCGTACACCAGCAGCCAGTCCCGCCTGGCCGCCAGTTCCACCCACAGGGCCCGGATCAACAGGGACGGCTGGACGGCGGTGAGTCCCAGATGGGAGGCCAGGGCGGTGAGGCTCGCCATGACCGCGGCGAGCTGGTCGGCGCCCACCCACCACACCAGTCCGTACTCATCGGCGTGGCGATGGGTGTATTCGAGGGCCAGTTGGGTCTTGCCGATGCCGCCCATCCCGATGAGCGACACCACGCCGTGTTCCTCGGTGGCGCCCTCTCCTGTGTGCCGCATGCTGACGTCGACGCGTTCCAGGAGGGCGGTGCGCCCGGTGAACGCCTGGTTGCGTGAAGGCAGCGCGTGGATCGGTCTCGCGCGGGTGACCGGCGCGTTCGGCGGCGGGGGTGTCAGGTGCACATGGTCGATGCGCGTGGCGACGACTCCGCCGGCGATCGCCGCCGTGCCGGCCGTGATCGTCGGCTGGGCGGACGTCTCCCCGGAACCGCTCAGCCCTCGTGCGGTCCCGGCGTCGAAGGGTGGTGTCCGGTCGTCACTCCTCCCGAGACATTCCCTCCGACCACGACGCCACCGGTCTCGACCCGCAGGTCACGTTTCGCGCTGACGCCGCTCTGCTGCGCCAGTCCGGCCTCGTGGCGTTGCAGGCGGTCGACGGACGCCGCCAGCTCGGTGGCGAAACCGGAATCCTCCTCCGCCATGTCGGCGATCGCGTCCGTCGCCCGCCGTGTGGTGCGTTCGGTCACCTCACCGTCTCCTGCCTGCTCCAGCAGGCGCGTGACGGCGGGATCGTCGCCGACGACCCCGCTGACCAGCTCGTGCAGGGCGTCCATGCCGTCGTCGAGGACCCGGTCGACCTCCGCGTCGGCACGGGAACCCACCCTCCGGACCTTCCGCACGAGATAGCCGACCGCCGCTCCGGCAACCAGTTCCAGTCCGGGTATGGGCACTGTCCCTCCCACGCTGTCGTCTGAGTCAAGTAAACACCCCGACAGGGCAGTTGCCGCCGGGCATTCCCGACGACATTCGGGCCGGGGCACCCGCCGAAGATCAGGCCGGTGATCCGGAGGTGCGGCTTCCCGCACGTGCCGAAGACCACCTGTCCCACCGGGAACACGGCGCCACGAGGTGGCTACGACTGCCACGCCGCCACGGTGTAGATCATCCCGGCGATCCAGGCCAGTCCCGCCCCCACGGCGAGGATCAGAGCGGCCGTCACGGCGCGCTCGACGGGCCGGTTCGGGTCGGCGAGGGGCTTCGGGGAACGGTGTGTCGTCATGCGGCCCAGCCTGCCGGGGCGGCGGGCCGGGCCACATCCGTACAGGTACTCAGAACCGGTGGGTCGTCGCCTGCTGGAGTGCGCGTCGGCACAGCGCGTCCGCCCGGCGGGTGGTCTCGGGGAGCCGGTAGGCCGGAGTGAGGGCCAGCGTGTGGGCGCAGGCGTTGTCCAGGCTCACCCGGTGCCCCGCGGAGACGAAGACGGGCTTGACGGCGTCCCTGGTGCGCAGCGCGCGGCCGACCTCCTCGTCACCCGCCATGAGGGGAGCGGCGGATCCGCGCCGGGTGCCGGGGTCGTCGTAGGTGAAGGTGAACGGGTTCTTGGCGACGCCGATGGTGGGCAGGCCGGTGAGGACGCCGAGGTGGCTGGCGAGACCGAAGCGGCGGGGGTGGGCGAGGCCGTAGCCGTCGCAGACGACCAGGCCCGGCGGGCAGGGCAGGGCGTCGAGAGCGGCGCGCACGGTGGGGATCTCACGGAACGCGAGCAGGCCCGGCACGTACGGGAAGGAGATCCGCCCGACGGCCGTGGCCTCGGCGACGACGTCGAGGCTCGCCGCGTCCAGGACCACGGCGGCAGCCGCCACCACGTCGTGCTCGTCGTCGTAGGCGACGTCGACGCCGGTGACGTGTCCCGTCCCGGGCGGCGGTCCCGGATCGTTCCGGACCACCTGCCCGCGCAACTCGTCCTGGACGGCGCGGGCCTGCTCCTCGGTCGCGGGCCAGCCCGCGGGAATGGGTACGGTCGTCATGGTGGGGACGAGCGTACGGCTCCCGGCGTGACGGCCGCGGGTGCGGGCGTCACGCCGGGGTCGGCGACGCGGTCAGCTCTTGCGGCCGAGGGCGCGCTGCAGATCGGCCTTGTTCATGTCCGAACGGCCGTGGATGTCGCGTCGCCGGGCCTCTTCGTAGAGCTGGTCGTAGGTGGGGCCCTGGGAGCCCTTGCCGGACCGCAGGCCACCCCGCCTGCCGGACGAGATGTCCTGCGTCGAGGTGCGGCCGGCGGTCTTCGACTCACCGGCCCTGGCGCGCTCCTTGTTGACGGTGCGTGCCGCGATCTCCTCGGCGCGCTTCGTGCTCTCTCCCCGCTCCTGCGCGCTCTCCTTGATGTGTTCGTACTGGCGTTCCCGCTTGGGACTCGATCCGCGTGGCATGGGGGGTCGCTCCTTCCGTGCCTTCGTGCGTGCGCGCCTCCGTGCTCCAGCGCCTTCGCGCCTTCACGCATCCGCGCCTTTCACGACTGCGGGCCGGGTACCCCGTTCGCGCGCCCCGCGACAGCCCCGGTCGGGGTCAGTTCTCCAGCCGGGCCACGCGCCCCAGCTCGCCCGCGGCCCAGCAGCCGAGGTCGGCGGCACAGTCCACGGTGTCGTACGAACCCGTGTCGACCGTCCGCCAGGTGCGGCCGCCGTCCGTCGTCAGGTCCGTGCCCGTGGGACCGACCGCGAGGGCGGCCGTACGGCTGTGCGGGAGCCAGGTGACGCCGGAGCGGTAGGCGGGCGGCGGCACGGCGGCGGCACGCCAGCCGCGGCCGCCGTCGGACGTGCGGGCCGCCGCCCGCGGGGAGAGCTGGTCGGCGCGGTAGTCGCCGCCGACGGCGAGACCGTGCGTCCGGTCGCGGAAGGCGAGCGCGAACACACCGCGGGCCGGGTCTCCCGCGGGGATCGTGCTGTCGGCGGCCTTCCAGGTCAGGCCGCGGTCCGCCGAGTGCAGGACACGCGCGCGTGCGCCCCCGCCGGTGGCCAGCCAGACGTCCCTAGCTCCGGACGCGACCAGGCACTGGCCGCTCGCGGCGAATCCCGCCTCGCCGTCCAGGGCGGCCGGCATGCCGTCGCTCGGCAGGACCTTCCAGGTGCGGCCGCCGTCGCCGGTGGACAGGATGCGGAACCTGCCGTCCACCGGGTCGCTCATCGCCAGGCCATGGCGCTGGTCGAAGAAGGTGAGGCAGTCGTAGAAGGCCTTGGCGTCGGTGTTGCGGAAGGACTCCGTCCAGGTCGCACCGCCGTCCGTGGTGCGGTACACGCGCGACGCCTCGCCCTCGCCGATGGCCAGCACCACGGCGCGCCGCGCGTCGAACGCCTCGATGTCCCGGAACTGGAGGTCGGCGGCGCCCGGCGGCGAGACGTTCCCCCAGCTCTTCCCGCCGTCGGTGGTGCGCAGCACGGTGCCGCCGGTCCCGGCCACCCAGGCGGTGTCACGGCTGACGGCGGACAGTCCGCGCAGGCGCGTTCCGGGAGCGCCGCTGTCCTTCGGCTCCCAGTGCGGGGCCGGGTGCGGTGTCCGATGCGGTGTCCGGTGGGCCGGAGCGTGTGCCTCGGCCGGTACGGTGGCGAGCGCGGCCAGCGCGACCGCGCACACCCCCAGGGCCGCCAGCCGCCGCGTCCGGATCGTACGTCTCGTCTTCCCCAAGTGCCCCAAGCGTGTCATGGCGGGCGAAGCTAGCCCACTCCCCCGGCCGCGTCCAGAGTGCCTGCGGTCGCCACAACTGCCCTTCCGGGCAAGGGAGAAGCTCCCCGTCACGCCCGCGAATGAACGCGGTGACCGAGGTCACTCGGGATCCGGGTGCACGGATCGGCCGCTTCAGACGTCTCTACCAGTGTCGGGTCTCGTCGCCCCGCGTCCGCCCGCCGTCCGTCCGTTGTCCGTCCGGCCGTCACCGTCCGGCCGGCCGTCCTAGGGAGCAAGGCGTTGCCCACCGTCATCGACCAGCCCGTAGAGGCCCGTCTCGTCGCCGCCGCGCCGCGGATGTCGAGCATTCCCGCCACGCTGCACTACGACCGGCTCGACCCGTTCGCGGTCCGCATGGCCTTCCCGGCCCCGGCAACCCTCGAGGGCGTCGACGTCTGCTGGACCTTCTCCCGCGAACTGCTCGTGGCCGGCCTTCACGGCCCCGAGGGACACGGCGACGTGCGCGTCCGGCCGTACGGGTACGACCGGACCGTCCTGGAGTTCCACGCGCCCGAGGGCACCGCCGTCGTGCACGTCCACTCGGCGGAGATACGCCGCTTCCTGCAGGCCACGAGCGAGCTGGTCGCCATCGGGACGGAACACCTCCACATCGACCTGGACCAGGACCTGGCCGAGTTGCTGCGCGACGCCCGCTGAGGACCGCCGACGACGGCTGACGGCTGACGGCCCCCGCTGACAGACGCCCGCCCGACGGCGTGCACGGCGCCCCACGGCGTGCGCCAGCGGACGGCGCGCGGCGCGGACGGCGTGCGGCGCGGACGGCGTGCGGCGCGGACGGCGTGCGCGGTAATTCGATTGACGCCCCCCGAGGGCGTTCGTACGGTGTAGAGCGTTCCTGTTGTCGTCGATCGGAGAAGGACGTTGCTCGTCTGAGGTCCTGAGACACCGCCGCACACCCCCGAGGGGTGTGTTCGCTGTGCGACCTCGGCGCCCGAGCCGTCCTCAGTCCTGCGGAACTCCCGCGTTCCAGAACTCCTGGATTCCGGCACAGGATCCCGACCGGTTGCCCCGCGGTGTCTCGACACGCGCTTGCCCAGACCGCATCAAGCAACCGCGAGGCCCGTATGTCCGCATCACTCACCTGTACCTCCCTCTCCTACTCCTGGCCCGACGGCACCCCCGTCTTCGACGGCCTGGACGCCGCCTTCGGCCCCGGCAGAACCGGCCTCGTCGGTGTCAACGGGTCCGGCAAGTCGACGCTGCTGAAGCTGATCGCCGGGGAACTCGTCCCGGCCGAGGGCACCGTCCGCGTCGCGGGCGAGGTCGGCTACCTCCCGCAGACCGTCACGCTCGACACCACCCTGCGGGTCGACGAGGCGCTCGGCATCGCCGCCCGGCGGGCCGCCCTGCACGCCATCGAGGCGGGCGACGCCTCCGCCGGGCACTTCGACGTCGTCGGCGACGACTGGGACGTCGAGGAACGAGCGCTCGCCACCCTCGGCGAACTCGGCCTCGGCCACGTCGGTCTGGACCGCACGATCGGCGAGGTCTCCGGGGGCGAGTCCGTGCTCCTGCGGCTGGCCTCGCTCCTGCTGCGCCGGCCCGACGTCCTCCTCCTGGACGAGCCCACCAACAACCTCGACCTGTACGCGCGGCGACGGCTCCACACGGCCGTCTCCGCCTGGTCCGGGGTGATGGTCGTGGTCAGCCACGACCGCGAACTCCTCGAGGTGGTCGACCAGATCGCCGACCTGCGCTCCGGGGAGATCGTCTGGTACGGCGGCACCTTCTCGGCGTACGAGGAGGTGCTCACCGCCGAGCAGGACGCGGCCGAGCGCATGGTGCGGGTCGCCGAGGCCGACCTGCGCAAGCAGAAGCGCGAACTGGCCGACGCGCAGGTCAAGCTGGCGCGTCGCAAGCGGTACGGCCAGAAGATGTTCGAGCAGAAACGCGAGCCGAAGATCGTCATGGGGGCGCGCAGGCGCGCGGCCCAGGAGTCCGCGGGCAAGCACCGCATCCTGCACGAGGAGCGGCTCGCCGAGGCACGCGAACGGCTCGACGACGCGGTGGACGCCGTACGGGACGACGACGAGATCCGCGTCGACCTGCCGTACACGGCCGTACCGCCGGGCCGGACCGTCCTCACCCTCCAGGACCTGGAACTCGCGTACGGCGCGCGCCTGGCGGGCGGCCTGGAGCTGCGCGGTCCGGAGCGGGTCGCGCTGATCGGGCGCAACGGCGCGGGCAAGACGACGCTGCTGCGGACGATCGCCGGCGAGCTGGCACCGGTCGCGGGCGAGGCGACGGCGCACGTCCCGCTGCGTTTCCTTCCGCAGCGGCTCGACGTCCTCGACGGCGAGCTGACGGTCGCCGAGAACGTGGCCCGGTTCGCGCCGGGCGCCACGAACAACCGGGTCCGGGCCCGCCTGGCCCGCTTCCTGTTCCGCGGCGCCCGCGCCGACCAGAGGGCGGACACGCTCTCCGGCGGCGAACGCTTCCGGGCGGCCCTGGCCGCGCTGATGCTGGCCGAGCCCGCGCCGCAGCTGCTGCTGCTCGACGAGCCGACGAACAACCTCGACATGGCGAGCGTGCGGCAGCTCACGACCGCCCTGGAGTCCTACGAGGGCGCGCTGGTCGTGGCCGGTCACGACCTGCCCTTCCTGGAATCCCTGGGCATCACGCGCTGGCTGCTGCTGGACGGCGAGCTGCGCGAGACCACACCGGAGGAGATCGGATAGAGCACACCGGCCGGAAGGGGCCGGACAGCCGCCATGGCCCTCCTGTCGTGTCTCAGGAGGGCCACAGCCTGCCCGAGGGGGGTTCTGCCCGCGGCGACCCGCACTGCATGATGGCCAACCGGCGTCGCATCACAGGTGCCGCGTACACACAGCCGACCACGGAGTTCCCTCGTGCCCAGCAAGAAGGCCCTCGTCCGCCGCCCCAGCCCGCGCCTCGCCGAAGGCCTGGTGACACACATCGAGCGGGAGAAGGTCGACGTCGGCCTCGCGGTCGAGCAGTGGGAGGGGTACGTGGCCGCCCTGGGCGCGCACGGCTGGGAGACGGTCGAGGTGGAGCCGGCCGACGACTGCCCCGACTCCGTGTTCGTCGAGGACACGGTGGTCATGTACAAGAACGTGGCCGTGATCACCCGGCCCGGGGCCGAGTCCCGGCGCGAGGAGACGATCGGCGTCGAGGAGGCCGTGGCCCGGCTGGGCTGTTCGGTGAACTGGATCTGGGAACCGGGCACCCTGGACGGCGGTGACGTGCTGAAGGTCGACGACACCGTCTACGTCGGCCGGGGCGGGCGCACCAACGCCGACGGTGTGCGGCAGCTGCGGGCGGCCTTCGAGCCGCTCGGGGCGCGGGTCGTGGCGGTGCCCGTGAGCAAGGTGCTGCACCTGAAGTCGGCGGTCACCGCGCTGCCCGACGGCACGGTCGTCGGACACATCCCCAAGGTCGACCGGCCGTCGCTGTTCCCTCGTTTCCTCTCGGTGCCCGAGGAGTCCGGCTCTCACGTGGTGCTGCTCGGCGGTGAGAAGCTGCTGATGGCCGCGAGCGCGCCGAAGACGACGGAGCTGCTCACCGACCTCGGCCACGAGGTGGTCGTGGTCGACATCAGCGAGTTCGAGAAGCTGGAGGGCTGCGTGACGTGCCTTTCGGTACGTCTGCGGGACCTGTACGCCTGAACGGGTGACTCCACCCCTCGTTCGGCCCTGGGACCTGCGGGTCGCGAGGCTGCCTCTGGGGTCGGGCGTGACGGTTACGCACACCCGCACAGGGGGGCTGATCAGCAGGCTTTACGCGGTACTTAACCTACGGCAACGTAACCTACGGTTTCGTAGCCTACGATTCCGTAAGTTCCGGCACCGCTCGCCGGACGGTTCCACCGTGTATCGCGTCCCCCTGGAGTTCTCGTGACGATCACTTCCCCTCACCTCGGCAGCCCGGCCGTGTGGACCGACGCCAAGCTGTTGTACGCGCTCGAGGAAGTGGTCGAGACGGAACTCAACCGTCACCTGAAGGTCGCCAAGGACTGGATGCCGCACGAGTACGTGCCGTTCGGCGACGGCCGTAACTTCCCCGGCATCTTCGAGGACGGCGAGGCCTGGGGCAAGGAGCAGTCCAAGGTCACGGAGATCGGCCGGATCGCCCTGGTGGTGAACCTCCTCACCGAGGACAACCTGCCCAGCTACCACCACGAGATCGCCTCCCTGTTCGGCCGGGACGGTGCCTGGGGCACCTGGGTGCACCGCTGGACGGCCGAGGAGGGCCGGCACGGCATCGTGATGCGGGACTACCTGCTGACCTCGCGCGCGGTCGACCCGGACAAGCTCGAACAGTTCCGGATGGCGCACATGAGCGAGGGCTTCGAGTCGGACAACCGCCACTCGATGCTGCACTCGGTGGCCTACGTCGCCTTCCAGGAGCTGGCGACCCGTATCTCGCACCGCAACACCGGCCACCAGTCCGGCGACCCGGTCTGCGACCGGATGCTGGCCCGCATCGCGACCGACGAGAACCTGCACATGGTCTTCTACCGGAACCTGCTGAAGGCCGCCTTCGAACTGGCCCCCGACCTGACCATGCAGGCGGTGCGGGACGTCGTGGTCGACTTCCGCATGCCCGGCCACGGCATGCCCGGCTTCGAGCGGGCCGCCGCGCAGATGGCGATCGGCGAGGTCTACAACCTGCGCATCCACCACGACGACGTCATCCAGCCCGTCCTGCGCCACCTGAAGGTCCTGGGCATCGACGGGCTCGGCCCCGAGGGTCTCCAGGCCCAGGAGGAGCTCGGCCTGTTCATGGACGGCCTCGACACGGAGGCCGCGAAGTTCGACGAGAAGCTCGCCACCCGCAAGGCGCGGATGGCGGCCCGGGCGGCCGCGGTCTGACCGCACCCACGCGCGCGGGGGGCCGATTTCCCGGTGCGGCCCGCCACGGGCCTGCGGCATCATGCCGCCATGCGTGAGAACAGCGCCTCGCGGCAGGCGGTCGGCTTTCTGCTGGACCTGGCCGGGCAGGAGACGGCCGGGCGGGTCCGACGGCGGATCAGGCAGGCCCCGCCCGAGCGGTCCGCGGCCGCGCGGCGCCGCCTGATGTCCTCGTGGGCCCAGCAGCAGGTGCCGTCGTCCCTGCTGCTGTGGATCCTGGAAGAGGACGACCCGGAACTGAACGCCGTGGTGTGGCGGCACATCGGCACGGACGAGGCCCTGCGCCGGGCCATCGTGCGCGGTGTGCCGTTCGGACCGGGCCGTACCGAGCGGGTGCGCGTGCATCCCACGCTGGCCGACCAGGCACCCGCGGTTCCGGAGAGCTTCACCCGCCACGGCCTCGTCGGCGCGCTGCGTACGGCCGGCTCCATGGGCGAGGGACGGGCGGCCGCCTCCATGGTCGTGGAACGCGCCGACTGGCGGACGGTCGCCGAGGCGGACCACGAGCGCCCGTTGCCGGGTTACGCCCGCTGGGCCCTGTCCGTACGCCCGGACTGTCCGCCCGCACTGCGCGCGCAGTTCGGCGCGCACCGCAAGTTCAGCCACCGGGTACGGCAGGCCGGAGTCCTTGAGGGCGGCCCGGCCGAGTACGCGACGTCCCACGGCCCCGCCGTCGAGGTGCTGCGGGTGCTGTCCCTGGGCCACCTGATGTTCCCGGCACGCGTGCGTGCGGCCGAGAACGCCCTGCGGCCGCTGGTGCGCGACCACTTGGGCGACCGCGAGGAGGCCTGGGCGGTCCTGGCGCAGCTGATCGAGACGTTCCACGGGACCGCCCCGGAGCTGGTGGTGACCGCGGGCGCCGTCGCCTGAACCCCCGCCGTCGGCGTGCCGCTCCCGGCGGTCGGCGCTCCCTCCGGGCAGCGGCTCCCCGCGCCGATCGATGTCCGTTACGTCACAATTGCGATGTCGCCCGGTTCAGACGTGACCCGCGGCCGGCGGTCGCGGCTCCGTCGGCGACGCCCGGGTCCGACGTCCCGACCACGCCGGGCATCCGTCACGGGAGGTCACCCATGAGCACCCAGCCACAGCAGGACGACGCCACGGGCGGCGAGCCCACCATGGACATGAAGCTGGAGGTGGTCGTCCTGCCGGTGGCCGATGTCGACCGGGCACTGCGCTTCTACCGGGGCCTGGGGTGGCGGCTCGACGCGGACATCGAGGCCGGACCGGACTTCCGGGTCGTACAGCTGACGCCGCCGGGGTCGCAGTGCTCCGTCCACGTCGGCCGGGGGCTCACCCCGGCGTCGCCGGGCACCGTCCAGAACACCTATCTCGTGGTCACGGACATCGAACAGGCCCGCGCCGACCTGGTCGGCAGGGGCGTCGAGGTCAGCGAGGTCTTCCACGCCGTCTTCGAGGACGAGGCCAGGAACCAGGTCGACGGCCCCGATCCCGACCGCAACAGCTACGCCTCGTACGCCACGTTCAGCGACCCGGACGGCAACGGCTGGATGCTCCAGGAGATCCGGGAGCGACTGCCCGGACGGTGAACAGGCCCCGGAACCGAGGAGACAGCCTCATGGACACCGCCACGCTGGCCGACCTGCTGCGCGAGACCGAGGAACGCCACGGCCCCTACGAGGCGTCGGCGCCCGCGCACCACTGGGCGGACTGGTACGCCGCGTACATCGTCGCCCGGGAGACCGGCCGCTCTCCCGACGAGGCGGCCGACGACGCCGCGTTCCACCTGGAGAGGCTCCAGCGCTGACCCGCCCTGGCGCGGGCGGCCGCGCCGCGAGGGGGGCGGGGCGGCTGGATTCGAACCAGCGTGCTCTGGTTTTGGAGACCGGTGCGCCTGCCTCTGCGCTACGGCCCCGCCCTTGAGGGCCGAGCGTAATGCCTTGGCCCGTTGTCGGTGGGGCCTGGTACCAATGTGTCACGGGGGCGAGTGCGACACGGGGGGCACGGGATGGCGTACGGAGAGCGGGGGCGTCGGCGTCCCCCGGTGGTGGACCTGGCCGACCGCAGGGCGCTGGAGCGGTACCGCCCGGCGGATCCGGCGGTGGTGGAGCGGGCCCGGCGGCTCAAGGAGGCCGCGCTGCTGGACTTCGGGCTGACCGAGTCGGCGGTGGCGTCCTGGCTGTACGCGAAGTGCCGTCACCAGATCCCGACGACCGCCGTGGACACGGCCGCGGTGGTCGCCTCCGGCGACGGCAGCTGCCTGCTGCTGTTCAACCCGGACTTCTTCGTACGACTGGGCCTGGACGGCGTCAAGTTCGTGCTGTTCCACGAGGCGCGCCACCTGGTGCACCGGCATCTGTTCGCCGAACCCGAGCTGCGCGAGGACCCGGTGTTCGAGGTGGCCGCCGAGGTGTCCATCAACCATGTGGCGCTGGTCCGCCTCGGCCGGACGGAACTGCCCCCGCTGGACGGCCGGCCCACCGGTGTCGACCCGCGCGAGGTGCACGCGTCGTACCGCGCGGATCTGACGGCACACGGCCTGGAGCCGGTGGCGTACGAGGTGTTCGTCGAGACGGACATGCGGGTGTACGGCGAGCTGAAGCGGATGCGGCACCCTCCGGTGCCGGCGCGGCAGCTGTGCCTGCACCTGACGCGGGGCGGCGTGCCCGCCGACCCGGAGACCGTCGACGCGGTCGCCTCCTCCGTGCTGCTCAACTCCCTGCTGGCGGCCCGGCGCGGGCACGCGGGCGCGGAGCGCGAGCTGCTCGACCTGATGGGCCGCACCGAGGGCGGCTCGGCGCGGGCCGCACGGATCTGGGGCAACCTCGGGGCGGGCGTGCTGCGCGGCGAGACCTCCCGCACCCGCACGGTCCACTGGTGGCAGCGCTGGCTGGTCGACGTCCTCGGTTCGAAACTGCGCGACGGCGAGCGGCTGGTGTACCCGAAGAAGCGGGGCGCCCTGCTCGCGGCCCTCGGCCAGGACCCGATGCTCGCGCGGCGCGGCCCGGTGCGCGAGAAGGTCCTCGTCGTCGCCTACGACACCTCGGGCTCCATGCCCCAGCACGTGATCACCTGGCTGACCGAACTCGTCGGCCGGATCGACGGGGTCGAGGCGCACTGGCTCTCCTTCGACGCCGTGGTGATGCCGTTCGCGCCGGGAGAGCGGGTGTACGGCGGTGGCGGCACGAGTTTCCAGGCGGTCGCCGACTACGTGGAGGGGCGCACGGAGGTGAACGGGCGCCGTCTCGACGTCTCCCCGGACGCCGTCGTCGTCCTCACCGACGGACACGCCCCCGCGATCACACCCGCCGACCCGCAGAAGTGGATCTGGCTGATCACGGCGGGCGGCAGCGAATGGCCCGAGACGCACACACCTGCGATGGCCTGCCATCGCGTGACCACGGGAACACCGTAGATGACCACGCGGACAGAGCGGTCGCCCCGCGGCGACGACGGGCAGGGGCCCGGTGACGTCTCACGCCTGGAGGCGTTCATCGACGCGATGATCGACCTGGGGCAGACCGGACAGATCTTCGGCGAGCACGGCATCGGCAAGACGGCGACGTTCTTCTCGCACGTCGCCCGCGCCCACCCGGACGCCACGCTGGTGTACGTCCCGGCGGCAAATCTGACGCCGGACGACCTGCTCGTCAACGCGCCGGTGCGCGACCCGCACACCGGTGAACTCGTGCTGCGCCAGCTGGTGATGAACCAGCTGAAGCCGGGGCGGCCGTTCGTGCTGCTCATCGACGACTCGCTCCAGGCGGGCGACACCATCCAGTCGCAGCTGATGCAGATCGCCTGCAACTGGACGCTCGGGGAACACGATCTGCGGGCCCTCGGCTGCATCGGTGTCTTCCTCACCGACAACGAGTCACTGGCGGAGACCTCGGCCCGGCGCAGCGACCTGGCGCTGCTGGACCGCATGGTCACTCTCCGGATCACGGCGAACGACACCTCCTGGCGCCGGCATCTCGCGGCCCGGTACCGGCCGTGGGACCTGCGCCCGGTGTTCTCCCTGTGGGCGTCGCTCTCCCCCGCGCTGCGCGAGCTGCTCTCCCCGCGCACGCTCGACCATGTCCTGGCCAACGCCCGGGAGGGCTTCCCGCTGCGCTGGGGCCTGCCCCTGGTCGACGGCGAGCGGCTGCGGCTGGCCGAGCCGGGACCGGACGGCAAGCCGGGCCACAACCGTACGGCGGAGATCCTCGACCGCGTCGCCGAGGCGCTGGGCGTGCCCAACCCGGCGAGGATCCCCGACCCGGTACGGCAGGTGCTGCGGGCCGCGCTGCGCAACCGCTGGACGGTGCTGCTCCAGGGGCCGCCCGGTTGCGGCAAGACGGAGCTGGTGCGGGAGACGGTGCGGGCCGGCCTCGGGCGGGAGGCACTGTACTTCTCGCTGCCGGTGACCAACGTCGAGGATCTGTGCGCGCCGGTTCCGGCGGCGGACGGCACGCTGGACAACCTGCTGGCCGCCAAGTTCACCGGCCCGCAGGCCAAGGCGATCGTCTGGGACGAGTACAACCGGCCCAAGGACAAGGCCGCGTTCGCCAAGCTGATGGAGATCACCCAGGAGTGGTCGCTGGCCGGGCGGCGCATCGAGAACCTGCGGGCGCAGATCGCCGTGCAGAACCCGCCGTACCATCTGGGCCGCAAGCTGCTGGTGTCCCGGAACAACATCGCGCAGGCGACCCGGTTCACGGCGTCGCTGGAGGTGGAACCCGACGACATCCCGGCCAACGAGTGGCTGCTGGCCCGCTACGGCGCGGACGCGGAGACCGTCCTGGAGTGGTGGAAGCACGACATCGACGACGACGGCCGGGCCTGGATCACCAAGCGCACCCTGGAGCGGCTGATCAAGCTGCACCGGCGCGGGCTGCCGCTGGAGATGGCCACGGTCTATCTCGGCGACGGCGAGTACGCGCCCGTGCCGCTCACCGCGCTGATCGACCGGTTCCGGGGACGCCCGGTGACCGGTCTGCGCGAGCTGGCCCGTGACGTGGACGCCTGGGAGGCCCGGCTGCGGCGGGCGGCCGATCACTCCGCCGAGGGCGGCGACGACAGCGACGTGGTGCACCAGATCCTGGCCAACGCGGAGCTGTCCCAGCTGAGGAAGCACCGCGCGGCGGTGACCCGGCTGGTGTCGTTGCTGCCGGCGAAGCTGCGCGCGACCTACCTGGTGGGCGCCGCGCAGCAGCAACAGCGGTTCTGGACCGAGGTGTTCATGGCGATGCGACGCTGACGGGGCTCGCGAGGTCCTGGGAACCCGCGGGCGCGGCTCACTCGCCACGCCGCGGGGGTCCGCCGGACGGGCCCTGCCGCCGGGGCGGTGCCGTGCGGTGGACGCTGCGCACGGCGGCGACGTCGGCGGGGACCGCCGGGGCCGGGAGATGGGCGCTGAGCGCGTCCAGGCGGCGTTTGACGCTGGCGGCGATGCCCTGGCCGAGCACGAAGCGGGTGGCCGTGGCGGCGCGGGGCGCGGTGTCGAGGAGGCGGTGCGCCTCACGGCTGCGCATCCCGGTGTGGGTGAGCACCAGATGGGTGAGGCGGTGCTCGGCGGCCGTGAGGGCGTGGGCGATGGTCTCGGCGGCCGTCAGGTCGACCTGGTTGTCCGCGGCGCCGAGCACGGCCGCCGCCCGTACCCGGCCGAGGTCCAGCAGGGTGACGCCGGCCGTGGCCGCGGCGGTGACCAGCCGGGCCGCGGCCCGCGGGCCGATGCCGTTGCTGGCCGCGGCCAGCCGGGCGAGCCGCCCGTAGGGCGCCCGCTCCAGGGCGTCGGCGAGCAGCAGCGCGCCCGCGTCGTCCAACCGTGCGGCGGACACGTACAGTTCGTCGACCGCGCCCGCGGCGACCACGGCGGCGAGGGCGCGGGCCCCCGCCTCGCCGAGCGGGTTGCCGCCGACGAAGAGCCGTTCGACGCGCCGTCCGTTGCCGGCGGCGGCGAGCAGCGCGTCCGCGAGGACGGCGACGCCCGCCGGGTCGAGCCCGGTCTGGACGAGGTCGAGGGTGCGCAGCGACCGCGCGGAGTCGAGGAGTTCGGCGGCGGCCCCGCCCGCTCCGCTGCCGAGGGGGTTGCGCTTGAGCCACACGCCGGTGACGACCTGCGGTGAGGCGCGCAGGTGGTCGGCGATCCGGCAGGCGCCGCCCGCGGTGATCCCGTTGCAGCCCAGGTAGAGGGTCTCGACGTGCCCGCTCGCCCCCGCGACGGCGGCGGCACCGTCGTCGCCGAGCGCGTCGGTACCGAGCAGCAGATGCCGTACGGGCGAGGGTCCCTGGCCGAGGGCCTCGGCCACCAGGGCGGCGCCCGCCGCGCCCAGCGCCTGCTTGCAGAGGTCGAGCCGGCCGTCGGGCAGCGCCGTGCCGGCCGTGAAGTCCAGTCGCTCCCCGGCGGGGCGGCCGGCCCGCAACCAGTCCAGGAGCGGGGCGAGTTCGGCCGGTGGACGGGGTACGACGGGCGGTACTCCGGCGAAGCCGTCCGCCGGCCGGTCCGGTCGCCCGCTCACCATTGCGCCTCCCGGTAGTCCTTCAGGAACACCCCGGACAGCGGCTGCCCGGCCTCGCCCCGCACGATCGGGTCGTACACCCGGGCCGCCCCGTCCACGATGTCCAGCGGGGTGCGGAACCCCGCGCGGGCCATCCGCTCCTTCTTCGGCGCCGGGTTCTCGTCGGTGATCCAGCCGGTGTCGACGGCGCACATGTGCACGCCCTGCTCGGCGAGTTCGGCGGCGCTGGTGCGGGTGAGCATGTTGAGGGCGGCCTTGGCCATGTTGGTGTGCGGATGGCCGGCGGTCTTGTTGCGCGCGGCGAAACGGCCCTCGACGGCGGTGACGTTGACGACATAGCGACGCGGGTGCGGGGCGGCGAGCAGCAGTGGCAGCAGCCGGTCGCACAGCAGCGCGGGGGCGAGGGCGTTGACGAGCTGGGTCTCCAGCACCTCGGCCGGGTCCAGCGCGCCGAGCCGGGCCGACCAGGAGTTCTCCGGTGCCGGGTCGGGCAGCAGCCCGGCCTCGTCGGCCTCCCGCAGGGCGGCGGGCAGCACGGCCGCCGAGCCCTCCAGCATCCGCATCGGGCGAAAGCCCGGCGCCTGCCGGGCCCCTTCGGGCAGGCCGTCGTACTCGGCGCCGGCCAGCAGCGCGTACGACTGCGGCGGGCGGCGCACGGTCTGCGCCGCGTTGTTGACCAGGATGTCCAGCGGGTCGCCCGCCCGGCGCAGTTCCTCGCACAGCCCCAGCACCTGGCGCGGGTCACGCAGGTCGACGGCGACCACGGTGAGCCGGTCCAGCCATGCCGCGCTGCCGGGCGCGGCCCGGAAACGGCGCATGGTGTCGTGCGGGAAACGGGAGGTGACGAGCAGCTGCGCGCCGTCGCGCAGCATCATCAGCGCCAGCTGGAAGCCGATCTTCACCCGGCCGCCGGTGAGCAGCACCCGACGGCCGTTCAGGTCGGTGCTCAGGTCACGGCGGGCCGTGTTGTCGGCGGCGCAGCGCGGACACAGCCGGTGGTAGAAGGAGTCGACCTGGCGATAGGACGACTTGCAGACGTAGCAGGTGCGCGGGCGGCGCAGGGTGCCACCGGTGCCGGGTACGGCCAGGGGCGCGTCCTCCCGGCGGTCGGTGGCGCCGGTCGCGGTGGCCGCCATGGTCGCGGCGTCGGAGGCCGAGATGTCGGCGCCGCGGGTCTTGCGGCGCCGCAGGCGTCCGTCACGGGCGAAGGACGCGGCGACCTGTTCCGCCCGCAGGCGTACGGGGTCGTCGACGGGCAGGTCGCGCAGTCTGCCGACGGTCCGGTGGAAGGCCGCCAGCTCCGCCTCGGTGATCGACTCGCCCATCCGCCCCGCCCGCCCCGTGTCCGCCGCGCCGTGGTCCCGACCGGATTCGAACCGGCGTATCCACCCTGACAAGGTGGCGAGTCTGCCTCTGCTCTACGGGACCGCGTACGCATCCGGACGGCCGCGTGCGGACCGGCGTGATCCGCCCACAGCGGGCGTGCGCCTGACGCGGCGCCACGTCCGGACGCGCCCCCGGATCCTAGCCGCAGTCATGTCGGCCCGGCGTCCGGATTTCGTGGCGGATCCGACGTCCGGACGTCAGTGGGACGTGCGCCTGAGCTGCAACCGTTCCTTCTCGGACAGGCCGCCCCAGACGCCGAAGCGTTCGTCGTGGGCGAGGGCGTAGTCGAGGCAGGCGGAGCGCATCTCGCACATGCCGCAGATGAGCTTCGCCTCACGCACCGAGCTGCCGGGCTCGGGAAAGAAGAATTCGGCCCCGGTCTCCGCGCAGAGGGCCTGGGACTGCCAGGCGAGATCGGGTGTGGCGGTGGTGTCGGTGTGCATGGCCAGGATCGTGCCGGGCGGCGAAAAACGTTCGATCAACGCGGGATCAACGCCGCCGTTCAGCGCCTCCGGCCGCCCGATGATGCCCCCTCGGCACACCGCCGCGCACGGCGGCGCGCGGGGCGGGGAGGAACAATCGGTACGAGCGCGGTCACGCTCCGGCAGCGCCTGTCAGTGGGCGGTGCGAGACTCGGCAGTGCACGCAACGGGACCCCGTCAAGGAGGGCTCACATGCTCACCACCCGGTTCGTCACCGGCTCCCCCAACTGGATCGACCTCGGCACACCCGACATCGAGGGCGCCACCGCGTTCTACCAGGCTCTCTTCGGCTGGCGGTTCCAGTCGGCGGGACCCGACGCCGGCGGCTACGGCTTCTTCCAGCTGGACGGGAGGACCGCGGCCGGAGGCATGCAGACCACGCCGGACCAGGGGCCGCCGTCCTGGAACGTGTACTTCCAGAGCCCCGACGCGGAGTCCACCGCGAAGACGGCCGAGCAGGCGCACGGCAGCGTGTTCGTCCAGCCGATGGACGTCATGGGCAAGGGCCACATGGCGATCCTCGCCGACCAGGCGGGGGCGGCGTTCGGCATCTGGCAGCCGGGCCGGACCAAGGGCGTGGACGTGGCGAACGAGCCGGGCTCGCTGTGCTGGGTCGAGCTGTACACGCCGGACATCGCGGCGGCGGCCGCCTTCTACCACAAGGTGCTCGGACACGAGACCTCGGCCGCGCCCTTCCCCGGCGGCACCTATACGTGCGTCAACCCCGCCGACGAGGACCAGGACGCCATGTTCGGCGGCCTGGTCCCGCTGGCCGACGACCCGACGGAGGCGGCCGGTGGCCCGTACTGGCTGCCGTACTTCGAGGTCACCGACACGGACGCGGCCGTCGCGAAGGCGCGGGAGCTGGGCGGCACGGTCCGTATGCCCGCCACGGACGTGCCGGACGTGGGCCGCGTCGCCCGGCTCGCCGACCCGTCCGGAGCCCGCTTCGCGGTGATCAGGAGCGCGCCCCGGCAGACGTGAGCCGGGCGGACGTAGGCCCGGAGGCCGTGAGCACGGTCGTGGGCGCGTCGGTCGTCGCAAGCCCGGCGCACACGGGCCCGGTGGGTCGGTCGCGAGCCGGGCGGGCGGGCGGGCGGCAGGTCCTAGGCGGAGGCGCGGCGCACCAGGGTCGTCGGCAGCACGACGGCGTCCGGTGCGCCCTCCTCGGCCCGGCCGGCGGTGCCGCGGTCGAGGCGGCGCAGCAGGAGGCGGGCCATCAACCGGCCCATCTCCTCGATGTCCTGACGGATCGTGGTGAGCGGCGGGTCGGTCTGTTCGGCGACGGGCAGCATGTCGTCGAAACCGATCACGGCGACGTCCTCGGGCACGCGCCGGCCGCGTTCGCGCAGCACCCGCAGGGCGCCGGACGCGGTGAGGTCGTTGGCGGCGAACACGGCGTCCAGGTCGGGGCGGCGGTCGAGGAGTTCACGCATCGCGCGCTCGCCGCCGGCCGGGGTGAAGTCGCTCTCGACGACGAGCGCCGGGTCGGCGTCCCCCATGACGTCCCGGAACCCGTCGAGCCGGTCCACCGCGGACGTCTGGTCGAGGGCCCCGGCGATGTGGGCGATCCGGGTGCGGCCGAGCCCGACGAGGTGGCGCACGGCCTCGCGGGCGCCGCCGCGGTTGTCGCTGTCGACGTACACGGGACCGGGCGTCCCGTCGCTCCAGTCGGGGCGGCCGCCGAACACGGTCGGCACTCCGGCGCCCTGGATCAGTCCGGGCAGTGGGTCGTCGAGGTGCAGCGAGAACACCAGGGCGCCGTCGACATGGCCCCCGGCGAGATAGCGGCCGACACGGACATGGTCGTCGCGGCCCTCGGTGAGCAGCAGGACGAGCTGGCTGTCGTGAGCCGTCAGTTCCTTGCTGATGCCGCGCAGTTGCAGCGCGAAGAAGGGGTCGGCGAAGACCCGGGTCTCCGGTTCGGCGATGACGACGGCGATCGCGTCGTGCCGCCTGGTCACCAGGCTGCGCGCGGCCTGGTTGGGGACGTAGCCGAGTTCCTCCACCGCGCGCCGCACCCGCTCGACGAGGGGTTCCCGCACCCCGTCGCCGCCGTTGACCACCCGGGAGACGGTGGCCCGGGACACACCGGCCCGCGCGGCCACGGCCTCCAGCGTGGGACGGGCGGCGGTCTCGGTCACTTCGGGGCTCCTCACCGGCGGTTGCGGCTCAGGATAGCCCCGGCCCGCGAACGCCCGTGAGCGCGCTCCCGCCTCCGACCTGCGCCTCCCGCGCCCGCGTCACGACCGGTCCTCGCGGTCACCGGAGGCCTTGGACGCCTTGGAACCCCTGGAAGCCTTGGAGTCCCTGGAGTCGTCGGAGCCGTCGCGGTCGCCGGAGTCCTTCGTGTCCGGCGGTGAGGCCGGCGCACCCTCCTCCCGTCGCGCGCGGCTCGGCTGCACCCGCTTGGGCTCTCCCGGCATCTTCGGGTACTCCGGTGGATACGGCAGATCACCGAGCCCGTGGTCGCGTTCGTCCTTCGCCGCCAGGTCGAGCAGCGCGTCGAGGGAGAAGGCGTGGTCGTCCATGTCGGCGTGGACGTCACCGAGTTCGGCGAAGCGCGCGGGCATCGTCGCGAGGTCGAAGTCCTGGGGGCGCGCGCTGTCCACCTCCTCCCAGCGCAGGGGGGCGGAGACGGGGGCGTGCGGGCGGGGCCGTACCGAGTAGGCGGAGGCGATCGTGCGGTCGCGCGCCGTCTGGTTGTAGTCCACGAAGATCCGCTCCCCCCGCTCCTCCTTCCACCACTTGGTCGTCACCCGGTCCGGCATCCGGCGCTCCAGCTCCCGCCCGGCCGCGATCGCGGCCCGGCGGACCTGGGTGAAGGTCCAGCGGGGTGCGATGGGGACGAAGACGTGCAGGCCACGGCCGCCGGACGTTTTGGGCCAGCCGCGCAGGCCGCCGAACTCGTCGAGGACGGCGCGCAGTTCGTGGGCGGCGCGGACGGCGTCGTCGTAGTCGGTGCCGGGCTGCGGATCGAGGTCGATACGGAGTTCGTCGGGGCTGTCGACGTCGTCGGCGCGCACCGGCCAGGGGTGGAAGGTGAGGGTGCCGTACTGCGCAGCCCACAGGACGGCCGCCTCCTCGGTGGGACACATCTCGTCGGCACTGCGTCCGCTGGGAAAGGTGATGTGGGCCGTCGGGATCCAGTCGGGCATGTTCTTCGGCGCGCGCTTCTGGAAGAAGGACTCGCCGGTCACCCCGTCGGGGTAGCGCTCCAGGGTGGTGGGGCGGTTGCGCAGGGCACGCAGGATGCCGGGGGCGACGGCCCGGTAGTACTCGGCGAGGTCCAGCTTCGTGAAGCCGCGCTCCGGGAAGAAGATCTTGCCGGGGCTGGACAGCCGTACGGTCCGGCCGCCCGCTTCCAGTTCCACCGCGTCACCCATGCGGCCACCGTAGGCCTCCCGCGGATACCTCGCACACCGGGCGTGAGCGAACGTATGCGAGAAGAATGGGCCCATGGATCTGCCTGTCATGCCGCCCGTGAAGCCGATGCTCGCCAAGTCGGTGGCGAGCATTCCGCCGGACATGCAGTACGAGGCGAAGTGGGACGGCTTCCGGGCGGTGGTGTTCCGCGACGGACCCGAGGTCGAGCTCGGCAGCCGCACCGGCAAGACACTGACCAGGTACTTTCCCGAGCTGGTCGAGGCGTTGGCGGAGCGGCTGCCCGAGCGGTGCGTACTGGACGGGGAGATCGTGATCGCGCGCGAGGGCCGGCTCGACTTCGACGCGCTCACCGAACGCATCCATCCGGCCGCCTCCCGGGTGCGGACACTCGCCGAGCGGACCCCGGCGTCCTTCGTCGCCTTCGACCTGCTGGCGCTCGCCGACGAGTCACTGCTCGACGTGCCGCTCAGCGACCGTAGGGCGCTGTTGGACACGGCGTTGTCCGGAGTGACGGCGCCCGTGCACCTGGCCCCGGCGACCACGGACATCGAGGTGGCGCGGCAGTGGTTCGAGCAGTACGAGGGGGCGGGCCTGGACGGGGTCATCGCCAAGCCGCTCACACTGCGCTATCTCCAGAACGAGCGGGCGATGTTCAAGATCAAGCACGAGCGGACGGCGGACGTGGTCGTCGCCGGTTACCGCTTCCACAAGAGCGGTCCCGTCGTGGGCTCCCTGCTGCTGGGCCTGTACGACGAGCACGGCGCCCTTCAGCACGTCGGGGTGTCCGCCGCCTTCGCCATGAAGCGGCGGGCCGAGCTGGTGGCGGAGCTGGAGCCGCTGCGCATGGCGGACGCCGAGGGCCATCCGTGGGCCGCCTGGTCGGACGAGGCGGCCCATGAGAGCGCCCGGCTGCCGGGCGCGCCCAGCCGCTGGTCGGGCAAGAAGGACCTGTCCTGGGTGCCGCTGCGGCCGGAGCGGGTGGCCGAGGTGGCGTACGACCACATGGAGAACGGAGCCCGTTTCCGGCACACGGCGCGCTTCCGCCGCTGGCGCCCGGACCGCACGCCGGAGAGCTGCACGTACGCGCAACTGGAGGAGCCGGTGCGCTACGACCTCACGGAGATCCTCGGCTCTCCGGGCTGACCGGACTTCGCGGGCGCTTGGTCACGGGCGCGGTGGAGCACCAGTGCATGATGATCACGGGTGCATGAGGATCTTCACTGCGCCGTCCTGCTTGCGCTGGAACATCTCGTAGGCGTGCGCCGCCTCGCTCAGCGGCAGCCGGTGGGTGGCGAAGTCGTCGACGCCCAGCGGGTCCTCGTCCGACAGGTACGGCAGGATCTCGTCGACCCAGCGGCGCACGTTGGCCTGGCCCATCCGGATCTGGATCTGCTTGTCGAACAGGGTGAGCATGGGGATCGGGTCGGACGTGCCGCCGTACACGCCCACGATCGAGATCGTGCCGCCGCGGCGGACGAGTTCGATGGCGGTGTGGAAGGCCGCGAGCCGGTCCACGCTGAAGTGGTCCGCGAGCGGGCCGCTCACCTTCCGGGGCAGCAGGGTCGTGGCCTGCTGGGCGAGCCGGGCGGCGGCGCTGCCGTGCGCCTCCGTGCCCACCGCGTCGATGACGGCGTCGGGACCGCGGCCGTCGGTCCGGTCGCGGATCGCGGTGAGCAGTTCCTTCTCGCTGTCGAAATCCCTGAGGTCGAACGTCTCGACACCGCGCTCGCGGGCCCGGCGCAGCCGCTCCGTGACCAGGTCCACGCCGAACACCCGTCCGGCCCCGCGCACCTGGGCGACCCGGCAGGCCATCTCACCGATGGGCCCGAGCCCGAGCACGGCGACGTCGGCCCCCGGCTTGAGGCCGGCGTAGGCGACCGCCTGCCACGCGGTGGGCAGGACGTCGGACAGGTAGACGAAGCGGTCGTCCGGCGGCCCTTCCGGCAGCTTGACGGGTCCGAACTGCGCCTGCGGTACGCGCAGATACTCGGCCTGGGCCCCCGGCACCGCGCCGTAGAGGCGGGTGTAGCCGAACAGGGCGGCGCCCATGTGCTCACCGGTGACCTGCGTGGTCTCGCACTGGGTCGGGAGCCCTTCGAGGCACATCCAGCAGTTGCCGCAGGCGATCTGGAACGGCACCACGACCCGGTCGCCGGCCATCAGGTCGGGTACTCCCGCGCCGACCTCCTCGACGATACCGATGGGTTCGTGGCCGAGGATGTCGCCCGGTGTCATGAACGGCGTGAGGACCTCGTAGAGATGCAGGTCGGAACCGCACAGTCCGGTGGAGGTGATGCGGATGACGGCATCCGTCGGTTCCTGGATCGTCGGGTCGGGCACGTCCTCCACGCGCACGTCCCGCTTGCCCTGCCACGTCACTGCCTTCATCGCGTAGCGCTCCCTCCGGCACACCGCGGAGTCTCCGCCCGGTGCGTGGCGCCCGGGTACCCGTGGGGCACACACCGAACCGCGGCCGGCCCGCGGGCGGCGGCGCGCTACCGGGCGCCCTCGTCGAACGGCGGGACCAGCACCAGCTGATCCGCGATCCAGGGGTCGGCCGGTGCCAGTTGGCCGGCGACCCAGGGGTCGGAGCGGACGTCCGCCGCTTCCCGCCCGTCCGCGGACCCGTGAGCGTCGTACACGCTCGCGTGTCCACGGTGGTTGCGGCCGTCGAGCCGGAGTCCGTGCGGGCCGCCGTCACGACCGTGATGACCGCCGCCATGGCCGTGATGACCGCCACCGTGGCCGTGACGCCCGTGGTGGGCGCTGACGGACCGTACGTCCTCGGCCACTGACTGCCGGGCGAGGGTGGGCCCGGCTGTCTGCGGCGCGGCGGTCGCGAAGCTGCCCGAGCCGAGGAGCGCAGCTCCGACGACCGCGACGGAAAGGCCCGCGGTCGTGAGACGCCTCATGAGCTTCTGCATGGTCTTCCCTCCTTGCGCAGCCCCTTCGGTGCGGGACTGCGAGCGGTGAAATCTGGCCGTTGTTCCGGCGGTGTTCAACCTACGTACACCAGAGTGGTTGAACAATAAACAAATACGGTGAAGAGGGTCACCCGGACGTCCGGGAATAGGCCGCCCCGGCCGAGCGGTCCGACCGGCGGGCCGACCGGGCGGCCCGACCAGGCGGCCCGACCGGACAGATCGGCTGGGCCGATCGGCTCAGCCGGCGCGCGCAAACAGGATCGAGCGGGTAGACGCACCGATGAACCTATAAGCGCACGATCAACGGCACGGGACTTGGTGGCAACGGTGGGCATGGGACGAAGAGGGCGCACGCGGCGTACCGCGTCGACGACGGCGCTGCTGGCCGCCACGGTGGCGGCCGCCCTGGTGGCGGGCTGCTCGGCATCGCACGCCCCGTCCGACGACGGGCGGGGCCGTGGGCAGGAACCGGCACGGAGCACACCGCCCGCATCGAACACACCGACCGGGTCCGCGAGCCCGTCGCAGCCGGGCAACAGCGGTCCGGTGCTCGCCGTGAAGATCGACAATGTGGGCGCGGCCCGGCCGCAGAAGGGCCTGAGCGCCGCGGACGTCGTGTACGTCGAGCAGGTCGAGGGCGGGCTGAGCCGGCTGATGGCGGTGTACGCCACCCGGCTGCCTGACGTCGTCGGTCCGGTGCGCAGTGCCCGCGAGTCCGACCTGGAACTGCTGGGCCAGTTCGACCGGCCGACGCTCGCGTTCTCCGGTGCGCAGGGCAAGCTGCTGCCGCTGATCGACGACGCGCCGCTGCGCGCGGAGCCGCCCGGCAAGGTGTCCGGCGCCTACTTCCGCGGCACCGACCATCTCGCGCCGCACAACCTGTATCTCCGGCCGGAGCGGCTGGTCCGCTCCGCTCCGGGTCCGGACGCGCTGACCACGGGTTACCACTACGGCGCCGCACCCGAGGGCGGCCGGCCGAGCAGCACGCGCACGGTCCGCTTCCCCTCCGCCCGCTTCACCTTCACCTGGTCCGCCGACCGGCACCGCTGGCTGGTCTCCCAGGACGGGACGCCGACGGTGACCGACGGCGGCAGGCGGGTGGCGCCGGCGACGGTCGTCGTGCAGTACGTGAAGATCCACAAGTCCGCCTACCACGACGTCCTCGGCAACTACACGCCGTACACCGAGACGGTGGGCTCCGGGAAGGCGCAGGTGCTGCGCGACGGGCGGGCCTACGACGTCCACTGGAAGCGGTCGACGGCCGCCGACGGCACCACGTTCACGACCGGGGACGGCTCACCGGTGAACTTCGCGAAGGGCCAGGTGTGGGTGGTGCTCGCAAAGGCGTGAGGGTGTGAAGGCGTTAGGGCGTGTGGGCGTGGAAGCGTGACGTGATGCGGCGTACGACCTGAAGGCGTGAGGACGCGATCAGCTCTGGCCGGACAAGGGGCGCGCCGGGTCGCGCAGTTCCTCGGCCGCGTCCGAGACCCGGCGGATCAGTTCGAGGAACCGGGTCTGCTCCTCGGCGGAGAGCGGCGCCAGGAAGACCTGGTTCATCCGGGCCGTGCGGACGGTCAGTCTGCGGTGGGCGCGCAGGCCGTCGTCCGTCAGCCGCAGCAGGAAGCGGCGGCCGTCCTGGGGGTCGCGGACCTTGTCCAGCAGTGCGCGCCGGCCGAGCCGGCTGATCACCTCGGCGATGGTGGACCGGTCCAGCCCGACCCGCTCCCCCACCGTCCGCTGGTCGAGGCCCGGTTCGGCGACGAGCGCGTTGAGCACCGCGAACTGCGGCGAGGTGATCTCCTCGGAGACCATCGCGTTCCACAGCAGGTGGTGCGCCTGCTGGAGCCGCCGGGCCAGGTGCCCGGGATGGGTGGTCAGGTCCACCGCGGCCATGCGCGCTCACGCTCCCGTGGTCGTCGTCCGGGGTTCGGATCAGTTCGTGCACTGAACAATACCGGGACGCGGCCCGGCCTTCTCGCGGACGGGCATACGGGCTGCGCGACCTGGAACCTTACGGACCAAGGCATTTCCTCAAGTCTTGACGCCCGACGGCGCCGGTGGCAGCGTGAGGGACGACTCGCCGAAATACTCAGTGCCCTGACTGATGTGCGATCAGGAGACTCGGCCCCGATCCGCCGTCCGGGCCCCGCCAGGATCCGCCCCGGACCGCCAGGAACCCACCGGAACCGCTAGGAACCCCATGGCTCTCACCCAGCAGGACATCGACCGGGAGATCGCGGCCGAGCACGCCGCGTACGAGAAGCGGGTCGCCGACGGCGGTCCCGTCGAACACCACCCACGACGCGGCTACGCCCCCTACCGTTCCTCGGTGCTGCGTCACCCGAGACAGCCGCCGGTCACCATCGATGTCTCCCAGGACCCGGAACTGGTGGAACTCTCCTCCCCCGCGTTCGGCGAGCGGGACATCGCCGAGGTCGACAACGACCTCACCCGGCACCACCAGGGGGCACCGATCGGCGAGCGGATCACCGTCTCCGGCCGGCTGCTGGACCGCGCCGGGCGCCCGGTGCGCGGCCAGCTGGTGGAGATCTGGCAGGCGAACTCGGCCGGCCGCTACGCCCACCGGCGTGAGCAGCACGACGCCCCGCTGGACCCCCACTTCACCGGCGTGGGCCGCACCCTCACCGACGCCCACGGCCACTACCGCTTCACCACGATCCAGCCGGGCCCCTACCCGTGGCGCAACCACGTCAACGCCTGGCGCCCGGCCCACATCCACTTCTCGGTGTTCGGCGCGGCGTTCACCCAGCGGCTGGTGACGCAGATGTACTTCCCGAACGACCCGCTCTTCGCCTACGACCCGATCCTCCAGTCGGTGACGGACGACGCCGCCCGGCGGCGCCTGATCGCCGACTACGACCACGGTCTGTCCGTGCCGGAGTTCTCGCTCGGCTACCACTGGGACATCGTGCTCGACGGACCGCACGCCACTTGGATCGAAGAGGGACGCTGACCCGCCATGACCGAGACCGAGACGAGCGGCCCGCGGAACGTGCCGCCCACCCCGTCGCACACGGTCGGCCCGTTCTACGGATACGCGCTGCCGTTCCCCGGCGGCGGCGACATCGCGCCGATCGGCCACCCGGACACGGTCACCCTTCAGGGGTACGTGTACGACGGGGAGGGCCGGCCGCTGCCCGACGCCCTCGTGGAGCTGTGGGGCGCCGCTCCGGACGGCACCGTGCCACGGGTGGACGGCTCGATCCGGCGCGATCCCGCGACCGGCGGCCATCTCGGCCGCAACGGCGTGCAGTTCACCGGCTGGGGCCGCGTCCAGACCGACGCCGACGGACACTGGTACGCCCGCACCCTGCGCCCCGGCGCACGCGGACACAGCGCGCCGTACCTCAGCGTGTGCCTCTTCGCCCGCGGGCTGCTCGTGCACCTGTTCACCCGCATCTACCTGCCGGGCGACGAGACGGCGCTCGCGGCCGACCCGCTGCTCGCGCGGCTGGCGGCGGAGCGCCGCGACACGCTGATCGCCCGGGACGGCGGCGACGGCACGTACCGTTTCGACATCCGCCTTCAGGGCGAAGGCGAGACGGTCTTCCTGGAGTTCCAGTGACACCTGCCGAACCCGACACCGGTCTGCTCGCCCCCGGCTGGGCGGGCTCCGACGCCGCCGCCGCGACCACCGACACCGCCTATCTGCGGGCGCTGCTGGACGCGGAGGCCGCGCTGACCCGCGCGCAGGCCGCGCTGGGGCTGGCCCCGGCCGCGGCCGGGGCCGCGGTGACCGAGGCGGCCGACGGCGCCGGCTTCGACGTACGCGATCTCGCGGCGCGCGCCCGCGGCGGCGGGAACCCGGTCATCCCGCTGGTCGCCGAGCTGACGACGGCGGTCGGCGCGGAGTACGGCCCCTACGTCCACCGGGGTGCGACCAGCCAGGACATCATGGACACCGCGACGATGCTGGTCGCCCGGCGCACGCTCGGCCCGGTCCTCGCCGACCTCGACCGCACGCAGCGGGCGCTGGCCGGGCTGGCGGCCGCCCACCGCGACACCGTGATGCCGGGCCGGACGCTCACCCAGCACGCCGTGCCCACGACGTTCGGGCTGAAGGCGGCCGGCTGGCGGTCGCTGGTGCTCGACGCGCGGGACCGGCTGACGGCCGTACGGGACGGACTGCCCGCGCAACTCGGCGGCGCGGCGGGGACGCTGGCCGCCTTCTCGGTGTACGGCGCCGACGACGCCCTCGCCCTGCCCGCCGCCTATGCCCGCGAACTCGGCCTCAGGGAACCGGTGTTGCCCTGGCACACGCTCCGTACCCCGATCGCCGACCTCGCGTCGGGCCTGGCCTTCACGGCCGGGGCGCTCGGCAAGACGGCGGTGGACGTGCTCACCCTGGCCCGCACCGAGATCGGTGAGGTCGCGGAGGGCGACGGCGGGGGTTCCTCGGCCATGCCGCACAAGGCCAATCCCGTACGGGCCACCCTGATCGCCGCGGCGGCCCGGCGGGCGCCGCAGCTCGCGGCCACGCTCCACGGGTCGATGGCCGCGGAGGACGAGCGGCCGGCCGGCGCCTGGCACGCCGAGTGGGAGCCGCTGCGTGAGCTGCTGCGGCTGGTCGGGGGTGCCGCCCGGGACGCCGCCGAACTGGCCGGGGGTCTGCGGGTGCGTCCCGATGTCATGCGCGAACACCTCGGCCTGACGCGCGGGTCGATCGTGTCCGAGCGGCTGTCGGCCGAACTGGCCGACGTACTGGGCCGGTCCCGCGCCAGGGAACTCCTCACCGACCTGGCCGGGCGCTCGCACACCGAGGGTCGATCCCTGGCCGAACTTCTCGCCGAGGAGCCCGAGTTGAGGGCGGTCGACCTGACCGAGTCGACCGACCCCGCCCGTTACACGGGCTCCGCCGGAGCCCTCACCGACCGTGCCCTGGAGCGACGTTGACCGCCACTCTCCTCAACCACCTCACCGAGGGTCCCGCCTCCGCTCCCCCGCTGCTGCTCGGGCCGTCGCTCGGCACGTCGTACGCGCTGTGGGACCAGGTGGCCCCCGAGCTGTCCGTCAACCATCGGGTGGTCCGCTGGGACCTGCCCGGACACGGTGGTTCCGCACCGGATCTCATCGGTCCCGGCGCCACCGTCGGCGACCTGGCGGATCTGGTGCTCGCGCTCGCCGACTCGCTCGGCGTCGACCGGTTCGCGTACGCGGGCGTGTCGCTCGGCGGCGCGGTGGGACTGCAGCTCGCCCTGCACCACCCCGACCGGGTCTCCTCCCTCGCCGTCATCTGCGCGTCGGCGCACTTCAACGGCGCGAAGCCGTGGCGGGAGCGGGCCGCGCTGGTCCGGCGCGAGGGGCTGGCCGCACTGGCGAACGGCGCGGACGCCCGCTGGTTCACGCCCGGGTTCACCGTGCCGCGGCTGGTCCGGGACCACCGGGAGGCCGACCCGGCGGCGTACGCCGCGTGCTGTGACGCGCTGGCCGCGTTCGATCTGCGGGAGCGGCTCGGCGAGATCTCCCCGCGCACCCTGCTGGTCGCGGGCCGCCAGGACCCGGCGACCCCGCCCGCGCATCTGCGGGAGATCGCCGACGCGGTGCCGGACGCCACCCTCGTGGAACTGCCCGGCGCTTCGCACCTGGCGCCCGCGCAGTGCCCGCAGGCCGTGCTGACGGCGCTGCGGGCGCACCTCGACGGCGGTGTCCGGCGCGGGATGGCGGTACGGCGCGAGGTCCTCGGCGACGCGCACGTGGACCGCGCGCAGTCCCGGCAGACCCCGTTCACCGCGCGCTTCCAGGACTTCATCTCGCGCTACGCGTGGGGGGAGATCTGGACCGACCCGACGCTCAGCCGCCGCGAGCGCAGCATGATCACCCTGACGGCGCTGGTGGCACACGGCCACCACGACGAACTGGCCCTGCACGTAAGAGCGGCGCGGCGCAACGGGCTCACCCCCGAGGAGATCGGCGCGGTCCTGATGCAGTCGGCCGTGTACTGCGGGGTGCCGGCGGCGAACTCGGCCTTCGCGACGGCCCAGCGCGTACTGGCCGAGGAGGACGAGAGCCGGGAGTGACCCCAGCCCGTCCGCCGGAGGCACCCGCCGGCACCCGCCGCACCCGCTACGTCAGCGCAGTCCGCGCCCCGTGTCCAGTGCCTCCCGCGCCTGTGCGGCCAGACCGTCCGCGCCGCACGAGCGGGCCAGTGCCAGGCCCCGGTTGAGGTCCGCCACCGAGCGGGCGGCGATGCCGTACTCGACGCGGGCCGCGGCGTGTTCGTACTGGCAGGGCGAGGACTCCAGATAGGCGACGGCCTGGCCGGCCAGCCGGACCGCGCGCTGACCGGTCTCCAGGGCGGCGGCACAGCGCAGGGCCTCGCCGATGGCGGTGTCCGTGCCGAAGCGTTCGGCCTGCCGCCGGGCGTCGGCGGCGAGCCGGGCGGCCCGGGCCGGATCCTCGACCGCCAGCGCCCGGGCGAGATCGACGGTCCACGGGGCCAGTACCGGGTTGTGGCCGCCGCGCGCCTCGGCCGCCTTCTCGGCGGCCTCCAGTTCGTTAATGCCGTCCTTGGTATGTCCGGTGGCGAGCAGCAGGCGGCCCCGCACGGAGCGGGTGTCGGGCAGCACGATGGTCGACGGGTAGGGCGGGGCGAAGCCGTAGCGCCCGGCGACCGACCAGGCCTCCTCGACATGACCGCGGGCCAGCAGCGTGTCGATCAGTCCGCAGGTCGCCGACCAGTACAGGGGCAGGCCGCGGCCGACCCGCTCGGCCAGCCGCAGCGACTCGCGCAGGATGGTCTCGGCGTCCCGCAGCCGGCCCTGCCTGCGGTAGGCGAGGCCGAGGAACGCGTTGGCCAGGGCGAGGTGGCCACCGCTCCAGCCCGCGGTGGTGTAGGCGCGCAGGGCCTCGGCGAACAGGCTCTCGGCGCGGTCGAGCCGGTCGGCGTAGGCGTACGAACTGCCCAGCATCATCAGCAGTTCGACGCCCCACTCGGTGTCGGTCCAGCCGAGGCCCGGGGCGAGGCGGCCGTTGACGAGGGCGCGGTCGCCGAACTCGACGACCTCCTCGGCGTTCTCCCCGTGGGCCATCGCGTCGAAGGCGCGCAGGATGAGCAGGGCGCGCTCGGAGTTGTCGCGGCCGGTGCAGGTGCGGGCGAGTTCCGCGAGGCGCTCCGCGCGGCCCGGTGAGGCCGTCTCGCCGTGGATGCCGTCCCACATGTACTGCACGGCCTGCAACCGCATCCGGGAGGGGCCGGCCCGGTGCCGGGCGGCCTCCGCCTCGACGGTGCGTACGGCCTCCTCCAGTTGGTCGTTGTGGAGCAGTGCCTGGGAGAGGCGGAAGACGGCGTCGACACGTTCGGCGCCGCCGAGGCCGGGCATGCCGAGCGCGGCCCGCAGATGGCCGATGGTCCGGGCGGGCGCGGTCAGCAGGGCCGCGCAGCCGAGTTCGTAGAGCACGCGCGCGTGGACCTCGGGCCGGGGCGGTTCCAGCAGGGCGCGTTCCAGACAGCGCCGGGCCGCGTCCGGGGCGCCGACGGCGAGGTGTTCACGGGCGGCCTCGCGCAGCTGCTCGACGAGTTCCTCGTCGTCGTCCGGGTGGACCTGGAGCAGATGGCGCGCGGCGGCGGCCGCGCCCAGCCCCGAGTCGGTGACGACCTGGGCGGCGATGCCGTGCATGGCGGTGCGCAGGGCGTCCGGGATCGAGTTGTAGACGGCGGAGCCGATCAGCGGGTGGAGGAACTGGAGGTCGCCCTCCTCCGTCGGGCCCGCCGCGCGGTCGGGTTCGGTCAGGATGCGGGCGCTGCGCAGCAGTTCGGCGCAGCGCACGGCGTCGTCCCGGCGCATCGTGGCGAGCCGGGCCACCAGGTCGACGGAGATGCCGGTGCCGAGGATGGCCGCGGCCCAGGCGAACCGGGTGGCGTCGATACCCAGCTGTTCCAGCCGGGCGACGAGGCCGCCGCCGCGGGCCGAGCGGTTCAGGGCACGCAGCTCGCCGGCCGAGGACTCGGCGGGCTCCAGCTCGCTGTCCTGCACCTTGACCAGCAGTTCGATCGTCTCGTAGGGGTTGCCTCCGGTGACGGCCCACACCTCGCGGCAGAACGGGGCGTCGGCGTGCGGGCCGAGCGTGGCCCGGGTGAGACCGGCGACGGCGTCCGGGGTCAGCGCGCTGAGGCTGGTGACGGGGCCGCCCACCGCGGCGGCGACCGTGTCCAGCAGGCGGGCGCTCTCCCCGCTGACCTCGCCGGGCCGGCGGGCCACCACGACGAGGACGGACAGGTCGTCGAGGCGTTCGGCGAACGCGCTGAGCCAGCGCAGGGTCTCCTGGTCCGCCCAGTGGGCGTCGTCGACCAGCAGGACGAGCGGCCAGTCGCGCCTGGCGAGCCTGCGTACGGCGGCGACGAGACCGTCGCACACGCCCTGCGGGTCGGCGCGGCGCCCACCGGGGTCCGTTATGCCGAGGGCGGGGCCCGCGATGTCGTACCAGTCGCCGAGGTACTCCCTGGCCTCCTCCGGCAGCAGGGACACCAGGGCGGGCTGGAGCAGCTGGCGTACGACGTTGAAGGGGACGGACCTCAGGGTCTCGCCGCCGCGGGCGGACCAGACGGCGCAGCCACGGGCCTCGGCGATGCGACGGGTCTCGGCCAGCAGCGCGGTCTTGCCGAGTCCCGCCTCGCCCCGTAACACCAGCAGGCTGCCCGGGGACGAGCGGTCGGCGCACAGGGTGTCCACCGCTCGCACGAGGGCGGCGACTTCCCTGTCGCGCTCCCACAGGGGAGCCGAGGCGACCGCCGGGGGCCTGACCTCCGTCATCCCGCTACCTCCCCGAGTCGCCCGAACGACGTACAGATCTCGAGCGTAGCCGTACGGCCCGCGAAGCGGAGGCCGGTCCGGGTACCTGTTGCCGCGAAGGGTGACGGCTCACGCGCCCGGACGGCACGAAAGGCCTGCGGGGGCCGCCCGGAGCGTCAACGACCGTCGGCGGGCGGCCCCTTGACGTCGGGTTCACGCCAGTGGGGGCCTGGGTCACCGGGGGCGGAGCGACCGGCCCGCGGGAGCGGGCGGAAACCGGAGGGGGGTCCTCTCATCCCTCTTTCACCGATGCCTCATACGGTGGTGTCATGACGCAGGCGACTCCTCCCGGCTGGTATCCCGACCCCGGGCAGAAAAGTGACGGTCCCGCCACCGAACGCTGGTGGGACGGCAGGACGTGGACGGACCAGACCCGCCTCGCGGGCGAGGCCGCCGGATGGGGTCCCCCGACGCAGCCGTCGGGCGACGGGGCCTACTGGGGGACTTCGCCCTATCCGGTGTATCCGGCACAGCCCGGGGGCGGCCGGCGGCGCGGGCTGCGGACCGGCATAGCCGTCGCGGTCGCCGTCGCGGTGCTCGCGAGCATCGGTGTCGGCGTGTACGCGCTGACCAAGGACGACGGCGGCGACACCGGCGCTCGGCAGGGGCAGGGCGCCGACGGCGGACCCTTCGGCGAGTCGGGTGGCCAGGGCGGCCCCGGTGGTTCCGGCGGCTCGGACGGCCCCTCGCCGGCGCCCGACGGGTCGCAGGCTCCCAGGATCGAGAGCGGCTCGGTCACCGACGCGGTGAGCGGCATCAGCATCCCCATCCCGGACGGCTGGTACGGCCAGGAGAGCACGGTGGGCGCGACGGTCACGTCCAACGACTCCTACGACTGCCCCGGCGACACCTCCAAGCGGTGCACCAAGGGCGGCGCCTACTCGGCACCGGCCGCGGCGCTGGGCGTGGCCGGCACCACGGCCGAGGCCGTCGCCAAGGCGGACATCTCCGCGAGTGCCGAGGAGTCCTACGGCGGCGAGGCCTACGGGAAGATCACCTCGCACCAGGTGCTGGCCTCCAAGGCGGTCACGGTGGCCGGGCAGAAGGGCTACCTCGTCCGCTGGAAGGCGGTCACGAGCAAGGGGGCCGACGGCTACGTCGAGTCGCTGGCGTTCCCCGCACCGGCGAACCCCGCGCGGATCGTGGTGGTCCGCTTCGGCCTAGACACCGACCAGAAGCTGTCGGTGCTCGACGAGGTCACCAAGGGCATCAAGGTGGCGACCGGCAGCGGCAACGGCCAGGACGTCTGACCGACCCGGGTACACCGTCCGGCCAGTCATGGACATCGGCCGGCCCGGACACCCCGGGGATACCAGTCGGCCGGGTGGGGCGCCTCTCCGCTCAAGAGGAACCCCACCCGGCCGGGGGGTGCGCGCCGCCCCCGTCCCCACGGTGCGGCGCGAGCAGGTCACCGTCCAGTCATCCCGTGGACGGCGGCCTGGGTATCAGGTGAGGCCGAGTGCCGGCAGCACGGCGGCCTCCACGAACCGGAGAAGGTACTCCCCGCAGGCGTACTCGCCGGCCAGCACGGGACGTACCCGCAGGACGCCGAACATCATGGCCGGTACGTACTCCAGCGCCGGATGGTCGGCCGCGATCTCGCCTCGCTCCACGCCCCGCCGCAGGATCTTCTCCAGCGCGGCGATCTCGGGCTCCACCAGCGTCTCGCGCAGCGCCTGCTGAAGTTCCCGGTCCATCGTGACCGCGTGGCCGAGCGCCTGCAGGAGCCTGGTGTCCTTGCCGGACCAGTCGCCCGCGGCCCACGCCACCTCGCGCAGGTCGCCGGCGAGCGAGCCGGTGTCGATGCCCGTGTAGCGCCCCTGGCGGGTGGAGCGCAGCGCCGCCGCCACGAACTGGGGCTTCGTCTTCCACTGCCGGTAGAGCGTGGACTTGCTGCACCGGGTGCTGACCGCGACGCCCTCCATGGTGACGGAGTCGTAGCCGCACTGCCTGATCTGTTCGAGGACGGCGTCGAAGAACTCCTGCTCGCGCTCCCGCGTGAGTTTGGAGCGGCGCGAGGCGACGACCGTTTCCGGTTCGTCCGCGGCCTGCGACGTCATCGGCTCTCTTCTCCTCGCTGGTGTCCGACGGGCCCGCCGGGCCCTTCTCCAGTGTGGCGCATGTCAATCGATACGCCAGTGTACCGGTACTCCAACGTATCGGTACACTGGCGTATCGGTACGACGACGTATCGATTCCATACACATCCACGCGTACGCAGCCCACCACGAGCCCCACGGGCTCGCAGCACCAGCACACGCACCACCGTCAGCAAAGGGGCCGGGGGATGAATGCCCGTACCGAGCCTGCAGAGGCGGAGCCCGACGCGATAGCGCGGCCACCGCTCATCCGCGAGTTCCTGCTCGTCGCAGGACTCTTCCTCGTCTACAAGTTCGGCCGGCAACTGGCGACAGGCCATACCGGCGAGGCCTTCCACAACGCGCACCGCGTGTGGGACCTGGAACGAGCGGTCCATCTGCCCGGCGAGGGCTCCGTGCAGGGCGTCCTGCTGCACGGCGACGCGGCGGTACACCTCGCGAACACCTACTACGCGACGGTCCACTTCCCCGTCACCGTCGGCTTCCTGATCTGGCTCTACCTGCGCCGCCCCGCGCACTACGTCTGGGCCCGCCGGGTCCTGGCCGCGCTCACCGCGGCCGCCCTGGCGCTGCACCTCGCCTTCCCGCTGGCCCCGCCGCGGATGCTCACGGCGACGGGTCTCCTCGACACCGCGCGGCTGTACGGCCCGTCGGTGTACGGGCCGCCGGCCGACGACCACCTGTCGAACCAGTTCGCCGCGATGCCGTCGCTGCACTTCGGCTGGGCACTCATGGTGGCCATCGGCCTGATCGCCGCGACCCGCTCGCGCCTGCGCTGGCTGTGGCTGCTGCATCCGCTGGTCACCCTGCTGGTGATCGTCGGCACCGCGAACCACTACTGGCTGGACGCGCTCGCGGCCGGCGCCCTGCTCGGCATCGCGCTCGCGGTGATCCACCTGCCGCACCGCACGACCACCACCGCGGGACGCCGCCGCGGCACGCTCGTCCCGGCCGAGGAACTGCTCCCGGCCGGAGACCTCCTCCAGGCCAAGAGCCTCCTCCCGGCCGAGGCCGCCCTCACGCCGTCCGAGAAGCACGCGCTGGCAGGGGCGGGCCGGTGAACGCCACCCTGCTCTCCGTCGTCCTGTCGCTGTTCTCCGCCGTCGCCTACGCGGCCGCGGCCGTCGCCCAGGAACGCCTCGCCGCCCGCACCTCCGGTTCCGGCACGCTCCGGCTGCTGAGCACCGGCGCGTGGTGGAGTTCGGTCGCGCTCAACGCGGGCGCCGCCCTGCTGCACGTCGTGGCCCTCAAGTACGGCCCGCTCACCGTGGTGCAGCCGCTCGGCGCGCTCACCCTGGTCGCGGCGGTGCCGCTGGGCGCCCGCATCGCGGGACGCCGGGTCAGCCGGAACGAGTGGCGGGGCACCGCCTACACCCTGGCCGGACTGAGCGCGATCCTGGTCACGGCGTCCGGCGCCGCGCCCGACGAGGTCCTGAGCCTGCCCGAGGCGCTCTCGGTCGCCGCGGCGACGGCGGCGGCCATCGGCCTGCTGTCACGGCCGGGCGCCCGGCCCGGTCTGCGGCACGCCACCGCCTCCGGCTTCGCCTCCGGGGTCGCCTCGGCGCTCACCCAGACCGTGACGGTGGCCGCGACCGACCGCTCGGGCCCGGTGCTCAGCGTGCAGGTGATCGGGGTGGCACTGCTCGTCGCCGCGTTCGCCGCGGGTGGACTGCTGCTGTCGCAGACCGCCTACCGGGGCGGGCTGGGCGCGCCGCTGGCGGTGGTGACGCTCGCGAATCCGCTGGCCGCCGCCGTGATCGGCCTCGCGCTCCTGGGCGAACGTCTCCAGGGCGGGCCGGCGGGCGTCCTGCTCGCGCTGGCGGGGGCGGGACTCGCCTCGTGGGGTGTCGTCCTGCTGGCGCGCACGGCACCGGACCGGCCGGACCTGTCCGCTCCGGTCGACGAGGAACATCCGGTGGCCGCGGTGCTGGCCCTGGAGGCGGAAGCGGCATCGGCCACCGCGGCGCTGATCCCCAGGCAGCCGGACCCGGGACACCTCACACGGCTGTGAGCCGTCCGCGGGTGGGTGCGGGGGTGCCGGAGCACATGACGCGGCACCCCGCACGCCCCCGCATCCGGGCTGCGGCGTACGGCCTACGGGATCCCGCACCCCGTACGCGTACGGTGCACGAGGATCCCCCCGCGTCTCCGGCCCGGCCCCCCGCCGTCACCGGCGTCAGCCCAGACCCCGCGAGTCCTGCTTCAGGGCCGTGTCGACCGTCAGGGCCGTCGCCACCACGAGGCTCAGCAGCGGCTCGGGCAGCTGGTAGTGGATCTGGAGGACGTAGTTGTCCGCGGTCGTGAAGAGGGTCTTGGCGAGGCCCTCCCAGGTCTTGGTGATCCGGGCGACCTCGTTGTCCGCGTGGTCGACGATCGCGAAGTTCCAGGCCCGCCAGTTCTCCGCCTTGACGGCACCGACCTTCTGGCCGTTGGCGTTGATGGCGAAGTTGATCTTGCCGATCATGTTCTGCTGGACGATCTCGCCGACCGGCTGTCCGTCCGGACGCTGCACGACCACCCGTGACTTGAATATCTTGCGCGGGCGCGTGAGCAGCAGCACGGGCTGGCCGTAGGCGTCCCGGATCTCCAGCTTGTGCGTGAGGAACTGGTCGATGCTGGAGACGAAGCGCAGGATCTTCTTCAGCACGCCCTGGCCGACCTGGACGACCGAGCCGAGCGAGTTGCCGTTCTGATCCATGACCTTGTACTCGTTGGTCAGCTCGATCAGCTTGGCCTTCTGGTTCACCACCAGGACCGGCTCGGTGAACAGCGTGCCGCCGCCGGCGCCGCTCGCGGCGACGCCGGCTTCCTGCTGCACCTGCTGCTGCTGCACGCGCGGGTCGGGGCCGGCCTGCTGGTGCGGCACCTGCGGCGCCGGAGGGGTCTTACCGCCCGGCTGGTCCGCGTGGGTGTGCTGGGTCCACTGCGCGCCGTCCCAGTAACGGAGCGTCTGGGGCGCCCCCTGCGGATCGGGGTACCAGCCTGGAGGAGTGTTCGATTGCGTGGTCACCGGGGCACACTACCCTGCGCGTCCGGGGACCTGACCAGTCCCCAGGACGCGCTGTTCACCGGCCTTTTACAGCGGGTCATCGGGTGACGATGGCGGGGTCACTGACGCCGGGACAACCGTTCTCGACATGTCCGGCAAACCGGCGCAGGAAGGTCGCGTCGGCGCCGGACGTGACGGTCAGGTCGTACCAGCGCTTGCTCGCCGAGAGGTCGACGGTGTGCCGGACGGTGGCGCCGGGCCGCACCTTCAGACTCCGCGCCCTGCCGCCGTACCCGCTGGTCACCTTCAACTCCACCGTGACGGAACCCTTGTTGGTGACGATCAGTTCGATGTCGTCGCCGTGGTGCCGGGCGGTGACCTCGGGGCCGGCCGCACCCTTGCCGGGACCCTTGAAGGTGCGCAGGAAGCCGTTCGGGCCGTGCACCGTCAGGTCGTACGCGCCGGCCGAGTACGCGCTGTTCCAGGTGTCGGAGACGGTCTTGCCGGCCTCGGTGGTGTAGCTCCAGGGCCCGTCCGCGCGGTTGCCGGAGGTGACGAGGAAGGCCGCGCCGGCCCGGGCGCCGGAGGCGAAGGTGAGCGTGAACCTACCGGCCGCCGTGTCCGCGGCGCCGTCCACCGTCGGGACGTGGGCGAGCGCCCGGGTGGGCCGCCCGCCGGGCTCCTGTCCGGGCAGGGCGGGGTGGGCGGGCGGGGTGGGCACGTAGTCGGGGTGCCGGTCGCCGTCCGGGGGCCGGTAGCCGTCGGTGTCCGGCAGGACGACCGGCCTGGTGTCCTTGCGGGAGAAGTCGAACGCCGAGGTGAGGTCGCCGCAGACGGTGCGGCGCCAGGGCGAGATGTTCGGCTCGCGCACGCCGAAGCGGCGCTCCACGAACCGGATGATCGAGGTGTGGTCGAAGGTCTCGGAGCAGGCGTAACCGCCCTTGCTCCAGGGGGAGACGACGAGCATCGGCACCCGCTGACCGAGGCCGTACGGGCCCGCGACATGGCCGCTGTCACCCTTGAACACGTCCGGGCCGACGTCGACGGTGGACTTGCCCTGCGCGGCGGAGGCCGGCGGGAACGGCGGTACCAGGTGGTCGAAGAAGCCGTCGTTCTCGTCGTAGGTGATGAACAGGGCCGTCTTCGCCCAGACCGCCGGGTCGGCGGTGAGCGCGTCCAGGACCTGGGCGACGTACCAGGCGCCGTAGTTGGCGGGCCAGTTGGGGTGCTCGGTGAACGCCTCGGGGGCGGCGATCCAGGAGACCTGCGGCAGCTTTCCGCCCGTGACGTCGGCCCTGAGCTGGTCGAAGAAGCCCTCGCCCTTGCGGGCGTCGGTACCGGTGCGGGCCTTGTCGTAGAGGGGGTCGCCGGGCTTGGCGTCGCGGTACTGGTTGAAGTAGAGGAGCGAGTTGTCGCCGTAGTTGCCGCGGTAGGCGTCGGGGATCCAGCCCCAGCTGCCGGCGGCGTCGAGACCGTCGCCGACGTCCTGGTAGATCTTCCAGGAGACGCCCGCCTTCTCCAGACGTTCGGGGTAGGTCGTCCAGCCGTAGCCGGCCTCGTCGTTGCCGAGGACCGGCCCGCCGCCCTGGCCGTCGTTGCCGGTGTAACCGGTCCACATGTAGTAGCGGTTGGGGTCGGTGGAGCCGATGAAGGAGCAGTGGTAGGCGTCGCAGATGGTGAAGGCGTCGGCGAGCGCGTAGTGGAACGGGATGTCGTCACGGGTCAGGTAGGCCATCGTGGTCGCCGACTTGGACGGCACCCACTTGTCGTACCTGCCCCCGGCGAAGGCCGCGTGTCCGTCGTTCCAGCCGTGCGGGAGGTCCTGGAGGAACGCCATGCCCAGGTCGTCGGCATCAGGATGGAAGGGCAGCACGTCCTTCGTGCCGTCGGACTGGCGCCAGACCGTGCGGCCGGGCGTGGGCGAGGCCGGGTGCGGGTCGCCGAAGCCGCGGACGCCGCGCAGCGAACCGAAGTAGTGGTCGAAGGAGCGGTTCTCCTGCATCAGCACCACGATGTGCTCGACGTCCTGGATGGACCCCGTGCGGTGGTTGGCCGGGAGCGCGGCGGCACGCTCGATGCTGCTCGACAGGGCCGCGAACGCCGTGGTGGCTCCCGCGAGTTGGAGGAAGCGGCGCCGGTTGACCTCGGACATGGGTGAGCGACCTCTCTCGTCGTGGTGCGCCAGTTGCCGGTGCGTGACGGATGCGCGCAAGGAGTGTTCCAAGGGCATCGAACGACAAGGAAGGGTCGGGTGGCGTCGATGTGAAAGTCACCCGTACGCGAGATGCGCGGGGCGCGGGGCGCGGGGCCCGTCAGCGGGCTTGGAGATCGACCTTCCGCAGATCCCCCACCTCGTGGGCGACTTCGACTTCGCCCTCAACAAGCAGGTCCGCCGGCCCAGGTCCGCCCCGCGGTTCGGGCCGCGCGACTCCGGCCGAAAAGGGCTGGCGCGGCAAGGGATTTCCCCGTCGCGTCCGTCGTTCTCATTCTCATGAGTCGCACGCGTCACGGTTATTCACTTTCATCCCTTATCCCTGTAATAAAACACCCCTCCCGTTCTGAGCACTTTATCCTTTAAACTTACTGATATCACGCCAAGAAGCGCGCTGGGGGCGCGCGTGTGGGGGAGCTGATTGCCGTGCGCCGTAGACCGTTTCTCGCCGCCCTGCTGGGCTGTGCCGTTCTTGTCCTCTCGCTGATCCTGTCGGCGGCACCGGCCGGCGCCGCCGACCCGGCCGCACCGTACGCCGAACTGTCCCCCGCCTCGGGTCGGGTGGTGCCCGGCGGCGCCCCGCTGAGCGTCGACGCGCTGTTCCACAACACGCTGGACACCGACATCGCGGACAGCTTCATCGTCGCCGTCGGCCTGCGACTGGCCCCGCCCGCCGCGGCGCTGACGCCCGAACAGGTCACCGTGGAATGGTTCGACTCGGCCGCGTCCGTCTGGCGCGCGGTGGAACTGGCCCCGAGCGAGACCGCGTTGACCGGATACCTCAGCACGGACGCCGGCCTGCCGTCCGTGGGCTCGCTCCCGGCGGGCGGCACCGCCCGGATCGCCCTGCGCGTCTCGCTGGCCGCCGCGGTACCGGCCGCGACCACCCTTCAGTTCGTCACCCAGGGACTCATCCAGCCGTTCCCGGGCATCGACCCGGTGCTCCTGATGGACGGCAAGGCCTCCTACTCCGTCGTCGCCGAGGCCTCGCCCACCACGTCGGCGAGCGCCACCCAGACCGTGCCCGCGAGCGGGACGGCGACGCCGAGCGGCAGCGCGTCCGGCTCCCCCACACCGTCCGCCTCCACCACGTCCGCCGCGCCGACGCTTTCCGCCGCGCCCGTCCCCTCGCCGATGTCCGGCGGCACGCAGGGCGACCAACTCGCCGACACCGGAACTCCCGGCCTGACCGCCGTCGCCGCCGTGGCCTCGTTCGTGTGCGCGGCCGGCATCGCGCTCGCGGTGGCCCGGCGCCCGCGCGGCAGCCGACGGGGCTGACCTCCGCGCCCGGGGCCGTCCAGCACCTCGGCGCCGGGCCCGCCCGGCCCGAGGCACCGGCCGCCGGGCACCCCGGCCACGCATCCCGGGCCGTCCGTCATGAGTCACGCGTCATGGGACAGGGCGCGCATGTGCCCTGTCCCCTCCGTCTCCAGGGGAGGAACTCATGCACCATCGCACGGGCCAGGACGTCCTGCGCGACGTGACCCGTCGCCTGGCCCCGGCCGAACTGGACAAGGTCGACGAGACCTGCCGGGCCTACGCCGCCCGCCCGTACCCGCCGCAGCCGCTGCACCGGCCCGCCACCGACCCGCTCGGCGTCGGCATCGAGACGACCGTCCTGCTGCCGGTCCTCGTCACGGTGGTCGCGCAGGTCCTCGCGGACCTCGCCTCGGGGCGGATCCGGGCGGACGGCAGCCGACTGGCCCGGCGCTGGCGCCAGCGGCGCTCACGCCGTGCCGCGGCCGACGAGCGGCGCGAGGCGCTGGACCGCTCGGTGCCCGAACTCTCCGGCGTGACCCGGCGGGAACTCACGGACTGGGCGCTGGCCCAGAGCCGGGTCGCGGGCCTGTCTCACACCGAGGCCGAGACATGTGCCCACGTCATCGTCATGGCCGTGATACCGACGGCCGAGGCCCCGGCCGCCGGGACCGCGCCGGACTCCCCCGACGGGCCGGGCGACGCCCAGGCACCCGCGAGCCCGCCCTCGTCATGACCGACGCGCCGGGCGCCACGCCGGACGCCACACCTTCCACCACCGACCCCCGAACCGTCGCCCGCGCGCTCGTGTCCAGCCCACTGCCCCTGCCGACCACCACCCGGCTGGCGCTGCTGGTCCTCGTCGCGGGCGCCGGAGCCTCGTTCGGCACCTGGTGGTGGCTGGTCCTCGGACAGGACAACTGGCCGGCCGCCCAACTCGCCTGTCTGCCCGCCGCCGGGGCGTCCCCCGACGCGGTGCTCGACGGGTTCACCGGCTGCGTCTCCGACGTCCGGCTGGCCCAAGCGGCCGTGGTGCTGTGCGGGCCGCTCGCGCTGTCGGCCCTCGCCCTGGTCCACCGGGCCGCCCGACTCCGGCTGGAGCTGTGGTGGTGGCGGGCGAGGCCCGACGACTCCTCCCTCACCGACCGGCTCACGGCCGTCCTCGACGGCTCGGACGAGCCCCGGCCGGCGCTGTGGGTGCGCGGGCGGCGCGTAGGTGTCCAGGCGCGCGCCTCGGGCACGGGGCGCAGGCCGCGGATCGTGGCCGACTCCAACGTCTTCAACCTCCCCGACCGGCAGGTGGAGGCGATGTTCCGCCACGAGCTGACCCATCTGCGCCTGCGGGACGTGGGCCGGGTACGGCTGGCCGACGCCGCCTGGTGGATCCTGCTCACGGCCGTCGTCCTCCCGGTCGGGGGCGCGCTGCTGCTCGAGCCCGCGCTGCTCGGCACCGGGCTGCTGGTGCGGATGGCGGTCGTCCTGCTGGCCGTACGGCTCACCCTGTGCGCGGTGCTGCGGGTGCGGGAGCACGACGCCGATCTCGGCGCGGACGCCGACGCGCGCGCACCCCGGGGCGCCGCCGCCGACCACATCGGCTCCGACCGCCCGCCGAGCCCGCGCCGACGGCTCCTGCGGGCCGTGGGTCTGGCCAGTCATCCCACCTCCGCGGCCCGCCTGGACGTGCTCGCCGACCCCGCGCGGTCCTGGGGCGTCTCGTCCTTCGAGTGCCTGGCCACCGGACTGGCCGCGGGCCTGCTCTTCACCGACCTCGCCCTGCTGGTGGCCGCGCTGATGCCGACGTGGACCCAGCTCGCGTACACGGTGACAGGGCTGCTGACCGGCTGGATGATCGCCGGCGTGGTGACCGTGGCGTGGTGGCGGGCCGTCGCGGTGGGGCACCGGGACGGGGCCGGCCTGCGCCCGGCACGGGCCGGGGCCTCGCTGGGCCTCGGCCTGTTCGCCGGGAGCCAGCTGTCCGGGCGGGCGGCCGGTGACTGGGTGCGCGACACCGGGACCGCGGACGGACTGGCCACGGCGCTCTCCCTGGCCGACGTTCCCCGAACACAGGTGCTGGCCCTGGCCGCGGCCCTGGTGATCGGGGGCTCGCTCTTCGCCGTGTGGACCACGAGCCTCGCGCGCGCGGCACGAGCCACGGTGAGCGGGCCGCGCTCGGCCCCCCTGTGTACGGCGGTCGTCCTGCTGTCCGGGCTCCTGATCGCCGTACCGCTGGGCAGTTGGTTCCTGTTCGCCCGGCTGACCGCGGCCCGTGCCGTGCCGGACATCCGCTGGAGCGTGGTCGACTCGCCCTGGTGGGTGACGGGCCTCGCGGTGAGCGTCGTCGGCGCGCTGGTCCCGTTCGTCCGGCCGGTCCGGTACGTCGGGCGCCGGACGCGGGCCGCCGAGGCTCCCGGGCCTCGCCGCGAAGGAGCCGTCACCGCGGGCCGGATGCGCCCCGTCCCGGTGCTCGCGCTCGCGCTCTCGGGCGTGCTCGTCACGGCGGGGGCCGGCTGGGCTGCGGTCGGCGGCCGTTTCACCCAGAGCCCGACGGCACAGTCCGCCGGGCTGCGGAGCACGCCGGGGTCCACGCCCTCGACGGTCGCGCCGGGCACCGGTGCCTCGTCGAACCCCACCGCTCCCGCCGGCTCACCGGAAGACTCCGGTGACAGGACCGTGCCCCTGGACGAACTCCCCGTCCTCCCGCCCCAGCAGGAGCAGACGGACCGATTCCGCTCGGACCCCGCCCTGGTGTGCCGGGCGCTGACCCTGGGGGGAACCGCCGTCTGGACCGACCCGCGGAGCCGACGCGGCACCGCCGACCTGCTCGGCGGTGTCGACGACACCGTGCTGCGGGCCGCCGCCACCGTCCTGCTGCGCGACCCGTCGGGACCCGTGGACAACCAGGCGGTGATCGCCTCACTCCTCCGCTGCGACCTCTACTTCCGGTACCACCGCTGACCCGCGGCGCGTACGGCGACCCCACCCGACCTGCCCTCCCGACCCGCCCGGCCTTCCCAGGAGGCAAGCGTGAACCAGACACTCGCTTCGGCGTTCCCCGCCGGCCGACGCCGTCACGCCGCCGTCGCGCCGCTCGTGATGACGGTGCTGGCCACGGTCCTGACCGCGTGCGGCACTCCCGGCGGAGCGGGCACCGTCGTACCGACCGCACCCCCCGCGTCCGCGTCACCCGCCACAGGCGGCTCCCCCGCCGCTCCGGGTTCTCCCTCCGGGACACCGAAGGCATCGCCGTCCGGCTCCTCCCCGACCTCCGGCGCGTCGCACGGTTCCGGCGGGACGAGCGGCACCGCGGGCACTGGCGGACCGGGAGGCCCCGGCGGAACTTCCGGAACCGGCGGCTCGGGCGGCTCCGGCGGTTCCACCGGGTCAGGCGGGTCCGGCGGATCAGGCGGTTCGGGCGGACCAGGCGGCTCGGGCCGTCCGCCGACCAGGACCGCGACCCCCAAGCCCTCCCCGCCCCCTCCCCTGTCGACGGCCCTTCTGACCACCGCTCAACTGCCGCCGGGCTACGTGAAGACGGTGCTACGGAACGATCCCCCCACCCGCTCCGACCACGTCGACTGCCTCAACATGCTCAACGCCCTGGAGTCCTACGGCAGCACCCGCGCGGGCGTCGTCGAGGCCAGGGTCACCTTCGCCCAGAGCCAGAGCGGTCCGTTCCTCCAGGAGGTGCTGCGCCGGCTGCCGGGCGGCGCAGCACGCGAGGAACTGGAGCACGCGGCGCACGTGCTGTCCGGGTGCGGCGCGTTCAGCATCGGCTGGAGCGACGGCATGACCGGCACGGAACGTGTGGCGGCGCACGGCTCGGCGGGGATCGGCGACGCCTCGTGGCATGCCACGATCACCGCGACCAGTGAGACGTTCACCGTGCAGGAGACCCTGGTGCTCGTGGTCGTGGGAAGGACCCTGGTGATCCTCAGCGAGGCGGCCGGCCCCACGGCCCCCGCCCGCTCCCGCACCCTGGCCCTGGCCCGCGCCGCGGCGGCCCGCGTCCGCTGAGAACCGCGAAAGGCGCGTCACGTCCGGTCCGTCGAGGCGGCGGGAGCCGCGGAGGGGAAGAGGGCATGACCGTCTCGTACGAAACCGTCAGCGGCAGGTGGTCCTTCCGCGGGCGGGGCTCAGCCGGTGAGGATCCCGACGAAGAGGTTGATGGCGCTGGCGAGGATGCTGGTGCCGAAGACGTAGGACAGCAGGCAGTGCCGCAGCACCATGGCGCGGATCGCCGTACCGGAGACGTCGGTGTCCGAGACCTGGTAGGTCATCCCCAGGTTGTAGCTGAAGTAGAGGAAGTCCCGGTACGCCGGTGGCTGCTGGGAGTTGAAGTCGATCCCGCCGACCGAACGCGGGTAGTAGAGGTACGCGTAGCGGGTGGCGTACATCAGGTGCAGCGCCGCCCAGGCCGCGAACACCCCGGCGAGCGCCGTCACGGCGTGAGCGGAGTCGGAGTTGCCGAGCAGCAGCACGACGATGCCGACCAGTCCGCACACCGCGACCGCGATCACCACGAGTTCCTCGGCGACGGGCCGCAGGTCCTCCCGGCGGGCGTGGCGGCGGGTGGCCTCGGCGTCCATGGGCCACAGCACGATCCAGCCCGCGACCACGAAGAAGGCCTCCGTCGCGGCGATGCCCGCCAGAATGCCCAGCTCCGCGTCGACAGGGACGCCGACGGCGGCCCCGACCGCGGCGCCGACGATCACCGCGCAGGCGAGCCGTGGAATGGCGGAGACCGGCAGCCAGGTAGTCATGCGTCGGGACGCTAACGGTTTCACCGGGCCCGGCACGTCATCGGCCGACGCGTCCGGGCAAGGTGAGCCGGACGCCGCCCGCGCCTAGCCCGCATGGGCCAACGCCGGCGGCGCGGGGGCCGAGGTTCCGGTGGGAGCCGGGCGCGGCGCGTGTCAGGCCGGGGTCGTCTCGAAGGCCTCCTCGATGTCCTGGTGGCAGTGGTCCATGAGCTCGCCCAGGTCGTCGGCACCGGGGTCCAGCCGCGCGGCCTGCGGGGCGATCCGCCGCACGCAGTCCGCCGTCGCGAGCGCGAGCCGGACGGACCGGTACGTCTCCCCGTCGCCGAGCAGGTGCTCGATGCGGGAGGCGAGCGCGGCGATCGTCTCGTCGTCCGTCTCCGGCAGCAGGTACTCCTTGAGTCCGGCCGGATAGGGCGTCCGTTCGCGGAACTCGCGCAGCGCGGTGACGACGGCGTGATTCTCGCTGTAGGTGTCGAGGAGTCCCATGAGCACGTACAGCCGGGCCGTCAGCCGTGGCAGCCCCGCGAAGCCGTCCATCCACTCCATCAGCTTCTGCTGGCCGCCGAGATGGTCGGTGACCTGCGACATGATCGAGGCGTAGGTGTTGGTCTGCACGTAGTGGAAGGGCAGCAGCCGTGCCACCTGCCCGGCCAGCTCCGCCTCCTGCGGCCGCGCGAGCTCACCGGCGAGCAGGCCGTTGACCAGGCCGCCGTCGATGCCGAACCCGGCGGGCCGCGAGCGGTGCTCCGGAGCCAGTTCGTGGCGCAGCCGCGCCAGTTCCTCGCCGATCTTGTTCAGCGGCTTCTCCCGCATGGATCCTCCCGGCCGTCAGTGCTGGTCGTCCGCTGGGGGCGCCGCGCGGGTGATGGTGACCTTGACGTGCTTCATGAGCGGCTGATCGCTCTGGACGCTGTAGTCGCCGATCGCGCACAGCACGTTCATCTCCGGCATGTACCCGGCCGCGCAGCCACGGGGGATGTCGTACGGGATGGCGAGGTAGCCGTCGAGGTGACGGCGGCTGCCGTCCTTGGCGACGGCGGTGATGTCGACGGGGTCGAACTCGCCGACGCCGCGCTCGCGCATGTCGTCCTTGTTCATGAACACCAGCGTGCGCAGGCCCTTGACGCCCCGGTAGCGGTCGTCGTCGGAGTAGATGGTCGTGTTCCACTGGTCGTGGGAGCGCATGGTCTGCAATGCCAGGGTGCCCGCGGCCGGGACGACGTCGGGCAGCGGGGCGGTGGAGAACTCGGCGAGCCCCGTGCCGGTCAGGAAGACCAGTTCGCGGGCGGGCTGCTTGATGCGGAAGCCGAGCGGCAGACGCACCCGGCGGTTGCAGTCCTCGAAGCCGTCGAGGGCCTGGGCCATCGTGTCGCGGATGCGGTCGTAGTCCTCGACGTACCACTCCCACGGGGTGTCGCTCTCGCGGAGGGTGGCGCGGGCGATCCCGGCGATGACGGCGGGCTCGGAGAGCAGGTGCCGCGAGGCGGGGCGCTTCATGCCGATGGAGAGGTGGACCATGCTCATGGAGTCCTCGACCGAGGTGCTCTGGATGCCCCCTCGCTGGTGGTCCTTCTCGGTCCGGCCCAGACACGGCAGGATGAGCGCCCGGCGGCCGTGGACGACGTGGCTGCGGTTGAGCTTGGTGCTCACCTGGACGGTGAGTTCGCAGTTGCGCAGCGCGTCGTAGGTGTACGGGGTGTCGGGCGCGGCGAGCGCGAAGTTGCCGCCCATGCCGACGAACACCTTCACGTCACCGCGGTGCATCGCCTGGATGGTGCCGACGGTGTCGAGGCCGTGCTCGCGCGGCGGGTCGATACGGCAGACCTCGGCGAGCCGCGCGAGGAACGCCTCGGTGGGCCGGTGGTCGATACCGCAGGTCCGGTTTCCCTGGACGTTGCTGTGCCCGCGCACCGGCGAGGGTCCGGCGCCCTCGCGCCCCAGATTCCCGCGCAGCAGAAGGAGGTTGACGATCTCGCGCACGGTGTCGACGCCGTGTTCGTGCTGGCTGACGCCGAGGCACCAGCTGATGATGCTGCGGTCGGCGTCGCCGTAGATGCGCGCCATTTTCAGGATGTCGGCCTGGCTGACGGCGGACTGCCGCTCGATCTCCTCCCAGGGGGTCTCCTCGCACACCTCGCGGTACTCGTCGAAGTACGCCGTGTGGCGGTCGATGAACTCCTGGTCCAGCGCCTTCGGATCGTGTTTGGCCTGTTCCAGGACCGCCTTGGCGACACCGCGCAGGAGCGCCATGTCACCGCCGATGCGGGGCTGGATGTTCAGGGTGCTGGTCCTGGTCGTCTTGAACAGGGCCATGTCCACGAAGTCGTGCGGCACGATGGTGCAGGTGGCGGCCGCCTCGATCAGCGGGTTGATGTGCACGATCTGGGCGCCGCGGCGGTACGCCTCGGCGAGCGCGGTGAGCATCCGGGGGGCGTTGGAGGCCGCGTTGACGCCCATGATGAAGAGCGCGTCGGTGGCCTCCCAGTCCTTGAGGTCGACGGTCCCCTTTCCGGTGCCCAGGGACGCCTGGAGGGCGCGGCCGCTGGCCTCGTGGCACATGTTGGAGCAGTCGGGCAGGTTGTTCGTGCCGTATTCGCGGGCGAACAACTGGTACAGGAACGTGGCCTCGTTGCCGAGCCGGCCCGAGGTGTAGAACGACGCCTGGTTCGGGTCGTCCAGCCCGCGCAGGGTCCGGCCGACCAGTTCGAACGCGTCCTGCCAGCCGATCGGGACGTAGTGGTCCGACTCGGGGTCGTAGACCATGGGCTCGGTGAGCCGTCCCTGGTCCTCCAGGTCGAAATCGCTCCAGCCGAAGAGTTCCGTGACCGTGTGGTCGGCGAAGAACGCGCGGTCCACGCGTTTGGGGGTCATCTCCCAGGTGACGTGCTTGATCCCGTTCTCGCAGATGTCCAGGTGCAGGCCCTTGGTGTCGTCCGGCCAGGCGCATCCGGGACAGTCGAAGCCGGTCCGCTCGTGATTCATCCGCATGATCGCCCGCGGCCCGTCCACGAGGGCGCGCTCCCGCGCCAGGACACGGGTCACGCTCTTGGCGGCGCCCCAGCCGGCGGCGGGATGGTGGTACGGCTTGAAGTGCGGCTCTTCGGTGGGAACAGGCCCTACCCGGGGTTCCAGCCCCGCCTGGTCCTCGCGGGAGCTCACCTGGTCTCCATGGGAGGCGTTCAAGGCATTCACCCCTTTTGCCCATCCTGGGCTGGGTTTGACGGCCATAGCCCTCTCAGGCTATGGCGACGGTTCCCATGGCGCCATGCGACGGTCACGGAGGGTCGCTACACCGCGTCACCGCCTCGGCTACGATGCCCGCAAATAGGTGTTTTTCCACCCTTCCCCGCGTCCCGCCCCGAGGAGCAGGCCATGACCAGCGAACCCGCGCCGATCAGTGACGCCGCCCGGCACGCCCTGGAGCAGGAGCTCGCCGACGTCCGCGCGGAACGCGCGACGGTCGCGGCCGGCCTGCGGGACCCCGACACGGTCGGCGACCACGCCGACCAGGCCGACGAGTTGCGGCGCGCCGACGAACTCGACCGCCTCGACGCCCGGATCGCGGACATCACCCTGCGACTCGACCAGGGAGCGGCGGCCGGGCCGCCCCCCACCGACCTGGTGGGCGTGGGCAGTACGGTCACCGTGCGCTTCGCGGGCGGCTCGGTGGAGACCTTCGAGATCGGCGAGGTGGCGTCGGCGTCGGACCAGACGCTGGTCACGGCCGACAGCCCGCTCGGGCGCGCGCTGCTCGGCCGCCGGGCCGGCGACCCGGTGCGCTACGCCACGCCCGCGGGAAAGGTGACCGCGGTGGTGGTGTCCCTCGGGACGCCTCCCGAGGGACAGGAGTGATCCCTGCTCGGCCCTGGGCTCAGCCCTGGTAGCGGGTCGGCGGGAAGGGGTCCCGGGCCCCGCGGGTGACGTCACCCGTCGGAAGCTCGCCCGAGGCCGCCTCACGGTCGATCTCGTCCTGCTCCGCCCGGTACACGGTCTGCGGGTCCGGCGGGGCCCCGGCGGCCAGGTCGACGTCCCTGCGGTCACGTTCCGTGCGCCGGTCGAGTTCGTCCTGGTCGGGTCGCAGCGGCATGCCCCTGCCGCGCACGTAGTCCGGGTTGCTTCCCTCTACCGCTCGGTTGGACTTGTGGTGGTGTGCCATGTGTCCGTCCTCCTTCGGTGCGCACCCGGGCCTCGATCACCCTCGGTACAGACCGAACGCGTGGCCGGCTCCCGCGGACCGATGTCTCCGCAAGAGGGGAGCAGCGTCTCCGCTCCCTGGTCGCGCACCATGCAACGAGGATAGTCGCGTCGCTCCGCCGGCACGCGGCAGACGGGGCTCAGAGATCAGGGACCGGGCAGGATCCGGCGTCCCGTCCGCGGGGTCAAGCCGTCCCGGGGCCCGGAGCGGCGGACGGGTCGAGCACCACCACGGCTTCGTCCGTGTAGACCAGGAAGGTCAGCGTCTGGCGGAAGTACAGCTCGATGTCGGTGGCGTCGTGGGCCGTGTAACCGATGGCGAGATCCTCGCCGAGCCGCAGTTCGTAGTCGCCGCCCCGGGTGCTGAGCAGAAAGGCGCCTTCGATGGCGGGCGCCCAGACCGGCGGCCCGTCGAGGATCCGGCCCAGGTGCGCGACGACCGGATACCCGTGGTCGGAGGTCTCACTGACCGCCGTGTACGCCTCGGCGCCCAGCAGCAGCGCGTACGGACCCTGGACGCCGGCCAGCCGAAGCGTCGTCAGGGCGCGGCTGACCGCGTCCGGGTAGTCGCGCGGCTCCGCCGGAAGGCGCAGTACGGGGTTGGAGGTGCGCCCGCGCAGTCCGTCGATGCGCGCGGCCGCGTACCCGTCGAAGACGGCTTGGTCCTCGGCGAACGCCATGATGCGCGCGGCGTCCTTGACCGACTGCCAGTCGGAGTCCTTGGCGCCCCGGTCGACGTCGTCGACGGCGGCCCGGCTCACCGTGAACGGCACCCGCAGCTCGACCAGCGGCCGCGCCTCGCGCAACCGTGCGCGGACGCCCTCCGGGCCGTCGATCCCGGTCAGATGGCCGGTCCCGACGGCCGCGAGCCCGGGGCCTTCGGGACCGGAGACGTCCACGACCCGCCGGCCCGCGAGGTTGCGGCGGAAGGTGCGGCGCGCCTCGTCCTCGATCTCGGCCCACGCCGCGGGAGTGATCGGGGCGAGTTCGCGATGCAGATTCGTGACGGCGTCGGGCGTGGTCATGTCCGGACTCCTTTGAGGCTGCCGATACCCAGCGAGCCGCTCGTCCTCGCCGCGCCGACGGGCGGGTCGGGGAGATCGTCGAGGAAGGTGGCGGTCGGCACGTGGAACAGGCATCCGGTGATCGCGGTCGAGAAGTCGAGGATGCGGTCGTACGCGCCCCGGCCGTCGCCGAGGAACATGTTCCGCAGCATCTGTTCGGTCACGTCCGGTGTGCGCGCGTAGCCGATGAAGTACGTGCCGAACTCGCCCTCTCCGATGGTGCCGAAGGGCATGTTCTCGCGCACGATCTTGCGCTCGTCGCCGTCCTCACCGGTGATGGTGTTGAGGGCCACGTGGGAGTCGGCGGGCTTGACGTCGTCGGGGAGTTCGACGTTGGCCGCCTTCGTCCGCCCGATGACCTCCTCCTGCTCCTGCGACGACAGGGCGTTCCACGCCGTCAGGTCGTGCAGGTACTTCTGCACGATCACATAGCTGCCGCCCGTGAAGTCGGGGTCCTCGTCGCCGATGAACACCGCGTCGACCGCGCGCCGCCCTTCCGGGTTCTCGCTGCCGTCGACGAAGCCGAGCAGGTCCCGCTCGTCGAAGTACTTGAAGGCATGGACCTCGTCGACCACCGTGACCGCGCCGCGCAGCCGCTCCCCGATCAGCCGGGCGAGTTCGAAACACAGGTCCATACGGCGGGCTCGCAGGTGGAAGAGGAGGTCGCCCGGGGTGGCGGGGGCCCGATGGCGTTCACCGGTCAACTCCGCGAAGGGGTGGAGTCCTTGGGGGCGCGGCCCGTCGAAGAGCCGGTCCCAGGCCGCCGATCCGATGCCGACGACACAGCTGAGCTCGTCGTCGGGGGCGCGGAAGGAGACCGAGCGGCGCAGGCCCGAGACGTCCTCCAACAGGTCACGGACCGTCTCCTCGCGCCCCGGAGCGATCGTGACCACCAGGAACACGGTGGCCCTGGCCGGTGGGGCGATCACGGTCTGCGGCTCCACCACGAGCGGCCTCCTCATCAGCTGCGGAAAAGGTCTGTCGCACACGGAACGGTCCGTCCCTCTTCCATCCTGCTGGGTCCCGGGCGAATCAGCACGGGGACCGCCCGGCCCGCCCACGGGCCCGCCCACAGACCCGCGCCCACGGGCCCTCCCGTGCGAGGCGACCTCGACGCCATGGCCGGGGCCGCCCCCCGCGGTACAGCCCTGGGGTATATACGAAGCATGCCGATTTTCCGCCGTTTCATCCCCTCCTGGCTGCGGCACGGCCGACGGGACATGGTCGGCGGTGCGCGGCAGATGGCCGGTGGTGCGCGGCACGTGGTCGGCGGTGCGTGGCACGCGCTCTCCCCGCGCGGCGCGCTGACCGTGCAGGACGTGGACGGGGCGGTGCCCTTCGCCGCGCGGGCCGCCCTGGCGATGGGGCTGGCCGGCGTGCCGATCGTGCAGGCGGGACGGCCCGACCTCGCTGTCTACGCCATGCTGGGCTCCTTCACCAGCACGTTCGGCCGCGATCTGCCCTACGCCCGTCGGGCCCGCGTGCTCGCCCTGGTCGCCGTGGCGATGACGGCCTGCGTGGGAGGCGGTACGGCGCTCGCGGTGTGGGCCCGTCCGGCGGAGGGCGGAGCGGGCGCCGCCGTGGTGGTCGCGGCGACGGCGGTCGTCGCGGGGCTGGCGAAGTTCGTCTGCGATGTCACCCGGCTGACCGGACTCGGCGCGGTGCTGCTGCTGTTCGCCTTCGCGGTGGCGGCCAACAAGTCGCCGACGGGCGCCGGCGTGCTCGTCTGCACCGCGCTCGCCGCGGCGGGAGCGGCGTTCGCCTGGCTGCTGGCGGTGTCCGGCCGGCTGGTGCACCCGGACCGGCCGCAGCGGCTCGCGGTGACCACGGCCCTGCGCCGGCTCGCCGACATGATGGAGGCGTCCGAGGGCGCGGACGTGCCACGGCAGATCAGGCACCGGGCGACGGTCGCGGTGCTGCACGCCTACCACTGCCTCGGGCTGCCGCCTCCGCCGCGCGCACGGCCGGCCGGGGCCGGCCCCGACCCGGTCCTGGTCCGGCTGACCGACCTGTCCTGGACGCTGCTGATCGACTGCGCGCGGCGTCCGCCCGGGGATCCGGCCGCCACGGTCCGGCACCTGCGCCGGCAGGCCCGTCTCCTCACCGACCGGCACCGCCGTACACCCCCGGTCCTTCCCGAACTCCTGCTCCTCACCGACGCGCCCCCGCCACCGCCACCGCCGACGGTCGCGCGGGACGCCACGGCGGCCCGGCCCTCGGCCCCGCAGTCCGACACCGAGCCGTCCCCGGCACCACTGTCCGGCCCACCACCGCCCGGCCCGCCATCGCCCGACACGCCCCCGTCCGAGGCGCCGGGCGATCCCGCTGCCGCGCGCGCCACCGAACTGCTGATCGGGCGTCCCGGCGGCCCCGACCGGCTCGTGGCGCTGACCGTGCCCGCCCTGCGGATGACCATCGGCACCGGCGTGGCGGGGGGTCTCGCCGTCCTGCTGAACCTGGAGCACGGCTACTGGGCGGCGATCTCGGCGGCCGCCGTTCTGCACGCGGTCAACCTCCGCACCACGGCCCAGCGCGCCGTCCAGCGGACCCTGGGCACGGCCCTGGGGCTGGTGCTCGCGCTCGGGGTGCTGGCCGCCGACCCGGAGCCGGTGGCGCTCGCGCTGGTGATCGTGGTCCTGGAGTTCCTGCTGGAGTACGTCGTGGTCCGCAACTACGGCCTCGCCGTCGTCTTCCTCACCCCGCTCGCGCTGCTGCTGAGCGACCTCGCCGCCCCCACCCCGGCCGACGAACTGGTCCTCGACCGGGTGCTGGGCAGCATGGTGGGGATCGCGGTGGGGCTGGGGTGCGCGCTGCTGATCGTCCACGACCGGGCCGCGGTACGCGTGGAGCGCGCGCTGGCCGCCTGCCGGACGGCCGCCGACCAGGCCGAACAGGCGCTCGGCGACCCCTTCGGACCGCCGATCCCCGTGGCCCAGGTGAGTCTGGCGCTGTCGGTGGTGGAACTGCGCGAGGCCGACGACACGGCGGCCGGTGAGCTGTGGCCGGCCGGCATCGACCCCACCGAACTCGCCGCCGCCGAACAGCGCGCCTACCTGCTCCTGCACCGGCTGCGGCGTCCGGCGGGCTGACCGGAGCATGCCTCGCACCCACCCCGGCCGACGGTCCCGGCAGCGGTACCGGCCGTCGGCGCCGACGGCCGGTTCGCGGTACGCGGCACGGACACCGTGGGCCGAAGGGTCAGCAGGAACGGAAGGTGTAGTGCTCGGAGCCGCGTGCGGTGACGTCGAGGTCGCGTTGCACGACGCTCAGGGACGTACCCCAGCGGGTACAGGCGCGCCGGTAGCCCGCGGACGTGTACTCGATGTCGAAGACGCGGCCGGCGTACGCCTTGGCGTAGGCGCCGCATTCGTCGTACTGGCCGCATTCCTCGGCGACGGCGAAGTCGAAACCGATCCGCGCCCGGTCGGGAAGCAGTTCGGTGGTGTTCTTCTGCCCGACGGCCAGTCCGCGGGTGTGGGCCTCGCGCGCGAGCAGCTTCGCGAACTCGGCGTTGTGCGCGCGGGTCAGGCGGCCGTGCGACCGCTGATAGGAGTCGAGGTTGTCCGGTTCGACGGCCTGGAAGCCCTTCTCGGCGCAGCCGTCGATCCACTTCCCGACGATCGTGGCCAGCCGGGCGCGTCCGCCGGCCGTGGAGGTGTCCAGGAGCACCTCGTCCCAGTCCTCGTCGACGACCAGGCGCCCGTTCGCGTCCCGCAGGATCAGGTCCGGGTGGTTCTCGCGCCACCAGCCGAGCGCGTCGGGCTGGGCCTGGAAGGCGTTGACGTAGCAGATGTTGTACAGACCGGGCGCTGGCTTCGCGGAGCGGTCCCGGGACACGGCACGTACGCCGGCGGCCGGGGCGTACGGCCCGCCGATCTGGTAGTCGAACGGTGCGTCGGCCACGGGCGGCACGGGCCTGGCGGCGGCCGGGGCGGGGTCCGTCGCGAAGGCGTGGGAGTACAGCAGGCCCGCTCCGAGGACGGCGAGCACGCCCACGACGGCCGTGACGGCCGTGCGCGTGCGGCGGTGGAACGGAGTGGCGGTGTGTCTCGGCATGCGTGCTCCCGGGCGGCGAACGTCCTGACGTCCGCATCCTGCGCCCGAGTTCATGAGTTTTCCGTGAGCCGTCGCCACGGGAGGCGGCAGCGGCGCGCCGGACGGCCGGCCCCCTGGAGCGCCAGCACGAACACGGAGCCGCCTCCGGGCCGCAGCCCGACGGTGATCGATCCGCCGTGGGCGGCCGCCGTCTCCCGCACCAGGGCCAGCCCGATCCCGGACCCGCCGCCCGGGGAGCGGAAACGCCGCAGCAGGTCCGGCAGGTCGGCCGGCCGTACTCCAGGACCGCGGTCGGCGACCATGACGCTCGCGTCGAGGACGGTGACCTCCACCTCGGCGCGGTCCCGCGGATCGCCGGGGGTGCGGCCGTGGCGCAGCGCGTTGTCCAGCAGGTTGCGCACCGCGATACGGACGAGCGCGGGATCGGCTTCGACCACGCTCGCGTGCAGATCTGTCGCGACGCGGTGTCCGCGTCGCGACAGATCGTCACAGACCTCCTCGACCAGCTGGTCCAGCCGCAGCGGCACGGGTGCGAAGGTGTCGGGTGCCGCCCGCAGTCTGCCGCGCGCCAGGACGTTGTCGACGACGTCGGCCAGCCGGTCGGTGGCCCTGCGGATACGGGGCAGATGGGGGCCCGGGCCACGGGGGTCCGTGTCCGCCACGTCGACCGAGCCGCGCATGATCGCCACCGGCGTCCGCAGTTCGTGCGCGGCGTCCGCGAGCAGCCGCTCCTGCGCTTCGAGCGACTGCCAGGCCGGCCGGAGACTGCGTCCGGAGATCAGGTGTCCGGCGATCGCCGCCAGACAGGTCAGCGCCCCGCTGCCGAACAGGACGGCCGTCCTCAACCGGTGGTGCTGGGCGCGGTCGGGGCTCGCGACCGTCACGACCGCCCCGGACGTCCGGTGGGTCTCGTCGTGGTAGAAGGGCAGCGCCAGCAGGTACACGGTCCGGCCGTCCCTGGCCCGCCCCTTCGCGCGCACGGTGGTGTCGTCCGTCATCGCCGAGCGGACCAGCCGCCGGGACTCCTCGTCGGGGATCGACAGGGTGCTCCCGAAGGACGTGAACACGGTCGTGAGCCCGGTGCCGGGCCGCGCGCGCACGACGCCCACCTGGATGGGACCGGTGGTCGCCTCGTCGTCCCGAAGACCGTCCAGGCGCAGCGCGCCGCCGTCGTCGTAGTAGAGCAGCGAGGCGCTCACCGAGGCGCGGCGGTACATCTCGTCGTACGCGGCCGATTCCGCCGAGTGCGCGTCCGTACGGATCACCAGCCAGGCCAGGGCGCCGACCCCGGCCAGCATGGTGAGCGTGTAGGCGGCGGTCAGCCGCAACTGCAGGCCCCGCAGTCCCCTGCGCGCCGACGCACCGGCCCCGGGGGACGGCGACGAACGGGAGCGGCGCCGCCACCGTCCGCGCCCGCTCGCCGAGGATCCCGGGCGGCTCGTCCGGGGCGCGCGCTCCCGCGGCGCGCGGAGGGTCACGGGCGCCGCCCCGCGACGGGTTCCAGGCTGAATCCGTGTCCGCGCACGGTACGGACGACCGGGGGCTCGCCGAGTTTGCGCCGCAGTCCCGCCATCACCGCGTCGACCACGTTCGACATGGGATCCGCCATCTCGTCCCAGCAGTGCTCGATCAGCGCGCTGCGGGTGGTCACCGCACCCTGGTGGACGAGCAGGTGCCGCAGCACGGCGTACTCCTTGGGCGTCAGGGAGAGCAGCACTCCCGCACGGCGCACCTCGCGCCTGGCCTCGTCGAGTTCCACGTCGCCGTGCCGCAGGTACGCCGGCAGCCGGCCGGTGGCGCGGCGGGCCAGGCTCCCGACCCTCATCACGAGTTCGACCATGGCGAAGGGCTTGGGCAGGTAGTCGTCGGCGCCGAGCCGGAATCCGTCCACCCGGTCGTCGAGGGTGTGCAGTGCGGTCAGGCACAGGACGGGCACCGTCCACCCGGCTCGGCGCCGCTCGCTGAGCGCGTGGAGGGTGTCCCCGGAGGCCACCAGCCGGTCCAGGACCACGCAGTCGTAGGGGAACACATCCATCAGGGCGTCCGCGTCGGGCCAGTCCGGCACGGCGTCGACGGCGTAGCCGGCCGCTCTCAGTCCGGCCGCGACGGTGTCCCGGAGATCGGGTTCGTCCTCGACGAGAAGCACACGCATGGGTCGATGTCCTTGGGATGGGCGCCGGTCGCCGGGTGCCGGGGCGGGGGCTTTGGGAGCGGAGTCCTCCGGAGCGGGACGTGTCGGGGCAGGGCGTGGTCGGAGGGCGGAGACCGCATCGTACGCAGCCGGTGAAGCGCGGGGAAAGTTTCCGGCACCGCGCCGCACCCCCGACGGAATAGACGGATCCGGCCGCCGGTTCGTAGACCTCGCACAGCTGCTCTGTCGGAAGACTCGCAGACCTGCTCTGCCGGAAGAAAGGCACCGTCCCATGCCGACGCGCACCCTGCTCCTGCTCGCCCATCCGCACCTGGAGCGTTCCCGTGTCAACGCGGCCCTCGCCGACGCCGTCCGGGACCTGGACGACGTGACCCTGCACGACCTGTACGCGGCCTATCCGGACCAGGTCCTCGACATCGCGGCGGAGCAGCGGCTCGTACGCGAGCACGACGTGATCGTCTTCCAGTTCCCGTTCCACTGGTACTCGATCCCCGGCTTCCTCAAGCAGTGGCTCGACGACGTGATGCTGCGCGACTTCGCCTACGACGACGGCCCGCTCCTGGAGGGCAAGACGCTCCAGATCGTCACGTCGACCGGCGGGGTGGAGGAGGCGTACCGCCCGGGAGGCTTCCACCGCTTCACGATGGCCGAACTGCTGCGCCCGCTGGAGCAGACGGCCCGCCGCATGGGCCTCGCCTACGGCGAACCGCTCGTCCTGCACGACGCCCGGGGCACCGGCGACGAGGAACTGGCCCTGCACGCGAAGCGCTACCGGGAGCTCCTGGCCGGGTTCGCCGGACGCTAGGTCACCCGTGCCGCGGGCACGTTACTGCTAACATCGCAGCGACCTGGTCGCGGGGCTCGCACGACCACCGCGCGCACCCCGCCCATCCCGACGTCCGTCGAGTCCGTCACGGCGGAGACAAGGAGCGCCGCGTGCCGTTGGCCGAGGAACTGCTGGGAAGGGCAGCCGTCGCGGACCTCGCCGACTGCCTCGATCGAGCCGGCAGGCCGAAGGACGCGCGGGCCGTGCGCGCGTGCGGCCCGGCTCTCGACGGACTGGCGCTGCGCGAGCGCTGCGACCTGCTGCGCGACGCGCTCACGGCGACACTCCCCGAGGCGTACCGAGCGACGGACGAGGTCGTACGCGGCGCCCTGACGGATCCCGGGTTCACCGGCTGGATGATCTGGCCGGTGACCGAGGCGGTCGTCACCCGCGCGCTGGACGACGGCGGTCCTGACGCCTTCGACGCGGCCCTCCGGCTGCTGGCGGACCTGACGCCCCGGCTGACCGCCGAGTTCGCCATCCGGCGCATGCTCAGGGCCGACCCGGCCCGGACCCTGCGCGCGGCCCAGGAGTGGACGGGCCATCCCGACGAGCATGTACGGCGTCTGGCCAGCGAGGGCACCCGCCCCCGGCTGCCGTGGGCGATCCGGGTGCCCGCGCTCCTGGACCGCCCCGAACTCACCGTCCCCCTCCTCGACGCGCTCTACCGGGACCCGTCCGAGTACGTACGCCGGTCCGTGGCCAACCATGTGAACGACATCAGCCACGCCGCACCCGACCTGGCCGTCGGGATCGCGACCGGGTGGACGGCCTCCCCCGACGCCCACACACCGCGCGTCGTACGGCACGCGCTGCGCACGGCGGTGAAGAAGGGACACCCCGCGGCCCTCGCCCTCATGGGGTTCGCACCGGCGCCCTCGGTGTCCGTGGCCGAACTGCGCCTGGGATCCGACGAGGTGACCGTGGGGGACGAGATCAGCTTCGCGTTCGACGTCGTCAACGAGGGGAGCGCGCCGGCCAAGCTGGCGATCGACTACGTGATCCACTACCAGAAGGCCAACGGCCATACCGCGCCGAAGGTCTTCAAACTGACCACCAGGACACTGGAGGCGGGCGAGCGGGTCTCGCTCAGCCGTCGCCACTCCTTCCGGCGGATCACCACCCGGGTCTTCCACCCGGGCGGCCACGCCCTGGAGCTCCAGGTCAACGGAGAGGTGCGCGGCCGGGCCGAGTTCACCCTGCTGACGGCTCCCTGAGCGGCGATCGGCCGGCCGGGGGCCGAGCACCGGCCCCGGTGTCCGCGTAGCGGGCACGCATCGCCTCGCCGGCCGCCGGGCCCGCCGTGAACACGAACTCGTCGGTGTCGACGCGCCGTCCGGTCGTCCGGTCGACTACGACGGGGTCGACCTCGTCGCCGGTCCGCGCGTCGACGAGGATCATGCTCCGCCGGTCCGCGTCGAGCCGCGAGTTGCCCCAGGCGGCCAGCGCGACGATGACCGGGCGCAGCGAACGGCCGTACCCGGTGAGGACGTACTCGTACCGATCAGGCCGGGTCCGGTAGCGACGCCGCTCCAACAGCCCCTCGGCCACCAGGGACTTGAGCCTGCTGGTCAGCATGCTGGAGGAGATCCCCAGGTTCTCCTGGAACTGGTCGAACCTGGTGAAACCGTCGAAGGCGTCGTGCAGGATCAGCAGCGTCCACCACTCCCCCACGTGCTGGACGGTCCGCGACAGCGGACACTCACGGTCTTCGGACCGAACCCGGGCCGGCATGCGCGCGCCCTTCCGTCAGTGGCGGACGTCTGGCGACTTCTACGTCAGCAGTAACTGTAGGGCACACCTTCGCCCCGGTGGCCGGGCGCCGGGAACCCTGCCGTCCAGACCGCCGGACCTGTGCCGCTCGTCGGTTCTTCCGTGAGGCGGAAGCGGTGTTGCGCCCCACCGGTGGCCCTCCCGACCATGTCGTCACCACGAGAGACGAGCCGGGAGCCGCCCCATGCCGCACGCCACCGCCTTCGCCAGGAACCAGTGGTACGTCGTCGCCTACGGTCACGAGGTCGGGCGCGAGGAGTTGCTCGGCCGGACCGTCCTCGGGGAGCCGCTGGTCCTCTACCGGACCGAGGGGGACGGGACGCCCGTCGCGCTGCACGACCGGTGTGTGCACCGGCGCTTCCCGCTCTCGCGGGGCCGGCTCGACGGGGACCGTGTCGTGTGCGGATACCACGGGTTCACCTACGACCCGACCGGCACGTGTGTGTACGTGCCGGGGCAGAAGCGCGTCCCGCGCACGGCCCGCGTCGCCGCGTACCCGGTGGCCGAGCTGGACTCCCTGGTGTGGGTCTGGATCGGCGATCCGGCGCGGGCCGACCCCCGGACGATCCCGCGGGCCCGCCACCTCGACTCCCCCGGCTGGACCACGGTCCGCGGCATGGAACCGATCGACGCCGACCACGGTCTGCTGGTCGACAACCTCCTCGATCTCTCCCACGAGACGTATCTGCACGGCGGCTACATCGGCACGCCCGAGGTCGCGGAGACGCCGATCACCACCGAGGTCGACGAGGGCGCGGGCATCGTGCGGGTGAGCCGGCGCATGGACGACGCGGCGTGCCCGCCGTTCTACGCCCGTTCCACCGGCATCGAGGGCCGGATCACGCGCTGGCAGGACATCGAGTACCACGCCCCGTGCCTGTATCTGCTGCACAGCCGGATCGCGCCGGTGGGCGTGCTGCCGGAGGCCGACGGCGGCGACCCGCACGGCTTCCACACCGAGATCACGTACGCGATCACCCCGTCGTCCGACGGCAGGGTGTACGACTTCTGGATGGTCTCGCGGGACTGGGCGACGGACGACGAGGGGGTCACCGAGTTCCTGCGGGCCAACAACCACACCGTGGTGATGCAGGACGTCGACGCGCTCAACCTGTTGCAGCGCGCCCTCGGCACCGAACGCGCCGGCTACCAGGAGCTGAGCATCAACATCGACACCGGTGGTCTGGCCGCCCGCCGCATCCTCGCCCGGCTGGCCGAGGAGGGCGACAAGCCGGTGGAGGGGGTTCTGTGAGCGGGCTCCTTCCTGAAGTCCCCGAGGTTCCCGAAGTTCCCGAAGTTCCCGGAGTTCCCGAAGTCCCCGGGGTCCCCGAAGTCCCCGGCGGCTCCGCGGCCGCCGCGCGGGAGATCTACCGCGTCGACTGGCTGCCGGGGACCGACGCCCTGCGCGGCACCTGCCACTGCGGTGCCGGGCACACCGCCCAGGACCCGGTCGAGATGTGGGCGTGGATGCTCGGTCACCCCGAGGGACACCAGCCGCGAGGACCCGGAGCGTGACCGGGCACGAAGCCGAACTCGTCTTGGCACGGACGGAGTTCGTCGCCGTCGACGTGCTCGCCCTCACCCTGCGCCATCCGCTCGGTGAGCCGCTTCCGCCGTGGGAGCCCGGCGCCCATGTCGACGTCCTGCTCGGACCGGATCTGGAGCGGCAGTACTCGCTGTGCGGCGACCCGGCGGACCGCGCCGCCTGGCGGATAGCGGTGCTGCGGGAGCCCGCCGGGCGGGGTGGATCCGCCTACGTGCACACCCGGTTGAGGCGGGGCGACACCGTTCGGGTACGCGGTCCCCGCAATCACTTCGCCCTGCGACCGGCCGCCCGCTACCGCTTCGTCGCGGGCGGCATCGGGATCACTCCCCTGCTGCCGATGCTGGCGGCGGCACAGGCGCGGGGCGCGCGGTGGTCCCTGCTGTACGGCGGCCGCAGTCGCGATTCCATGGCCTTCACAGGGGAGTTGGCCAGGTACGGGGACCGGGTCACGCTCGTGCCCCAGGACGAGTACGGACCGCTGGACCTCGGCCCGGTGCTCGACGAGCTGACCGAGGGCACCCTGGTCTACTGCTGCGGGCCGGGCCCGCTGCTCGACGCGGTCGAGACGCGCTGCCCGCCCGGCGTCCTGGAGGTCGAGCGGTTCCGGCCCAGCGAGCGTCCGCCGGACGGGGACACCGGCTTCGAGGTCGAACTGGCCCGGAGCGGACGCATGTTGTCGGTCGCGCCGGGCACCTCCGTGCTGGACACCGTCCGCGCCGCCGGTGTCGAGGTGCTGTTCTCCTGCACCGAGGGCACGTGCGGCACCTGCGAGACGGACGTGCTCGAAGGCGTCCCGGACCACCGCGACTCCGTCCTCACACCCGCCGAACGGGAGGCCGGCGAGACGATGATGATCTGCGTGTCCCGGTGCCGGGGGGAGCGACTGGTCCTGGATCTGTGAGTGCGGGACACGGGTCCGCACGGCGCGGTTCGGTAACTGTCAACAATTTTGTCAGCCAAGCCATTGACCCGGCCGGACGACGACATCTACGTTCCGCTGAGCACCAACCGAGCACTACTGTGCGGTGAGCGCACAGCCTGTCGGAACACCGTTGTCTGCACAGGAGGAGCCATGCGTCGTCTGCTCGCCGGTCTCGCGGCCGGTACCTTCCTGCTCGCCACCGCGGCCTGTGGCTCGTCCGGGGACTCCGGCACATCGGGCAAGGACACCTCGTCCGGCGGTACCACCACGGTCAAACTGGGTCTCATCCCCATCGTCGACGTGGCGCCCGTCTACCTCGGCGTGAAGAAGGGCTTCTACTCCGAACACGGCCTGGAACTCTCCCTGACGACCGCGCAGGGCGGCGCGGCGATCGTGCCGGGCGTCGTCAGCGGCCAGTTCCAGTTCGGGTTCTCCAACGTGACCTCGCTGATGGTCGCCCAGTCCAACAACGTGCCGGTGCGGGCCATCGCCAACGGCATCGCCTCGACCGGCGCGCAGGGCGCGGACTTCGGGGCCATCGTGGTGAAGAAGGGCAGTCCCCTCACCTCCCCGAAACAGCTGGAGGGCAAGAAGGTCGCCATCAACACCCTGAAGAACATCAACGAGACAGCGGTGCGCGAGTCGGTACGCAAGGCGGGCGGCGACCCGGACCAGGTGAAGTTCGTCGAGCTCGCCTTCGACCAGATGCCCGCCGCCCTCGACAGCGGCCAGATCGACGCCGCCATGGTGGTCGAACCGGCGCTCGCCACCGTCAAGAGCCAGGGCGGGACGGAGATCGCCTCCCCCCTCGTCGACGTCGCCCCGAACCTCACCGTCGCCATGTACTTCACCTCGACGCAGTACGCGCAGCAGAACCCGGAGGTGGTCAAGAAGTTCCAGGAGGCCACCGCCGAGTCCCTCGCCTACGCCGACTCCCACCCCGACGAGGTCCGCGCGATCGTCACCACCTACACCAAGATCCCGGCCTCGGTGCTCGCCCAGGTCACCCTGCCGAAGTGGCCGGCCGACGCCAACCGCTCCTCCATCGAGGCGTTGGAGAAACTGGGCGAGCAGGACGGTCTCTTCAAGTCGGCTCCCGACCTGGACAAGCTGCTCCCGTGAAGGGCCTGAACCTCGCGCTCGGCGCGGCCGGACTCGCGGCCTTCCTCGCCCTCGGCGAGGCCGTGCCGCGACTCGGTCTGGTCAAGGAGGCCTACTTCCCGCCCACCAGCCGTATCGCCGGCGCCTTCGCCGACGAACTCGCCGAGGACACCTTCTGGACGGCCCTCGGAGACACCCTCGCCGGCTGGGCTCTGGGCCTCGCGCTCGCGGTCGGCGCGGGCATCGCGGTCGGCGTCGTCGTCTCGGTCGTCCCGTACCTGCGTGAGGCCACGGCCTCGACGATCGAGTTCCTGCGCCCGATCCCCTCGGTCGCCCTGATCCCCCTGGCCGTCCTGCTCTACGGCACCGAACTGCGCTCGGTGCTGCTGCTGGTGGTATACGCCTCCTTCTGGCAGATCCTGATCCAGGTCCTGTACGGCGTCCAGGACGTCGACCCGGTGGCGGAGGAGACCGCGCGGTCGTACGGCCTCGGCACCTGGGCCCGGGTCCGGCACGTGCTGTGGCCGACCGCGCTGCCGTACGTCATGACCGGTGTGCGACTCGCCGCGGCGGTCGCGCTGATCCTCGCCATCACCGCTGAACTGGTCATCGGGGCGCCGGGGTTGGGTGCGCGCATCGCCGTCGCCCAGACCTCGCAGGCCGTGCCCGAGATGTACGCGCTGATCGTGGTCACCGGACTGCTGGGGCTGCTGATCAACGTCGGTGCCCGGACGGTGGAACGGCGGGCGCTGGCGTGGCACCAGTCGGTGCGCGGGGAGGTGGCGGTGTGAGGCGCGCGCTGCTGCGGCTGCTGTTCGTGTGCGCCCTGCCGGCCGTGCTGATCGCCCTGTGGTGGGCGGCCTCCGCCGGCAGCACGAACGTGTACTGGCCGCCCCTGCGGACCATCCTGACGACCTTCCCGGACGTGTGGACCGCCGACCGGCTGCGCGCGGACGTCCTGCCCAGCGTGGAACGGCTGGCCGCGGGGTACGCGCTGGCGGGCGTCGCCGGGGTCGCGCTGGGCACGGTCATCGGCTCCCACCGGCGGGTGCGCGCGGTGTGCGAACCGGTCCTGGAGTTCCTGCGCGCGGTGCCGCCGCCCGTGCTCGTGCCGGTCATCATGCTGTTCGCGGGCATCGGCGACACCATGAAGATCGTGGTGATCGCGAGCGGCTGCGTGTGGCCGGTCCTGCTCAACACGGTCGAGGGCGTACGGGCGGTGGACCCGGTGATGACGGAGACCGCCCGCTCCTACGGCATCACGGGCCCCGCCCGGCTGCGGCACCTGGTGCTGCGGTCGGCGAGCCCGCAGATCTTCGCGGGTCTGCGGCAGGCCCTGTCGATCGGCATCATCCTGATGGTCATCAGCGAGATGTTCGCGGCCAGCAACGGCCTCGGCTTCACCATCGTGCAGTTCCAGCGGGGTTTCGCCATCCCCGACATGTGGACCGGGATCCTGGTGCTCGGTCTGCTCGGTTTCGTGCTGTCCGTGCTCTTCCAGGCGGTCGAGCGGCGGGCGCTGGCCTGGTACCACGGGCTGCGCGCCGCCACCCGGCGGTCCTCGTGAACTCCGTGAAAGGTAGGTCGATGCTCGACGTACGCGGCTTGCGGAAGGTCTACGAGAGCGCGGGGCGCCGGGTCGAGGCGCTGCGCGATCTGACCTTCACCGTCGAGGCCGGTGAACTCGTCTGTCTCGTGGGCCCGTCGGGGTGCGGGAAGACGACCCTGCTGAAGTGCGTCGGCGGACTGCTGACGCCGACCGCGGGCGAGGTGCTGCTGGCCGGTCGCAGGGTGACCGGGCCGCCGCCCGGGATGGCGTTCGTCTTCCAGGAGTACGGGCGCAGCCTCTTTCCCTGGATGCGGGTCGGCGAGAACGTCGAACTTCCCCTGAGACAGAAGGATCTGGGCAAGGCGCGACGGCGGGAACTGGTCGCCGACGCGTTGCGGTCGGTGGGGCTCGCGGACGCCGCCGGGGCGTATCCCTGGCAGCTGTCCGGCGGTATGCAGCAGCGGGTCGCGATCGCGCGGGCGCTGGCGTACGAGCCGGCCGTGCTGCTGATGGACGAGCCGTTCGCGGCGGTGGACGCGCAGACCCGCGCCGACCTGGAGGACCTGGTACGGGGGCTGTGGCGGGAGCGCGGGATGACCATCCTGTTCGTCACGCACGACATCGACGAGGCCGTCTACCTCGGCGAGCGCGTGGTCGTCCTGTCCGCCTCGCCCACGGTCGTACAGGAGCAGCTGAAGGTCGATCTGCCGGGCGAGCGGGACCAGTTGCACACGCGGGTGGCCCCGCGCTTCGCCGAGCTGCGCACCCATGTGTACGCGCAGATCCAGGCGGCGAAACGCGGGGTCCCTCAGGACAAGGCCGGACCGAGCCTGGTCAAGACGGACGCGCCCCCACCCCACTGAACCGGCCGGCCCCCAGGACCGCGTGGGGGCAAGGGGACAGCGCGGTGCGGCGACGGCTCAGACACGCAGCCAGGCCGTCGTGTCCTTCGGGAGGCGGCCCCCCTCGTCCAGGGGCGCGCTGGTGAGCAGGACCGCGGTGTGCGCGGGCAGTTCGGCGGGCGCGTCGGCGAGGTTCACCACGCACAGGACGCCCTCCTCCCGCGTGAAGGCGAGGACGCCCTCGGGGGCCGGCAGCCAGGTGAGGGGGGCGTCGCCGAACACCGGCCGCAGCCGGATCGCCTCGCGGTAGAGGGTGAGCATCGAGCCGGCATCGTCCCGTTGCCGGTCGACCGCGTACGACGCCCAGCCGGCGGGCTGCGGCAGCCACGGTTCCTCGCGGGAGCCGAAGCCCGCGTGCGGTGCCCCCGCCGCCCACGGCAGTGGCACCCGGCAGCCGTCGCGGCCCGGGTCGGCGCCGCCGGACCGGAAGTACATGGGGTCCTGGATCCGGTCGGCGGGGATGTCGGCCTCGGGCAGGCCCAGTTCCTCCCCCTGGTACAGGTAGACCACGCCCGGCAGAGCCAGCGACAGCAGCGCGGCCGCCCGGGCCCGCCGGGTACCCAGGGCGAGGTCGGTGGGCGTGCCGAAGGCCTTGGTGGCGAAGTCGAAGCCGGTGTCGGCGCGGCCGTAGCGGGTGACCGTACGGGTCACGTCGTGGTTGCACAGCACCCAGGTCGCGGGCGCGCCGACGGGGGCGTGTTCGGCGAGTGTCTCGTCGATCGACGTACGCAGCCGCGCCGGTTCCCAGGGGCAGGACAGGAACGAGAAGTTGAAGGCGGTGTGCAGTTCGTCGGGGCGCAGGTAGCGGGCGAAGCGTTCGGCGTCGGGCAGCCAGACCTCGCCGACGAAGACCCCGTCGTAGTCGTCGGCGACCCGGCGCCAGGAGCGGTAGATGTCGTGCAGTTCGTCACGGTCGACGAACGGGTGCGGGCCGTCGCCCCCGCCGTCGACGAGGTCGGGCAGGGCGGGGTCCTTGGCGAGGAGGGCCGCGGAGTCGATGCGGACGCCCGCGACACCCCGCTCGAACCAGAAGCGCAGGATGTCCTCGTGCTCCTGCCGGACGGCCGGGTGGTCCCAGTTGAGGTCAGGCTGTTCGGGGGTGAACAGGTGGAGGTACCAGTCGCCGTCGGGCACCCGGGTCCAGACCGGCTCGGTGGAGCCGACGAACTGCGAGGGCCAGTCGTTGGGCGGCAGTTCGCCGTGCTCGCCGCGCCCCGGGCGGAAGTGGAACAGCTCGCGCTCGGGGCCGCCGGCCAGGGCGGCACGGAACCAGGGGTGCTGGTCGGAGACATGGTTGGGCACGATGTCGATGATCGTGCGGATGCCCGCCTCGCGTGCCTCGGCGATGAGCTTCTCGGCCTCGGCGAGGGTGCCGAAGGCCGGGTCGATGGCGCGGTAGTCGGCGACGTCGTAGCCGCCGTCCTTCATCGGCGAGAGGTACCAGGGGCTGAACCACAGCGCGTCCACGCCGAGTTCGGCGAGGTACGGCAGCCGGGCGCGGACGCCCGCGAGGTCCCCGGTGCCGTCACCGTCGCCGTCGGCGAAGCTGCGGACGTAGACCTGGTAGATGACGCCGGAGCGCCACCAGTCGGCCTTCGGGGTGCGGGCAGGGGTGGGCTGTCCCACGGTGCTGGCCTTTCTGTCGGGGGGAGGGCGTCAGCCCTTCGTGCTGCCCGCGCTGATCCCGGCGATGATGTGCCGCTGGAAGACCAGGAACAACGCGACCATGGGGATGCTGGCGATCACCATCGCCGCGATCAGCACGGTCAGCTGGATGTTCTGCGACAGCTGGACGAGTGCCACGCTGATCGGCTGCTTGTCGGTGTCGGAGAAGACCATCAACGGCCACAGGAAGTCCTGCCAGACCGCGACCAGCGCGAAGATCGACACCACGCCCAGGACCGGCCGGGACATCGGCAGCACGATCGACCACAGGATGCGCAGTTTCCCGGCGCCGTCGATCTCGGCGGCCTCCAGCACATCGCGCGGGAGCTGGTCGAAGAACCGCTTCAGCAGGTACAGGTTGAAGGCGTTGGCGACGGCCGGCAGCCAGATCCCGAGCGGGTCGTTGAGCAGGCTGGTGTGGATGAGCGGCAGGTCGGCGACGGTCAGGTACTTGGGGACGACCAGTGCCTGGGCCGGGACCATGAGGGTGGCCAGGATGCCGCCGAGGACCACCTTGCCGAAGGCGGGCCGCAGTCGGGACAGCGCGTAGGCGGCGGCCGTGCAGAACACCAGCTGGAACAGCCAGGCGCCGGCCGCCTGGACGACGGTGTTCCACAGGTGCTGCGGCAGCTGCATCAGGTCCCAGGCGTCGGTGTAACCGCTGAGGTGCCAGCGCTCCGGGATCAGGGTGGGCGGGGTCTGCGCCACCTCGTCCGGGGACTTCGCCGCGCCGGTCACCATCCAGTAGACCGGGAAGAGGAAGGCCACGGCGAAGAGCACGACGACGCCGGTGAAGACGGTCCAGTAGACGGCCCGGCCGCGGGGGCGGGCCAGGGTCGCCGGGGAGACCAGGGTTCGGGTGTCGCTCACACGCCCTCCTCTCCGGAGCGGGTCAGGCGCAGGTAGACGGCGGAGAAGAGGCCGAGCAGCACCAGGAGCATGACGCTCAGGGCGCAGGCGCCGCCGAAGTCGTTGTAGAGGAAGGCGTACTTGTAGATGAGGTAGAGGACGGTGACCGTGGCGTTCTCCGGGCCGCCGCCCGTGATGACGAACGGCTCGGTGAACACCTGCATCGTGGCGATGATCTGAAGGAGCATCAGCATCAGGATGACGAACCGGGTCTGGGGGATCGTCACGTGCCGGATGCGCTGGAGGAGGTTCGCGCCGTCGAGTTCGGCGGCCTCGTACAGCTCCCCCGGGATGGACTGGAGCGCGGCCAGGTAGATCAGGACGGTGCCGCCCATGTTGGCCCAGGTGGCGACGATGACGAGGGAGACGAGGGCGGTGTCCGCGCCGTTGGACCAGTTCGAGGTGGGCAGGTGCAGGAAGCGCAGCGCCTCGTTGGCGAGGCCCGCTCCGGGATCGTAGAACCACTTCCACAGCAGGGCCGTGACCACCGGCGGGATCATCACCGGCAGGTAGACCACGACCCGGAAGAAGGCCTTCGCGTGCCGCAACTCGTTCAGGACGAGGGCGAGTACGAACGGAACGGCGAAGCCGATCAGCAGGGCGAGCAGGGTGAAGGTGAGCGTGTTGCGCCAGGCGGCACTGAACTCGGGGTCGTGCAGGACGCGGGTGAAGTTGGCGGTGCCGACCCACTCCGGCGACGAACCCGGCGTGTACTTCTGGAAGGCGATCACGACGGCGCGGATCGCCGGGTACCAGGAGAAGAGGGCGAAGCAGACGAGTCCGCCCAGGAGGAAGGCGTAGGCGCGGGCCTGGTCGGCGAGGCGGCGCCGCCTCCGGTCCCCTGCCGGAAGCGGCGCCTTCACCGGCCGTACGGCGATCGCCCCGGAGGCGGGCCGCCGTGCTGCGGTGGTTCGGGTCATCTCGGGTCAGCCTCGTGCCAGGATGCCGTCGATCTTGCCGGACGCGTCCTTCAGGAGCTGGTCGATGTCCGCGTCCTTCTTGGTGAGGACGGCGGAGACGACGCCGTCGAGGACGGAGTAGATCTGCTGGGCGTTGGGCGGCTCGATCTTCATCTTCAGGCTCTGGTTGCCGTCGAGGAAGGCCTGGTAGTTCTCCACCGGAACGTTGGCGTTGTCCTTCTTGACCTGCTGGTCCTTGGCGTCGGCGGCACCGGTGAACAGGCGCGGCTCGGGCAGGCCGACCGGGGCGTCGTTCTTCTTGGCGCGGGCGTAGTCGCCGAGGAAGCCGGCTCCGGGGGTGAGGAACATGTGGTCGAGCCACTTCAGGCCGGCCCTGATCTGGGCGGGCGTGTCCTTCTTGTTGAACATGTAGCCGTCGCCGCCGATCAGCGTGCCCTGGCCGCCGGGCATCGGTGCGAGGGCCAGGTCCTTGTAGTTGCCGCCCTTCTCCTTCACCAGGATCGGGATGTTGTCGGGGGCGGAGAGGTACATGCCGAGCTTGCCGGAGCCCATCAGCTGCTGGACGTCGTTGATGACGAGGAGCTGCTTGCTGCCCATCGAGTTGTCCGTCCAGCGCAGGTCGTGCAGGTTCTGCAGGACCGCGTGGCCCTGGGCCGTGTCCACGGTGGCCTTCTTGCCGTCCTCGCTGACGACGTCGCCGCCCTGGGAGTAGAGCTCGGCGGTGAAGTGCCAGCCGCCCTGGTTCTGCGCGCTGTAGTCGGCGTACCCGATGGTGCCGTTGCCCAGTGCCGCGATCTTCTTGGCGTCGGCGCGCAGTTCGTCCCAGGTCGCCGGGGGCTGGTCGGGGTCGAGGCCGGCCTTCTCGAAGAGCGCCCGGTTGTAGATGAGCCCCATGGAGTAGCCGGTACGCGGTACGCCGTAGATCTTCCCGTCGACGGTGTAGATGTCGCGCAGCTGCTGCTGGATGGTGTCGTAGCTCTTCAACTCCTTGACGTACGGAGTGAGATCGGCCGCCTGGCTGATGTCGACGACGTGCTTGGCGTCGGTGAAGTACGTGTAGAAGACGTCCTCCATCTGGCCGCCGGCGAGCTTGGCGTCGAACGTCTTCGGGTCCTGACAGGGGAAGGCGTCGTGCGCGACGACGTCGATGCCCGGGTTCTTCTTCTCGAAGGCGGCGACGTCCGCCTCGAAGAAGGTCCGGTCGACCTTGGCGCTCTTGGGCGGCATGCAGTTGACGGTGATACGGGTCTTGCCGCTCGCCGAGTCGTCGTCGTTCGACCCGCAGGCGGTGAGGGCAAGGGAGCAGACGCTGAGCGCGACGAAGGTACGACGGAACCCGGTGCGTGTCATCGGTGGACCCCTCATGGCAGGAGCAGGAAACCCCACGGCGGCGGGCTGCGTCCCCACCGTGCTGGCGCCGCACACTCAAGCACCGGCGACATCTCTTCGCAAGATGTCGCGCAGAGTCTGTAATTATTTGACAGCGTCGTGGTTCTTCGGGATCTCAGTCCCGGGGTGCTTGCGCGGTCGAACCCCGCACCACCAGCTCCGGCTCGAACAGGAGCTCCTCGGCCGGGACCGGACTGCCGCCGATCTGCGCGTTCAGCACTTCCACCGCCGCCCTGCCCATGGCCTCGATGGGCTGCCGGACGGTGGTCAGGGGCGGCTCGGTGCAGTTCATGAAGGCCGAGTCGTCGTAGCCGACCACGGAGATCTCGGACGGGACCCGCAGTCCCCGGCGGCGGGCCGCGCGCACCGCGCCGAGGGCGATCGGGTCGCTGGCGCAGACGATGCCGGTCACTCCGCGGTCGATGAGCCGGCTGGCGGCGGCCTGGCCGCCTTCGAGGGAGAACATGGCGCGCGCGACATGCTCGTCGGGGAGCTCGCCGAGCGCCCGGGCGGCGGCCAGCTTGCGGGCCGAGGGGACGTGGTCCTCCGGCCCGAGCACCAGCCCGATCCGCTCGTGCCCCAGCGAGGCCAGATGCCGCCAGGCCTGCTCCACGGCCACGGCGTCGTCACAGGAGACGCCCGGGAAGCCGAGGTGTTCGATGGCCGCGTTGACCAGGACCACGGGGATGTTGCGGTCGGCGAGCAACCGGTAGTGGTCGTGGGGCGCGTCGGCCTGCGCGTAGAGGCCGCCGGCGAAGACGACGCCGGAGACCTGCTGCTGCAGCAGCAGGTCGACGTAGTCGGCCTCCGAGACACCGCCCTTGGTCTGGGTGCACAGCACGGGCGTCAGGCCGAGCTGGGCGAGCGCGCCGCCGATCACCTCGGCGAACGCCGGGAAGATGGGGTTCTGCAACTCGGGCAGCACGAGACCGACGAGCCGCGCGCGCTCACCGCGCAGTTGGGTGGGCCGTTCGTAGCCGAGGACGTCCAGGGCGGAGAGCACCGCCTGCCTGGTGGGTTCGGAGACGCCGGGCTTGCCGTTGAGCACCCGGCTGACCGTGGCCTCACTGACCCCGACCTTCTTCGCCACTTCAGCAAGTCGTCGCGTCATGAGCGCAAGTTTAGCGCAAGTGCATGCAAGTGACTTGCACGAGAGGGGGAGCTTGAGCTTGGAGGGAGGGATGGGTCTGCGGGAGTCCGGCACCGGGGACGGCCGGGGATGGATCTGCCCGCGCGGGGGCGGCCCGCCCTCCGGAAGGAGACCGGCCCTGTGGGCGCCCCGGCGGATCCGGCGGGGCGGGACGCGGTCGCGGGCAGCCCCGGCGCTGCCGTGACGCGCGCGGGTGCGGGAAGCTCACTGACCGAAGCGCCGTCGGCGACCTGAACGCCGGCGGTGCCCGGTCAGGACTCGGGGGACGGCACCACGGTGAGGTGGGCCGCCGCGCGGCGCGGCCGCCGGGGCGCGGGCGCCGCGCGGCGGCTCTCCCGCAGAACCATCGTCAGGCGGCTGTAGCCCATGCCGTGGAGGCTCCTGGGCGTCTCGGCGACGATACGGCAGTCGGTGGCGCCCCAGCGCGGATCGGGGTGCAGCAGCGGGCGGACCGCCCCGTCGTGCTCCAGCGCACCCTCGCCCACCGCGCGGATCCAGTGCGGCAGGCCCTGCCGGTAGGCCGCGTCCATGATCGGGTCCTGGGCGATGTCCCTGCGGATCGCCTGGAGGCCGAGGTCGTGGCCGTGCCGCTGCACTGCGGCCTCGAAGTGCGCCAGCATCGGCAGGCACCAGCTCGACTCGTGGTCGCCGAGGACCGTGCCCGCGTCCGGGTGGAACAGCACGAACCTGAGGAAGTTGTCACCCGGCATCGCCGTCGGGTGCGGGCCGACGTCCCGGAAAAGTGACGCGAAAGCGGCGTTGGCCAGGACCACGTCCCACGCGTGGTCGACGACCAGGGACGGAAAGGGGCTCGACTCCAGGAGCACGGCGTAGTCCTGGAGGTACGCCCGGGCCTCGGGACTCTCGGGGACGGGCCGCGGTGCCGACCGCTGCCCTCCTGCCTGATACGCCATCGGGAGGTCACCCCTCTTGCCTCTGCGGCCTTCACGCGGCGCCCTGATCCTGCTGCCCAGACGCGAGGCGTGTCAACTATCGTGGCATTTCATGCTCGTTGACGGCTGAAATTGGCCACAGTTGTGGCGAGACCTGGATGCGAGTTCGAACCACGGGCTAATCTCCGGGCAGTTCACGGTGACCGCCGGAGAGGCGCGCACGCTCGTGAAAGGTCTGTGAGAGACGTAGGAGAACTGTCGGTGTCGGATGGCTTCGAGGTTCCGGACGCCGCGGCGACGTCTGTGCTGCCCGGCGTCGTCGCCCGTGTCGCCGCGCTCGCCGACCGGCTCGGTGTGGCGCATGCGGAGGTCTTCCGCACCGGCCGCCTGTCGGTGGCCTCCGGCGTACCCGAGGTCGTCGTCAGGGCGCTGCTCAGCGGCCGGCCCGCGGGCGAGCCGGACGTCCAGGCGCGTTTCCTGCAACGGCTGGACCTGCTGCGCCGCACCCGGCTCAAGCCCAACGGCCGCAGGTACACCCAGCAGGAGATCGCCGACGGGGCCGGCATGTCCCGGCAGCAGGCGGGCGCCCTCATCAACGGCGACCGGCGGCCCACCATGGAGCACTGCGACGCCCTCCAGCGCTTCTTCCGCGTGCACGCGGGCTTCCTCACCGCCGAGGACCCCGAGGCGCTCGCGGGTGCCCTCCAGCACACCGAGCAGGACCTCCTGCAGAAGCTCGCCGACCGCGAACGGGAGGCCTCCGTCGCGGCCGAGGCCGACGACCCGCTGGAGAGACTCCTCCAGGACCACGGCGTCCGCGGCATCGCCTGGCGGGCCGCGCAGCTGCCCACCGATCAGCACCGCGACAAGGTCGCCGAGTGGCTCGACATGCTCCTGGAGAGCGTCAAGCGGCCCGAGTCGTGATCGGGGGGAGAACTGTGGGCATCGCCAGGAACATGCGCCGCCTCTGCGGCGAGCTGGTCGCGGAGCTGTCACCCGCCGCGCCGCTGCCGCCCGCCGACCTGTACGCCGCGCTGTGCGACGCGATGAGCCGGCGCCGCGGCCGCCCGGTGCGGTTCCGTACGGCCGCCTTCCCGGCCGGCACGGCGAGCGGACTGTGGGTCGACCTCACCGACCAGGACCTGGTCGTCGTCGAGGAACGCACGGCCCCCGACCACCAGTTGGTGATCCTCGGACACGAGCTGTGGCACATGCAGGCCGGACACTGCGGCCACCACGTCGACGGCACGGTGGTCGCGGCGCGCCTGCTCGGCGACGGCGACGGCGCCGACCTCCGGGCGACCGTCCGCGCGGTCGCCGCGCGCACCCGCTTCGACCAGGCCGAGGAGCGTGACGCCGAGGCCTTCGGCCTGCTGCTCGCCAGCAAGTGCCGTACCTGGATGGCGGGTTCGGTGCTACGCGGACCGGTGCCGAGGGATCACCTCGCGGGCCGGATCGAGGCGTCGCTCGGGTACCTGGGGCCCCAGGGCTGACCCGGCCCGCTCAGCGCTCGTGGCCCGCGCGCAGCCAGGCGATGCAGTCGGCGGCGGCTCGTTCGGTGTCGTACGGGGCCTGGTGGCCGGTGTGGTCCTGGAGGCGGCCGATGTCGAGGACCAGGTGCGGTGCGCCGCGTCCGGCGAGGAGGTGATCGGCGAGCTGCTCTGGGAACCGATGATGCCGAGACCTCCGGTGCCGAGGATCATGGCCTGTCCTTCCAGGATCTCCGGATCGTTCCGGAGCCGGAAGCGGGCTCGCTCACTTGCTCTGCAGCTTCCCCAGCGGCCGGGGGTCGTCCTCCAGCGCGGAGACCGCCGCCCGCCAGCTGCCGTCCTGGCCCCCGTCGGAGAGCGCCGTACGGAGGTAGGCCGTGCTGAGGCGCTGGATCAGGGCCACGCGCGCGGGGCTCTCGTCCGTCGTCTCGGCGACCTCGTGGCCGGGAATGCCACCGAGCGAGTGCTCCGCCTCGAACAGCGTGAGCAGGCTCTTGTTCCCCGGGCTGTGGGTGTAGGGGTCGGTGAACCAGTCCGGCCCCCGGGTGGACAGCGGGGACCGGTCGTGGTCTCCGGCCACGATGAGGGCCGGGCCGGTCATGGTGGCGAAGGACGGCTTCATGAAGGGGAAGTGCTCGGCGGCGAACGGGGTCAGCTCGTCGCCCAGGCCGGTCAGCGCGAGCAGGACGCCCGCCGTGACGCGGGGGTCGGACAGATCCTCGCCGGGGACGCCGTCGGAATCCAGGACGCGCGCGCCCAGCAGGGCGCTCGCGGTCTGGGCCCCCCAGGAGTGGCCGGCCACGGCGACGCGGCCGCGGTCGACGCGCCCGCCGAGGCCCGGCAGGGCGGCTTCCAGGACCCCGAGGCCGTCCAGTACGCGCGTGAGGTCCTCGATGCGCAGGCGCCAGATCCGGGGCGTGCGGGGGTCCTCGGCGGGAAGGCCGAGGGTCCGCGAGTCGAGGTGGGTGGGCTGCACGACCACGAAGCCGTGGGCGGCCCAGTGGTCCGCCAGCGGGGCGTAACCGTTCATCGACGAGCCGAAGCCGTGCGAGAGGACGATGACGGGCAGGTCGGCTCCGGTCGCGGGGGCGGACACGCGGACCTGGAGGTCCTCGCCGCGGCCCGGCGCGGGCAGGACGACCGGTTTCGCGGATATCACCGTGGCGGGCAGCTCGGTGGGGTGCGGCGCGTTCAAGGCGTTCGAGTCGGACATGGGGATCCTCCCTTTCGGGGTCTTCACACGTGTGGTCCGGTGAGGGGCCCGGCCGCCGGACGGCGCGACCGTCGGACGGCGCCGTGGTGGGCGGCGCCCCGGTCTGCCATCATGGACGAAACGGAACCTCGTTCCGACAACAATACGGAACACTGTTCCGCTTTGCAACAGCATGAAGGAGCGTCGCGGTGAACGACGGCAACCGGCAGGCGAGCGCGTCCGGATCCCGGCGCGGGGAAACCCAGGACAAGGACGTCCTGGGCAAAGACGTCCAGCCCGAGGACACCCGCACCGAGAACACCCGGCCCGAGGACACCCGGCCCGAGGACACCCGGCCCGCGGCCGTCCCGCCCAAGGACACCCGGCGCAAGGACGTCCGGCGCAATCAGCAGACCCTGCTGGAGGCGGCCACCGCGGCCTTCGTCGCCTCGGGGGTGGACGCGCCGGTGCGGGACATCGCGGCCAGGGCCGGCGTCGGGGTGGGCACGGTCTACCGCCACTTCCCCACCCGGGCGGACCTCGTCATCGCCGTCTACCGCCACCAGGTCGAAGCCTGCGCCGAGGCGGGCCCGGCCCTGCTGGCGGCCGGCCCGACGCCCCACGCCGCTCTGGAACGGTGGGTCGACCTCTTCGTCGACTTCCTGGTCACCAAACACGGCCTGGCCGCGGCGATGCAGTCCGACGACACCGGCTTCGAGGCGCTGCACACCTACTTCCTCGACCGCCTCCAGCCGGTGTGCGCCGAGCTCCTCGACGCCGCCACCGCGGCCGGCGAGATCCACTCCGGCCTCGACGCCTACCACCTCATGCGCGGCATCGGAAACCTCTGCATCGGCGCCGAGAGCGACACCCGCTACGACGCGCGCCGGCTGGTCGCGGTCCTCGTCGCCGGCCTACGCCGACCGTGACGGCCGCGCGGAACGGGACCTGGCCGGGAGGGCCCGGCGCCCGGCCATGACCGGTCCCGGCGACCTCAGGTGGCGCTGCGTTCGCTCGCCTCGCGCAGGTCACGCTGCGTGGCGCGGTCCGGCCCGGGGTCACCGGGGCCGGTGCCGCCGTCCGGGGCGTGCCGTCCGTCGATCAGCAGTTCGCGCCAGTGCTCCCGGCTCCAGTGGGCCGGTGTGGTGGTCCGGGTGAACTCCTTCACCAGGGCGAGGAAGCGGGCCGGGTCACTGTGGAAGGGGAAGTGACCGGCGCCCTCGAAGACCTCCAGCCGGCTGCCCGGCATCGCCTCGTGGGCGCCGTACGCGTGCCGGACCGGCACCACGCTGTCCCGGTCGCCCCACAGCAGCATGGTCGGCATGCCCGCGGTCAGATAGCACCGGTCGAGCATGGTCACCACCTGGCCGCGCCAGTCGACGACCGCGCGCAGGGTGCGGATGAAGGCGTTGCGCGAGGTGCCGTCGGGCAGCGCGTCCACCAGGGTCAGCAGATCGGGGGCGTCCCTGCCGAGGTCGGTGCCCAGCAGGCGCATCAGGCGCACCGCGAGGCCGAGGGGGAGCCGCATGCCGGGCAGCCGCAGCGACGACAGCATCAGGTCGGCACCGGGCAGGGAGACCAGCCGCAGCACGGGGTTGACCTCCCGGCCCACACCACCGGCGCTGACCAGGATCAGCCGCTCGGTGCGCTCGGGGAACTGGTAGGCGAACTGCATCGCCACTCCCCCGCCGAGCGAGTGCCCGACCAGGGTCGCCGACTCGATGCCGAGGGTGGTGAGCAGATCGCGCACGCCGTTGGCGTAGGCGGCGACCGAGTAGTCGGCGCGCGGCTTGTCGGAGGCGCCGTGACCGAGCAGGTCGGGGGCGATCACCGTGTGGGTGCGGGCGAGGTCGGGGATCAGTCCGGCCCAGGTGGCCGAGGAGTCGCCGATGCCGTGGACGAGCACCAGCGCGGGTCCCTCGCCGGTCATGCGGAAGGCCCGGCGGTAGCCGTGCACCACCCGGTAATGCAGTTCCAGTTCCCCGTCGCCCACCGAACGCAGTCGTGCGGTGCGCGCCGGACGCGGCTGTGAGGCGTCGGCCATTCGCCCACCTCCTCGATTCGCCGACCGCGCGCCGGCGGCGGACAACCCTGAGAAAGCACTTCCTCCCAGCTTAGAGCGGTCGTGCGTCGTTGGATTTCCGGGAGGTTTCACCGCCGCTAAGCGGGCGGCCCTGCGAGCGCTCCGGCCGCGTTGTCAGTGCCGGGCGGCAAGCTGGACTCGCGCCGCCGTGCGGGGGCGTACGCGCCGACGGGGCGCGGGGGTGACGAAGCCGACGTGGGGAGAGCCGACCGATGCGCACTGCCGTACCGACCGACCGAGAGCGCACGGCCGTACAGGCCTATCTGCGGCTGCTGCACACCGTGCGGGCCGCTTTCGACGACACGGGTGCGAGTCCACCGGACGGCCGACGGCCGGCCGTGGTGCCGCCCGGGGTGCTCGCGGAGGCGGAGCGGGCGCTGGCGGACGCGGGACTCTCGGGGAACGAGGCGGAGTTCTTCCGGTTGCTGCACACCTGGTGCCCGCGGGCGTGAGCGGGCTCAGGGGTGCGGCACCACGACCGCCGTGGCCACGAGACCGCGCTGGACGGTCCACCGGCCCTCGAAGTGCCGCAACCGGTGGCCGCCCAGCACCGGCCCGGGGACGAGGAGTTCGGCGCGCAGGGTGCCGCGCGGCGGCCCGCCGGGGGTGATCCGCAGGTCGATGTCGGCCTCCGTGAACTCCAGCCACTGTCCGGTGAGGGGGAACCATGCTTTGTAGACGGACTCCTTGGCGCTGAACAGGAGCCGGTCCCAGTGGACCTCGGGGTGTTCCGCGGTCAGCCGCCGCAGCCGCTCCTCCTCCGTGGGCAGCGACACGGCGGGCAGGACGCCCTCCGGCAGCGGCTGGTGCGGCTCGGCGTCGATGCCGAGGGAGGCCAGGTCACCGGCGCGGACCAGGGCGGCGGCGCAGTAGCCGTCGCAGTGGGTCATGCTGCCGGTCAGCCCGGCCGGCCAGCGCGGCGCTCCGCGCTCACCGGGCAGGACGGGCTGCGGCGGCACGCCGAGCTTCTCCATCGCGCGGCGGGCGCAGGAGCGTACGACGGCGAACTCACGGCGGCGTTTGGCGACGGCCTGCGCGACGACCGCGGCCTCCTCGGGGTACAGCGCCGCCTCCTCGGACCCGTCCGTGCCCTCGTCGCCGTGCGCCTCCACGACGACCACCGACCGCGGCAGCAACTCCTCGATCACCGGGCCACGACCTCCTCCGGAAGGATGCGGCGCAGTCGTCCCGGCGGCTGCGGGCGCTTGCGCCACTCGCGGGGGTACCCCACGGACACCTCCTCGAAGCGGACGCCCTCGTGCCGGGTGGTCCGCGGGATGTGGAGATGGCCGTACACCATGGTCGCCACCCGGAAGCGGCGGTGCCAGTCGGCGGTCAGCCGGGTGCCGCACCACATGGCGAACTCGGGGTGCCACAGGACGTCCGTGGGGTGCCGGTCCAGCGGGTAGTGGTTGACGAGGACGGTGGGCAGGTCGGGCGGGATCTCGGCGAGCCTGCGCTCGGTCTCGGCGACCCGGGCCCGGCACCAGGCCTCACGGCTCGGGTAGGGGTCGGGGTGCAGCAGGTACTCGTCGTTGCAGACGATTCCGGTGCCGTGGGCGTACGCCAGTCCCTCCTCCTTGGTGGCGCAGCCGGCCGGCAGGAAGGAGTAGTCGTACAGCAGGAACAGGGGCGCCACGGCGACCGGGCCGCCGGGGCCGTCCCAGACGGGGTACGGGTCCTCGGGGGTGGTCACGCCCAGTTCGCGGCACACCTCGACCAGGTGCTGGTAGCGGGCGACCCCGCGCAGGGTGACGGGGTCCTTCGGGTGGGTCCACAGTTCGTGGTTGCCGGGAGCCCAGACGACCTTGCGGAAGCGGCTCGCGAGGGTTTTCAGAGCCCAGCGGACGTCGGAGACGGTCTCCGAGACGTCGCCGGCGACCAGGAGCCAGTCGGCGTCGGATCCGGGGCGCATCTCCTCGACGAGCGCGCGGTTCTCGGCATAGCCGATGTGCAGATCGCTGATGGCCAGCAGTTGTCCGGCACCGCCGACCGTCGAGGTCACCTCTCGCCTCCCCGTCGCCCGCGCCCGCGTCTGCGCCCGCGTGCACGCCACACCAACGGCACCACGAGATCACATCCGTGTCCGGGGGACAAGAGCGGCCCGCCGGTGCCGGGGACAGCACCGGGATACCGGATGACACCTCCTGGCCGCACATCATCGGAAAATCCGTAACACGCACGTTGCACGCGAGGGCCTCGGCAAGCCGTATGATCGCCCCAACACCACCGCCACGAACTTCCCTTCGCACAGGGCGGTTTGGTGTACCTCCAACCACCTTGCCCGGGCACGGGCCGCTCCGCCCTGCCCGAAAAGCCTCGAAAGGCGGCCTGCATGCTCTCTCGCGTACGCGTCTGGCTCAACCGCACGTACGCGGAGAACGTGTTCTTCATGGATCAGCTGCGGCGAAATCCCAGCGACCGGGCCGTCGAGATCCATGCCACGCACGGCGACGCGGACTCGCCCGTGCTGGCCGCCGCCGACACGGCCGATCTGGAGCCGGAGGGCCTGTCCCCGGCCGCCTACGTCGAGTACGCCCTGGACCAGTGCCAGCGCCGCAGCATCGACGTGTTCGTGCCCCGCCTGCACCAGTCGGAGATCGTGGCGCACCGCGCCGACTTCGCGGCGGTCGGCACGGCGCTGCTCGCGCCGACGCCCGAGGCCGTCGCCGTCTTCCACGACAAGGTGATCGCCTACGAGGCGGTCCAGGCGATCGGCGTGCCCGTGCCGCCGTGGTGGCGGGTGCGTACGGCGGACGAACTGGTGGCCGCGGTCGAGGAGTTGGAGGCGGCGGGGCACAAGGCGTGCTTCAAGCCGGCGTCCGGCGCGGGCGGGGTGGGCTTCCGCGTCATCACGCGCGCTCCCTTCTCGCTCGTCCACCTCAACGGGTTCCCGAGCCCGTACGTGCCGCTCGACGTGGTCGAGGACGCGCTGCGGCGGGCCGAGGAGCAGGTCGACTGGCTGGTGATGCCGCGTCTGGAGGAGCCGGAGGTCTCGGTCGACTGCCTGACCGGCACCGACAACCGCGTCCGGCTGGCCGTGGGGCGCACCAAGAACGGCCGCCGCCGGGGCTTCACGTTGCACGAGCAGTGGCTGGAGCCGGCGCGACGGATCGCGGAGGGTTTCGGGCTGCACCACCTGTCCAACATCCAGTTCCGGATGTTCGGTGACCGGCCGGTCCTCATGGACGTCAACACCCGTCCGGCCGGCGGGCTGCACCAGCTGTCCCTGTGCGGTGTCAACGCGCCCTGGGCCGCCGTCCAGCTGGCGCTCGGCGAGGACCAGGGCGAGATCGTGCCGCCGTTCCTCGGCCAGGACTACACGGTGGTGTCGGGTCCGCGCCCGCTGCGGCCGGTGTCGCTGCCGCAGCAGCGGATCGAGGAGACCGAGCACCTGCTGCCGGCCGTCCCGGCCCAGACGCTGGAGCAGGTCGCGCCCGTCACCTCGGAGGCCGGGGCCACGGCCAACGTCCGGGCGTAGCCGCGGGCCTGCTTCCCGCCGCCTCACCCGGCCACATCTTCATACCGGTCTGGACCAATCATGACGTCGCATCTTGACACCGTGATTGGTCCATACCAACTTGGGTCGCGCACCTCTCGGCACTTCTCCGCACTTCTGTGCACTCCCGAACACCCCCATTTCTTCAGGGAGATCGCGTGCGCCCCACTCTTCTCGTACGTTCCCGACGTCGCCTTCTCGCACTGCTCGGCACGGTGGCGCTCGCCGTCACCGGGGCCGTCGCCCTCCCCGGCACCGCCCAGGCGGCCAACATCCTCACCAACCCCGGCCTCGAATCGGGGAGTCTGTCGCCCTGGTCCTGTACCGGGAACCTCGGCTCGGTCGTCTCCTCCCCCGTGCACGGCGGCTCCAAAGCCCTCGCGGGAGCGGTGAGTTCGAGCGACAACGCCAAGTGCAGCCAGACCGTCGCCGTCAAGCCGAACACCGCGTACACCCTCAGCGGCTGGGTGCGCGGCTCCTACGTCTACCTCGGCGTGGACGGCGGCGCCTCCACCTGGACCACGTCGCCGTCGGCGTACAGCCAACTGACCGTGCCCTTCACCACCGGCGCCTCCCAGACGAGCGCCACGATCTACACGCACGGCTGGTACGCGCAGGGCACCTACTACGCCGACGACATCAGCCTGGACGGACCGGGCGGCGGCGGGGGCGGCGACACCCAGGCCCCGACCACGCCGACGAACCTGACGTCCACCGGCAAGACCTCCTCCAGCGTCTCCCTGTCCTGGGGCGCCTCGACCGACAACACCGGCGTCGCGGCGTACGACGTGTACAGCGGCTCCAGCCAGGTGCTGAGCGTCTCCGGGACGACCGCCACGGTCGGCGGCCTCTCCGCGAGCACCGCGTACACCTTCACCGTCAAGGCGCGGGACGCGGCCGGGAACACCTCCGGCGCCTCCAACTCCGTGAGCGTCACCACCAACGCGGGCGGAGGCGGCGGCACCGGCTTCAAGCAGGCGGCGCCCTACCTCTACCTCGGCTGGGGCGACCCGCCCAGCGCGACCTCGGTGATGAGCTCGACCGGGATCAAGTGGTACACGATGGCGTTCATGCTGGACGGCGGCGGCTGCAACCCGATGTGGGACAGCGCCCGTCCGCTCACCGGCGGCAACGACCAGACCGTCATCAACCAGATCCGGTCCGCGGGCGGTGACATCGTCCCGTCCTTCGGCGGCTGGCAGGGCAGCAAGCTCGGCGCCAACTGCTCCTCCGCGAGCGCCCTCGCCGGGGCCCTGCAGAAGGTGATCGACGCCTACTCGCTCAAGGCGATCGACATGGACATCGAGAACACGGACGAGTTCGAGAACGAGGCCGTGCAGGCGAAGATCCTCACCGCGCTGAAGACCGTCAAGGCCAACAACCCCGGTTTGAAGACGATCGTCACCTTCGGCACCACGACCACCGGCCCGTCCTACTACGGCAACCGGCTCATCGAGCAGGCCAAGGCGCTCAACGCCGACATCGACGTCTTCACGATCATGCCGTTCGACTTCGGCGGCGGATCCGACATGTACGGCAGCACCGTCAACGCCACCGAGGGACTCAGGACCAAGCTGAAGTCCACCTTCGGGTGGGACGACGCCACGGCCTACGCCCACATCGGCATCTCCGGCATGAACGGTCTGTCCGACCAGCAGGAGAACACCACCCCGGCGATCTGGACCCAGATCCGCGACTGGTCCAACTCCCACCACATCGCCCGGCTCGCCTACTGGTCCGTCAACCGCGACCGGCCGTGCCCCGGTGGCGGAGTGGTCAGCAACTGCTCCGGAATCAACCAGAGCACCTTGCAGTTCACCTCCATCACGGCCGGCTTCACCGGCTGAGCGCACCCGAACGGCACGCGTCCCCCCGGGCTTTCGGGTCCGGGGGGACTTTTTTCCGCCCGGGGTGTATCAGGGTGCGGGCCGCGTGCTCTTAAGAGGGAAGGACGCGGGGGAACACGGGGGTACGGGGGAGCACGGGGGCTCGGGTCGGTCGGCCGCTGTCACGGGGGGCGACCGGCCGACCCGAAGGGGAAAGGCTCAGAAGCGCCCCGGCCCGCGGTACAGCTCCAACTCCCCGTCCAGTTCCACGGCGAGCACGGTGGCGTGCGGGTCGAGGTCCGCCGCGGCGGGCGGTTCGATCCACAGCACACCGGGGGTCTCGTGCAGACCGCCGGTGATCCGGTGGGCGAGTTCGGCTCCGCTGCCGAGCACCGTGACCCGCCGCACCGAGCCGAGCAGACCCCGTACGTTGATCTCCGCCCGGGGGGCGTCGAAGAGGATCAGGTACAGCGTGCGGCGGTCCGCCGACAGGGTGCTGGGGCCGTAGTGATGACCCGCGGGCAGCCCGCGCCCGGTCCCGTACACCGCCCGCTCGTGCCGGGCGATCCAGTCGCCGAGTCCCTCCAGCCGCTCGGCGTGTTCGGCCGGGATGGTGCCGTCCTCCCGGGGTCCGACGCTGAGCAGCAGGTTGCCACCGCCGCCGATCGTCTCGGCGAAGTAGCGGATCAACTGGTCGACGGACTTGTGGTGGTGGTCGTGGTGCTGGTGACCCCACGAGTCGTTGACCGTCAGGCACAGCTCCCAGGGGCCCTCGGGCGGGACGACGGGGGCGCCCTGTTCGGGGGTCGCGTAGTCGCCCTCGCTCAGCATGCGGGCGTTGAACACCACGTCCGGCACCTCGGCGCGGACGAGTGCGGCGAGCCGCGGGATGCGCCACTGCTCCTCGCTGCGGTCCCACTCTCCGTCGAACCACAAGAGGTCCGGCCGGTAGCGGGAGGCGAGTTCACGGACCTGGCCGTCCCGGTAGGCCAGGAACCGCTCCCAGGCGTCCGGGTCCTCGGACTCGGCCGCGACCTCGGAGTACCGGTTGTCCGCCAGTTCCGGCGGCCGGCCGGGCTTGCGCGTGGAGGCGTAGTCGGGGTGGCTCCAGTCGGAGTGCGAGTAGTAGAGGCCGACCTTGATGCCCTGCTCGCGCAGCGCGTCGGCGTAGCCGGATATCAGGTCGCGCCCCACGTTCAGGTCACCGTGGGCGCTGTCCCACAGGGCGACGCCGTCATGGTGGCGGCTGGTGAGCACGGCGTACCGCGCGCCCGCGCGGGCGAACAGGGCGGCCCACTCGCGCGGCTCGTAGCGGGCGGCGGTGAAGCGGTCCAGCTGGGACATGTACCGGTCGTACGGGACGATGTCGTCGTAGAACGACCAGGACTCCTGGACGCCGTCGACGGCGTAGATCCCCCAGTGGATGAAGATCCCCAACTTGGCGTCGGTGAACCAGGGTTGCATGGGCATGGCTGCCGCGCTCCTATCGGCCGGCGTCGGCGCGCCGCAGGCGCAGGGTCAGGATCTGGAAGGGGCGCAGCTCGACCGGGACGCCGTCGGCGCCGTCGGTGGCCGCTTCCTCCAGGGGGCGCTCCAGCAGATCGGTGACCTGGGCCCCGGCGAGCGGGAATCCGGTGCGCAGGGTCGCCCGGGCCCGGCCGCCGCGGGACTCGTAGAGACGGACGACGACGTCGCCCGAGGTGTCGTCGGCGAGCTTGACCGCCTCCACGGTCACGCCGTGCGTGCCGTCGTCGTCGCCCTCCAGGGAGACGACCGGACGCGGCGCGCCCGCCGCGTCCGCCACCCGCAGCGGCAGGTTGAGGGCGTACCCCTCGGCGACCGCGTCCTCGATGCTCGCGCCGGGCAGCAGCGCGTAGGTGAAGCGGTGTCTGCCCTGGTCGGCCCCCGGATCCGGGACACGCGGAGCGCGGACCAGGCTGAGCCGGACCGTGGTCGTCGTACCGCCGTCCTCGCGGACCGTGCGGGTCACGTCGTGGCCGTACGTGGAGTCGTTGACGACCGCGACGCCGTAGCCGGGCTCGCCGATGTGCACCCAGCGGTGGCCGGAGACCTCGAAACGGGCCGCCTCCCAGCTGGTGTTGGTGTGGGTGGGCCGCTGGACGTGGCCGAACTGGATCTCGGCGGACGAGTGCGGCGCCCGGATGTCCACCGGGAAGGCCGCCTTGAGGATCTTCTCGGCCTCGTGCCAGTCGATGTCCGTCTCGATGTCGATGCGCGGGCTGCCCGCCCGGACGGTGATGGTCTGGACGATCCTCGACCCCTTGCCGAAGCTCCGCTCCACCCGGATCGAGCCGAGCAGCGGGTCCGTCTCGACGACCGTGACGGAGTCGGCGTCGAGCAGGTCGGTGTAGCGGTTGCGGTAGTGCTTGTCGATGTCCCAGGCGTCCCAGTAGTTCGGGAGGTCGGTGTGCAGGCGCAGCAGGTTGCCGGGTTCGGCGAGGACCTCACGCCGGGCCCGGAGGTCGTACACGGACGACAGGGTGCCGTCCCGCGCCACCTCGACCCGGACCAGGCCGTTGTCGAGGACCAGGCCCGTGACCGTCACCGGCTGCGGGGGTTCGGCGTCGGTGAGCGGCGCGCTGCCGCTCGCGGGCACCTCCACGTACGCGGGCGTGCCTTCGGCGGCGCGGACCACCTCGGCGCGGTCGTACGGGCTCGTGTTGAACACGCGCGCCCCGCCGCCGCCCAGTGCCGCGACCGCCTCGGCCGTCAGCACCTCCAGCTCCTGGGCCACCCGGGCGTACTCGGCCTCCGCCTCCCGGTGCACCCAGGCGATCGACGACCCCGGCAGGATGTCGTGGAACTGGTGCAGCAGCACCGTCTTCCACAGCCGGTCGAGCTTCTCGTACGGGTAGGCGTAACCCGGCGCGTGCAGCGCGGCGGTGGTCGCCCACAACTCGGCCTCGCGCAGCTTGTGTTCGCTGCGCCGGTTGCCCTGTTTGGTGCGGGCCTGGGAGGTGTAGGTGGCGCGGTGCAGCTCCAGATAGAGCTCGCCGACCCAGACGGGCGCGTCGGGGTACTCGGCGCGGGCGTCCGCGAAGAACCTGTCGGGGTGTTCGACGACGACCTTCGCCGAGCCCTCCAGGTCGGCGAGCCGGCGGGCCTTCTCCATGATCTCGCGGGTCGGGCCGCCACCGCCGTCGCCCCAGCCGAAGGGGGCGAGGGAACGCGTGGCGCCGCCCTTCTCGCTGTAGTTGCGCACCGCGTGCGCCATCTCCTCGCCGCTGAAGCAGGCGTTGTAGGTGTCCATCGGCGGGAAGTGGGTGAAGATGCGGGTGCCGTCGATGCCCTCCCACCAGAAGGTGTGGTGGGGGAACTTGTTGGTCTGGTTCCAGGAGATCTTCTGGGTGAGGAACCACTCGTTGCCGGCGAGCTTGGCGAGCTGCGGATAGGCGGCGTTGTAGCCGAAGGAGTCCGGCAGCCAGACCCCCTTGGTCTCGATGCCGAAGTGCTCGATGAAGAACCGCTTGCCGTGGATGAGCTGGCGGGCCATGGCCTCGCCGCCGGGCAGGTTGCCGTCGGCCTCGACCCACATGCCGCCGACGGGCACCCACTGGCCCTTCTTCACCGACTCCTGGATCCGGGCCCAGATTCGCGGGTAGCTGTCGCGCACCCACTCGTACTGCTGGGCCTGGGAGCAGGCGAAGACGAAGTCGTCGTACTCGTCGGCGAGCGCGGTGACGTTGGAGAAGGTGCGCGAGGTCTTGCGCTTGGTCTCGCGGATCGGCCACAGCCAGGCGGAGTCGATGTGCGCGTGGCCGACGCCGGAGACGGTGTGGGCGCTGGCGTGCGCGGGCTTGGCCAGGGCGGGCCGCAGCGCGGCCCGGACCGCGGTCGCGGAGCCGGCCACGTCGTCCAGGTCGAGCAGGTCCAGGGCGCGGTCGAGGGTGTGCGCGATCTCGTGCCGGCGCGGGTCGTGCTCGCCGAGCTCCAGCATCAGTTCGCGCAGCACCTGGAGGTCGAGGTCGAGGTGGAAGACCTCCTCGTCCAGGACGGCGAGGTCGGCGCGGCGGAAGGTGTAGAGGGGCTTGTCGCCCGCGGTCAGGATGTCACCGAGCGGGGTCGGGGCGGCGAAGTCGCCGGCCAGGATGTCCGGGTTGGAGGCCGCCTCGACGAGGTAGTGGATCTCCTCGCCGCCGGTCGCCGGGTCGGCGACCGGGACGTACTGGTTCATCGGGTTGACCGCCTTCAGGGGCGTGCCGTCGATCCGGTGGACGAGGGCCTCGGCCTGGTTTCCGGGCCAGTCGCCCACGAAGCCGAGGTCGATGACCGCCTCGACGCGCCGCCCGGCGAAGGCGGCGGGCACCCGCCCGCGCATCCGGAACCAGGTCGTGCCCCAGGGCGGGCCCCAGGGGGTGTCCATCGCGAAGGGCTCGTAGGGCGCGGCGGCGGCCTCCTCGAAGGGGACCGGCTCCCCCGGCGCCTGCCAAGCCTCGACCTCGAAGGGGACGGTGGCCGCGTAGAGGGCGGGCTTGACGCGCTGGTTGTGGACGCGCTCCGCGCGCTCCTCGATCCGGCGGCGTTCGTCGTGCATGGAAGTCTCCAGGAAACAGCGGGTAGCCGGCGGCCGGAGGCCGAGAGGCCGGGAGGTCAGGGGGAGTGAGACGGCGGGGGAAGCGCTACGCGAGGTGAGACGGCGGGGGAAGCGCTACGCGAGGTACGCGAGGCCCGGATGGACCTCGGCGTAGCCCTCCATCAGCCGTCGGGCGACGTTCACCGAGTCGACGAGCGGGTGCAGCGCGAAGGCCTTCACGGCCGTGGCGCGGGAGCCCGACTCGGCCGCGGCCAGCACCTCACGCTCGACGCCCTTCACCGCGCACACCAGGCCGGTGGCGTGCTCGGGCAGCGGGGCGACGGCGACGGGGTGGGCGCCGTTGGCGTCGACGAGGCACGGCACCTCGATCACGGCGTCCGTGTCCAGGGCGGAAAGGGTGCCCTGGTTACGCACGTTGAGGATCAGCGTGGCGCGCTCGTCGCGCGCGATGGCCCGCATCAGGGCGAGGGCCACCTTCTCGTACCCGCCGGACAGGTCGTCGGCCGCGCGCTCGCCGGCGCCCGCCGTCTCCCGGTTCTCGGCCATGTAGGTGGCCTCGCGCTCGGCACGGGTGCGGTCCCAGGCGCTCAGCGCCGAGCCGTCCGCGCCCCGGGCCTCCTCGTAGAACCGGGCCTGCTGGTCGCGCAGGAACGCGCCGCGGGTCTTCTCGGCCTGCTGGTAGGCGCGTACGGCTTCCCGGTTGAAGTAGTAGTAGTGCAGGTACTCGTTGGGGATCGCGCCCAGGGAGCGCAGCCAGTCGGCGCCGAAGAGCTTGCCCTCCTCGAAGGAGCCGAGCAGGTCGGGGTCGGCGAGCAGGCGCGGGAGTTCGTCACGGCCCCCGACGCGCAGCCCGCGCACCCAGCCGAGGTGGTTGAGGCCGACGTAGTCGATCCACGCCTCGCGCGGGTCGGCGCCCAGGACCCGGGCGATCCGGCGGCCGAGGCCGACCGGGGAGTCGCAGATGCCGATCACCCGGTCGCCGAGGTGACGGGACATGGCCTCGGTGACCAGGCCCGCGGGGTTGGTGAAGTTGATGACCCAGGCGTCGGGGGCCAGCCGGGCCACCCGGCGGGCGATGTCGACGGCGACGGGGACCGTCCGCAGGCCGTAGGCGATCCCGCCCGCGCCGACCGTCTCCTGGCCGAGGACGCCCTCGGCGAGCGCCACCCGTTCGTCGTCCGCGCGGCCCTCCAGGCCGCCGACGCGGATCGCGGAGAACACGAAGTCGGCGCCGCGCAGGGCCTCGTCGAGGTCGGTCGTCACCGTCACCCGGGGGGCCTCGGCCACGGTCGACGCCTGTTCGGCCAGCACCCGGGCGACGGCGTGCAGCCGGCTGTCGTCCAGATCGTGCAGGACGACCTCCGTCACCCGCCCCTCGCCACGGTCCGTCAGCAGCGCCCCGTACACCAGCGGCACGCGGAACCCGCCGCCGCCCAGAATCGTCAGCCTCACGCTGTTCCCGCCTTTCCTGCCAGGACCACCTGTACGCCCGCCTCCTCCAGGGAGGAACGGGTCACCGCGTCCAGCGGCGCGTCGGTCACCATCACGTCCAGGTCCTCGGGACCACAGACCTTCGCCATGCCCGTGCCCGGGAACTTCGCCGCGTCGGCGAGCAGGACGACCTTCTCACCGGCCTTGATCATGGCTCGCTTGACCGGTACCTCGACGACCGTCGTGTCCATCACCTGGCCGCCCGGCCGCACTCCGCTGGTCCCGAGGAACACCCAGTCGGCGTGCAGCTGGCGCAGATTGTCCTCGGTGAGGAAGCCGACCAGGGATCTGTACTCGCGGCGGACCATGCCGCCGAGCAGCACCAGTTCGATGCCCTCGTCGTCGGCGAGCTCCTCGTAGACCACCAGGTTGCTGGTGATCACGGTGAGCCGGCGGCCGTGCAGCTGCCGGGCCAGTCGGAAGGCGGTGGTGCCGATGTCGAGCAGCACCGACTGGCCGTCCGCGACCATCGCCGCGGCGGCCGCCGCTATGGCGTCCTTCTGGGCCACGCGCACCTCGGCGACCTCGGCGAAGGGCTGATCGCCCTCGTCCGCGACGGCGCCGCCGTGTACCCGGGTGAGCAGGCCCTCCTCCTCCAGTCTGAGCAGGTCGCGCCGGACGGTGGCGGGACTTACGCCGAGCTGCTCGGAAAGGTCCGTCACGGCCGCGGGACCGCCGGAGCGCAGGGCCCGCAGGATGAGTTGATGTCGTCGTTCTGCCAGCACGCCGCGAACACTACTCGTCATCTTCAATCATTTCTATGCTCAGTTCTGCTCGGGTATTGACCAAACTCGTCGAGCAGCGCACGATTCCGGTCACCGAATTGAAGAGTTCTGATGACCTCCTGTACATGCCGACGAGAGGAAGCGCGCGTGGACGACGACCGCCCCGATGTGCTGCTGACCGGGCTGCTCTTCTACGACCTCGTCCTCACCGGGCTGGGCGGGCCGCCGACACCCGGCCGGGAGATCTGGACGACGGGCATGGGCTGCGGACCCGGGGGCATCGCCAACCTGGCGGTCGCCGCCTCCCGGTTCGGCCTGCGGACCTCGCTGGCCACCGTCCTCGGGGACGACTTCTACGGCGCGTACTGCGAGGAGATCCTGGCCCGGCAGGAGGGCGTCGACCTGTCCCTCACCCGCCGCGCGGACGGCTGGCCGACCCCGGTCACCGTGGCGCTCGCGCACGGCCAGGACCGGGCCCTGGTCACCCACGGCCAGGAACCCCCGTACACCCAGGACGCGTTGATGGGCGATCCGCCCGCGGCGCGCACGGCCCTCGTGCACCTGGAGGCCGAGCCGCGCGACTGGCTGTCGAAGGCGGCCGCGAACGGCACGCTGATCTACGCCGACGTCGGCTGGGACCCCACCGAGCGGTGGTCCACCGACCTCCTCGACCAGCTCTCCCTGTGCCACGCCTTCCTCCCCAACGAGGAGGAGGCGATGGCCTACACCCGCACCGACAGCGCGATCGCGGCCCTGGGGCGGCTGACCGACCTGGTGCCGGTGGCCGTCGTCACGCGCGGCGGGGACGGCGCCGTCGCCGTGGACCAGACCACGGGCGAGTACGCCGAGGTCCCGGCTCTCGACATCGATGTCCTCGACGCGACGGGCGCCGGCGACGTCTTCGGCGCGAGCTTCGTCGCCGCCTCGCTGGGCGGCTGGCCGCTGGAGCAGCGGCTGCGGTTCGCCGTCCTCGCGGCGGGGCTGTCCGTGGGCCACCACGGCGGCGCGCTCGCGGCACCCGGCTGGTACGGCGTCGACCGGTGGTGGCGCGCGGTCGAGGACCCCGCCCTGCGGCGCGCGTACGGCTTCCTCGACGACCGCGTGCCCGCGGACCCGGGCCCGCCCGTCCGCCACGCCCCCGTGACCCCACCCGTACGGCACTCCTGACCGACCCGGCCCGTACGGCCTTCCTGACCGACCCCGTCCGTACGGCCCTTCCTGACCGACCCCGTCCGTACGGAACTCCTGACCGACCCGGTCCGCACGTCCCGTGCCGACCCCTCGTATGCGACGACCCGAACAGATCCGAAAGGCGGTGGGAGCTGTGCGGCTCTCACGAAGAGGCCTGCTGCGCGCGGGCCTGGCCGGCACGGCCGCCACGGCGCTCGGCGGCCTGGCGACCGGCTGTGCCGTTCCGACCGGCTCGACCGGCCGGGACATGGTCCTGTGGTACTGGAGCGGCGGCCTGAGCGACACGGTCGTGAAGAACGCGAAGGCCCGGTACGACCGTTCCGTCGACCTCCAGGCCATCCAGATAGGCGGCTACTACCGCTCCAAACTGCTCACCACGATGACGGGCCGCGCCCACATCCCCGACATCGCCGGCCTCAAGGGCGAGGACATGGCGTCCTACCTGCCCAACGCCGACCAGTTCGTGGACCTGCGCACGCTCGGCGCGCAGAAGTACCGCGACCGGTACCTGTCGTGGAAGTGGGACCAGGGCATCGCGGACGACGGCACCATGGTCGGCTTCCCCATCGACTGCGGCCCGGTGGCGCACTACTACATGCCGGACGTGTTCGAGAAGGCCGGGCTGCCGTCCGAACCCGCCGACGTCTCGCGCGAACTGGGCACCTGGGACGCGTTCCTGGATGCCGGACAGCGACTGAGGAAGCGGCTTCCGGGCACCTACCTGCTCACCGACATCACCAGCGTGTTCACCATGTCGGTGAACCAGGGCACCCGGCAGTACGTCGACCGGGACCGCCACTTCATCGGCGACCAGGAGCACATCCGCACCGCCTGGGACCGCGCGGTGGACGCCAAGCGGCGCGGCATCGTGTCGGCCCTCGTCAGCGGCACCCCGGACCAGCTGTCGGCCACCGAGGGCGGCAAGCTGCCCAGCCAGCTCAACGCCTCCTGGAACACCAGCGACATGAAGCTCGGCGTTCCGAGGACCAAGGGCCGCTGGCGGGTGGCGAGTTGTCCGGGCGGGCCGTCCAACATCGGCGGCTCGTTCCTGGCGATCACGAAGGCGTGCCGGGAGCCCGAGCGGGCCTTCGAGATCATCACCTGGCTGCTGGACGCGTCCAACCAGGCCCAGGGTTTCGTCGACGCCGGACTCTTCCCCTCGACGCCGGCCTCGTACGGCATGAAGCAGCTCCAGGAGCCGGACCCGTTCTTCGGGGGGCAGGTCACGATGGACGTCTTCGGGCCGGCCGCGGAACGCATCCCGGTCGCCTACAACAGCCCGTACGACATCGCGCTCGGGCAGCCCGTCAAGGACGAGATCAAGAACGTCGGCGTCCTCGGCAAGGATCCGGACCACGCCTGGAGGGACGCCATGAGCAAATGCCGGCGTATCGCCGAGCACCTGGGGGTGAGCTACTGATGGCGACCGTCCCCGCGCTGGAGCGGCCCCCGGCCGCCGTGAGACCGGTGCCCGCGCCGGCGCCCCGCAAGGGCCTCGGCAGGTACTGGCACCTCTACGCCGCGATCTCCCCCTTCTACCTGCTCTTCCTCGCCTTCGGCCTGTTCCCGGTCGGCTTCTCGCTCTATCTGTCCTTCCACCGCTGGGACGGCCTCGGCCCGATGGAGTGGGCCGGACTGTCGCAGTACCGGTACCTGCTGTCCGACGTCGACTTCTGGAACTCGATCGGGAACACGCTCGTCATCTGGGTGCTGGCCACCTTCCCGATGATCTTCCTCGCGATGGTGACGGCCGTGATGCTCAACTCGGCGGTCCGTTTCAAGAACCTCTACCGGTTCGCCTACTTCCTGCCGAGCGTCACCTCCGTCGTCGCCGTGGCGATCGTCTTCGGTTCGGTGTTCTCGACCAACTTCGGCCTGGTGAACGCGGTGTTGCGGGTCGTCGGCGCGGATCAGGTGGCCTGGCTGAACACGCCGTGGGGCATCAAGGTCGCCGTCGCGATGCTGATGACCTGGCAGTGGACCGGCTACAACGCGATCATCTTCCTCGCCGGACTCCAGACCGTCCCGGGCGAGCTGTACGAGGCGGCCCGGATGGACGGCGCCGGTCCCGTGCAGACCTTCTTCCGGATCACGCTGCCGCTGATGCGCCCGGTGCTGCTGTTCGTGCTCGTCGTCTCGACGGTCACCGGTCTGCAGAGCTTCTCCGAGCCGCAGGTGCTGCTCCAGACGACCTCCAACGACTCGACGTTCGCGGGCGGTCCGGGACACGCGGGCCAGACGATGGTCCTCTACTTCTTCCAGCAGACCTTCGACAACAACGACTTCGGCTACGGCGCCGCCGTGGCGTGGGGCATCTTCCTCGTCGTCGTCCTCTTCTCGATCGTCAACTGGCGCCTGGTGCAGCGCCGGGGCGAAGAATAGGAAGGCCGGTCACCATGGCATCCATCAAGGGCTCCCGCCGCCGGGGCATCGCGCTGCACGCCGTCCTCGTGGCCGGTCTGCTGCTGTCGGCCTTCCCGTTCTACTGGGCCGTGATCATGTCGACGCACACGTCGTCGGAGATCTTCTCGTACCCGCCGAAGCTGCTGCCCGGCACCCACTTCCTGGAGAACCTCCGCCATCTCTTCGACGCCGTCGACTTCTTCGGGTCGATGGGGAACTCGCTGCTGGTCGCGCTGACGGTGACGTTCCTGGTGCTGTTCTTCGACTCGCTGGCGGCGTTCGTCTTCGCCAAGTTCGCCTTCCCGGGCAAGCGGGTGCTGTTCGTCCTGATGATGGCGATCTTCATGGTGCCGGCCCAGCTGGCCGCCATCCCGCAGTTCGTCGTCATGGCGAAGCTGGGCTGGATCGGCTCGATGACCGCGCTGATCGTCCCGGCGGCGGCCAACGCGTTCGGCATCTTCTGGATGCGCCAGTACATGAAGGGCGCGATCCACGACGAGCTCCTCGACGCCTCCCGGATCGACGGGGCGCACTTCCTGCGCCAGTACTGGCACGTGGCCCTCCCGGTGGTCCGGCCGGGCCTCGCCTTCCTCGGCATCTTCACCTTCATGGGGCAGTGGAACGACTACGCCTGGCCGCTGATCGCCCTCACCGACCCGGACAACGTGACCCTTCAGGTCGCGCTGTCCCAGCTCAACGGCACCCACGGCACGACCGACTACGGAATGGTCATGACCGGCGCCCTGCTCGCCCTCGTCCCGCTGCTGATCGTGTTCGCGATCGGCGCCCGCCAGATCATCGGCGACCTCGCCAAGGGAGCCATCCGTTGACGGACGCCCTGCTGGCGCTGCGCCCCTGGGAGGCACCCGAGGTGACCTCCTGGGGGCGGCTGCCCATGAACGCCGTGGACCGTCGCGCGGCGGCGCTGTCCCTGGACGGCGAGTGGCGCTTCCAGCTGCTCCCGGCGCCGGACGCGCCGCTCGCGGACCACTGGTCGTCGTCGATCGTGCCCGGCGCCTGGACCATGCAGGACACGGACGACCTCCCGCAGTACACGAACGTCCGTATGCCGTACGCGCAATTCCCTCCCGGATCGCCCGCCGCCAACCCGACGGGTGTGTACGAGCGCGAGGTGGACGTCCCCGCCGAGTGGGCCGGGCGCCGGATCGTGCTCCAGGTGGGGGCCGCCGAGAGCGTGCTGCTCGTGCACGTCGACGGGCGCCCGGCCGGCATCTCGAAGGACTCCCATCTGGCCGCCGAGTTCGACCTGTCGGACATCGTGCGCCCCGGGAAGCGGTCCACCGTCCGGCTGACCGTGGTGAAGTGGTCGGACGCCTCGCACCTGGAGGACCAGGACCAGTGGTGGCACGGCGGGATCACCCGTTCGGTGCTGCTGCACGCGACGGACCCGCTGTATCTCGCCGACGTGACCGTGCGCGCGGCGCGGGACGGCCGGCTGCGGGTCGACTGCCTGGTGCGCGCCTGCGGCGACCGGGCGCTGCCCGAGGGGTGGCACGTCAGCGGGGAGCTGGACGACGGCGGCGCCGCTCCCCGGCCGCTCCCCCAGGACACGGAGTTCGACCGGGCCAACGCCGAGGACGACCGGGTCTCCGACTTCCTCGGTGAGGCACGGCTGACCACGACCGTGCCCGAGGTGCGCACCTGGACCTCCGAGACGCCCGAGCTGTACGGGCTGACCGTCCGGCTGCACCGCGCCGACGGGACGGTGGCCGACACCTCGCGCCACCGCGTCGGCTTCCGTGACGTCGAGATCGCCGGCCGGGACCTGTTGATCAACGGCGAGCGCGTCTACATCAGGGGCGTCAACCGGCACGACTTCCATCCGCTGACCGGGCGCACGGTGTCGTACGACGACATGCGCGCGGACCTCGTGCTGCTCAAGCGGTTCGGCTTCAACGCGATCCGCACCGCCCACTACCCCAACGACCCGACGCTGTACGACCTGGCCGACGAGCTCGGTCTCTACGTCGTCGACGAGGCGGACATCGAGGCGCACGACCACGCCCACGAGATCGCCGACGACCCACGTCACCTGGCCGCGTTCGTGGACCGGGTCTCGCGGATGGTGCTGCGCGACAAGAACCACCCGTCGGTGATCATCTGGTCGCTGGGCAACGAGTCCGACTACGGCGCGAACCACGACGCGGCGGCCGGCTGGGTGCGCCGGCACGACCCGTCCCGGCCGGTCCAGTACGAGGGCGCGGCCAAGCGCGGCTGGGCGGACCCGGACCTGGCCTCCGACATCGCGTGCCCGATGTACGCGCCCCTCGAGGACTGCGTGGCGCACGCCCTGTCCGGGGAGCAGACCAAGCCGCTCATCCAGTGCGAGTACTCGCACGCCATGGGCAACAGCAACGGCACGCTCGCGGACCACTGGGCTGCCATCGAGGCCACCCCAGGACTTCAGGGCGGCTTCATCTGGGAGTTCTGGGACCACGGCATCCTCCAGCGTGTGAGCGACGGAAGACCGGCCGGGCGTGGGGGCGCCGGCCTCTACGACAACGGTGTCGCCGCGCCCGGCCATCGCTGGGCGTACGGCGGCGACTTCGGCGAGACGATCCACGACGGCGCTTTCGTCGCCGACGGGATCGTCCTCCCCGACCGCACCCCCAAGCCCGTGATGTACGAGCACCGGGAGATCGCCGCCCCGGTGCGCCTGGACCTGTTCCCGCACGAGGGGCTCGTGGTCTCCAACCACCAGCACTTCCGCGGCCTGGACTGGCTGGCCGCCGAGTGGGAGCTGTCCCTCGCCGACGGCGGCACGCTGCGGGCCCCCGCCGAGCTGCCCGACCTGCGGCCGGGACAGGCGGCGGCGGTGCCGTTGCCGTTCGAGCTGCCCCGGGACGGCGGCGAGGCGTGGCTGACGCTGCGCGTGACGACGGCCGAGGACCAGCCGTGGGCGCCGACCGGCACCGAGGTGTGCGCGCGGCAGATCCGGCTGCGCCCGGCCCCGGTGCCCGCCCGGGCGCCCGTGACGGGCCTCCCGGTCGAGGTCGACGCCGACGGGCTGCTGGTCCACCCGCTGCTCACGGCCGCTCCGGCGCTGTCGCTGTGGCGGGCGCCCACCGACAACGACGAGCTGGGCGGCACGGCGCTGCGCTGGCGGTCCTGGGGGCTCGACGCGCTCGTGCGCAAGATGGTCTCCGTGCGGCACGAAGAGGGCCGCGTGAGCGTGCTCGCCGAGTACGCCGGCGCGGCGGGCGTCGTCCGCCACCGGCAGGTGTTCACGCCGGTCGAGGGCGGGATCCAGGTCGACGAGGAGGCCGAGCTGCCGGACGCGTTCGACGACGTGGCACGGGTCGGCACGGTGTTCGAGACGGTCGCGGGGCTCGATCTGCTGGAGTGGTTCGGCCAGGGTCCGTGGGAGTCGTACCCTGACCGCAGCTCCGGCGCCCCCGTCGGCCATCACGCGCTCGCCGTCGACGCGTTGTTCACCCCCTATCTCCGTCCGCAGGAGAGCGGCGGCCGGCACGGTGTACGGCGCTTCACGCTGTCCGCGCCGGACGCCACCGGACTCGCGGTCGCGCTGGACGAGCCCCGCCAGGTCTCCGTCACCCGCTACCGCGCCGAGGACCTGACCGCCGTCACGCACCACGACGAACTGGTCCCGCGCCCCGGCTGCGTGGTGCACATCGACGCGGCGCACCGGGGGCTCGGCACGGCCTCCTGCGGCCCCGACACCTTCCCCTCCTACCTCGTCGCGCCGGGCGTCCACCGCTGGAACTGGACCCTGCGCGTGCTCTGAATCCCAGGTTCCCACCGCGACTCCACGGAGCACACGTGTGCACTTCGCATGCCCATGACCAGGGCGAGGCCACGCAGGCCGACGCCGGACGCCGAGGCTTCCTGAGAGCCACGGCACTGCTCGGCGCCGCCGCCACGGCCGGGATCGCGCTGCCGACGGCCGCCGAGGCCGCGCCCGCTTCGGCGGCTTCGGCGGCTCCGGCAGCGCGGTGGCGGCCGGACCCGGACAGTTCCCGCTTCACGCTCGCCGTCATGCCCGACACGCAGTACCTCTTCGACGGGCCGAGCATCGACAGCGCGCCCGTGGAGGCGTCCCTGCGCTATCTGCTGGAGCACGGCGAGGAGGACAACCTCGTCTTCCTGTCCCACCTCGGCGACCTCACGGAGAACGGCGCGCCGGCCGAGATCGCCGCGATCGGCGAGGCGTTCGGGCTGCTGGACCGGCGAGGGGTCGGCTACAGCGTGGTGGCGGGCAACCACGACGTGCGGTCGTCGACCGACGACCAGCGCGGCCCGACACCGTACCTGGAGACCTTCGGGCCCCAGCGCTTCGCGGGCCGTCCGACGTTCGGCGGGGCCTCCCCCGACGGCTACCACACCTTCCACCTCTTCGAGGCCGCCGGACGCACCTGGATGGTCCTCGCGCTGGACTGGCGGCTGTCGGCGCGGGGGTACGCGTGGGCGCGGGACGTGCTCGCCGCGCACCCGCACGCCCCGGTGATCCTGACCACGCACGAGCTGGTGGCCGGCGACGACACCCTGTCCTCGTACGGACAGCAGCTGTGGGACCGGCTGATCGCCGACCACGACCAGATCTTCCTCACCCTCAACGGGCACTACTGGCCGGCCGCCCGGGCGACCCGCCACAACGCGGCCGGACACGACGTCCACCTGCATCTGACGAACTATCAGAACCGCTACTTCGGCGGCGCGGCCATGATCCGCCTCTACCACTTCGACCTGGACCGGAACACCATCGACGTGGAGACGGTCTCCCCGTGGATCCTCGGCCGGGCCGCCCGGGGCCTCAACGAGCTGGAGCGGCAGGAGATCGAACTGAGCGGCGACGCCGACCGGTTCTCCGTCGACATCGACTTCGCGGACCGCTTCTCCGGCTTCGCCCCGGTGCCCGCGCGCCCGGCCCGGCCCGCCTCCCGGATGCTCGTCCGCGGGACGGCCGCCTACTGGCGCTTCGACGGGCACGAGGACGGCGCGGCCGTCACGGGCACGGTCCGGGACCTGTCCGGGCGGGGCAACGACCTCACGGTCGTGACGGTGGGCGGCGGCACGCTCACCTGGTCGGCCGACCACCACCCGGACCAGCCCGGGCACGGCTCGCTGGAGTTCCACGGCTTCAAGTCCCCGCTGACGGGCGCCTATCTGCGCACGGTGGACGGCGCGCCGATCAACAAGGCGACCTTCAGGTCCGGTTACACCATCGAGGCCTTCTACCGCACGCCCGCGGACTGGGACGCCTCCCACCACGCCTGGGCCGGGCTCGTCGGCCGCGCCGGCACCGGCGGCGCGGCGGGCAAGACCGACGGCGACCCGGACGAGCCGCTCGCCACGCTGTCCCTGTCCGACGGCCCCGGCCCGCAGTGGGCGGCTCGGCCGCTCAACCAGCAGGGCATCGCCACCAACTGGGGTGACGAGACCGCGCGGGAGCGGTGGTGGCACGTCGCGGTCGTCAACGACGGCTCGCACACCACGCTGTACGTCCAGGGCTGCCCCGTCGCCCGCAATCCGCACGCCGCCGCGGTCGGCCTCACCACACTCGGCCTGTCCTGGCTGCTGGGCGGCTACGAGTACGCCGGGAAGATCGACCAGATCCTGTACGGCCGTCTCGGCGATGTCCGCATCGTCGAACGGGCGCTGCCCGTCACGTCGTTCATGAACCACTGACCGCACGCTCCCGGCTTCCGAGGACCCTCATGACCGAGCAGCAGCTGCCCTCCTGGGCGGATCCCTCCGTCCCGCCCGCCGGCCTCGACGCCCAGGCCGTCTCCCGGCGCTCCCTCCTGCGCCGCGCCGGACTGTTCGGCACCGCGTTCGCCCTGGGCCCGGCCGCCGTACCGGCGGCGGCCCACTCCGGGCACGAGCACGGCGGCGACGACCCGCACCTCGCCTACCTGGTCGGCGACCACCACATCCACTCCGTCTACAGCCACGACGCGAAGTACACGTTCTCCCAGCTGGCCGCCGCGGGCGAGAAGTACGGCCTCGACTGGATGGTGTTCACCGAGCACTCCAACTTCGGGCACGCCGCGTACGGCGCACCGCTGGAGCACGACGAGATCCGCCGGGCCCGCGCCGAGAACCCGCGCCAGCTGATCTTCCAGGGCCTGGAGTGGTACATCCCGGCCGCCGAGCACGCCACGGTCTTCGCCGCGCCGGGCCCGCACGAGGTGGACCTGCTCACCCGGTTCGAGAGCGCCTACGACGGCAAACTGCTCGGCTACACGGAGGGGGCGACCGGCGCCGCGGACACCGCGCGCAACGAGGCCCACGCTCTCAAGGCGATCCGCTGGCTGGCCGAGCAGCGCCGCTCGGGGTACGTCGACGACGTGCTGGTCCTCGCCAACCACCCGCTGCGCCTGGGCATCGACTCCCCGCACGAGATACGCGGCTGGCGGGACGCGGCGCGCGAGATCGTGATCGGTATGGAGGGCGCGCCGGGCGCCCAGGGCGCGGCCCTGCCCGGTTGGCGCGGTGCCGCCTCGATCCGCGGCGAGTACGAGAACAAGCCGTCCGCGCAGTCGTGGGCCGGCTATCCGGCCGAAGCGTACGTGACGTACGGCGGCTTCGACTGGGCGACCGCGACGGTCGGCGGACTGTGGGACTCGATGCTGGCCGAGGGCCGGCTGTTCTCCGTCACCACCAACTCCGACGCCCACCGGATCGTCTTCGACACCTGGCGCAACGGCGACTGGCCGGCCGGGCGGAACTTCGACAACACCGGCAGGCTGCCCGACCCGGTGAACACCGACACCCCGCAGCCGGGCAGTGACTTCTGGCCCGGCCAGTTCAGCCGCACCCACGTCGGTGTCACCCGCTACGGCTACCGCGCGGTGATGGCGGGCCTGCGCGCGGGCCGGGTCTGGCTCGACCACGGGCACCTGCTCGACGGGCTCGACGTCCGGCTGAAGCGGGACCGCGCCCACGGCCGGGGCGCCACGCTGGGCGGCCGGCTGCGCGTGCGCGAGGGCGACCGGCTCACGCTGGAGGTGACGGTGACCACCGCGTCCCGGCCCAACGCCCAGGGCGTCCTGCCCGAGTTGGCGCACGTGGACGTGATCCGCGGCGCGGTGCGCGGCGCGACCGCCGACCGTGACACCTGGCGGGCGCCGGACACCAGGGTCGTACGCACCGCTGACGTGCACGGCCGCAAGGGGACGTACACCCTGCGCATCCCGCTGACCGCGGGCGACGAGTCCTTCTACGTCCGGCTGCGCGGCAGCGACGGCAAGCGGCACGGGGCCGGCTACCTCGGCGCGTCGGTCGACCCGCACGGGCCGATCCCGCACGAGCCCGGCAACGGTGACCCGTGGGCCGACACATGGTTCTATTCCAACCCCATCTTCGTCGACGTGGCGGGAGCCCAAATCTGATGAAGCGTCAACTTGTCATCAGCGCAGCCTTATTAGGAGCACTCTCGACCGGCGCCGTCCCGGCGCTCGCCGCGGGCGCGCCGCACTGGGCGCAGACCGGCACGGCGTACACGGACACGCTGGGCGGCGGCCAGGGACTGGCGAGCCGGGCCGACGGCTCCCTGCTGTACCGCGGCCTGGCCTCCATCCCCCTCGATCTGCGGATCAAGGGCTGGAACCACGTCGGTGACCCGGACATCGCGCGCGGCCACACCTTCGACGCCTACCAGGGCGCCGACACGGCCACGTCGAAGATGTTCGCGGTCACCACACCGGCCGGGAAGCGCTACGAGTACGTCCACCCGCTCGACCCGGGCGAGAAGCTGAACAACTCCTTCGCCACCGTCTCGCCCGACGGGCGGTGGCTGGTGTCGGGCGAGTGGGGCGACCAGAACAGACTCCAGGTCTTCCCCGCGCCGCTGCTCAACCCGGCCACCCCGGCGACGGGCGGCACGCTGCCACAGGCCCCGCAGATCACCCTGGACAGGCCGGTGCGCGACATCCAGGGCTGCGACTTCGTCACCGGAACCCGCCTGGTGTGCGCCTCGGACGACGCCTCCGGCACGCTGTTCCCCGAGGTGCGTCCGCTGCTCCAGGTCGACCTGGAGCACGCGCTGGACGGCGGGCCGGTCACCGGCGCGGTGACCTCCCTGTTGGCGCTGCCCCAGCGCAGCCTGTGCACGGACGGCACGTTCGAGGCGGAGGGCGTCGACTACGACGTGGCCTCCGCCACCCTGCGCGCTGAGGTCATCCCCCCGGGGGTCTGCGCGCTGGCGACGACCGTCTACGCGTACCGCCAGGTCACCGACTGACGGCCACCGGGAGCGGGAGCGGGCGGGAGCGGCGATTGTCGGCGTCGGCGGGTGTCGCCGGCCGCCGGGGTGCGTCAGACTGGGGACGGCCCGGAGAACGGTTCCCGCCCGAGGCCTCGGCCCCCAGCACGCCCGGCGGAGAGACCCGGACATGACCGCCACCCGTTCCGCGCCCGGCCGGCTGCTGGCGGTGCTGGCCGCGTTCGACCACGCGCACCCGGCGCTGTCCCTGTCGGACATCAGCCGCCGGGCCGGACTGACGCTGACCACGGCACACCGGCTGGTGGGCGCGCTCACCGAGTGGGGCGCGCTGGAACGGGACGCGACGGGTGTCTACCACGTCGGGCTCAGGCTCTGGGAGCTCGCGGCGCTCGCCCCGCGCGGCCTCGCGCTGCGTCAGGTCGCCCTGCCGTACCTGGAGGACCTGTACGAGGCGACGCACGAGAACGTGCAGCTGGCGGTGCGGGACGGAACGGACGTCGTCTACATCGAGTGGCTCGCCGGGCGCTCGTCGGTCGGCGTGCACATCCGGGTCGGCGCGCGCTGGCCGTTGCACGCCACCGGTGTCGGGCTCGCGCTGCTGGCCCACGGCGAGCCCGAGTTCCAGGAACGCTACTGCGCGGGCGACTTGGCGGCCTTCACGCCGTACACCCTCACCGACCCGGCGCGGTTGCGCCGCGAGCTGGCCGAGGTGCGGCGCTCGGGGGCGGCCGTGAGCGACCGTCAGGTCACCGACGACGCGCTATCGGTGGCGGCGCCGGTGCGCGGGGCGGACGGCACGGTGGTCGCCGCCGCGTCGGTCGTCGTGCCCGAGGCAGACGCGCGGGTACCGGTGCTGATACCGGCGGTCCGTCTCGCGGCACGCGGCATCTCCCGCGCGCTGGGCTGGCGCCCGGAGCACCGGCGACAGCCCTGACCGCCGGGGGCACCACTCGCCGGGCCCTCTCCACCCGGCGACGGGCGCCCCGTCACGCAGTCACGCCGTCACGCCGTCACGGCGCGCCGGGGGTGTTCACCGGGCGTAGGTCAGCTGCTCCTCGTACCCGGTGACGCGGACCTTCTTCCCCGAGGGCGGTACCACCGCCATGGCCATGACCGACTCGTTGCGGGTGAGATTCGAGAGGGTGGTCCTGCCGTTGAGGTAGATCTTGGAGACGACGGGCAGGTCGTGGAGTTGGAGTTCGCTGCCGGCGCACTCGGCCTTCGTCCAGTTCGAGTAGACGAAGCCGAAGTCGTAGAGGACCAGCGCGCCGCCGTCCCGCGTCCTCACCCCGTACGCCGTGTCGGCACCGCCCGAACCGGCCTCGTACGCGCCGTCGACGCAGTCGTTCGTGAACGACGCGCGCTTGGCGTAGGCCTTCTTCCAGGCCTTGACGGAGGCCGTCTCGGTGAAGGTCCCGGCCGCCTTCCTGCCGCCCGTGACATAGAAGTCCTGGGACAGCCCGACCAGGTCGCCCGCCTTCACCGAGCCCACCGCGTCGGTGGCCGCGACCGGGGTGGCGAATCCGTCGCCGTCCTCGGCGACGGCCGGCAGTCCGTCGGTGATCTCGCCGACGGCGACCGCCTTCCAGGCCTTGCCGCTCCGGGCCTTCTCGTCGACGACCTGCTTGAAGGCCAGCAGTCGGCGCCGGTCCTTGTCGATGCCCTCGCCGGTCATCCGGGTGTCCACCATGAAGAAGTCGGCGGATCCCTTCGGCGGGATGTAGAAGTGGGCGTCCTCGACGGGGTAGGAGAAGGGTGTCTCGGAGTCCGCCTGCTCCTTCTTCGTCCAGGCCGGGTACTGCTGGAAGGCCGCCTGGCTCTGGGACCGCAGCGCGCCGCTCTCCACGGTCGCCGTCCGCTCGGTGTCCTGCGTGGCGTTGGCCGTGTTGTTGACCTTCACGTACGTGCGCAGGACGGTCTTCGCGTCCGCGAGCGAGAGCACACCCCCCGTGCCCCCGTCGCCCTCGGCCCCGGACGACCCTCCCGCGTCCCCCGTATCGCCCGAGCCGGAGCAGGCGGTGAGGGCGAAAGCGCCCAGGACGGCGCAGACGGGCAGCAGTTGGTGACGGCGCAGACTCATGGTTCCCCTGTCGTGGTCCGGTCGTGACCACGACAGGTTAGCGAGTGCACATCCGCCCGGAGATTCCAGGTGGCGCCGGCGGCCTCGGCGGCCGGAACCACCCGCACGGACCGGGAGGCCGACGGCACGCTCCCGCACATTCACGCATTCATGGGGTGAACTCACCCGCGGCATAAGGAATTTCTCGGTTTCACCTCTTGACGACCGCAGTGCCGGGGAGCACATTGGCCGCACTTTGAGAGCGCTCTCAAGACACCGCTCCGAGTGCTTCCAGTGCTCCGAATGCTCCAGCCACTCCCCCGCACACGCACCACCGCACGCCCGCTCCCCCCGCACCGCCGCGTGACCGTACAGCCGTGCTCCCGCACCACCCCGCGTCCACGCACGCACCCGCGCACTTCACTCCGTACCCGAGAGGCACCCCCATGAGCGAAACCTCCGGCACATCCGGAAGACGGCGCCCCCTCCGGCGCGCCCTCGTCGCCGTGCTCGGCACCCTGGGCCTGGCGGCCGCCGTCGCCACGGCCGCCACCCTGCCCGCCAACGCCTCCGCGCCCACGCCGCCCTCGGGCTGGACGCAGGTCTTCCTCGACGACTTCAACGGCGCCGCGGGCTCCGGCGTCAACACCTCCAACTGGCAGTACGACACCGGCACTTCGTATCCCGGCGGTCCCGCGAACTGGGGTACCGGCGAGGTCGAGACGATGACGACGAGCACCGGCAACGTCTCGCTCGACGGCAGCGGCAACCTGCGCATCACCCCGTTGCGCAGTTCTTCGGGCGCCTGGACCTCGGGCCGTATCGAGACCACCCGGACCGACTTCCAGCCCCCGGCCGGCGGCAAGCTGCGCGTCGAGGCCCGCATCCAGATGCCCAACGTCACCGGTACCGCCGCCGAGGGCTACTGGCCCGCGTTCTGGGCGCTGGGCGCGCCCTACCGCGGCAACTACCAGAACTGGCCGGGCGTCGGCGAGCTGGACATCATGGAGAACGTCCAGGGCCTGAACAGGGTCTGGGCCACCCTGCACTGCGGCACCAACCCGGGCGGCCCCTGCAACGAGACCACCGGCATCGGCAACTCCGTCGCGTGTCCCGGCTCCACCTGCCAGTCCGGCTTCCACACCTATTCCATGGAGTGGGACCGCTCGGCGAGTCCCGAGGCGATCCGCTTCTTCGTCGACGGCGTCAACTACCACACCGTCACGGCGAACCAGGTCGACGCGACGACCTGGACCAACGCCACCAACCACGGCTACTTCCTCATCCTGAACGTGGCGATGGGCGGCGGCTTCCCGGACGCGTTCGGCGGCGGCCTGGACGGCGACACCCAGCCCGGTCACCCGATGGTCGTCGACTACGTGCAGGTGCTCCGGTCGACGGGCGGTGGAGGCGGTACCACGCCGCCCCCGACCGGCAACCGCGACGCCTACAGCGCCGTCCAGGCCGAGTCCTTCGACAGCCAGTCCGGCACCCTCACCGAGACCACGACCGACACCGGCGGCGGCCAGAACATCGGCGCGCTCGCCAACGGCGACTGGGCGCTGTACAAGGGCGTCAACTTCGGCTCCACGGCGGCCACCCAGTTCCGCGCCCGGGTGGCGAGCGGTGCCGCGGGGGGCGTCAGCGGTCTCGTCGAGGTGCGCCTGGACAGCCGTACCGCCACCCCCGTCGGCAGCTTCGCGCTGGCCAACACCGGGGGCTGGCAGTCGTGGCGGACGGTCCCGGCGAACATCGCCGCCGTGACCGGCACCCACGACGTGTATCTGACCTTCACCAGCGGCCAGCCCGCGGACTTCGTGAACGTCAACTGGTTCGACTTCGGCCACTGACCGGGACGCGGAGGCCGGCCACCGATCCGATCCGGATGCGGTGACCGGCCTCCGACCCGGGTGAGGCCGCTCACCGCCGGCGCCGGCGGCCGGACGCCCCCTCGGACGTCGGCCCCCGGCGCTTCGGCGTGCCGCGTGCCACCTGCCGCGTGCCCCCTGCCCCCAGCCGCCAGCCGCCAGCCGCCAGCCGCCAGCGACAGAAGCCCGGCGCCCGCGCCGCGCGCCGCTCCCCCACGCGCGCACGGCCCACCGGCACGCGGTACGGCTAGCGCAGCTCCGCCCGGAACGACGCCGGCGTCAGGTCCGTGTGCTGGTGGAAGAACTTGGAGAAGTTCGCCGCGTCCGGGAACCCCACCGCCGCCCCGACCCGGCCGATCGGCAGTTCGGTGTGGGCCAGCAGACGCTTGGCCTCCAGGACGACCCGTTTGTCGATGAACCCCTTGGGCGTCGCGCCGGTGGCGGCGCGGACCGCGCGGACCAGGGTGCGGCGCGAGTAGCCGAGCGCGTCGGCGTAGGCGCTGACGCTGTGGTTGGTGGCGAAGTCCCGTTCGACCGCGTCCCGGAACAGGGTGAAGGTGGTGTCGGTGCGGCCCCGCTCGGCCTCGGCGGAGCTCGCCGCGAGATGGGCCAGCCGCAGCAGGAACGCGGTCAGGGAGTGCCGCAGCACCGCCGTGTGCAGGCTCAGCGGCAGGGTCGTGCTGTCCTCGTACTCGCGCTCCAGGTGGGCCATGGCCGCACGCAGGCCGGCGAGCTGCGCCGCGTCGGGACGGAGCAGGGGCGGCAGGTCGTACCGGTAGAGACCGGTGGCCTCGACGGTGGCGCGGGGCAGGAAACCCGGCTGCATGGTCAGGACGGTTCCGCGGTACCCGCAGGTCTTCGAGAAGCGGTGGACCTGGCCGGGACGGATCCAGAGCAGGTCGCCGGCCGCGACCTCGTACTCGGCGAAGTCGATCATGTGGCCCACGGGGCCCTCGTCGAAGAGCATCACGACGTGGAAGTCGATGCGGTGGACGCGTTCGAGGGGGGCGTCGAGGTGCCAGGTGCGCTCGTCGCTCATCCGGACGGCCCGCATGCCGACACCGCCGACGCTCAGATCGACCGGGAAGGGGAAGGTCCTGATCGCATCGTCGCCGCCGCTGCCCCTGCCGTCGGCCGCGCCCCTGACCTGGGGCTGCGCGCTCGCACCTTGGGTGGTTGTGTCCGTCATGTCCTTCTCGTACCGCTCTGGTCGCGCTGTCGGTGTCCCACTTTCACCACAGGCTGGCACACCTCCACCTTCCTTCGTAAAAGTCAGACTTTTAATTTTGAACACGTCAGACGATAGTTCCCGCTCCCATCGAGGATTTCTTGAAGATGAGCACGCACCCGACGAACAGCTTCGAGTGGACCGCACTCGACCGGCGTGCCGTCGACACCGCCCGTCTGCTCGCGGCGGACGCCGTGCAGCGGGTCGGCAACGGCCACCCGGGCACCGCCATGAGCCTGGCTCCGGCGGCGTACACGATCTTTCAGAAGGTGATGCGTCACGACCCGGCGGACCCCGAGTGGGCCGGCCGTGACCGCTTCGTCCTGTCCCCCGGCCACACCTCGCTCACCCTGTACACCCAGCTCTTCCTCGCCGGGTACGAGCTGGAGCTGGACGACCTGAAGGCGTTCCGCACGCACGGTTCGAAGACCCCGGGACACCCGGAGTACGGCCACACGGCCGGCGTCGAGACCACCACCGGCCCGCTGGGCCAGGGCGTCGCCAACGCGGTGGGCATGGCGATGGCCGCCCGCTACGAGCGCGGTCTGTTCGACCCGGACGCCCCCGAGGGCGAGTCCCCGTTCGACCACACCATCTGGGCGATCGTCTCCGACGGCGACCTCCAGGAGGGCGTCTCCGCGGAGGCCTCCTCCCTCGCCGGCCACCAGCGGCTCGGCAACCTGGTCTTCGTCTACGACGACAACCACATCTCCATCGAGGGCGACACCGCCACGGCGTTCTCCGAGGACGTGCTGAAGCGGTACGAGGCCTACGGCTGGCATGTGCAGCGGATCGAGCCCACCGCGGACGGCGACATCGACGTGCACGCCCTGCACGCGGCCCTGACGGCGGCGCGGGCCGAGACCGGGCGCCCCTCGATCGTCGCGATGCGCACGATCATCGCGTGGCCGGCCCCTAACGCGCGGAACACCGAGGCCAGCCATGGCTCGGCGCTCGGTGACGACGAGGTCGCGGCCACCAAGCGCCTCCTCGGCTTCGACCCCGAGCGGTCCTTCCAGGTCGACCCCGACGTGCTCGCCCACACCCGTACGGCCCTGGACCGGGGCGCCGAGGCGCACGCCGCCTGGGGCAAGCGGATCCAGGAGTGGCGTGGCGCGGAGCCCGAGCGCGCCCGCCTGTTCGACCGGGTCGTGGCAGGCCTGCTGCCCGAGGGCTGGGAGGACGCCCTGCCCGCCTTCGAGGAGGGCAAGGCCGTCGCCACCCGCGCGGCCTCCGGCAAGGTCCTCCAGTCGCTCGGCGCGGTCCTGCCCGAGCTGTGGGGCGGCTCCGCCGACCTGGCCGGCTCGAACAACACCACCATCGACGGGACGTCGTCCTTCCTCCCCGCGGGCAACCCGCTGCCGGAGGCGGACCCGTACGGCCGCACGGTCCACTTCGGCATCCGCGAGTTCTCGATGGCCGCGGAGATGAACGGCATCGCGCTGCACGGCAACACCCGGATCTACGGCGGCACGTTCCTGGTCTTCTCCGACTACATGCGCAACGCCGTACGCATGTCCGCGCTGATGCAGCTGCCGGTGACGTACGTGTGGACGCACGATTCCGTCGGTCTCGGCGAGGACGGCCCCACCCATCAGCCTGTCGAACACCTGTCCGCTCTGCGGGCGATCCCCGGCCTGAACGTGGTGCGTCCGGCCGACGCCAACGAGACGGTCGTCGCCTGGGCCGAGATCCTGCGCCGGCACAGCTCCGCGCCGGCCCCGCACGGTCTCGCCCTCACCCGTCAGGGCGTACCGACCTACGCGCGGAACCCGGACGCCGCCAAGGGCGGCTACGTCCTGCGGGACGCGTCGACGCCGGCCCCCGACGTCGTACTGATCGCCACCGGTTCCGAGGTCCAGCTGGCCGTCGCCGCACGCGAGTTGCTGGAGGCCGAGGGCATCGGCACCCGCGTCGTGTCGATGCCGTCCGTGGAGTGGTTCGAGGAGCAGCCGCGTGAATACCGCGAGCGGGTCCTGCCGCCGTCCGTGCGGGCGCGCGTCGCAATCGAGGCGGGCATCGGTCTGACGTGGTACCGGTTCACAGGTGACGCAGGACGCATCGTCTCCCTCGAACACTTCGGCGCCTCCGCGGACGCCAAGACCCTTTTCGCCGCGTACGGCTTCACCCCCGAGAACGTCGCCGTGGCCGCCCGGGAATCCCTGGCCGCCGCGCGCGGTTGATCCGACCGCAAGAAAGAAGATGATCACAGTGACCGAAGCAACCGCGACCGCGGGAGCCCTCAAGAGCCTCAGCGACGAAGGCGTCTCGATCTGGTTGGACGACCTCTCGCGCGGGCGGATCACCTCCGGCAACCTCGCCGCACTCGTCGAGAACCGGCACGTGGTGGGTGTCACCACCAACCCGTCGATCTTCCAGGCCGCCATCGGCTCCGGCGCGGGCTACGAGGAGCAGCTCGCCGAGCTGGCGGTGCGGGGCGTCACGGTGGACGAGGCCGTACGGATGATGACGACCGCGGACGTGCGCGCGGCCGCCGATGTCCTGCGTCCCGTCCACGACGCGACCGCCGGCCGTGACGGCCGGGTGTCCATCGAGGTCGACCCCCGTCTGGCCCACGACACCCGGGCCACCGTCGCCGAGGCCAAGCAGCTGTTCTGGCTGGTCGACCGCCCCAACGTCATGATCAAGATCCCGGCCACCGAAGCGGGTCTGCCGGCCATCACCGAGGTCATCGGCCTCGGCATCAGCGTCAACGTCACGCTGATCTTCTCGCTGGAGCGCTACCGCGCGGTCATGGACGCCTACCTCGCCGGGCTGGAGAAGGCCAAGGAGCGCGGCCTGGACCTGTCGCGGATCCACTCCGTGGCCAGCTTCTTCGTCTCCCGCGTCGACAGCGAGATCGACAAGCGCCTGACGGCCATCGGCACGGACCAGGCGCTGGCGCTCAAGGGCAGGGCCGCGCTGGCCAACGCACGGCTCGCCTACGAGGCGTACGAGGACGTCTTCGGCGGCGCCCGCTGGACGGCGCTCGGGGGCTCCGGGGCGAACAGGCAGCGCCCGCTGTGGGCCTCCACCGGCGTGAAGGACCCGGCGTACAAGGACACGCTGTACGTCGACGAACTGGTCGCACCCGGCACCGTCAACACCATGCCGGAGGCCACCCTCGACGCCACCGCCGACCATGGGGACATCCACGGCGACGCGGTGACCGGCGGCTACGCCCAGGCCCGCGCCGACCTCGCCGCCGTGGAGCGGCTCGGCATCTCCTACGACGAGGTCGTCGGGCGGCTCGAGGACGAGGGTGTCGCCAAGTTCCAGGTGTCCTGGCAGGAGCTGCTGGACGCCGTGACGAAGTCCCTGGACAGCAAGGGAGTTGACGCGTGATGGCCGGCACGTCCGACCAGGGGACGGCACCGGAGCCGGTGCGGGTCCCGATCGTCCCGGCGGCGGAGTGGGACAACCCGCTGCGCGACGCGCGGGACCGCCGGCTGCCGCGGATCGCGGGCCCGTCCGGGCTCGTCATCTTCGGCGTCACCGGTGACCTCTCCCGCAAGAAGCTGATGCCGGCCGTCTACGACCTGGCCAACCGCGGACTGCTGCCGCCGGGCTTCTCGCTCGTCGGCTTCGCCCGCCGCGACTGGGAGGACCAGGACTTCGCGCAGGTCGTGCACGACGCGGTCCGCGAGCACTCCCGGACGGAGTTCCGCGAGGAGGTCTGGCAGCAGCTGGCCGAGGGCATGCGGTTCATCCCCGGCGACTTCGACGACGACACCGCGTTCAAGCAGCTGCGGGAGGCCGTCGAGGAGCTCGACGCCTCCCGGGGCACCGGCGGCAACTTCGCCTTCTACCTCTCGGTCCCGCCGAAGTTCTTCCCGAAGGTCGTCCGGCAGCTGAAGAAGCACGGCCTGGCCGACGCCCCGGAGGGCTCCTGGCGGCGCGGGGTCATCGAGAAGCCGTTCGGCCACGACCTGACCAGCGCCCGGGAACTCAACCGCGTGGTGCACGACGTGTTCGAGCCGGACCAGGTGTTCCGCATCGACCACTACCTGGGCAAGGAGACCGTCCAGAACATCCTGGCGCTGCGCTTCGCCAACCAGATGTACGAGCCGATCTGGAACCGCTCCTATGTCGACCACGTGCAGATCACCATGGCCGAGGACATCGGCATCGGCGGCCGGGCCGGCTACTACGACGGCATCGGCTCGGCCCGTGACGTCATCCAGAACCACCTGCTCCAGCTGATGGCGCTCACCGCCATGGAGGAGCCCATCGCCTTCGACGCCGAGTCGCTGCTCACCGAGAAGCTGAAGGTGCTGAAGTCGGTGCGGCTGCCCGGGGAACTGGGCGACCACACCGTCCGGGGGCAGTACGCGCAGGGCTGGCAGGGCGGCGAGAAGGTCGTCGGCTACCTCCAGGAGGACGGCATCGACCCCAAGTCGAAGACCGACACCTACGCCGCCGTCAAACTGGAGATCGACAACCGCCGCTGGGCGGGCGTCCCGTTCTACCTGCGCACCGGCAAGCGGCTGGGCCGCCGGGTCACCGAGATCGCGGTCGTCTTCCAGCGCGCGCCGCACTCCCCCTTCGACTCCACCGCCACCGAGGAGCTCGGCCAGAACGCGATCGTCATCCGCGTCCAGCCCGACGAGGGCATGACGGTCCGGTTCGGTTCGAAGGTGCCGGGTACGTCGATGGAGATCCGGGACGTGACGATGGACTTCGCGTACGGCGAGTCGTTCACCGAGTCCAGCCCGGAGGCGTACGAGCGGCTCATCCTGGATGTACTGCTCGGCGACGCCAACCTGTTCCCCCGTCACCAGGAAGTGGAAGAGTCCTGGAAGATCCTCGACCCCATCGAGGAGTACTGGACGGAGCACGGCGCGCCGGCCCAGTACGCCTCGGGCAGCTGGGGACCCGAGGAAGCCGACGAGATGCTCGCACGAGACGGACGGAGCTGGCGCAGGCCATGAAGATCGACCTGACCGACACCACGGCAAGCAAGATCAACAAGGCGCTCGTGCAGGGTCGCCGGGACATCGGCACCCCCGCCGTGGGCATGGTCCTGACGATGGTCATCGTCACGGACGAGGAGAACGCCTACGACTCGATCAAGGCGGCCGAGGAGGCCTCGCACGAGCACCCCTCGCGCACCCTGGTCGTCATCAAGCGGCACGCCCGCACCCCGCGCGACCGCACCAACTCCCGCCTCGACGCCGAGGTGCGGGTGGGCGCCGACGCGGGCACCGGCGAGACCGTCGTGCTGCGCACCTACGGCGAGGTGTCCGACCACGCCGACTCGGTGGTGCTGCCGCTGCTGCTGCCGGACGCGCCCGTCGTCGTCTGGTGGCCGGTGGACGCGCCCGACGTGCCCGCCAAGGACCCGCTGGGCGCGCTCGCCCAGCGCCGGATCACCGACATGTACGCCGTCGAGACGCCCCTCAAGGCGCTGGAGGCGCGGGGGAAGTCCTACGCCCCCGGCGACACCGACCTCGCCTGGACCCGGCTGACCCCGTGGCGCTCGATGCTCGCCGCGGCCCTGGACCAGGCCCGCGCGAAGATCACCTCGGCGGCCGTGGAGAGCGAGGCCGACAATCCCAGCGCCGAGCTGCTCGCCCGGTGGCTGGAGGCCCGGCTGAAGGTCAAGGTCGACCGCGTGGTCACCGCCGGGCCGGTCGTCACGGCCGTACGGCTGGGCACCGCGAGCGGCGAGATCGTCATCGACCGGCCCGAGGGCCCGCTCGCCACGCTGACCCTGCCGGGCCAGCCGTCGCGCACCCTCGCGCTGAAGGTCCGCACCACCTCCGAACTCATCGCCGAGGAGCTCCGCCGCCTCGACGCCGACGAGATGTACGCCATCGCCCTGCGGGGCGACGGCACCAAGGAGACCCCCTCCCATGCCTGACTCCCCCCTGCCCACCCGGCGCCCGGAGTGGACGGCGCTCGCCGACCACCGCGCCGCGTGGCAGTCCGGCACCCGGCTGCGTGAGCTGTTCGCGGCCGACCCCGCTCGCGCGGAGCGCTACGTGGTGCGCGTGGGCGATCTGCGGATCGACTACTCCAAGCACCTCGTCACCGACGAGACCCTCGCCCTGCTGCGTGAGCTGGCCGCCGCCACCGACGTGTCCGGACTGCGGGACGCCATGTTCCGCGGCGAGAAGATCAACACGACCGAGGACCGGGCGGTGCTGCACACCGCGCTTCGCGCCCCGCGCGGCGCGGTGGTCGAGGTCGACGGCGAGAACGTGGTGCCCGCCGTGCACGCGGTCCTCGACAAGATGGCCGCCTTCGCGGACCGGGTCCGCTCGGGCGAGTGGACCGGTCACACCGGCAAGCGCATCAGGAACGTCGTCAACATCGGCATCGGCGGCTCCGACCTCGGCCCGGCGATGGCGTACGAGGCGCTGCGCGCCTACACGGCACGGGATCTGACGTTCCGGTTCGTGTCCAACGTGGACGGCGCCGACCTGCACGAGGCCACCCGTGACCTCGACCCGGCGGAGACGCTGTTCGTGGTGGCGTCGAAGACGTTCACCACCATCGAGACCATCACCAACGCCACCTCGGCCCGGTCCTGGCTGCTGGCGGGGCTCGGCGGCGAGGACAAGGCGGTCGCGAAGCACTTCGTGGCGCTGTCGACGAACTCCGGGAAGGTCACCGAGTTCGGCATCGACCCGGACAACATGTTCGAGTTCTGGGACTGGGTCGGCGGCCGTTACTCCTTCGACTCGGCGATCGGCCTGTCGTTGATGATCGCCGTCGGCCCGGACCGGTTCCGCGAGCTGCTCGACGGCTTCCACCTCGTCGACGAGCACTTCCGCACCGCGCCCGCCGAGGCCAACGCGCCACTGCTGCTCGGCCTGCTGGGCATCTGGTACGGGAACTTCCACGACGCCCAGTCGCACGCGGTGCTCCCGTACTCGCACTACCTCTCCAAGTTCACCGCCTACCTGCAGCAGCTGGACATGGAGTCCAACGGCAAGTCGGTGGACCGCGACGGCAACCCGGTCGAGTGGCAGACCGGCCCGGTGGTGTGGGGCACGCCCGGCACCAACGGGCAGCACGCCTACTACCAGTTGATCCACCAGGGCACGAAGCTCATCCCGGCGGACTTCATCGGCTTCGCCCGGCCCGTGCCCGAGCTGAGCGGCGAACTCGCCGCCCAGCACGACCTGTTGATGGCCAACTTCTTCGCGCAGACCCAGGCGCTCGCCTTCGGCAAGACCGCCGAGGAGGTCCGCGCGGAGGGCGTGGCCGAGGAGCAGGTGGCGCACCGCACGTTCCGGGGGAACCACCCCACCACGACCATCCTGGCGCCCGAGCTGACCCCGTCGGTCCTCGGCCAGCTGATCGCGCTCTACGAGCACAAGGTGTTCGTCCAGGGCGCGGTGTGGAACATCGACTCCTTCGACCAGTGGGGCGTGGAGCTGGGCAAGGTCCTGGCCAAGCGGGTCGAACCGGCCCTGACCGAGGGCGCGGACGTGCCCGGTCTGGACCCCTCCACCACTGCCCTCGTCGCCGCTTACCGCACGCTTAGGAAGTGAACTGACATGCAGATCGGACTCATCGGTCTCGGCAAGATGGGCGGCAACATGCGCGAGCGGATCCGCCGCGCCGGCCACACCGTCATCGGCTACGACCGCAACCCCGAGGTCTCCGACGTGAGCAGCCTGGCCGAGCTGGTCGACGGCCTCCAGGCGCCGCGCACCGTCTGGGTGATGGTCCCGGCGGGCGCCGCCACCCAGTCGGTCGTCGACGAGCTCGGCGGTCTGCTGGAGGCCGGCGACGTCCTCGTCGACGGTGGCAACTCCCGCTGGACGGACGACGAGAAGCACGCCGAGGAGCTCGGCACCCGGGGCATCGGCTTCGTCGACGCGGGTGTCTCCGGCGGCGTCTGGGGCCTGGAGAACGGCTACGCCCTGATGGTCGGCGGCGACAAGGAGCACGTCGAACGCCTCCAGCCGATCTTCGAGGCGCTCAAGCCGGAGGGCCCGTACGGCTACGTCCACGCGGGCAAGGTCGGCGCCGGCCACTTCTCCAAGATGGTCCACAACGGCATCGAGTACGCCATGATGCAGGCCTACGCCGAGGGCTGGGAGCTGCTGGAGAAGGTCGACTCCGTCACGGACGTGCGCGAGGTCTTCCGGTCCTGGCAGGACGGCACGGTCATCCGCTCCTGGCTGCTGGACCTGGCCGTCAACGCCCTCGACGAGGACGAGCACCTGCACAAACTGAAGGGCTACGCCCAGGACTCCGGCGAGGGCCGGTGGACCGTCGAGGCGGCCATCGACAACTCGGTGCCGCTCCCGGCCATCACCGCCTCCCTCTTCGCCCGGTTCGCGTCCCGCCAGGACGACTCGCCGCAGATGAAGATGATCGCGGCCCTGCGCAACCAGTTCGGCGGTCACGCCGTCGAGTCGGCGAAGTAGACCCGGCCGTGGGTGATCTCCTGCTGGTCCGACACGGCGAGACCGAGTGGAGCGCGTCGGGCCGGCACACCAGTTACACGGACCTGCCCCTGACGGGGCACGGCGAGGAGGAGGCCAAGTCCCTGGCTCCGCTCCTGTCCGCCCGGACCTACGCGCTGGCGCTGACCAGCCCGCTGCACCGGGCGGTGCGCACCGCCGAACTCGCCGGCGTGACGGGGACCGTGACCGATCCCGACCTGCACGAGTGGGACTACGGCGGCTACGAGGGCGTCACCACCGTGGAGATACACCGCACCCGGCCCGACTGGTACCTGTGGGACGACGGCGTCCCGCCGGGCCCGCAGGACCACCCGGGCGAGTCGCCCGCGGAGGTGGGCCTGCGCGCCGACCGGGTGCTGTCCCGGGTCGACGAGGCACTCGCGGACGGTGACGTGCTGCTCGTCGCCCACGCCCACTTCCTGCGGGTGCTGACGGCCCGCCGGCTGGGGCTGTCACCGGCGGAGGGCCGGCTGTTCCAGCTGGCGACGGCCACGGTCAGCCGGTTGTCGACGGAACACGACCGACCGGTGATCGCGGAGTGGAACATGCGGCCGTAGCGCCGCGCACATGGGCCCGGTCCGTTCGGCGAACGGACCGGGCCCATCGCCGCGGCCGGTCGGCGGACGTGACCCGGGCATCCCGGGCCGACCCCGACAGCGCCGACCGGCCCGGCTTCTACAATCACCGGCACTGGCCCTACGCCCGAAGGAACCCGATGCCCAGCGTCGACGAACCGGCACGACCCGACGAGCGGATCCGCGACGCCGCCCGGACCCGGGCCGAGATCCTCGACGTCGCCACACAGGAGTTCGCCCGGGCCGGCTACGACGGGGCGCGGGTGGACGAGATAGCCGCCCGCACCCGCACCACGAAGCGGATGATCTACTACTACTTCGGCGGCAAGGACCAGTTGTTCACGGCCGTCCTGGAGCGGGCGTACGCGGTGATCCGCAGGGCCGAACAGGAGCTGGACGTCGAGCGGCTGGACCCGGTGGCGGCCATGCGGCGGCTGGCCGAGGTCACCTTCGACCACCATGAGCGGCACCCGGACTTCATCCGCCTGGTGAGCATCGAGAACATCCACGGGGCCGTGCACATCGCGGCCTCCGCGAAGCTCGGGCGGATCGGCTCGCCCGCGCTGGACGTGATCCGCCGCATCCTGGTCTCCGGCCAGGAGTCGGGGCTGTTCACGGCCGACGTCGACGCCGTCGACCTGCACGCGATGATCAGCTCCTTCTGCTTCTTCCGGGTCTCCAACCGGCACACCTTCGGCGCCCTGTTCGGCCGCGACCTGGTCGACCCCGCCCGGCGCGAGCGCCACCGCGCCATGCTCGGCGACATGGTGATCGCCTATCTGACGGCGGAGCGCGCGGCGGACCGAGCGCGGGAGAACGCTTCGGGCGCGACCCCGTGACGCCGCGCGCCGCCGCCCCGCCCGTCGGGCCGCCTGTCGGGCCGCGTCAGACGTTGGACCAGCCTCGCCGGCACAGGACCAGCCGGTACCCGTCCGGGTCCTGGACGGTCACGCCCCACTCGTTCCAGTAGGGGTTGGGCGACGGCACCCGCCTGCCGCCGTGTGCTTCGAGCCGGGTGACCAGTTCCTCCGGCACCGGGCCGTCGACGTAGACGACGAGCAGGTCCTCCTCCGTGGGGCGGGGCTCGACGGGAAGGCCGGGCTCGTGCACGAGTTCCAGGTGCCAGTGGGCGTCCGGCCAGCCGAGCATGAGCAGGTCGTGCTCGCCGGGCTCCGTGCCGCCCTCGGCGCGCCAGACGACGCTCAGCCCGAGCCCCGCAGCCCAGAAGCGCTCGGCCACGGCCAGATCGCGGGACGGGCGGGCGATACGGATGTGACTGCGGCCGTCGACGGGCATCAGGACGTCTCCTCACAGGCGGTGATCTGCGAGCAGCCTAGGAAATCCGTGCCCGCCGGACCATCGGCCGTCCGGCCCGGGCCCCGAGTCCTAGGTCTGTCGCCCCGCACGGCCCGATACCGCTGTGTGGCGGGACTAGCGCCGCGGCAGCCCGTACGCGCGTTCGACGCGCAGCCGCAGTACGAGCCGGCCGTCGCGGACCATGGCCGCCCGGTAGTCGTCCCAGTCGGGGTGCTCGCCCTGGATGTCACGGTAGAGGCGGACGAGTTCCTCGACCGTGTCGTCGTGCGGGTCCTTCGCGACCGGAGTCAGGTCCGCCGTGCCCTCGGCGACCGTGTAGGCCCACCGGTCGGCGCTGGTCACGTGGTAGGAGGCGCGCGGGTCCCGGCGCAGGTTGCGGGTCTTGGCCCGGTCGTCGGTGAGCGAGACCCGGATGACCCCCTCGTCGGGGTAGTAGGCGTGGCTGACGTTCGACAGCTGGGGGCGGCCGTCGCGCTTGAGGGTGACCAGCACCCCGCCGCCGCTCTCGGAGAGCAGCTCCAGCAGTGCGTCCTGCGTCGCGTCCTGAGTCATACCCCCGTCAACCGGTCTCCCCGAGCCGCGTATTCCCGTCCGGGCCGGAGTGCGAACGACACGGCGCGTCGACGTAGACAGTGTCTACAACTTGCTGGTAGACAGGGTTCATGTCCACGACAGAGCCCGGGACCGGGCTGCGCGAACGGCTGGTCGACGTCGGCGTCGGCCTGGTCGCCGACGAGGGCGCGGCGGCGCTGACCCTGCGGGAGATCGCCCGCAGGGCCGGTGTCTCGCACGGGGCGCCGCGCCGCCATTTCCCCACCCATCTGGAGCTGCTCTCCGCCATCGCGCGCCGCGGCTTCGCCGACCTGGCCGCCCGGGTGACGGTGGTGATCGACGAGGACCCGGACGCCGGTCCCCGGACGCGGCTGACCCGACTGGGCCGGGCGTACCTGGAGTTCGCCCTGGGCAACCGCGGGATGTATGAACTGATGTTCCGTCATGATCTGCTGGAGAGCGGGCATCTCGGGCTACGGGACGCCAGTCTGCCGCTCTTCGGCGCCCTGGCGGACCTCGTGGGACGGATCCGGCCCGACGCGGACGCCAGGGCCGTCGCGGGCGCGCTGTGGGCGAACCTGCACGGCATCGCCCAGCTGTGGAGCTGGGGCAGCCTCCAACTCGCCACCGGGTCGCGGGACGTGGAACCCCTGCTGCGGTCGACGCTCGACGCGCACCTCGGACCGGAGACAGCCGGATGACCCCGGCGAAACGGCGGCTGCCCGTGCAATACGTCACGGCGGCACTCGAACACACGTCAGAAGGGGCCGGTTCAGGTAATCCTGCGCGACCATGAGGAGTGAGGTGATCGAGGCCGGGTATTCCCGACGGCACCTCGTACGCACGACCGGAGGAGAACGATGGCACAGCTGCGACAAGAGATCGACCCGGGTGAGGCCGGACTGGATCCGAAGGTGCTGAACCGGCTCGACCGGCACTTCGCCCATCAGGTCGACGCGGGGCGGCTGCCCGGCTATCTCGTGGCGATCTCCCGTGGCGGCCGCGTCGCCCACGTGACGACGCACGGCCACCGCGACATCGCCGCCGGTCTGCCCGTCGAGTCCGACACCCTGTACCGGATCTACTCGATGACCAAGCCCGTGACCACGGTCGCCGCGCTGCTGCTGGTGGAGGAGGGCCGACTGTCGCTCGACGACTCGGTCGGCCGCCACCTGCCGGCCTTCGCCCACCCGCGGGTGTACGTCGACGGCTCGGGCGACGGGATCACCACCCGGCCGGCCGACGGGCCGATCCTGATCCGGCACCTGCTCACCCACACCGCGGGCCTGACCTTCGCCTTCTACCACTCGCACCCGGTCGACGCGCTGTACCGCGCGGCCGGACTGGAGTCGTCGGTGCCGCCGGGCGCGAACCTGGCGGAGACGATCGACGTGTACGCGAGCCTGCCGCTGCAGTTCGAGCCGGGCACGCAGTGGAACTACTCGGTCGCCACCAACGTCCTCGGCCGGGTGATCGAGGTGGTGTCCGGGCAGCCGCTCGACGTGTTCCTCGCCGAGCGGATCTTCGGACCGCTGGGCATGACGGACGCCGGCTTCTGCGTCACCGACGAACAGGACCGCAGGCTCTCCGAGTTGTACGGGGAGACCGGCGACGGCGGGATCGAGCCGATCCCGGGACTGCCGCTGCACGGCCGGCCCCGGTTCCTGTCCGGCAGCGGTGGCATGGTGGCGAGCGCGCACGACGTCCACCGCTTCACCGAGCTGCTGCGCCGGCGCGGCGAGCTCGACGGCACCCGGCTGCTCACCGCCGACAGCGTGGACCTCATGACCAGCAACCACCTGCCCGGCGGTGTCGACATGCGCACCTTCGGCAGCCGTCCCGCCCACGACGAGCCCGGCAACGAGGGCGTCGGCTTCGGTCTGGGGGTCTCGGTGGTCATCGACCCGGCCCGTACCAAGGCCGCGACCGGCCTCGGCATGTACGGCTGGAGCGGGGTGGCGACGACGACGTTCTGGGTCGACCCGAGCCGGGACCTGACCGTACAGTTCCTCACCCAGGTACGGCCGCGGACCTCGCACACCCTCTTCCAGGACCTGAAGCGGCTGGTGCACGAGGCCGTCGCGGACTGACGCCGGCCGGCACAGCCCCTCAGTCGCTGGTGCGCAGGGTGAACTCGACTCCGTCCCGGGCGAGTTCGTCCAGCCACCGCTCAGAGCGCGCGGGCGTCCCGGCGGCCCGGTTCAGACCCGCGGGCAGGGAGCCGTCCAGGATGTGGCGGACCCCGAGGGCGAGCGGACGCGAGACACAGCGGGCCATCGCGCTCTCCCCCGCGTCCCCGGCCAGGTCGAGGAGGTAGCCACCGGACCAGGTCCGCCCGCCGCCGCTCACGTCGAGCGACACCGCGAGCACCACCCGGTCCCGGTCGGCGTCCGTGGTGGGGTACGTCCGCGCCAACTCCCGCGCCAGGGCGGTGATGCGCGAGTCGTCGCCGCCCTTCAGCTCCTCGAACACCGCGTCCCAGGCGTGCAGCCAGCCGTCCAGCCGGAGGGTGCCGCGCACGAAGGTCCGCGGCCGCCAGGCGGCGGGCAGACCGTACTGCTCGACGAAGGGCACGCTGTCGCGGTTGGGGTAGACCTCGAAGGTCTCGCCGTCGACGCTGTGCCGCCGGGTGACCTCCCAGGGGCGCGCGGCGGTGGTCTCGACCCCGTCCTCGATGTAACGGGCCGGTGAGCGCAGGGCGTTGAGGACCCCGGCGGGCGCCCAGCTGAAGCGGTACCGGAAGTCGTTCGGGACCGCCGGGACACCTCCGCAGTACGAGGTGAGGGTGTACGAGGCGGCCGTGCCGTCGCCGATCGCCGTCCGGGCCCGGCCCACCAGGCTGTGCGCGAAGAGATGGTCGATGCCCGGGTCCAGCCCGGTCTCGGTGAGCACCACGACGCCCGCCTTGCCGGCCGCCGGGACCTGCTCCAACACCGCGTCCGACACATAGCTGGAGCAGGCGAAGTGGGCCCGTTCGGCCACGCACTCCGCCAGCAGCACCGCGTGCTCGGACGCGGGCAGCATCGACACGACGACGTCACCGGGGGCCAGTTCCGCGGACAGCGCCGGGAGCGTGCAGGCGCGGGGCTCGGCCCGGCCGGTGAGACCCAGCCGGGCGAGGACGTCGGCGGCGCGGTCCTCGGTGCGGTGCCACAGCAGCACCCGGTCGGCCGCCTCGCACAGGGCGGCCAGTCCGCTGCCCGTGGACAGTCCGGCGCCGACCCAGTGGACGGTACCGCTCGCGGGCACCCGCTCAGACATGACAGAAGTCCCCTTCCGTGACGCCGAGTTCACGGCAGGCCCGACGGAACCGGTCGAGACACCGCGCCCATGGGCCCCCGGCCGGGAACTCCAGCAGCTGGGGCAGCAGGGCCGCCGAGAAGTCGGTGCTGGACTCGCGCGGCAGCAGGGACGGCAGGTTGTCGATGGCGATCAGGTCGAACGGGGGGTCCTCGCGCAGTCGGCGCACCGGCTCCGTCCAGTCGGTGGCGCGGTCGTACACGGGCAGGACGTTCAGCGGGGAGCCCGCGTCGCAGGTGACGTCGCAGACCGTGCGCAGCCGTCGGGAGGTGCCGTCCAGGTCCTCGGCGCGCAGGAAGGGCGGGACGGGAGCGGTGGCGAGGACCGCGTTGACCATCAGGTCGTGGTCCAGCAGGGCGCGGCGGTCCAGGTCGCGGGTCTCGGCGAGATCCCAGTTCGTGGGCTCGACGCCGGCCGTGCGCAGGGCCGCACGGGCGCCCCGGCCGCTGCGGCCCAGCGCGCCGACCACCAGGGCAGTGAACTCCGCGTCCCCGGCGGCCGGTCGCAGCGTCTCGTCCAGTTCGTCCTTCTCCGTGGGCCGCAGCGGCGCGGTCAGTCGCCCGCGCCGGTGCAGCACCGCCAGGGCCGCGCCCAGGTAGCCGGCCCAGAAGCCGAAGGCGGCGAGCCGGCGCCCGTCGGCGTCGACCAGGTATTCGAGGTCGAGCAGCGCCCCGCCCCCGGCGGCGAACCGCCGCAGCAGTTCGGCGGCCGCGGGCTGCCCCTTGTAGGCGTGCCCGAAGAAGACATGGCGATGACTCAACTCGGCCGGCACGTCCGGTAGTTCCTTCAGGCCGACGACCACGGCCGAGCGTGGCGCACCGGTGGCCCAGGAGCCCGCGGGGGCGACCGCGCAGCCGGCCGCCTCGTACTCCTCGATCGGGAAGATCCGTTGCGGGGACTCCTCGACGGTCAGGGTCACCCCGCGTTCCACCAGCCGGCGGGCGTCCGACGGCACGAGGGGCGTCCGCCGTTCGGTGACGCGGACCTCGTGGCGCAGCCACAGATGAAGTCGCGGAGGTTCGAGGACTTCCGGGGGTGCCTGGGCTTCCTGGGCTTCGCGGGATTCCTGGGGTTCCTGGCGTTTCGTCATACGCGGTTGACCTCCGGGCGCGGGGCGTCGGCCGCGAACCGGCCGGCGCTCAGGGGACCGACGTCCACGAAGGGTACGCGGCCCAGGTACAGGTCGCGCACGACCTCGCCGACGGCGGGTCCCTGGAGGAAACCGTGCCCGGAGAACCCGGTGGCGTACAGGAAGCGGGAGGGTCCTGGCGCCTCACCGATCAGCGCGTTGTGGTCGGGGGTGACCTCGTACAGGCCCGCCCAGCCGCCGGTGCGGCGCAGCCCGGTCAGGGCCGGGGCACGCCGTTGCATCGCCGCGTACAGCCGGGGGATCCAGCGGTCGTGGGGGTCGGTGGCGAAGCCGGGCCGCTCGTCGGGGTCGGACATGCCGACGAGGAGGCCGGGACCCTCGGCGTGGAAGTAGAGGCTGCTGGCGAAGTCGATCGTCATGGGCAGGTCCGGCGGCAGTCCGGGCACGGGTTCGGTGACCGCGATCTGCCGGCGCAGCGGCTGGACCGGCAGGTCGACGCCGACCATCGCGCCGACCGCCCGTGACCAGGCGCCGGCCGCGCAGATCACGGTGTCGGTGCTGATCCGGCCCAGCGTGGTCGTCACGGCGGTGATGGTGTCGCCGCGCAGTTCGATACCGGTCGCCTCGGTGTGGCGCAGGACGCGCGCGCCGTGGCCGCGGGCGGCGGCCGCGTAGCCGTGGACGACGGCTTCGGGCGTGCAGTGGCCGTCGTCGGGTGAGAAGGCCGCGGCCAGCAGGCCTTCCGTCTCGATCAGCGGGGAGAGCCGCGCGGCCTCCGGCGGGTCGATGATGCGGCTGGGCACTCCGAGGGAGTTCTGCAGGCGCACGCCCGCCTCGAACGCGTCGACCTCCTCGGGCGTGGACAGCAGGAAGAGATAGCCGACGCGGCGCAGCCCGATGTCGGGGCCGATCTCCTCGCCGAACCGGCCGAACGCCTCCAGGCTGCGTGCCCCGAGCCGCACGTTGAGCTCGTCGGAGAACTGCGCCCGTACGCCGCCCGCGGCCCTGGACGTCGAGCCGGAGCCGAGGTCGTCCCGTTCGAGGAGAACGACGTCGCGGACGCCGGCGGCGGCCAGATGGTAGGCGATGCTCGTGCCCATCACTCCGCCGCCGATCACGACGACCGAGGCGTGCGTGTTCAAGGCTGCGGCTCCTCTCGACGGGCGGCCCCGGCGCGGGATCCGGGGCCGTGGCCGACACTGCCGGTGTCGTGCGGTGGGTCAGGACACCGCCAGGAGCGGGGTCAGGACCAGTGCGCCACCGCGTCGAGGTGGGGAAGGTGGTGGTCGAGACGCTCCCGCTTGGTCCTGAGATAGGTGATGTTGTTCTCGCACGGCGGGATCAACAGCGGTACCTGCTCGGCGACCTCGATGCCGTGCCGCAGCAGATCCTCCCGCTTGCGCGGGTTGTTGGACATCAGCCGGACGGAGCGCACCCCGAGGTCGCGCAGGATCCCGGCGGCCACACCGTAGTCGCGGGCGTCGACCGGCAGGCCCAGCGCGAGGTTCGCCTCGACCGTGTCCAGTCCCTCGGCCTGGAGGGCCATCGCGCGCAGCTTGCCGAGCAGGCCGATGCCGCGGCCCTCGTGACCCCTCAAGTAGACGACGATGCCGCTCCCTTCGGCGGCCACCGCACGCAGCGCGGAGGCGAGCTGGTCGCCGCACTCGCAGTGCTGGGAGCCGAAGGCGTCACCGGTGAGGCACTCCGAGTGCAGCCGGGTGAGGACGTTCTCGGAACCGATCTCGCCGTAGACGAGGGCCACTTGCTCGTCACCGCGGTCATGGTCGAGGTAACCGATCGCCTGGAATTTCCCGTACACGGTGGGCAGCGGGGCATTCACGATGCGTTCCACGCCCGTGCGCTGTGGGGACTTCTTGCCGAGTACGCCGATTTTTTCTGTCATGATCTGATTCCTAAGCAGAGACGAAAGGCCGTGAAGAAATGAGTGGTTCGGGCGCGCGTACGGCGGCCTACGGTTTGCCGGCGGACACTACGGAAGACGTACGGACGCGGGGGGCGAGCGTCTCAACACAGATCGCCGTCCTTCCCGTCGGCAGCTTCGAGCAGCACGGTCCGTTCCTGCCGCTGGCGACCGACACCCTGGTCGCCTGTGCCGTGGCCCGGGACATCGCCGACGCGTACCCGGTGCACCTCCTTCCGCCGGTGACGATCTCCTGTTCGCACGAGCACGCGGCCTGGCCGGGCACCGTCAGCATCTCCGCCGTGACCCTGCACGCGGTGGTACGCGACATCGCCGACTCGCTGCGCCGGTCGGGCGTGGACACCCTCGTGGTGGTCAACGGGCACGGCGGCAACTACGTCCTGGGCAACGTCGTCCAGGAGTCCTCCGCGCGCGGGGAGCGGATGGCCCTGTTCCCGGCCGCCGAGGACTGGGAGACGGCGCGGGAGCGGGCCGGGGTACAGACCTCGCTGCTGACCGACATGCACGCGGGGGAGATCGAGGCCTCCATCCTGTTGCACGCTCATCCAGAATTGATCCGTCCTGGTTACGAGTCCGCGGATTTCGTCGCGGACGACCGTCGTCATCTCCTCACCACGGGAATGTCCGCCTATACCGATTCGGGTGTCATCGGCCGCCCTTCGCTGGGTTCCGCGGAAAAGGGAAAGGCACTGTTGGCGAGCCTGACCGATTCCTTCGGCGCGTATTTCGCACTGCTCGGCGGCAAGGACGGCTCCGACGCCGCGCACGGTGAAGGCGCCACGGACGCGGTCATCGCGGGCGCGGACGACGGGCGCGGATAGTCCCCGTCGGGTGTGCGGTCGCCGGCTGTGGGGGCGCGGTCGTCGGACGTACCGTCGCTGGCCGTACGCTCGTCGGTCGTACGGTCGTCGGTCGCCGGGTCCGCCACCGCGGTGCCGGACGCCGGGGCCCTGAGTCCCTGGTACCAGCGGACGACCAGGACCAGCGCGCCCGGCAGGGCGGCCACGAAGCTGAGGACGCCGTACACGACGGCGACGGCCAGCCCGCTGCTCGCGCCGAGCCCGGCGGCGCCGAACGCCCAGACGGTGACGCCCTCGCGGGGGCCGAAGCCGCCGACGTTCAGGGGCACCCCCATGGCGACCAGGGCGAGGACGGCCAGCGGCAGCAGCACGGGGACGGAGGCGCCGACCCCGACGACCCGGGCGGCCAGCACGAACATCGTGAGGTGGCCGGCCAGCACGACCAGGGAGGACAGGGCGACGCCCGGCCCGTTGCGGCGCGACGTCAGCCCCTCGCGTGCCTCGGCGAGCGTCGCCCGCAGCGCCCGCCCGCGACGGGAGGCGGACGGCGCGCGGTTCATGCGCAGGGCGAGGACGACGGCCAGGGCGCCCAGCGCGCCGAGGGCCGCGAGCGGTACGAGGTGCCGGGTCTCGTCCCTGACGGGGGACGGCAGCGTCAGCAGGATCGCCGCTCCGGCCACCGCGAGCGCGATCTGCCCCGCTACCCGCTCCAGCACCACGGCCCGTACCCCGCGCCCGACGTCACCGGCGCTCTGCCCGTGCCGGACGGCCCGGTGCACATCGCCGAGGACGCCCCCGGGCAGGGCCGCGTTCAGGAACAGCGCGCGGTAGTAGTCGGCCACCGCGGGGCCGAACGGCAGCCGCAGCCGCAGGCCCCTGGCGACGAGCGCCCAGCGCCAGGCGCTGAACACCGTCGTGACGGCGCCGATCGCGACCGAGACGAGCAGGGTCACGGCGTCGATCCGGCGCAGCCCGTCCAGGAAGACGCCCGTTCCCAGCCGCCACGACAGCACACCGAGGATCGCGACTCCGGCGACGGTGCCCAGATGGGTACGGACGGCCCGGGAGAACCGGCCGCGGGAGCGCTGCGCGACGACGGAAACCTCGGCGGAGGAGACGGGGACCTCAGCGGCGGAGACGGCGACCGCGCAGGACGCGGCACGGCCCTCGGCACCGGCGGCAGCGGAGACGACGACGGCCTCGGAACCAGCGGCCCGCGCGGGCGTTCGGCCCGCGCCGGTCCGGGTCGCCTGCGTCGGGGGCCGCGTCGCGGCGACGGCCTGCGCGCTCACCGTCTCCGCGGTCATGACGAGGCTCCGCCCGTCGGCCCGGGTAGCGCCAGCAGGTCGCTGTGGTGGACGACGACGCTCAGCTCACCGGCCGCGCAGGCGGCCAGCCGGGCCGCGAGGTACTGCTCGGCGCGGGCGGCCAGTTCGGGCCGCTCCTCGACGGCGGCGCCGACCCAGCCGCGCAGCCACTGGGCCGTCAGCGCGGCGTCGTCGGGGCCGAGCCGCCAGGCGCTCGGGTGCAGCTTCACCGTCGCGCCGTGCGCGGCGAAGGCCTCGCAGGCGACCGTGACGGCGTCCGGGCCGAGCAGGCCGCCTCGCCGCTGGTGGGCGTTGAAGGCCGCGGTGATCTCCGCGTCCAGCGGGTCGGCGGGGGTGAGTTCGACGCGTCCGGCGACGGACAGCGTCAGCAGGGCCGGGCAGCCGGCGCCCGCACAGGCGACGGCGAGGGTGTCGATCTCCTCGCGGGTCAGTACGTCCAGCAGCGCCGAGGCCGTCACCAGCGAGGCGCCGACGAGGGCGTCCGGGGTCAGCCGGGCGACGTCGCCGCGCCGGGTCTCGACGGTGATCCGGCTGCCGTCGGCGGCGGAGCGCGGCGAGGCCACGGCGGCGAAGTGGAGCAGATAGGGGTCGCGGTCGTGCAGGACCCAGTGCTGGGCGCCGTCGAGGCGGGGGGCCAGCCAGCGGCCCATCGAGCCGGTGCCGCAGCCCAGGTCGTGGATGACGGACCCGGACCGGCCGGGCAGGTCGGCGAGCCGGGCGCGCAGCGGGTCCAGCAGGTCCACCGACCGCGCCACGGCGTCGGCGCTTTCGCGCAGTTCCAGCCACTCGGGGGCGTAGCGGGGCGGTTCGTCGGGGCCGGTCTCCCGCAGTCGCACGGTGGCCCGCTCCTCCGTCCGGCCGACGGGACCGGCGCCTGCGATCACGTTCTCCACGGCGTACGCCGCTCCCTTGCCGTCGGTCGTGTCCACCGTCTCGGTCGTGTCCACCGTGCCGGTCGTCGTCACCGTCTCGGTCGTGGTCACCGTGTTCGCCGTGGTCACCGCGTCCTCGGTGGTCACGGTGCTCGCCGTGTCCGCCGCCTGTCGGGGGCCCGGCTGGGCCGGGATCCCCCGGGCGCGCCGCGCCAGGTCCGCCGGTGTCGCCGTGGTCTTCCTCATGCCGCCCTCCGGGGTTCGCTGGGAAGCCGGCCCAGTACGCCGGCGAGGGTCTTGGCGGTCGTCGCCCAGCCGCCGAGGGCGGCGCGCCGGCTGCGCGCGGCGGCCTTCAGGCGGCGCCGTACGTCCGCCTCGCCGAACCAGCCGCGCAGTTCGGCGGCGAGGGCGGCGGGGTTCTCCGGCGGGACGAGGATGCCGGGGACACCCCCGTCGGGGGCGCGGCCCACCGCTTCCGGGAGCCCGCCGACGTCGGTGGCCAGCACCGGGATACCGCGCGCGAGCGCCTCGGTGACCGCCATGCCGTACGTCTCGGCGTAGGAGGTGAGGACCATCAGGTCGGCGGCGGCGTAGCTGGCGTCGAGTTCGGCGCCGACCTGCGGTCCGGCGAGGTGCAGCCGGTCCTCGAGGCCGTGCTCGCGGATCAGGGTGCGCAGATGGGCGACGTACTCGGGGTCCTGGCCGAGGCCGCCCACGCACACGCAGCTCCACGGCAGGTCGGCCGCCGCGGCGAGCGCCTCGACCAGGCGGTGCTGGCCCTTGCGCGGGGTGACCGCGGCGACGCACAGCAGCCGGGAGACGCCGTCGGTGCCGGAGGCGAGGGGGGCGATGTCGGCGCCGGGGGCGGCGACATGGACCCGTTCGGGCAGGAGACCGTGGTGGGAGATGAGACGGCGGACCGCCCAGTCGCTGGTGGCGATCACCGCGGGGACCGCGCGCAGCACGGTGCGCTCGCGGGTGTCCAGGTCGGCGGCCACGTCGGGCGCGAGGCCCGTCTCGTCGCCGAGCGGGAGGTGGACGAGGACCGCGAGCCGCAGGCGTTCGGCCTCCGGGACGACGATCTCCGGGACCCCGCAGGCGACGATCCCGTCCAGCAGGACGACCGACCCGTCGGGCAACTGGCTGAGCGTGCGCGCCAGTTCCGCGCGGGCGGCCACACCGGGGCGGGGCCAGGCGCCGTCCACCGCGTGCTTGTGCACCTGCCAGCCGAAGCCGGGGAGGTCGAGGCTGACCCGGCGGTCGTAGGCGTTGCCGCCACTGGGCGCGGCCGGGTCGTCGACACCGCCCGGCAGCACGAAGTGCACGGAGCGCAGGGACATGGGGATGATCTCGCCGTTCTGCCGGGCCACGGTCTGCACGGGCACATAGGCGAGGGGCGCCGGGCCGATGGTCGTGTCGGTCACAGCCCACGCTCGTAACTCGCCCAGGCGACGTGCGACTCGTGCAGGGTGACGGAGATCCCCGTCAGGCCCCGGGCGCCCTCGCCGAGCGCGCCCTTGTGGATCTGGTCGGCGAGCCGGTCGGCGATGACCTTGGCCAGGAACTCCGTCGAGGTGTTGATACCGGCGAAGTCGGGCTCGTTGTCGAGGTTTCTGAAGTTCAGCTCGCTGACGACGGCCCCGAGTTCCTGGGTGGCCAGACCGATGTCGACGACGATGTTGTCGTCGTCCAGCTCCTCGCGCCGGAAGCTGGCGTCCACCAGGAACGTAGCTCCGTGCAGGCGCTGAGCGGGTCCGAAGACCTCACCGTGGAAGCTGTGGGCGATCATGATGTGATCGCGGACAGTGACACTGAACAACGGACGACCCTCCAGGTGCGGCACGTCTGGTCCCCGGCTGATGTCCACCGGGGTGCCGTGTAGTACGGCTCTTCACTTCCCCGTGTTCAGCCGGATCCCACTCTTTTCTCAGGTCAGGCGCTCTTGTCGTACCGGACCCGGTGACACAGCGCCGGAATCTCGCCGGAGGCGATCTTCGGCATCACCTCCGGGAGGTCCTCGAAAGCCGACTCGCCCGTGACGAGCGCGTCCAGCGCGGGGTCGGCGAGGAGGTCGAGGGCGAGGGCCAGCCGGTCGGCGTAGCTGCGGTTGGCGCGGGCCGGTGAGACGGTGCCGACCTGGCTGCCGCGGAGGGTGAGCCGCCGCGAGTGGAAGGCCTCGCCGAGCGGGAGGGTGACCTTCCGGTCGCCGTACCAGCTCAGTTCGACGACCGTGCCCTCGGCGGCGAGCAGCTCCAGCGACCGGGTGAGGCCCTGTTCCGTGGCGCTGGCGTGGACGACCAGGTCGCACTCGCCGAGGGCTCGCTCGGGGGTGGCGAAGCCGACGCCGAGGGCCTCGGCGACCGCGGCCCGCGCCGGGTCGGCGTCGACGAGCTGGACGCGTACGCCCGGGAACCGGGCCAGCAGGGCGGCCACCGAGCAGCCGACCATGCCGCCGCCGACCACGGCGACGCGGTCGCCGACCAGGGGGGCCGCGTCCCACAGCGCGTTCACCGCGGTCTCCACCGTGCCGGCCAGCACGGCCCGCTCGGCGGGCACGGTGTCCGGCACCGGTGTCACGGCGCTCACCGGCACGACGTAGCGCGTCTGGTGCGGGTAGAGGCAGAAGACCGTACGGCCGACCAGCTCGTCCGGGCCCTCCTCCACGATGCCGACGCTGAGGTAGCCGTACTTGACCGGGCCGGGGAAGTCGCCGTCCTGGAAGGGGGCCCGCATGGCCGCGCGCTGGCCGGCCGGGACCCCGCCGCGGAAGACGAGCGTCTCCGTGCCGCGGCTGATCCCGGACCACAGCGCACGCACGGTCACCTCGCCCTCGGCGGGCTCCGGGAGGGTGAGGTCGCGCAGCTCGCCGTGGCCCGGCGAGCGCAGCCAGAACGCGCGGGCTGAACGGTTCATCGACATCCTCCTGAACGATCGACACGTGGTTCACGTACCGAGATGTGCACAGGCCGCGCACAGTACGCGGCGTTGATCGACTCTGTCACTCGGCCGGAGGATGTGCGGTGGCCCTGAACAACACTTACGACGCAAGGCTGGTCCAGCAGGAGACCGCTGTGGGAGCGGGCGTACAGATCCTGCTGCTGGCTCTGCTCGGCACGGCGATCGGCATGGGGCCGGCCGGCTGGCTGACCGGCCTGGCGTTCGCGATCGCGAGCTGGGCGGTGCTGTCGCGGGCCCTGCACCGTTCCCGGCTGCGTTCCTTCGGCCCGGCGAATCGGGTCACCCTCGGCCGGGCCACCCTGGTCGGCGGGGTGACCGCGCTGGTGGCGGACTCCTTCGAGAGCGCGCCGCCGGTCACGCTCCTGGTCGGCCTGACGGCCGTGGCCCTGATCCTGGACGGCGTGGACGGCAAGGTGGCCCGCCGCACGGGCACGTCGACCGCGCTGGGCGCCCGGTTCGACATGGAGGTCGACGCGTTCCTGATCCTGGTGCTCAGCGTCTACGTCTCCATGGAACTGGGCCCCTGGGTGCTGCTCATCGGCGGTATGCGCTACGCCTTCGTGGCGGCCGCCCGGGTGTGGCCGTGGCTGAACGCGGCCCTGCCGCCGAGCACCGCCCGCAAGACGGTCGCCGCGCTCCAGGGCGTCCTGTTGCTCCTGGCGGGCGCCGATCTGCTGCCGTACGCGGCGAACTTCGGGGTGGCGCTGCTGGCGCTGGGGCTGCTGGTGTGGTCGTTCGGCCGGGACGTGCTGTGGCTGTGGCGGGCCTCGCGCATATCGGAGCAGGCGGCTCCCGCCCCGTCCGGGAAGGTGCTGGAACTGGCCGCGCGCTGAGTCGTCCGCCGTCCGCCCCGATCGACGGACGGACGGCCGTAGGGCCCGGATCACCCCTGGTGGTCCGGGCCCTTCGGCTTTCCTCCGGCGCCGCTCGGCGTCACATCGCGGTGGCCGCCGCCGTCGCTGTGGCTGCCGCCGTCACCGTCGCCGTCTTTACGAGCGTGCGGAACGGGTGCGGACGAACGCGAAGGCCGCCGCGGCCAGTCCGAGTACGCCGACGACCAGACCGGCGACGCCCAGGCCGCGCGCGGTGGAGTCACTGGCGGAGGCGTTGGTGGTGGCAGCGGCGGAGCCCGCCGGTGCGGAGCTCTTCGCGGCCGCGGCCGGGGTCGGCTCGTCGTCGTCCTCGCTCGCCGTCAGTTCGAGGACCGGTGCCGGGTTCTCCGGCTCCTCCGCGCCCGGCTGCTCCTCCTCGATCCAGCGGACGACGTTGCCGTCGGAGTAGGTCTGCAAGGTCTTGAAGGCCAGTTGGTCGGTGTCCTCAGGCAGTTCACCGAAGGCGACGTCGAAGTCCTCGAACTGCCCGGCCCCGATCTTCCCGCCGGTCCAGGTGATCTCGGAGACGGCTTCGGTGATGGTGCCGTCGTCGGTCTTGAACGGCGTCTTGAGCTTGGTGGTGGTCACCTTCGCGGTCCAGCCGTCGTGCGGGCTGACGAGCACGCCGAGCACGGGGTGGTCGGTCGGCAAGAACACCTGGACCTTCGTGGTGCTCGCGGAGTCGTCCTCGTTGGGGACCCGGAAGGTCAGGACGCCGTCGGTGGCGCCCTTCTCGTAGCTCTCCGGGTGGACGGTGACGTGCGCGGAGGCGACACCGGCCGCGGCGAGCACGCCGGCGGCGGCGAGCACGGTGACGAGACCGGCGCGGCGCAGGGTGGTGGCACGGGTGAGGGACATGGGTGAGTGGATCTCCGTACGGAAGAGTGTGGCGGGGGGTCAACTGGCGTACGGGATCCAGGTGGGCGGGCCGCGGCGGCTCACCGCGTGCCGGAGCAGCAGCGTCCGCGGCGGGAGCGTGCCGACCGGCGCGCGGCCGGCGATGGGCAGCGGAGGCGGCGCGGCCGGGGCGCGCCACCAGGCCACGAGTCCGGGCAGGAAGGTGACCGCCCACCGCAGCAGTGACCACACGGCCGCCTCCCCGCGCCGCAGCCACCAGGAGGCGACCAGCGCGGCGAGGACGTGGGCGGCGACCACGCCCGGGTTCATGGCGTGCGCCTGGGTGACCGGGTGGCCGTCGCCGCCGTGCAGGTGTGTCATGTGCGCCATGTGGCCCATGTGCGCCATGTCGGCCATGTGCGCGGCGGGAGCGGTGGCGTGGGAGAAGGCGATGTGCAGTCCCGCCTGGGTGGCGAGCATGGCCGTGCCGATGCCCGGCAGGGACCGCTCGCGTCCGCCGAGCAGCCATCCGGCCGCGAAGACGGCCAGGAAGCCGGCGCCGTCCGCCCACAGCGGTGGCACGTTCCCGGTGGCGAGGCCGTGTCCGGCGGCGGCGAGCAGCACGCACACCGCGGCGAACACCGCGGCGCGCAGGCTCCGTACCGCCGGGGACGCGCTCATGGTCCGGGATCCTCCCACGGACGACGGGTACGCGTGGCGCCGACGCGGCGTCGTGTCGCGGCGCGACGCGGTGGTCCGCGCGCGACGCGGCGGCCGGGGCGCGCGCACCGGGACGACGGCCAGGAGCGGTCGGCCGGGCGGCGGGGTTTCCCCGTCCGCGCGCCTCGCGTGTCGATTTGACGGGGCTCAGGGGCACGCTCTAAACCTAGCAACATGACATTCATTTTCAACACAGAGGCCGGGCGGTAGTGCGCGTCGCGTTCGTCGGCAAGGGCGGCAGCGGCAAGACCACCCTGTCGGCGCTCTTCTCCCGCCGCCTGGCGCGCTCCGGCGCACCCGTGCTCGCCCTCGACGGCGACATCAACCAACACCTCGCCGAGGCGCTCGGCCGCCACGACGAGCCGTTCACCGCTCCACCCCTGAGCGCGCACCTGGGCGAGCTCAAGGACTACCTGCGGGGCGCCAACCCCCGCATCGCCTCCCGCGAGGTCATGGTCAAGACCACCCCGCCGGGGCGCGGTTCACGACTGCTGCGCCTCCTGGGCGACGACGAGGTGCACACCCGCCACGTCCAGCGTGTGGGCGACGTACCGCTGATGGTGACGGGCGCCTTCGACGAGGCCGACCTCGGAGTCTCGTGCTACCACTCCAAGCTGGGCGCGGTGGAGCTGTATCTGAACCATCTGGTCGACGGGCCCGGCGAGTACGTGGTCGTCGACATGACGGCGGGCGCGGACGCGTTCGCCTCCGGCCTGTTCACCCGCTTCGACCTGACCTTCCTGGTGGCGGAGCCGACCCGCAAGGGCGTCTCCGTCTACCGCCAGTACCGCGACCACGCCCGGGAGTTCGGGATCCCGGTCGTGGTGGTCGGCAACAAGGTGACCGGCGAGGAGGATCTCCTCTTTCTCAAGGAGGAGGTGGGCGACGACCTCCTCACCTACCTCGTCCACTCCCCCTGGGTGCGCTCGGCCGAACAGGGCCGTCCGAACGGCGTGCTGGAGCCGCACAACCGGCACGCCCTGAACCTGCTGCGTACGGCCGTCGACGCCCGCCCCAAGGACTGGCCGGCCTTCCAGCGCCACGCCGTCGCGTTCCATCTGCGCAACGCCGAGACGTGGGCGGACCGGGCGACGGGCCTCGACCTGGCACGTCAGGTGGACCCGGACTTCGTCCCGGGGCCGACGGCCCTGGTCTGACTCCCGCGACCGCCCACTCTCCTTGACTACAGACAGGACACTTCAGCATGTCTCTCGACGTCTCCCCCCAGCTCCTCGCCGAAGCCGAGCGCGGTGACCTCCACGAGGAGGACTTCGTGGACACCGTCCGCACGTCCCTCCCCTACGCCTACGACCTGATCGCCTCGCTCGCCGCCGAACTCCGCTCCGGCACGGCCGAATTCACCGACAACCAGACCCCGCCGCCCTCCGAGCGGGAGCGCGGCCAGCTTCTGCGCGCCCTCGCCGGCGACGCCATCCGCGGCAGCCTGGAACGCCACTTCGGCGTGGCCCTGGCCTTCCAGAACTGCCACCGGGTGGCGGCGTTCCTGCCGCAGGCGCGCGGCGGGGAGCGGTACGCGCGGTTCACCTCGACGCGGGCGCAGGTGCTCAACCAGTCGGCGGTACTGCGGGACTGCTGACCCGTCCCACGCGGCACGGCATCCCGCCCGCCCGCGCGGCAGCGCCTCGCCCCGTCCGGCCCGCGCCCGGCGGCGGCTCCGTATCTCCTTCGCGGGCGATACGGAGCCCGCACCGGGCGCACGTCGTCACCTGCCTGCCCGCCGGAGTGCGCGCCATCGCGTCGAGTTCCCGCCGTCGTCACCTGCCCGCCGACGTGCGCGGTGTCGCGTCCGTCGTAGCTGGTCCGCCGGAGCCGGGCGGCACAGCCGCCCCACGGTCTCGTGCAACCTTTTCCCCGTCCGAAGAGTCCGCGTCTCCATGCACGCGGACATCCCGGACCGGCGGCCCTCATCGGGCCGGCTCGTCCCACGACCGGGCCGACCAGGCCTCACCGAGCCACAGGGTCACCACACCCTGCGCGAAGACGCGCTCGGACACGACACCACGCACGGCGGCACAGGGGCGAGACGCAGTTGATCGACAGCACCACTCCACAGCGGGTCGCGCCCACCCCGGTCCCGCCCTCCCCGGCGGAGATACGCGGCGAACGCCGCCGCCTGATCGAGGCGATACGCGCCCTGCGCCGCCTTGTCGACAAGCGCCGCTCCTTCGAGGTCGCCGACCGCCGCCGACTCGACCGTGCGGCCAGGGACCGTGACCGCGCGCGAGCCACCCACGGCAAGGCGCTGCAACGCGTCCACGAGAAGCACGTCCGCCAGGAGCGCTCCCTCACCCGTCGGCTGAACGGCCTCGACGGCAGACGCGACAGCCAGGAAAGGCGAGTCCTCGCCATCCTGCGCCGTGAGTCCGTCGAGCGCGCTCTCCACAGCACCCGCCTCTCGGCGAGCGACGTCAACGGCATCGGCAGCGGCCTGGTCCGCGCCCTCGCCGCCCAAGGCATCTCCACGGCGGCCGACTTCACCCGGGTGAGCTGGGGCAGAGCACCAGGCGGCAAGGGCGGCGAGGTGCTGTACATCCATCGCGCCCATGGCCGCAAGGTCCACATCAACGGCATCGGCGAACACCGGGGCCGCCCTCTGATGGACTGGCGCCGAGCTGCCGTCGCGCGCGCGAAGGCTCGCGCCCCGCGTGAACTCCCCCCGGACGAACGCCACCGCATCGCCGAGATCATCGAGGCCGAACGCGTCCGGCTGACAGCGGAGCCGGCCAAGGTTCCGCACCTCGCGGAAGCGGCTCGCGCGGAGGCGGCGCGCCTCCACACGGACGCACTCGTACACCTCACCGCCGCCGAAGACGCTGCCGCGCGCCGCGCCGCGGAACGCCGGGCCGAGTTCGACGCGATGGCGGAGCATCTCCTCGCTCTTCAGTCGGAGCTGTCCCTCCACATGGGCCGGTACGGCGACGCGGGCCGCCGCTTCCGCCGTGGCCGGTCGTCCCGCGCGCTCCGACCGGTCGGCGCACTGCCCGCTGTCCCCGCTCCGCACACGCAGGACACGCCACAGCTGAGGCCCCAGCCCCGGCCGTCGCCCCGCCCGCCGGTCGATCTCACGAAGACGGACTCGGTCCCGGCCCAGGCCCCCGGGGTCCGGGCGGGCCTCGGCTGGCTGCTGCCGATCCTCTACTTCGGTCTCACGACCGTCGTGGGGGTGGGCGAACTGGGCGGCAACACGGCTTCCGTGTGGCTCATGGTCACCTCCCGGCTCCTGGCCCTGGCGGCCACCGCGGAACTTCTGCGTCTGTGGCTCCCGCGCAGAAGGTGGCGGTCGCCGCGCCCGATGCCCTCCGGGACCGGCCCACAGGCTTTCGGGGTGTTCTTCGCACTGACCGCCGCCGGCATGTTCGCGGACGAGAAGTCCGATGTCTTCGTGGGCGGCTGCGTCACGTCCGTCCTCGCCGGAGCGCTGCTGGTGGCCGGCACCGGCCGCCGTTGGAAGCCGACACGAGACCGCGTGGCCAAGGCTTCCGTGCCCTCCAGCTGATCCGGCGCCCCGCCCCTCCCACCCCACCCCCCGCCCACCCGCGCTGACACCGCGCATCCCGTCCTGACATGGAGTTGCGGCATGACCGACAACACGCCTGAAAGACCCGCCACGACGCCCGAGCCCCCGGCTCCGGGCCCGGTCCCCGGCGCCATCGCCCCGCCCGCGTTCCCCCCGGCGCCGCCGGCCTTCCCTCCGTCGGCCTTCGTCCCGACCGTCCCCCAGCGCCGCTCTCGCACGCGGGCCTTCATAGCCGTCGGTGTCGTCGCGGTGCTGCTCGCCGGCGGGGGCGTCACCTGGTGGGCCCTCAAGGGCGGCGACGACCCCATGAGTCACGTCGAGCTCTCGGGCGGCAAGCTCACGGAGGGCGAGAACAGCCTCCTCGAAGACGGCGAGGAGTGCGACGACATCGACGAGTTCGACTACAACGACTGCGGCGGCAGCACCGAATACATGTTCTCCTACGAGATCACCAACAAGGGCGACGAACCCGCCAACTACTCCGTGATCGTGAACGGCTTCGACGACGACGGCGATTTCGTCGGCCAGACGTTCATCGGCACCACCTATCTCCGCCCCGGCAGGACGGAGGCCGACGCCGGGCATTTCGACGAGTACGTCGAACTCGATGACGACCACGAGCTGTCCGACATCGACTCCATCGAGGTCGCCCACGTCGAGCGGATCGCTCTGGCCAACTGACCGCGCCCGCCGTCGTCCCCGCGGTGCTCGTGACGCCGAGCACCGCCGGAGGACCGCCTCACACCTGCGACACGAACCCCACGAACCGCGTCCAGCCCGCCCGCGGCACCACGAGGTGCGGACGCGTCACGTCCTTGGAATCCCTGACACAGACGGCCTGTTCGGTGAGGGCGACCTCAACGCAGTCGTCACCCTGGCTGCCGCTGAAGCTGGACTTGAACCACGCCAGTTCCGTCGCGCTCATAGCTCTCCTCGGAGTCGCTCCAACAGACCCCGCGAGTCCCGGGCGTTCAGGGCCTGCGAGCGCAGTGTGTCATAGCGCTGGTGGAGCAGACTCACCTCTTTCGGGTCGGAGATCAGCCGCCCGTTCTGCTGGCCTTCGGAGTAGCCGAGCCGCTGCCCCTTCGGGGTCTCCAGGAGTCGCACCGGCCCATCCAGACACGCGTGCAACCCGGCCTCCAACGGCACGATCTGGAGCGTCACATTGCGCGGTGCGCTCAGCTCCAGCACATGGTCGAACATGCCCCGCGTCTGCTCGGCGTCACCGAACCGCCGCCGGAACACATGCTCCTCGACGATGAAGCTGAAGGGTGTCGTCGGCCGCTCGAACAGCAGCCGCTGCCGCTCCATCCGCTTCACCATGAAGCTCTCCAACCGCGCGTCCGGCGCGACCGGCACGGTCCCCTCGAACACCGCCCGCGCGTACGCCTCCGACTGCAACAAGCCCGGCACCAGCCTGCATTCGTACGTGCACAGGCCGACCGCCTCCCGTTCCAGCCGAGCCCACCGCCGGAACCAGGCGGCCAGCCCCACATCCCCGCGCCCCCGTGTCACGAACCGGGAGCCTCGCCGCAGCGCGCCGGTGTTCCCCAGCACCTCGTCCGCCCGCTCCACGAACGCCACATCGGGCATCCGCCGCCCCAGCTCCACCGACTCCACGGTGTGGGTGGAGAACCGGACCAGGTCCGCGAACTCGGCCCTGCTGTACCCCGCGTGCTCCCGCAGCGCCTGCTGCACGGCGCCCCACGTCCGCAAACTGTCCGAGGGATCCGGCTCGCGGTCCTCCTGACCACCCGCCCGGTCGTCGTCGTACTCCCTGCCGCCGTCGTCCATCCGCGGCCACCTCCGGTTCCGCACACACTGATCGCTGCCCCGCACCCGACAGCACCCAGCGTGACGGAAGGACCGCCGTACCGTCCACAGAACGTGCCCGTACGCTCACACACCGTACGGATCGGTCCGCGCGCGGTGCGCCGGGCCCCAGGGGTCCTCGCCGAGGGCCGCGGCCTTCGGCGAGGCCCCCTCACCGGCCGTAGCGCAGCCGTGTGGGACGGTCAGCCCTTCTGTTCCACGCGGACCCAGTCCACCTCCGCCTGTGCTCCCCCGGCGGCGATCCGGTCGACGCTGGACTGGGGCAGGCCCCAGTAGGGGGTGGTGACCTGGTTCCAGCCGGCGGGGTAGGCGCCGCCCAGGGCCAGGTTGAGGATCACGTACTGCTGGTGGTCGAAGACCCACTGGCCGCGGGTGGACTCCAGCTTGTTGCGGGTCGTCTCCTGGACCGGGCGGTCGTCGACGAGGAAGCGCATGCCCGTCGGGGTCCACTCCACCGCGTACGTGTGCCACTGGTCGGCGCGGCCGCCGTTCGGGTAGGTCTGGCGGGCACCGATGTTGCCGTCCGCCGAGTAGCCGGGGCCGTGCAGGGCGGAGCTGGTCCAGTCGGCGTAGCCGATGTTCTCCATGATGTCGGTCTCACCGGAGGCGGGCCAGGAGACGGACGGGTTGTCGACGTTGCTGCCGAGGAGCCAGAAGGCGGGCCAGAAGCCGTCGCCGACCGGGAGCTTCATCCGGGCGCTGACCCGACCGTAGGTGAAGTCGAACTTCGTGTTGGTGTCGATACGGCCGGACGTGAAGTCGTAAGTGCCGCCGCCCGCCTGGGTGCAGCCCTTGCAGTACTTCGACCGGAGGATCAGGCTGCCGTTCTCCGTGCGGACGTTGTCGGTGGAGTCGACGTAGGCCTGCGACTCGCCGTTGACCGGGCCCATCTCCGTGCCGGTGCGTACGACACGCCACTTGGCACGGTCGAGGGCCGTGCCCGTGAAGTCGTCGAAGAACGTCGTCCGGTAGGCGCCCGACTGGTCGCCGGGGAGGGCGGGGTAGGCGGCCGAGGCGCTGCCGCCCGTTCCCCAGACCTCGAACTCGTAGAGCGAGTAGCCGAACTGGGCCGTGTAGGGGGCGGGGTTGTAGAAGGAGCGGCGCTCCTTGCCGAGCATGCGGACGTAGCGGCCGGTCGCCGGCTGTGCCAGGCGCACGGTGTCGTGGAGGCCGACGGCCTCGGACGGCGGCTTGACGTTCGCGCGGCGGGCGGCGATCTCGGCGGCCGAGGGCTGGTGGACCGTGCGCCAGGTGCGGTTGTCGTCGGACACCTGGAGCTGGTAGTCGACGGCGAAGGCCGCCTCCCAGTAGAGGTCGACGGTGTCGATCGTCGAGGTCGCGCCCAGGTCGACCGAGACCCAGCGGTCCGCGTTCCAGTCACTGGACCACCGGGTGGCGTCGGCCTTCAGGTCCGCGGGCCGGCCGCCGTCCGTCACGAACGCCGGTGAGTTGCCCGCGTGCTGGTAGTAGTTCGAGTAGGCCGGGTGGTTCAGGGCCAGGTTGGTGCGGGTCGTCGACGCGGGCGCGGGCTCGCCGCCGTACACCTTGAAGGAGTAGAGGGAGTAGCCGTACGGCGTGGCGCGCTCCAGGCCCCTGAGGCGGACGTAACGGCCGGTCGCCTCCTGGGGATACGTGCTCGCGGTGACCGAACCGCCGGTGCCTGCGGTCTCGGTGAAGAACGGGGTCCAGTCGGTGCCGTTCCTCGACACCTCCAGCACGTAACGCTTCCCGTAGGCGGCTTCCCAGTCGAGGGTGACCCGGTCGACGCGCAGCGTCGCGCCGAGGTCGAGCCGGATCCAGGCGTTGTCGGCGAAGTCGCTGGACCAGCGGGTGGCGCCGTCGCCGTCGAAGGCGAGGCCGGGGGTGGTGCCGCCGTTCTCGCTGCCGGAGGCGGTGACCGCGGCCGGGTTCAGGGCGTACGCGGCGGCCGCGCGGTCGGTGTCCCAGACCGCCGCCGCGGCGGCGGGCCGCGCGGCGGGTGCGGCGAAGGCCGGTCCGGCGGACAGCAGCGTCAGCGCGGCCAGCGCCGTCAGGAGCGTGCGGGGGGTGCGGGGGGTGCGGGATGGCATGCGGCTCTCCTCGATCCCTCGATCATGACGTGTACCTGACATTTTTGTGCGTGTTCGTGCTCCTCGGATCGTGCCGTGGTGACCTGCGGTGGGCGTGGACTCCCGCGCCCACGCCCACCGCAGGGGTTCGAGGACCTCAGGCGGCCCGGCTCGACCGGCCCCGGTGGGCGCGGACGACGTCCGCGTAGCGGTGGCCGGTGCCCTTGATGGTGCGGGCCTGGGTGTGGTAGTCGACGTGGACCAGCCCGAAGCGCTTGTCGTAGCCGTACGCCCACTCGAAGTTGTCCAGGAGCGACCAGGCGAAGTAGCCGGCCAGCGGGGCGCCCTTGCGGGCGGCGGACGCGCAGGCGGCGAGGTGCTGGATCAGGTACTCCTGGCGCTCGGGGTCGTCGACGGTGCCGTCGGGGCGTACGACGTCGGGGAAGGCGGAGCCGTTCTCCGTCACGTACAGCTTGCGCGGGCCGTACTCCTCGGTGAGGCGCAGCAGCAGCGTCTCGATGCCGCTCGCGTCGATCTCCCAGTCCATGCCGCTGCGCGGGACACCCTCGCGGCGCACCGAACGGGCGTGCGGCGCCGGGCCGGTGGGGTCGTCCTCGACGGTGGCCGGGAAGTAGTAGTTCAGGCCCAGCCAGTCGAGCGGTGCGGCGATCGTCTCCAGGTCGCCCGGCCGCTCGGGGAGTTCGACGCCGTAGACCTCGCGCATGTCGGCCGGGAAGCCGCGGCCGTGCACCGGGTCCAGCCACCAGCGGTTGGTGTGGCCGTCCATCCGGCGGGCCGCGGCCACGTCCTCGGGCCGGTCGGAGGCGGCGTACACGGTGGAGAGGTTGTTGACGATGCCGACTTCGGCGTGGGGCGCGGCGGCGCGGATGGCCTGTGCGGCGAGGCCGTGGCCGAGCAGGAGGTGGTAGGAGGCGCGGACGGCGGCCGTCAGGTCGGTCAGACCGGGGGCCATCTTGCCCTCCAGGTGACCGATCCAGGCCGAGCAGAGCGGCTCGTTGAGGGTCGCCCAGTGGGTGACCCGGTCACCGAGGCGCTCGGCGACGGCCGCGGCGTACGCGGCGAAGTGCTCCGCCGTCTCACGCTCGGGCCAGCCGCCGCGGTCCTGGAGCGCCTGGGGCAGGTCCCAGTGGTAGAGCGTGACGGACGGGGTGATGCCCGCCGCCAGCAGACCGTCGACCACCTCGTCGTAGAACGCGAGTCCCTTGGCGTTGACGGGGCCGTCGCCGCCGGGCACCACCCGCGGCCAGGCGACCGACAGCCGGTAGGCGTTGGTGCCCAGGTCGCGCATCAGGCCGATGTCCTCGCGCCAGCGGTGGTAGTGGTCGCAGGCGACGTCGCCGTGGTCGTCGTTGTCGATCTTGCCGGGGGTGTGCGAGAAGGTGTCCCAGATCGACGGCGAACGGCCGTCCTCCGCCACGGCTCCCTCGATCTGGTACGCCGATGTGGCCGTGCCCCACAGGAAGTCGTGCGGCAGTGCGGCGAGGTCGATACGTTCGGACACTGAAGCCCTCTCAGGAATTGGGGGGTCGGTCGCTTCGCCGCTGGTCACTTCACCGCTCCGGCGGTGAGTCCGGCGACGAGATAGCGCTGGAGCAGCAGGAATCCGGCGACCACGGGGACGCTCACGACGAGCGAGGCGGCCATGATCTGGTTCCAGTACACGTCGTTGAGCGTGGAGTAGCCCTGGAGCCCGACGGCGAGCGTGCGGGTGGTGTCGTTGGTCATCACCGACGCGAACAGCACCTCGCCCCAGGCCGTCATGAAGGCGTAGACGGCCACCGCGACGATGCCCGGGATGGCGGCCGGCACCACGACCCGGAACAGCGCGCCGAGCGGGCCGCAGCCGTCCACGAGCGCCGCTTCGTCGAGTTCGCGCGGCACCGAGTCGAAGTACCCGATCAGCATCCAGATCGAGAACGGGAGGGAGAAGGTGAGATACGTCAGGATCAGCCCGCCGCGCGAGCCGAACAGGGCGATGCCCGTGGCGTTGCCGATGTTGACGTACAGGAGGAACAGCGGCAGGAGGAAGAGGATGCCGGGGAACATCTGCGTCGACAGGACGGTGACCGTGAACACGCGCTTGCCGCGGAACTCGTAGCGGCTGACCGCGTACGCGGAGAAGACCGCGATCACCACCGAGCAGGCGGTGGCCGCCCCGGCCACGATCAGCGAGTTCACGAAGTACCGGGCGAGCGGGACGGTCGACCAGATGTCGATGTACGGGCGGATGGTCAGGCCGCTCGGCAGCCAGCGGAACTTGCCGGTGACGTCAGCCAGCGGCTTCAGCGAGCTGGAGATCATGACGTACACCGGCACCAGCACGAACCCGGTGAGCAGGGTGAGGAAGACCCGCCGGGTCCACACGAACGAACTCGGCTGTGCCATCGGGGAGTCAGACATTCGAGGTCCTCCGTCCGCGCGACGTCAGGGCGAGGTACACGCCGGTGACGACGAGCAGGAAGAGCAGCAGGAGCACGGACATCGCCGATCCGGTGCCGAAGTTCCAGGTGACGAAGGAGGCCTGGTAGATGTGGACCGAGATGAGGTCCGCGGCCTCCGGGGCGGCCTTGCCGAACAGGACGTACGGCGTGTTGAAGTCGTTGAACGTCCACAGGAACAGCACCAGGATCAGTACCTGGTTGACCGGGCGCAGCGACGGCAGGGTGATACGGCGGATCTGCTGCCACACACCGGCGCCGTCGAGGGCGGCCGCCTCGTACAGCTCCCGCGGGATGTTCTGGAGGCCGGCCATGACGATCAGGAAGGCGAACGGCCAGCCCTTCCACACGGACACGACGAGCAGCGCGTAGAAGCTGTTGTCGCCGATCAGCCAGAAGGACGGCTGGTCGGTGAGGTGCAGCTGGTCGTGCAGCACGTGGTTCACCAGGCCGTTGTCGTGCTGGAACATGAACACCCAGGTGATGACGGCCGCGTAGACCGGCAGGGCGTACGGGACGAGGAACAGGGCGCGCAGCAGGCCACGGCCGCGGAAGGTGTCCTGCATGCAGATCGCGGCCGCCGTGCCGATCAGCCAGCACAGGCCGACGGACAGCAGGGTGAAGCCGACCGTGACCAGGAACGAGTGGAGCAGTGCCTCGCCGACGGGTGCGTCGAAGTCGACCGACACCGAGTAGTTGTCCAGTCCGGACCACGGCGCCGCGCCCCAGTCGCGGATGTAGAACTGGGTGAGCTCCTTGAAGCTCATCACGATGCCGATCACCATCGGCACCAGGTGGACCAGGAGTTCGAGGATCAGCGCCGGCAACAGCAGGACGTACGGCAGCCCGATACGGCGGAGCCGCCCGGTGCGGCGGCGGGGACCGCGCGCCGCACCGGGGGTGTCCTTGCGCACGACCCGCCCGCCGGCCTCCGAGGAGACAGTGGTGGTCATCGTGCTCACTTCGTCGGCATCTGCTGCTGGGCCTTCTCGAGCTTGGCCTTGACCGACTCGGTGGTGACCGGGCGGCCGCCGGCGGCGTCGGCGAACAGTTCCTTGATCGCCGTACCGACGGCCGTCTCGAACTGGGACTCGTCGGCGACCTGCGGCAGCGCGGCGGCGCTCTTCGCGAGGGTGTCCTTCAGGACGGCGTTGGAGGCGGTGTTGAAGGCGGCGTCCGTCTGCGCGGAGGCGACCGGCGGGATGGAGGTGTACGCGGTGTTGAGGATCTTCTGCTCGGCGTCGCTCGTCATGAACTTCACGAACTTGGTGGCGCCGCTGAGGTTGTCGGAGTTCTTGAAGACGGCCAGGTTGATGCCGGCCACCATCGAGTTGACGTTCGCGCCGGTGCCGGGGGTGCCGGACTGCACGGGCACCGGGGCGATGCCGTAGTCGTCCTCGCTCATGCCCTGGGACTTGAGGTTGGCGGACGCGGACTGCCACAGCAGCATCGCGTTCTTGCCCTTGGCGAAGTCGCTGACGGACTGGTTCTGCGCGTATTCGGCGTTGCCGGGGGCGATGATCTTGTCGGCGGCCATCAGGTCGACGTACTGCTTGACCGCGGCGACCACGTTGTCCGAGGTGAAGTCGGCCTTGCCGTCGGCGGTGAAGAAGTCGGCGCCGTGCTGCTTGGCGAAGACGAAGGCGTGGTGGATGTTCTCCGACACGTTCGCGCCCTCGGCGCCCAGGCCCCACTTGCCGCCCTTGGACAGCTTCTTGCCGTCGGCGACCAGTTCGTCCCAGGTGGCCGGCGGATTGGCTATGCCGGCGTCGGCGAACATCTGCTTGTTGTAGTAGAGCGCGTACGCCATCGAGTACAGCGGCACCGCCGCGGGGTCCTTGCCCTCGGCGCCGGTCGAGCCGAGCGCGGACGCGACGAAGCGGTCCTTGCCGCCGATCGCGGCGAAGTTCTTCGCGTCCCACGGCAGCAGTGCCCCGGTGGCCTGCAGCGAGGCGCTCCAGGTGTTGCCGATGTTGAGGACGTCGGGTCCCTGGCCGGAGGTGGTGGCGGTGAGGATCCGGTTCAGCAGGTCCGACCAGGGGACCACTTCCAGCTTGACCTTGATGCCGGTCTGCTTCTCGAACTTGTCGAGTTCGGGCTGGAGGACCTTCTTGTCGATCTCGATGCTCGCGCCCTGGTTGGAGGCCCAGTAGGTGAGCGTCTTCGGCGAGTCGTCGGACCCGCCGCCCGACGACGATCCGCCTCCGCAGGCCGAGGCGGCAAGGGCGAGTGACATGGTGACGGCGCCGACGGCCGCGGCTCGGAAACTGCGCATGGCTCCTGGTGTCCCTTTCCTGGAGTCGATGCCCGAGACAGACCGCGGAAGTGACACCCCGTTCGACTCCCGAAGCCCCTCATGGCTTAATTTAGGACGTGAGTTAAACCTCGGAAGAAAGGCGCGTCAAGACATCCGGCAGGGTCGTCCGGGGCGAGTCGGGCGCGAACGGGGGCCAGGACGGGTGCGCGTCCCCGCCGGACGGGCTGTGACCTGCGGCGGAGGTGACGCGGCGGCGCTGTACAACGGTTGGGTTTCGACGCGGTGTTGGACGGCTCGACAGGGGGTGTCGGAGCGGCCGGGGCGCGACCGGTCCGCACCACGAGCCTGGACAGCTCGTGGTGCGGACCGGCGGGCGCCGCTACCGGGAACCGCCGGCCGCCGCCGCGTTCGGCGCGGTCACCGGCGCCGGCGCGTAGCCGGTGGGCCGGGCCGTGAACGTGCCGCGGCCCTGGGTCCGGCTGCGCAGACGCGTCGCGTAGCCGAACAGCTCGGCCAGGGGCACGGTCGCGGTGACGACCGCCGAACCACCCCGCATGACGGAGCCCGTGACCCGGCCGCGCCGTGCGGCCAGATCACCGAGCACCCCGCCGACCGCGTCCTCGGGCACGGTGACGGTGACCTCGACGACCGGTTCCAGGAGGACCATCGCGCAGGCGCGCAGGGCCTCCCGCAGGCCGAGCCGGCCGGCGGTACGGAACGCCGTGTCGGAGGAGTCCTTCACATGCGTCGCCCCGTCGGTCAGCGTGACCCGCAGCCCGGTCACCGGATGCCCGCCGAGCGGACCGTCGGCGAGGGCGTCCCGGCACCCGGCCTCGACCGCGCGGACGTACTCCTGCGGGACCCGTCCGCCGACCACGGCCGAGCGGAACTCGAATCCCGGGCCGCCGTGCCCGGCCCGCACCTGCTGCCCATCCTGTCCTCCGTCGTGTCCCTCGTGTCCGTCGTGTCCGTCCGACCCGACCGGCGGGCCCGCCGGTCGCAGTGGTTCCACGTCGAGGACGACGTGCGCGAACTGGCCTGCCCCTCCGTCCTGTTTGACGTGCCGGAAGACGAACCCGGAGACGCCGCCCGCGACCGTCTCCCGGTGGGCCACCCTCGGGCGGCCCACGTTGACGTCCAGGCCGTGCGCGCGCCGGAGCTTCTCCACCGCCACCTCCAGGTGCAGTTCACCCATGCCCGACAGGACCGTCTGGCCCGTCTCCGGGTCAGTGCGGACGACCAGCGAGGGGTCCTCCTCGGCCAGCCGCGCGAGCGCGGTGACCAGCCGATCGCTGTCGGTGCCCCGGCGGGCCTCGACCGCCACGGAGACGACCGGGTCGGCGACACCGGGCGGTTCGAGCACGAGGGGTGCCTCGGGAGCGCACAGGGTGGAGCCCGCGCGGACCGACTTCAGGCCGACGACGGCCACGATGTCCCCGGCCACCGCCCGCTCCAGCTGGGTCCGGCGGTCCGCCTGCACCCGCAGGATGCGGCCGACGCGTTCGGTGCGCCGTGCGCCCGCGTCCATCACCGCGTCTCCCTTCTCGATCGTTCCCGAGTACACCCGCAGGTACGTCAGCCGTCCCGTCGCCGTGGCGTTCACCTTGAACACCAGGGCCGCGAGCGGCGCCGCCGGGTCGGCGGACCGCTCCTGCCGCACGCCGTCGTGGGTACCGCTCACCGCGGGTACGTCCAACGGCGAGGGCAGGTAGGACACGACGGCGTCGAGCAGCGGCTCGATCCCCCGGTTGCGATAGGCCGAGCCGCACAGCACGACCACGCCGTCGCCGCTGTGCGTCAGGTCGCGCAGGGCGGCGGCCAGCGTGCGCGCGGACACCGTCGACCGCGCGCAGAACTCGTCCAACGCGTCCGCGTGCAGTTCGGCCACGGCCTCCTCCAGCATCCGGCGCCGCCGGTGCGCCTCCTCACGCAGTTCGGCCGGCACCGGACCCTCCTCGGCCGCGTCGGCGTCGTCGGCCCAGACCAGCGCACGCATGCGCAGCAGGTCCACCACGCCGGTGAAGCCGTCCTCCGCGCCGATCGGCAGCTGGACCACCAGCGGAGCCGGGTGCAGTCGCCGCCGGATCGAGGCGACGGCCGTGTCCAGGTCGGCGCCCGCCCGGTCGAGTTTGTTGACGAAGGCGATCCTCGGCACGGCGTGCCGGTCGGCCTGCCGCCACACGGACTCGCTCTGCGGTTCCACTCCCGCGACGGCGTCGAACACCGCCACGGCGCCGTCGAGCACGCGCAGCGAGCGTTCCACCTCGTCGGCGAAGTCCACGTGTCCGGGGGTGTCGATCAGGTTGATCCGGTGACCGTCCCAGGCACACGTGACGGCCGCGGCGGAGATGGTGATGCCGCGGTCGCGCTCCTGCGGGTCGAAGTCGGTGACGGTCGTGCCGTCGTGGACCTCGCCCCGCTTGTGCGTGCTGCCGGTCGCGAACAGGATCCGCTCGGTGACGGTGGTCTTGCCGGCGTCGACGTGGGCGAGGATGCCCAGGTTGCGGACGGCGGCGAGCGCGTCGGGGCTGGTGAGGTGACGGTTGAGGTCGGTACGCACGGCCCATGGCCTTTCGAGGTGACGGAGAGAGGGCGGCGCGATCACCGGACGAGGGCGGCGGGGTGGCCCACCGGCGTGCCGCTCGGCGCACGCACCCGCTGACAGCCGATCAGCCGGGCGGCGGATCGGTGCGGTCAGCGGGCCGGTGCGGTCGGCACGTCGGTGTGGGCCACGGCCCGAGAGTTTCGAGAGGTCGGAAGCCGACTCGTCACGGCATCCGGTGCCGGCCGCGCAGCGGGCACCGGGCGGCCGAAGACACGAGGATCACCTCGTACCGGGAACGGGGAACGACGACAGCGGTGCGGTCACACACGGCCGGGCTCCCCTCACTCGTCACGACGACGCGCCACCGTACCGTCGGGGCGCGTGATGTGTGACGAGTGTAGGGAGCGCGAGGACGTCCGGTCACTCGAATTAACGGCGCCTCACGCGCACTTGTCGGCCACCTCGGCCGGGGCGGCCTTTCCGGCCGGGTAGAAGTGCGCCCGCACCCGTCGCAGCCACGCGTCGGCCGCCGCCTCGTCCGGCTGCTCCGGGAGCACGCTGGGGGTCTCCTCGAAGGCCTCCTCGAACCGGCGCAGCAGCGGCAGGGCCGCATCCGGGTCGCCCGCCACCTGTTCGCCGAAGCGGTGATAGCTCTCGGGGTCCTCGACCCGGATGCTCAACCGGCCCGTCGTGTAGAGCTCGTAGCCCTGTCCGCACAGGCGTTTGAGGTGACGGGCGTGCTTGGCGGTCCGCCGACGGGTGTCGGAGGAGAACGACCCGTCGCCGCGGCCGCGCAACTTCCTGAACTGCTGTGTGGCGTAACCGAGGTAGGCGTCGCGAACCCGTCGGGCGCTCAGGAACGACGCCCTGATGTCGATGAGTTCGTCACCGAGCGGGGTACGGACCTCGTACAACTCATCAGGCAGCCAGACGAGTTCCATCACGGTCGGATTGCCGCCCAGGGCCAGTCGGCACCACTTGGCGGCCTCGTGCAGCGTACGGTCCGGTGCCGTGCTGACGTGGGACTCCTTCGGCCCGCGCAGGCCGTGCAGCTCCTCGGTGGGAGCCGCGAACATGCCGAGCCGGTCCACGTCGGAACCCTCGTGGGCGAGTCCGTACGCGGTCGAGCCGACGACGCCGGACAGCAGGATGTTCGGCACGGTCACAGGAGCCCCCGATGGTGGTCGTCGCGCCGGCGCGGGCCGTCGCGTACGGCCGCGGGCGCCGTCCCGTGTCCCGCCCGGCGGTCGGGCGGCGGGACAGCCATGATGCCCTGCCACGACCGCCGCCACCTCGGATTTTCCGCCCAGTCAGGCCGGCGGCCGGGGCGGCCGCGCTTTCCCGCCCTCGTCGGTGTCGGGCGGGGTGTGAGCGGCGCGTCCCACCCGGGAGGGCGTCCAGGTTGCGGGGGCCCGCGTCCGAGTTGCGGGGACTCCGCGCGCGGGGTGCGCTGGAGGTGCTGCGACGGCGAGAGGACCGTACCGATGGCGATGCCGATGTCCACGTCCGGCGCGGAGCACGGACCGGTGTCCGAGACGTTCGCGTTCGTCTGCGGCGACTGCGGGCACGTCTGGGAGGCCGTGTTCCGCGTCATGTTCTTCACCGACCCGACCGACGCCGCGGGGTTGACCACCCAGGAGTACGTCGACGAGGACGGCAGGGCGGTCAGAACCCCGCTGTCGGAGGCGGTCTGCCCCGACTGCGGCGGGCGCCACGTGCGAGTGACCTCACCGGGAGGTCCCGGCGCGGGGCACGGCACGGGGCACGGCACGGGGCACGGCACGGGCTGAGGCGGGCGGGCCGAGGGCCGCGGGTCCGAACGCGTTCACCCTTTCGGCGCCGTGCGCTGGTCGGCCACCGGAGCCGGTGGTGCCGTGGGAGGAGCACCCGGCAGCCCGCGGGAACGTCCACGTCCTCAGGAGGCATCCGCGATGACCCCTCGTCCCTCCCGGCGCGCCCGCGCCCTCGCCTCGGCCCTGGCGGTCGGCACGCTGCTGACCACGGCCGCCTGCTCGGACGACGACGCCGGTGACTCGGGCGGCTCGGACGCCACCGCCTCCGCGACCGCGACCGGGCCCACCGGCGCGGCAGACTCCCCCAGCCCGTCCGCGGCCCTCACCCAGGCCCAGGCGCGGACCGCGCTGATCACGGAGGCCGACCTGGAGGACGCCTGGACCCAGGCGAAGGACGCCGACACCTGGAAGGACTCGCTGCTCGTCGGCAAGGTCGACGCCGCCCAGTTCCTCACCGGCAAGACGGACGTCGCCGACTGCCAGCGTCTGCTCGACGGGCTCTACGGCAAGGATCTCCTGGGCAAGCCCTCCGGCGCGTCGGCGGTCGTGGGATTCACCGAGGGTGACTCCCGGCTTCTCCAGCAGGTCGCCACCTACGACAAGGGCGACCTCGACAAGTCGATGACCTGGCTGAAGAACCTGCCCGACACCTGCGACCAGTTCACCGCGACCGGCTCCGGCGGCGACCGGACCGTACAGGTCGTGGCGACGGCCCTGCCGAAGGCGGCGGGCTCCGCGCAGGCGTTGACCGTGACGGTGCGGGGCAGCGCGGACGGTGCGCCCGTCACCCTCACCCTGGACGTCGCCGCCTCGCAGGTCGGCGCGGACGCCGTGACGGTCACCAACGGCGGTCCGGACGGCGCCGATCACGACAGCACAGCGGACGCGGTTCTGTTCGGCACCCAGCACCTGAAGGACGTACTCGCCGGCAAGTCGCCCGCGCCCGCGCCCAGTCAGTTCGAGTGAGACCGTTCCCGCGCATAGTGGCGTGTGACATAGTACTGGCGTGGGCAACCGACTGACCTGCGACGTCGTTGTGGTCGGAGCGGGCATGGTGGGGGCCGCCTGCGCCCTGTACGCGTCCCGGGCGGGTCTCGACGTCGCCCTGGTGGACCGCGGACCGGTGGCGGGCGGCACGACCGGCGCGGGCGAGGGCAATCTCCTCGTCTCCGACAAGGAACCCGGACCGGAACTCGAACTCGCCCTGCTGTCCGCCCGGTTGTGGACCGAGCTGGCAGACACGCTCGGACCGGACATCGAGTACGAGCCCAAGGGCGGCCTCGTCGTCGCCTCCGAACCCGGCGCCCTGGCGACCCTGGAGAAGTTCGCGACCGGGCAACGGGACGCCGGAGTCGACGCGTTGAGTGTCGATGCCGAGCGACTTCACACCCTCGAACCGCACTTGGCGCCGGGCCTCGCGGGCGGCGTCCTCTATCCGCAGGACGCCCAGGTCATGCCGGCCTTGGCCGCCGCCCACCTGATACGGGCCTCGGGCGCCCGCCTGGAGACCGGGCGGACCGTGACCGGGGTGCTGCGCGGTCCCGGCGCGACGGTGCGCGGGGTGCGCACCGACCGGGGCGAGATCCATGCCCCGGCCGTGGTGAACGCCGCGGGCGCCTGGGGCGGCGAGGTGGCCGCGCTCGCGGGCGTCGGTCTGCCCGTCCTCCCCCGCCGCGGCCATGTCCTGGTCACCGAGCCGCTGCCCCGCATGGTGCGCCATAAGGTGTACGCCGCCGACTACGTGGCCGACGTGGCCAGCGACTCCGCCGCCCTGAAGACCTCGCCGGTCGTCGAGGGCACGGCGGCCGGCCCCGTGCTGATCGGCGCGAGCCGCGAGCGCGTCGGCTTCGACCGCTCCCTCTCCCTCCCGGCCGTACGGGCCCTGGCCGCGGGCGCGACCCTGCTGTTCCCGTTCCTCGAACGGGTCCGGGTGATCCGCGCCTACCTGGGCTTCCGCCCCTATCTGCCGGACCACCTGCCCGCCATCGGCGCCGATCCCCGGGCGCCGGGCCTGTTCCACGCCTGTGGGCACGAGGGCGCGGGCATCGGGCTCGCGACCGGTACCGGCCGGCTGCTCGCCCAGGTGCTCACCGGCGGCGAACCGGATCTCGACCTCACCGCGTTCCGTCCCGACCGCTTCCCCGAGGGGGCCGCTTCGTGAAGCCCGTCAAGCACCGGGCCCGGCCCGGGCCACCGTTCACCCTCACGTTCGACGGCCGGGAGATCGAGGCGCTGCCCGGCCGGACGGTGGCCGCGGCGCTCTGGGCTGCGGGCGTCGTCTCCTGGCGCGGCACCCGGGGCACGGGCCGTCCGCGAGGCGTCTTCTGCGGGATCGGCGTCTGCTTCGACTGTCTGGTCACCGTCGACGGACGCCCTAACCTGCGGGCCTGTCTCGTTCCGGCCGAGCCCGGCGCGGACGTCCGTACGCAGGAGGGGACGGGGCACGATGGCTGAGCGTCCGGCGCCGAACCTCGCGGTGGTGGGCGCGGGTCCCGCCGGGCTCGCCGCGGCGCTCGCGGCCGCCGCGGGAGGCGTGCGCGTGATCCTCGTCGACGCCGCAGGGACGCCCGGCGGGCAGTTCCACCGGCAGCCGGCTCCCGCTCTCGCCGCCCGGCGCCCCCGAGCGTCGCCCCGTCGAGGGCGCTCGTGGCGGCGGCTGCGCGCGGAGTTCGACGCGTATGTCGCCGACGGCCGGATCACCTACCTGGCGGACCATCATGTGTGGCACGTCGAGAGGCGGTCGACCGCTCATCTCGTGCACACGCTGGCCGGCCCGGTGCGGGAGGAGCCCGTCACCGTGCGCGCCGACGCCGTCCTGCTGGCCACCGGCGGCTACGAGAAGGTGCTGCCGTTCCCCGGCTGGACGCTGCCGGGCGTGGTGACCGCGGGCGGCGCGCAGGCCATGCTCAAGGGCGGCCTGGTGCTGCCGGGACGCACCGTCGTCGTGGCCGGCAGCGGACCGCTGCTGCTGCCGGTGGCCACGGGCCTGGCCGCGGCGGGCTCGCGGGTCGCGGCGCTGGTGGAGTCGGCCCGCCCGCGCGACTTCGCCCGCCGCGCCCGGCGACTGGGCGCCGAGCCGGCCAAGTCGGCCGAGGGCGCCCGTTACGCGGCCGGGCTGCTGCGCCGTCGTGTCCCCGTTCTCACCGGCCACGCGGTGGTCGAGGCGCACGGCACCGAACGGGTGGCGGCGGTCACGGTGGCGGCCCTGGACGCCGGGGGCCGGGCACGGCCGGGCACCCTGCGGCGCGTCGCCTGCGACGCCCTGGCCGTCGGGCACGGCCTGCTGCCGCACACCGACCTCGCGGAGGCACTCGGCTGCCGGCTCGAAGGGGCGGGCGTGTACGTCGACGACGAGCAGCGCACCGACGTGCCCGGGGTGTGGGCGGCCGGGGAGAGCACCGGGATCGGCGGCGCGGCCCTCGCGCTCGCCGAGGGGCACATCGCCGGCCGCTCCGCCGCCGCACGGCTGCGCGGCCGGGAACCCGACCCGCGCGACTGGGCCGCGGCGGGGCGGGCCCGTACCCGGCTGCGGACGTTCTTCGCGGCTCTCGAAGAGGCCTACGGGCCGCCCGGGTGGCGGCCGGACCAGGTCGCCGACGACACGGTGGTGTGCCGCTGCGAGGAGGTCACCGCCGGGACCGTCCGGGCCGCGGCCGACCGGCTCGGAGCGGGCGACCTGCGCACCGTGAAACTGCTGACCCGGGCCGGCATGGGCTGGTGCCAGGGCCGGATGTGCGAACCCGGCGTCGCCGCCGTCACGGGTTGCGAACTCAGCTCGGGCCGCCGTCTGTTGGCCCGCCCGGTACCGCTGGGCGCCCTGGCCCGGGAGCCGGGCGACCACCCGGCCGGGCCGGACCGTCAGTGAAGTGAACCGTCCGTGCCACGTCTCACACCCCCTGGGAGGGAACCGTTCATGACCGCCTTGCGGCACCGCCCCTGGCGCGGCGTGCTCGTCGCCACCGCGCTCCCCTTGAACACCGATCTGTCCGTCGACCACGGCCGGTTCGCCGAGCACTGCGCCTGGCTGGTCGACAACGGCTGCGACGGAGTCGTACCGAACGGCTCGCTCGGCGAGTACCAGGTCCTCACACCCGAGGAACGCGCCAAGGTCGTCGAGACCGCCGTGGCCGCCATCGGCGGACAGCGCGTCATGCCCGGTGTCGCCGCCTACGGCTCGGCGGAGGCCCGGCGCTGGGCCGAGCAGGCGCGTGACGCCGGGTGCGCCGCCGTGATGCTGCTGCCGCCCAACTCCTACCGCGCCGACGAGCGTTCGGTCCTGGCGCACTACGCCGAGGTCGCCGAGGCCGGTCTGCCGCTGGTGGCGTACAACAACCCGGTCGACACCAAGGTCGACCTCGTGCCCGAACTGCTCGCCCGGCTGCACGACGAGGGCTGCATCCACGCGGTGAAGGAGTTCTCGGGAGATGTCCGCCGCGCCTACCGCATCGCCGAACTCGCCCCGGAACTGGACTTGTTGGTCGGTGCCGACGACGTCCTGCTGGAACTCGCGCTGGCGGGCGCCAAGGGCTGGGTCGCCGGCTACCCGAACGCGCTGCCCACGGCGACGGTCGAGCTGTACCACGCCGCCGTGACCGGCGACCTGGACACGGCACGGGTGCTGTACCGCCAGCTGCACCCGCTGCTCCGCTGGGACTCGCGCACCGAGTTCGTACAGGCGATCAAGCTGTCCATGGACATCGTCGGCCGCCACGGCGGCCCGTGCCGGCCGCCACGCCTGCCCCTGCTGCCCGAGCAGGAGGCGGCCGTGCGGGCGGCGACCGAGAAGGCCCTCGCGTCGGGTCTGACGTAGCCGCTCGGACGACCTCCCCGCCCCTTCCCGCCCGCGCCGTCCCCGCCCCCGTCCCCGCCCAGAAGGACCCGTCCATGCGCAGCACACTCGTCCTGCACGCCGTCGACTCGCACACCGAGGGCATGCCCACCCGCGTGATCACCGGCGGGATCGGCACCGTCCCCGGTGCGACGATGAACGAGCGGCGGCTGTACTTCCGTGAACACCGCGACGACATCAAGCGGTTGCTCATGAACGAGCCGCGCGGGCACGCCGCGATGAGCGGCGCGATCCTCCAGCCGCCCACCCGGCCGGACTGCGACTGGGGTGTCGTGTACATCGAGGTCTCCGGCTATCTGCCGATGTGCGGGCACGGGACGATCGGGGTGGCGACGGTGCTGGTGGAGACGGGGATGGTGGAGGTGGTCGAGCCCGTCACCACCATCCGCCTGGACACTCCGGCCGGCCCGGTGGTCGCCGAGGTCGCGGTGGAGGGCGGCGCGGCGAAGAGCGTCACGCTGAGGAACGTCCCGTCCTTCGCCGTGGCGCTCGACCGCGAGGCGACACTGCCGGACGGGCGGAGGGTGACGTACGACCTCGCGTACGGCGGCAACTTCTACGCGATCCTGCCGCTGGACGCCTTCGGGCTGCCGTTCGACCGCGCCCGCAAGGACGACATCCTGGCCGCCGGTCTGTCGCTGATGGAGGCGATCAACGCCGACGGCGAGCCGGTGCACCCCGAGGATCCGTCGATCCGCGGCTGTCACCACGTCCATCTCCACGCGCCCGGCGCCACGGCCCGCGCTTCCCGGCACGCCATGGTGATCCACCCGGGCTGGTTCGACCGGTCTCCGTGCGGTACCGGAACCAGTGCGCGCATGGCGCAACTCCATGCGCGGGGCGAACTGCCCCTGCACACGGAGTTCGTGAACGAGTCGTTCATCGGCACCCGGTTCACGGGCCGGCTGCTGGGCACCACGGAGGTGGCGGGGATCCCCGCGGTGCTGCCGAGCTTCACCGGGCGGGCCTGGGTCACCGGCACCGCGCAGTACCTGCTGGACCCGGAGGACCCCTTCCCGGCGGGGTTCGTGCTGTAGGCGGCGTCGATAATGTCCGGTGACCGATCCGGTGACCGACGAAAAGGGCGCCCCGCCATGGCTGCGCAGCACACCCCGGCCCTGCCCGTACTGGGCGGCAGGAAGCCCAGCTACCGGGAGCGGGTCGCCGAGGCGCTGCGCGCCGCGCTGATCACGGGTGAACTGCGTCCGGGCGAGGTGTACTCGGCGCCCGGCCTCGCCGCCCGGTTCGGGGTGTCGGCGACCCCGGTGCGCGAGGCGATGCTCGACCTCGCGAAGGAGGGCCTGGTCGACACCGTCCCCAACAAGGGGTTCCGGGTGACCGAGGTGTCCGAGCGTCAGCTCGACGAGTACACCCACGTCCGCGCGCTGATCGAGATCCCCACGGTCGTGCGGCTGGCCCGGACGGCCGACCCGGTGTCCCTGGAGGCGTTGCGGCCGGTCGCCCGCGAGATCGTCACGGCCGCCGCGGCCGGTGACCTCATCTCCTACGTCGACGCCGACACCCGCTTCCACCTGGGCCTGCTCGCCCTGGCCGGCAACGCGCACCTGGTGGAGGTCGTCCGCGACCTGCGCGGCCGTTCACGCCTGTACGGACTGACCGCCCTGGCCGCGGCGGGCCGTCTGACGGCCTCCGCCGAGGAGCACCTGGAGCTGCTGGACGCGCTGCTGTCCCGTGACGAGGACGCGGTACGCGAGGTGATGAGCCGTCATCTGGGGCATGTACGCGGCCTGTGGGCGGCGGCTCGCCGGTGACCCTGAACCCACAGGGGTGGAATTCGACCGGATACGGCCGCTTCCCGTCCTGCCGTGTTCGCTGAAGCCCCCTGAAGGGCATCGTGCATACAAGGCGGTGCGGCGACGGTGCCGTCCCGCGCGACCACGCGGGCCGGGGAAGTCGTCAACTGCCGTGGACGAGGCCGGTGTCGTGCTTCCGGCGCGGTGTCGGGGACCCCTACCATTCACCTGCCCCACGGCGATGGACGCGCGGCGGCCACCGGTGCCGTGCGGGCGGCGCGCCCTCGGCTGTGCCGGACACCGTGCGGGCCCGGAGCGGAGGGGGGACGAGCCATGGCGACGACGGGGCGTGCCCGTTTCGGGTGGTTGCCGGAGTCGGTTCCCGCCATCGTGCTGGGCGCGGCGGGCACGCTGGTCGTCGGGGTGGTGTGCGGGCTGGTGGTGGACACCTCGGCCCTGGTGGACTCGGGCGGCTATCTGTTCGGCGCGGGGCTGCTGCTCGCCGTCGGCCTGTACGGGAGTACGTACGGGATCGATCTCAGGGAACTGCGGGCCGATCTGACCGGTGTGCTGGCGGCCGTGACGGTGGGTGTGCTGCTGAAGGCCGCGCTGATCGCGGGGGTGATGCTGCTGGTCCTGCGCCGGCCCGAGGCGCTGGTGCTCGGTGTCGCGGTGGCCCAGATCGACCCGCTGTCCGTCGCCGCGCTCGGCCGCGACGGGCGGATGTCGCCGCGTGCGCGGTCGTTGCTGACGGCGTGGGCGTCGTTCGACGATCCGATGACGGTGCTGCTGACGCTGTACCTCGCGGGGTACGCGTACACGGCCGCCGGGCACTCGGGCGCGCCCGAGATCGCGGGCGGCGGCGGGGGCGGCTACGCGGTGGGGCTGGGGCTCAACGCCGCGCTGCTGGCCGGGGTGCTGCTGGTGTGGTGGGCGGGGCGCCGGACGGTCACCCTGCTGCCGGACGCCGGGTCCGTCCGGCGGGCGAGGGGCGCCGGAGTGGTGCTGCTCGTGGTGACGATGGTGGTGCTGGCGGCGGCGCGGGAGTTGATGCTCGCGGTGGCGCTGGCGGGTCTGGTGGTGCGTTCGGCGGTGGTGGGCCGGGTGCTGGGGCGTGCGGTGGGGGGTGCGTTCCTCGCCGCGTTCCTGGCGCTCGGGCTGCTGCTCGCCCAGGGGGTGGCGTGGTGGCCGGGGCTCGTGCTGGGGACGGCGGCCTTCGGGGCGCAGGCGGTGGTGGCGCTCGGGGTGATGCCGTTGTTCGTACGGGGTCTGGGGCGCGGCGACCGGATCGCGCTGGGCCTGGCACAGCAGAACGGCATCACGGCCGTGCTGATCGCGCTGACCCTGGAGCGCGACTTTCCCGGTACGGCGGCCACGGTGGGCCCCGCCGTCATCACGGTGAACGTGCTGCACGCCCTCGCGCAGAAGCTGCTGCCCCGTCCGCCCGGTGTGCGCTCGCGCCGGGGCGGCGGGGAACTCCGCGAGGAGGAGGCGCGTCCCTCCCGGCACGAACGGCTGGTGGCGGACGAGCGGCCGGTCGCGTAGCCGTGGCGGACGGACGGCCGGGAGCCCGTACGGTTCCCGGCGTGTGCGCGGTGGTACGGAGTGGGTGGAGCCGACGGGACCGGCGAGGTCCCAGGGGGCGTACGAAGGCCGGAACGACGGGGCGGCCGGACGGGGAGCGGCGTATGGGACAGGGGACGGGACACGGCCGGCGGGGCGCACCGCCCGGTGGCCGTACACCCGGCGTCCGGCCGGCGGAGCGGGCCACCGCGCCGCCGCGCGGGTCACGGTCCCCTGTGCGCGGCGCTCACGGGCTCACGGCGGCCTGCGGGGCGGTGCTGCTGCTGGCGGCCGCCGCCGCGCCGGTGTCCGCCGCGCCGTCGGCGTCCGGGGAGCGGGACGTGCGGCTGGTGTACTGCCTGGCCCCCGCGCACCGTGCCGACCTGGTCACGGCCGCGGTCGCGCTGGAACTGCTGACGCCGGACGATACGGCGGGGCAGGACTCGGTGCGGCCCGTGGGCTCCGCGGGCCGCCTGACGCTCCAGCAGTGGGCCGGCCGCCGCGAGGAGGACTTCTCCCGGGCGTGTACGGCGCTGATGTCGGCCGCGGCCGACCCGCGGGTGGCGGCAGCGCAGGGCTCCGGCGGTGAGGACGGCTGGTTCGTGACGTTCCTGAAGGGGCTGCCCGTGCTGGCGGTGGGCGCGCTGCTCACCCTGGGCGGCCAGTTCTCCGAGCGGGTGTCGTCCGAGCGGCGGCAGTCGAGGCAGCGGCTGCGGACCGACGAGGCGGCGTTCCGGGGGGCGGCGCGGGCGTATCTGACCGCGTACGAGGGGGACGCGGAGGCGGATCACACGGCGGTGCGGTCGGCGCGGGAGACACTGGCCGGGACGCTGTTCCAGGTGTCGGGTCCGGAGGCGCGGCGGCGGGCCGCGGTACAGGCCGCCGAGGGGCTTCCGCTGGCGGAGCCGCTGCCCTCGGCGCGCGCGGGCACGGTGCTCGGCACGGACGGCCGCGCCGCCGAGTCACGGACGGCCGGGGACGCCGTGAACCGGGTGCTGCGCGCGGTGTCGGACCTCGACCGGGGTGTCGCGCACTGGGTCCGGCGGACGGTACGGGAGTGGCGGGTCGGCCGTGCCGGGTCGGGAGCGGCCATATGACCGGGCCGGTTCAGGACAACCCGTACGGCGTGAACGTGCCGGGCAGCAGGACGAGTCTGCCGTGGCTGCCGCCGTCGGTGCTGGACGACCATCCGCTGGTGCCGTGGGTGGAGGACAGCCACGCCGGTCAGTGGGTGGACGTCGATCACGCCTTGGACCAGGTGAAACAGTTCGAACAGTGCCTGAAACGACTGCCGGAGATGATCCTTCCGAAGGTGGACACGGGGCATCTGGTGGTGGTGACGGGACCCGTCGGCATGGGCAAGACGACCCTGATCCACCGGTGTGTGCATCTCACCCGTCAGCACCTGACGCGCTTCGAGGAGCACTTCGCACGGGTGACACAGCAGGCTCCGCCGTCGGCGCCGGGTCAGCCGGAGGTCATCCGGCCGCCGCACCCGTACGTGGCGTTGACCGGCGGGTACGACAATCGCGCGAACGGCATCAGCACGGACGCGCGGGGGCAGTTCGCCTCGACCCAGGACATCAACGCCGCTCTGCGCGACAAGATCGTCGACGAGTTGAGCGGGTACCTCCCCGAGAAGACCTTGCAGCGGGTGCGGGGCGAACAGGACGTCCACGAGGCGTTCAAGGCGCTCAGCAGGCTGCTCGCCCAGCAGGACGCGCTGTTGCTGGTCCTGGTGCCGCACATGGACTGGCGGGACGGCATGGGCTCCGTGCGCACGGACTTCCTGAGGTCGTGCCTGAAACATGCGCGGAGCCGGATCGTACTGTTCGTCGAGGTGTGTCACCAGGATCCCGACACGGCGCACGAGGTGGTCGAGGAGATCTGGCCGGACTCCGCGCTCACCCATCTCAAGCTCGGCAGCCTCACTTCGGAGGACACCGTGAAGTTCAGCCAGTCCGCTCGCGGCGACCATCCCGACCCCGACGCGCCGGTCGGCTCCGGGGCGTGGCTCACCTCCGACGTACGGCAGTTGCGCAAGCGGTACTTCAGCATCGCCGAGGAGCGGAGACGCACGGGCGGCGAGGTCGTCGTCACCGCGGCCGACCTCGGCGCCCCCGCCCTGGACATGTCGGCGATGGCCCGCAATCCGTCGGCCGGCGCCCCGGTGCCCAGACAGTCCGCTCCCCCGCCGGGCTCCTGACCCCGGCACCCGCGCCTCCGCGGTGCTTCGCGGCCCCCTCGCGAAGCCGGCGGAACCCGCCCGCAGTGACCCCGCACCCGCCCCGCCGCTCGGAAGCCGAATCCGGACACACGAGGAGTGCCATCGTGGCCCCAGACCGTGGAGACATCTGGCACGAGAACCCCTTCCCGCTGATCCCGGTCGTCCGCCTCGGTCCGGCGTCCGATCTGGGAGACCCCACGGTGCGGGGGGCCGACTCGGGCAACGCCCACTTCGACACACCACTCGTCGAGGACCTCCAGGCGCTCGTCGACGACTACTTCGCGCCGCCCGCCGCGCCCGGCCGGCGCGGCCGGGCCATCGCCCTGGTGGGCGGGTTCGGGCTCGGCAAGAGCCACGCGCTGCGCCGGATGTACCAGAAGGCGCGTGAGCGGCACCCCGAGGCGGCGATGTGGATCGTGGACGAGCCCGCGCAGGACATGGGGCGGCTCTACCGCGACCGGCTGCGCGGTCCCGGCGACTCGCCGCAGGGCCGCCAGGCCTTCGAGGAGCTGGTACGGGACTACTACGCGTACGTGACGGCGGGCTGGGTGGGCGCTCAGGACGACGATCCGCGCCGGGAGACGCTCCAGGAGATCGCGACCGGGCTGCGCGAGCGCACGCTCGACCCGGACAAGGTGGTGGCGGCCCTGCGCTACGACCCCGAGGTGATCCACGCCGATCTGCGGGGCACGCTCGGCGAGGTCACCGAGCACCGCCGGTTCGCCACCGCGCTGGCGCTGCTGCTGGAGCCGCCCTTCAAGCGCATGGTGTGGAACTGGCTGGGCGGGGAGGAGCCCGCCGAGCCGTTGCGCGAGCGGGGCATCACCGAGGCGATCGGCCCGTCCGGCGGCGGGGCGGGCACCGCGGCCGGCATCGACCGGGTCTTCGACGCGCTGGCGGTGCAGGGCTTCCTGCACGGCCGCGTCGGCACCCCGTACATCCTGCTGCTCGACTCCCTGGAGAAGGTGCTCGACTGGCCGGAGGAGAACCGGCGCACCTTCCTGGACGCCTTCGAGCGGCTCGTCAACATCTATACGAGCCACGGCGGTCTGCTGGTCTTCTGCACCCCGCCCGAGGGGTTGCGGACCCTGCGGGCGAGCATGCACGAGCGGGTGGTGCAGCTGTGGCCGACCGGCCTGAGCGACGAGCACACCCGGGAGCTGGTCGCCAGGTACCTCGCGGCGAGCGGCGAACGGGTGCCCGCCGGGGCGCCGGTCACGGGACCGTTCCAGGAGGAGGCGCTGCGGCTGCTGCACGAGTTGACCGAGGGCGTGCCGCGCGAGGTGCTCAAGGTGTGCCGGCTGGCGTGGCAGCTCAGCGAGGAGCCGGAGTTCCCCGGCGCCCCGGCGCGGGAGCGGGTCCCGGTGGTGCGTGCGGTGACCGGGGCGACGGTGCTGAAGGCGGTGCGGCAGCTGCACGAGCGGGTCTCGTACCGGCAGGTCCTCGACGACGTGCACGAGGCGCTGGACCTGGGGCAGTGGCGGATCGCCTCGCGTGATCCGGTGCCGGCGCGGCTGTCGCGTTCGCCGGGCGGCCGGGACGAGGTGGTGCACTGGCTGTCCCCCGCTCCGAACGCCTACCTGGCGGTGATCCACACCCGTTCGGTGCTGCTGGCCGACGACGCCGAACGCATCGCGGCCCATGTGCACGGACTGCGCAGCGCGGTGCGCCCGGGGCGGTTCGAGGCGCTGCTGGTGGTCAACGGGCTGGTGTCGCAGGCGATGCAGGACCGGCTGGGGCGGTCGATCGGCTCGCGGCCGCTGGTGTACCGGCAGGGCGGGTTCGCGCAGAGCGTGCACGAGGCGCTGCTGCAGCTGGAGCGGCGGCTGGTGGAGGAGCAGCGGGAGGGCGAACTCGTCGAGCTGGGCGAGCAGATGCGGCGCGACCTGGAGCAGCAGCAGTCGGCCCACCTCGTCGAACTGCGGCGCGTGTTCGCGACGCTGGCGGTGGAGGCGCTGCCGGGGGCGGCCACAGCGCCGACGGCGACCGTGCGGCCGCCGGGTGAACCGGACGCGGGTGGCGCGGAGTTGCCGGTGCCGGTGCGGCGCAGATTCCTCGACGCGCTGGCGATGCTGGAGACGGTGACGCGGCGGGTGGCCGGCCGGGCGGTGAACCGGCGGGCCGCGGCGACGGCCGCGGAGCTCAGCATGCTGGGCTGCGCCACGCTGGTGCGGCAGTTGACGGAGGACTTCCGGGGCGCGGTGGCGGCCTGGGTGCGCGGCGCGGTCCCCGGTGCGCCGACCGAGCTCCAGCTCAGCGAACTGCGCCGGATCTGCCGGGAGTACGAGTGCGCGGTCGAGGTGCTGCCGGTGCATCTGCTGGGCGATGCCGAGCCCCAGCATCCGCTGACTCCGGCGCGTGCGGTGGAGGTGCTCGCGGAGGAGGTGTGGGGCTCCCTCAGCGCGGCCGGCGTGCCCTGAGCCGGCCGGCCGCGGTCCGGCCGGTCAGCGGGGTGGCGGTACGGGGACACCGCCGACGGCCCCCGTCAGCCCCCGGAGTCGGCGTTCGGCGTTGTCGACCTGCCGCTGGTCGAGGGTGACGCCGAGCAGGAAGGCGCCGGGCGACGTCCAGTGGACGTAGACGGCGCCCTCCTGCACGTCGAGGACGAGCCGGTCCACGGGGGCCCGGCCGGGGACGGGCGGGGCGACCAGGGCGAGCGCGTCGGTGAGCCGGACGAGGTGGCCGCGCAGGCTGCGCGAGAGGTCGCGGTAGGCGGTGCGCCGGGTGCGGACGCTGACGTCGATGAAGCGCGGGCCGACCTCGTGGGCGTCGAACACGTCGCCGACGCAGACCAGGGTCCAGTCGCGGTAGTAGCCCGCGTACTGGAGGTCGGTGGTGTTCACGTGGGTGCGCCACAGGCCGCGGAGCTGCTCCTCGTAGACGACGTCCGGTGCGGCGGCCGTACCGAAGTCGACGTGCGGGCCGTCGGGTCCCGCTCCGGTGAGCAGGTGGGCCTTGGCGTCGGGGTCGCCGCCGGGCTTCTCGTCGGGCAACGAGTGCACCTCGGTACGGATCCGGGTGATGAGGTGGTTCATGGCGGCGTCCATCGCGGGGACCCCCTCGGGCAGGTCCGTCACGGCGGCCAGGAACTCGCCGGGGCGGGCGCGCCCGCCCCACAGACCGCCGCGCGTGTTGGCGACGACCGTGCGCATCAGTTCACCGGTGCCCAGCGGCCGCAGGACCGCCCCGAGATCCTGGGCGCACAGCAGCAGCCGGCTGCCGGGCAGCGCCTCGCTCTCCTCCTCGTCGCCCGGCTCCGCGACCAGGCTGCTGAGCGGGGAGCGCGGGAGGCGGAAGACGGTGAAGTCGAGGATGCCGTTGCTGTAGTGGGACAGCGAGCGGATCTGGGGCGTCCCCACGGCCTCCTCCTCGCACAGCGCGGTGATCCGGCCGTGCCGCTTGTCGGTCCAGTGGGACTCCTTCAGCGTGTGGGTGCGGTGAGGTATGGGGGCTGCCACGGGTGCTCGCCTTTCGGTGGGTGAGTGCGGGGCCGGCCGCGTCGGCGGCGCGCTACACGTCGGGCAGTTCCAGGTCGATGTCGTAGCCCGACCGGGGGGCCGGGCGGGCTGTTTCGGCGGTGGTGAGCTGGTCGAGGTGGCGGCTCACCCGGCGCCCGTCGGGGCGGTGCGCGACGCCGAGGTCGCGCAGCCGGCTCAGCGCGACCCCGGCGAGCACGGCCGCCTCGTCGCGGCGGCCGGCGGTGGCGAGCGTGGCGGCCAGGGAGTTCTCCGCGGCGGCCACCCAGGGATGGGCCTGGCCCAGCTTGTGGGTGAGGAGGTTCAGTGCGTGCCGGCCCACCTCCTCGGCCAGCCGGACCTCGCCCGTGGCCCGCAGGTACACGCCGTGGCGCACCTGGCACAGCGCGGTGTACGGGTGGCCCGCGCCGAACCGCCCGGCGAGGGTGTCCCCGCACTGCCGGGCCTGGTGCTCGGCCTCGTCGGCCTTGCCCAGCGCGTGCAGGTCGGCGGCGTAGCTGAACTGGCAGCGCAGGGTGTCGAACCGGTCGGCGCCGAAGCGGCCGATGTACAGGCGCAGCGCCCGCTGGTCGCGTTCGTGGGCGAGTTCGTAGCCGTAGCGGGGGTCCTTGACGGCCGGGAACCCGTCGGCGAGACGGCGTTCGCTGACGGCGAGTCCGACTTCGGTGTTGAGGCGGTCGCCGTCCCAGATGTCGCCGTACCGGCGCAGCCGCTGGCGCAGCAGGTCGTGCGCCTCGCCGTCGCGGCCCGCGGCGCGGTAGAGGTAGGCGAGCAGGTCGGCGCTGTCCCAGGCGACCGCGTCGTCGGCGCCGCCGACGGCCTGCCGGTAGCGGAAGCGTTGCTGGACGCGGCCGAGGGCGCGGGCGACACGGCCGGTGAGGGCCTCGGTGAGGGCGACGTTGTACTCGACCTGGATGGTGGCGGGGTGTTTCCAGCCGAGCAGCAGTTCCAGTCCCTCCAGGGCGGGGCGCAGTTGGAGCAGGGCGTCGTCGAACCTGCCGAGGGTGCGCAGGGTCGCCGCGTAGGAGTCGGCGGACAGCAGGGTGCGGGGGTGGGTGGTGCCGAGGAGTCTGCGGTGTCCGCCGAGTGCCTCCTGGGCGAGGCGGCGGGAGGTGTCGTAGTCGCCGCGCAGGCGGTGGGCGCGGGCGGTGAAGTTGAGCAGCCTCAGGTACTCGGGGGACTGTTCGTCGCCGTCGGCCCGCCAGCTGTCGCGGGCGGCGGCGGCGATCTCCAGGAGCCGGTCGAGGTCGGCGGACTCGGCACGCCGGCTGAGGGCGCTGAGGTGGCGCAGCAGCGAACGGCGCACCCGCGGCCGAGGGTCCTCCCACAGGCGCAGGGAGTACACCTCGCGGGCCCAGTCGGCGGGCAGGTCCTGCTGCTCCTGGGGGGCGTACTCGGCGAGGACGCCCCGGAGCACCGACTCGATGTGCCGGCGGTCCTCGTCGGCCATGGCCGCCCGGATCAGGTCGCGCAGCCCGTGGTGCTGGGCGAGGGGCTGCGCGGCGCGGTCGAAGTCGACGTCGAGGAGGCCGACCCGGGCGAGGGCCCACAGGGCGACGCTCACCATGTGCTCGTCGGGCAGCTGCACGTCGTCGGGGTGGCGGGTGCCGGGGGCGGGCGGCCGGTCGGCGTCGTCGTCACGGGCCAGCTCGGACAGGATGCGGCGCGAGCGCAGCAGTTCCAGTCCCATCCCGCGGCCGGTGAGCAGGGAGGCCGCGTTCAACAGCCAGCCGAGGGCGTCGTGTTCGGGGCTCTCGGCGCGCCACGCGGCGGCGCCGGGCGTGGACTGTACGACGCGCCGGGCGACGCGGACCATCACGGCGACCGGGGCCGCGCCCTCGGTGTGACGCAGGAGTTCGGTCTTGCCGGCGCGGTACTCGGCGAGGACGTCCTCGACGGCGGCGCGCAGGGCGGCGTCCGGGTTCATGTGGTCGTCGCGGCGATGGACCGCGGCGCGTTCGGCGAGGCAGTGGGCGGCCAGGTGCAGGGCGTGCGGGACGAAGTCCACCACGCTCCCGAGCTGTCCGGCCTGCTGCTCGGTGATCTCCGGGACCCGCTCGGCGAGCAGCGCGCGGCTCTCCTCGGGGGTCATCGGGGGGATGACGAGGGGGGTCAGATGCGGGGGGCGGGTCTCCGGGACACCCGGGGCGCCGGAGGCGTCGTCCGGGGTCTCCGGCCGCGGAGGGAGACGACTGGTGATCAGGACGTGCCCGCGCTCGTGCGGCACGGGCAGCAGGCCGTCCAGGGAGGCGGGGTCGGTGACACCGTCGTAGACGAGCAGCCAGGTACCCAGGTCGTCGTCGGGGCGGGACAGGCGGGTCAGCAGACGGGAGACACCGGCGTCGTCGGCGCCGGAGCCGAGCCGTTCCTCAGGGCTGCCGAGGCGGCCGGCCAGCCGCGCGAGACCGCGCTCCACGCGCCGCCGCTCCCAGGAGCGCACCCACCACACCACGTCGTAGCCGGAGCCGTAGCGGTGGCACAGTTCGTACGCCGCGTCGCTCTTGCCCCACCCGCTGGGCCCGTGCAGGACCAGGCAGTCGCCGTCGCGGGCGGCGGCACGCAGCGTGCCGTCGAGCCGGGCGAGCAGGGCGCCCCGGTCGACGGAACCGCCTTCGCGCGCGGGGAGGTTGGTGGTCTCGGGCAGCCGCGGGAAGCGGGCGGCGGCACGCGGCGCGGCATGTTCGGCGGCGCCGAGGCCGAGGCCCCGGTGCAGCAGCCGCAGCGCCTCGTCCTCGGTGGTGCCGCGCAGGTCGATCCGCTCGTGGTGGGCGGCCTCGGTGTGCGGGAACGGTTCGTCGACCAGGACGATGCGTACGTCGGTGTGGGACAGCGCGCCGATCTGGGCGAGCAGCGTCTCGTCGGCGGCGTCGGGCGACAGGAACAGCAGGGCGCCGCCGGAGTCGGGTCGTTCGCCGGAGTAGGTGTCGGCGCGGCGCAGTTCGGTGCGCACTCCCTGCGCGGCGAGCCGGTCGCGCAGCCAGGCGGCCCAGGGGGCGTGCCGGGTGGAGTGGACGACGGTGACATCGGCCAGCCGCGCGGTACGACGGTCGCGCAGCCAGTCGGCGAGCCGCTCGTAGTAGGGGCGCAGACCGGTGACGGTGCCGGCGTCCTCGGCCTCGACGGCGAGGCTGCGGCTGTCCTGGTACATCGGGTTGTACGGGATCTCCAGGAAGGGGATGTCGCCGTCGCCGAGGGTGCGGGCGATCGGGCCGAACTTGCGGCGCACTCGCTCGCGCGCGTTGCGCAGCCGGTCGTGGACGCCGACGTCGCTCTTGAGGCCGAGGGTGAGCAGCCGCGGGGGGCGGTCGGCCCGGCGCGCCGTGATGTCCTCGGCCAGGGCGGCCGCTCCGTCGATGGACCAGGCGGTCATGGCGAAGCCGACGACGAGCGCGTCGGCGTACGCGGCGGGCCGGTTCGCCTCCGCCGCTTCCGGCGTGTCGGGGACCGGCGCCTCGATCAGGACGTGGTCGTACGACGCGGCGACGCGGTCGGCGGCGAGGGCCGCCAGCGCGAGACCACCGATGGCGGTCGTACGGACCTCGCCGGGTGCGGGCGGCAGGAGCTGGGCCGAGGGGCCGTCGGCCGCGGAGCGGCCGTTGACGACGAGGACGCTGCGGTTGGCCTCCGCGAGGATGTCCGCGGCGTTGCGCAGGGTGGTGCTCAGGCCGAGGTTCTCGGAGGTGGCGAGGAAGACGGCGAACGAGGCTCGTCCGTCAGGTGGGTTGACGTCTGGCATGACCTCTCCGCTCGGCGCGGCGCGACAAGGAAGGTGACGGGGGCGGTGATCCACGCAGTGGCCCGGGCGGCCGGAACCGCCCCAAAATAATGACAAAACGGACACTTTGCGGTGTCAGTATAGGGTCGCTCCGCGCACCGGGCACTCATGCGCTCTCTTTGTGCCCGGTGACGAAGGGATCGCCCTCCGCGCAACCGGCGTACACCCGGCGCAGGACCCCGCCGAGCACGGACTCCGGCAGGGCGGCGACGTCCTCGGGTGCGAGCGCGGTGAGGTCCAGGACGGTGGACTCGATGTCGGGCGCCGGCTCGCCGGTCCCACCCGCACGGGCCTCACCAGGGGCGACACCTTCGGCTTCGGCCATGGTGGCCACTCCATGAGGTCTCGTGGGCCGCCGCGGCGGCCCTCCGGACGCCTGCGCGCCGGCAGGCTACGGGACTGCCGTTCCAGGGTAGCGCCGAGCCCCGCTCCGACGGCAGCGGTGGGAGCGCATCGAGCGCCGGGGCGCCCACAATTGCCTCTCGGAAGACGTCCGTTGACTCATTCGTGATGTTGACGCTGGCCGCACCACGAACGAATACTGGTCGAACAGAGTACGCCGCGGACCGTGCCGGGCCGGGTCCGCCGCGTACGCCTTCGGGGGGAAGCGGATGAGTCGACCGCCACTGCGCCATGCCGAGCCGCCCTGGCCGAGGGCCGCCGACGTGGCCGCGTCACAGGCGGCGGGCTGGGTGCCGTACCCCTTCCACTCCTTCGTCCTCAAGGTGCACAGCCGGTGCGACCTGGCCTGCGACTACTGCTACATGTACCGCTCCCACGACCAGAGTTGGCGCACCCAGCCGCGCGCGATGACCCCGGCGACCGTGGCCCGCGCAGCCGAACGCATCGCGGCGCACCTGTCCGCGCACGACGTGACGGAAGCCGGCGTGGTCCTGCACGGCGGCGAGCCTCTCCTCATCGGCGACACGGAACTCGCCCGGACAGTAAGGGTGTTGCGCTCGACGCTCGGCGACGGCATACGACTGCATCTCTCGCTCCAGACGAACGGCCTACGGCTGACCCGCCGACGTCTCGATCTCTGCGGTGAGCTGGGCCTGCGGATCGGCGTCAGCACCGACGGAGGGCGGGCCGCGCACGACCGGCACCGGCGCGGCGCCGACGGGCGCGGCAGCCACACCCGGGTCCGGACGGCGCTGCGCCTCCTGTCCGAGGACGCCTACCGTCCGCTGTTCGGCGCCCTGTTGTGCACGATCGACCTGCGCAACGACCCGGTGCGCACCTACGAGGACCTCCTCCGACACCGGCCGCCGACGGTCGACTTCCTGCTTCCGCTGGGCAACTGGCGCACCCCGCCGCCGGGACTGGACCCCGCCGGGCGGCGCACCCCCTACGCGGACTGGCTGTGGGCCGTCTTCACACGCTGGTACGGCGCCCCGGCCCAGGAGACGCGGGTACGGCTCCTCGACGACCTGCTCGCGCTGCTGCTCGGCGGCACCCCGCAGACGGAGTCGCTCGGCCTGGCCCCCGTGCGGTACGCGGTGGTCGAGACGGACGGCTCCCTCGCCCTGGACGACGCCCTGCGCACCGCGTACGACGGCGCCGTCCGCACCGGACTCGACATCCGGCGCAACTCCCTCGACGAGCTCCTGCGCCATCCGGGCGTCGCGGCCCGCCAGTGGGGTGCCGACGGCCTGTGCGCCCGGTGCCGGGCCTGCCCGTTGCACCCGGTGTGCGGCGGCGGCCACTACGCGACCCGCTACCGACACGACACCGGCTTCGCCAACCCGAGCGTGTACTGCGCGGAACTGACGGAACTGATCGGCCGGGTACGACACCGACTGAGGACGGACATGACGGCAACCGGCCTGATCCAGACGGACACGGGACGGATGCGGGAACAGCCGTCCCACCCACCACGGGAACGGCCCGTCGACGCGACAGGAGAAGCATCTGCCGACGCGGCGCGGGAACGGACGGGGGGCGCGGGGCGGGAACGGGCGACCAAAGCGGCGGAGGACGGGGCGGGCCGCCCTTCGGGGGAACAGCCCGTCGACGCGGCGCGGGAACGGACGCCCGGCGCAACGCAAGACGGGCCGCCCCGGCCGACGCAGGAACGACCAGCCCACACGGCACGAGAGCGGCGAGCCGAAGCAGCGCCCGAACGGCGAACCGAAGCGACGCAGGAACGGCAGATCGAGGCGGCGCGAGAACCGACGGCCGACGCGGCGCCGGAACAGCAGACCGGCGTGGCACGAGAACCGACCGCCGGCCGGCGGCAGGATCCGTCGGCGGACCGGCGCGGAGGATCGCCTCCCGCGCGCGGGCATGACCCGTCGGCCGACCGGTGCCGAGATTCGTCCCCCGCGCGTGGGCATGACCCGGGGGCCGATCGGCGGCGAGGCGCGGACCCGGGCCGGTGGCAGGGTCCGGGTGCGACGGGCGCGGAGGTGGCATGACGCCGTCGCCGCATCGTATGCCGGGCGAACTGTTCGACGAGGTCGCCGCGGGCGGCGGCGGGGCCGGGGCCCTGCGGTTCCTGGCCCGCGCCGAGCACAGCCGGCGCCTGGCCACCATGTACGCCGCGACGGCCGCCGCCCGGGCGGCCGGGGGCGCGGTCGCCGAGGAGGCGGGGCGCGCCTGGGAACTGTTCGCCGCCGCCACGCGCGCGGCCCCCGAGGCGGCGGCCGCCGTACTGACCCACCCGGCGGCCGGGCCCGCCCTGTTCGGGCTGCTCGCGCATGTGACACGGCGGGACGATCCGGAGCGGTCGCCCGTGCGGTGGTTCACGGCGCTGGCCGCCGCCGCGGCGGTGCACGCGAGGCTGCCGGGGCGGGTGGAGTGGCCGGTGGACGGGCCGTGGGTGGCGCTGCCGTCGCTCGGCCGGGCCCGATTCCCCGAGGCCGGCTCCGGCGGTCGCGCCGAACTGCGCGTCGACGCGACCGGCCGGGCCCGGCTCTCGCTGCGCGGGCACTCCACCGGCGCCGCGCCGGAAGCCCTGACGGTGCCCGCGTCCCCGTACCGCGGCGCGGGCCGCTGGCACGGGGCGCACCTGCTCGCCACCTTCGACTCCGGGGCCCCGCTGCTGCTGGACATCCTGGACCAGCCGGGTTTCCCGAACGCGGCGCGCTGCCCCGACGACCTGGACGCCGACGAGGTGCGCCGCTGGGCGGCGGTGGCCCGCGAGGCCTGCGGTCTGCTGCGCGCGGACCACCCGGAGGTGTACACGGAACTGGCGGCGGGACCGCGCCTGTTGGTGCCTCTGGCCGGCCGCGGTCAGGGAACCGTCAGCGGGAGCAGCGCGGAGACGTTCGGGTGTGTGGCGTTGTCCCGGCCGACGACGGCGGCGGGGTTCGCGGTGACGTTGGCGCACGAGATGCAGCACAACAAGTTCGCGGCGGTGCTGCACCTGTTCGACCTGCTGGAGCAGGGCGGCCCGGAAGGCTTCTACGCACCCTGGCGCCCCGACCCCCGCCCCCTGCTCGGCCTCTTCCACGGGTCGTACGCCCACCTGGGCGTGGCACGCTTCTGGGCCCGGCGTCGCGAGACGGAGCCGGATCCGGGGCTGCGCGCGGAGGCACACGTACAGTTCGCGCGCTGGCGCCTGGCGGCCCGGGACGCGACGCTCGTGACCCTGGCCTCGGGCCGGCTCACTCCCCTGGGCGTCCGTTTCGCCGACCGGATGCTGCGCACACTCGACGCCCTGTGCCGCCTGCCGGTCCCCGCGAGTGCCAGGCACCGCGCCGAATCGGCGGCCCTCGCACACCGCGCGGCGTGGCGGGAGCGGAACGGGAGCACGGCACGGATGCTGTCGGCGTGAACCCGGATCCGCAGACCACACGGGAAAACACAGAAGACCCCTGATCAACAGGGGTCTCAGCCATAGCTGGTGTCCGAGGGGCGAGTTGACCACTGACGATACGCTCGTGATCGCGCAAGGTCGGCTCCGGCCAAGACCCACGGCTCCCACAGGAGTACCACTCTTCGCGCTGTCACCATCGTCAATGTGGGCGGAGTGGACTTCTGTTCGCCCCCGTGGGATGGCTGCTGCGCGTGGTGCTGCCGCAGGCGGGAGCGGTGGTCGCGGCGGGTGCGGGCCTGTTGCTGCTCAGCGGGCTCGGCCAGGGGCTGTTGAGCCGCGCCGCCGACGTCAAGGACGTCATGCTCACCTCGTGCGGGGGCCCTTGGCGCCGAGCTCACCCGGCTTCGTACGCGGGCCTCGCGGCCGGGCCCAAAAGCCCAGCTCTCGACGCCCGGAAACCCGGCTTTCGGCTGGTGGGTGACCGGCAGCGGAAGGGTCGGTGAACTGGGGCATCTCCAGTTGCCGGGTGTGGTGCGAGCACTGCAGGGTTGGGGCCGACCGCCGTTCCCCTCACCACGGAAGTGCTCGACTGTGCGTCTGCTGACGTTTCTCGCCGCCCTCGTTGCCGTTCTCTTCGTCGCCCCTCCGGCGCAGGCACACGTCCGAGCGACTTCGGTCGCGGTCGATCTGCGCAGCCAGGGCGACGACGTCGCGGCTGTCGTCGACGTGGAGTACGACGTCCTCGCACGGCTGCTGAGCCTCGACGGTGTCCTGAGCCCGGACGCGGCCGGCGCGGACGGCACGGCCGCCGAGGTGCCGACCGGGGTGCGGCGCAGTTCGCTGGACGCGCACGCGAGCGACGTGGCGGCCTACGTCGGCGAGCGGCTGCGGCTGAGCCGCGGCTCGATCGGATGCGCCGCTGAGGACGGTGCCCGCGTCGAACTCGCCGACTCCGGCGCGGTGCGGGTCGGGCTCGCCTACGACTGCCCGGCGTCCGGCGCGCTCACCGTCCGCAGCGACATCTTCCGCGCCTCCGACGGCGTCATCGACGACACGACCACGATGGTGGCCTACGACATCGATGGCCGCCGCGGTACGACGTTGCTCGACACCGCCCGCACCAGCGTCACGGTGGGGCACACCGACCTGCTCAGCGAGATCCCGCGGTTCGTCCGGCTCGGGGCGGAGCACCTGCTCTTCGGGCTCGACCACGTGCTGTTCCTGCTGGCGCTGCTGCTGGGCGCGAAGCGCCTCCGCGACGTCGTCGAGGTCGCCACGGCCTTCACGGTCGCACACTCGGTGACCCTGGTGCTGGCCGCGATCGGCTGGGTCAGCGTGCCCGGGTGGATCGTCGAGCCGCTCATCGCGCTGTCGATCGCGTTCGTCGCGCTCGACAACCTGCTCTCGCCGAAGACGCGTCACCGGCTGCCCGTGGTCTTCGGCTTCGGGCTGCTGCACGGGCTCGGCTTCGCGGGCGCGCTCAGCGTCGACGGGCCGCTGTCGGCCTCGACGCTGGCCGACCTGGTCTCCTTCAACGTCGGCATCGAACTCGTCCAGTTGACGATCATCGCGCTCGCCTTCCCGGCGCTGCTGTTCCTGCGCAGGGCCGCGACCACGCCGGTCGCCGCCCGCGCCCTCACGCTCGGCACCGTCGCGGCGACCGTCGCCGTCGCCGGTGCCGGTCTGGTCTGGTTCGGCGAACGCTCTCCGTTCCTGACCTGACGCCCACCTCCCCGCGCTCTCAAGGATCCCGATGTCCGTGTTCACCTGGACACGCGCGCACCTGCGCGCTGTCCTGTACACCACCATGCTGGGGCTTGCCTCCACTGTGGTGGCGGGCCCGCTCACGCTGTACGTGGCGACCGCTATCGACCCGCCGGAGGCCACCGTCAGCGGCGTCGCGTACGTCGACGCCGACGGCGACGGCCGGCGCAGCTCCGACGAGGCCGGCCTGGCCGGTGTGCGCGTCTCCGACGGCACGGCCGCCACCACGACCGCCGCCGACGGCTCCTACTCGCTGACGATCTCCACCGACCGTCGCAAGACGGACATCGTGTGGGCCGGTCAGCCGCGGGGGTACCGGTTCGGTCTGGACGAGTACAAGGAGCCGAGGTTCTGGGCGAACCTCGGCCAGCTCGCCGACGACGCCACGCCGACCGCGGACTTCGGGCTCGTCCGTGACGAGATCTCCGACGGCGACACCTTCTCCTGGGCCAACATCGCCGACCCGCACGTCAACGCACAACTGCCCGACCAGATCCGCGAGATCAACTCCACCGGCACCGACCTGCGCTTCATCGCGGTCAGCGGCGACCTCACCAACGACGCCAGCCAGGGACACTTCGACACGTATCGTCACGGCACCCAGCAGTCGGCCGTCGGCGTGTGGCCGGCCGTCGGCAACCACGAGTACGCGAGCGGGTCGGCGTACGAGGACAAGATCGACAACTATCGCAGGAACGTCGGTCCGGAGTGGTACTCGTTCAACTACGGCAACCGGCACTTCGTGGTGCTCGAGAACAACGGCTCGGCGCCGTTCGACGAAGAGCTGAACTGGCTCAAGGACGATCTCGCCGCGAGCGTTCCGCTCGACGACGACCCGACCGACAACATCGAGCTCGTCGTCCTCACCCATCAGCCGATGAACGTCCCGTTCGGCTCGCCGTCGACGTACGACGCCTTCGGTGACGTGCTCGAGCAGTACAAGGCGCAGCTGATCCTCGTCGGCCACGAGCACTCCAACCACGTCGAGAACCACTCGGCGTTCGCCTCGACCGCCAAGCACATCCAGACCGTGTCGAGCTCGTACACCATCGACAACGCGCCCCGCGGCTTCCGCTACATCCACATGGCGGGTGCGGGCTTCGACAATCCGTTCCGGATGTACGGCGAGAACGAGCACCTCACCATCGTCAGTCCCGCGCCCGATTCCAAGGTGCCGGCCGCGAAGTTCCCGGGCATCCAGATCAACGCCTACGACACCGGTGACGAGGTCGTCTCGGCGAGCTACCGGATCGACGGCGACAAGAAGTGGATACCGCTGCGCGACAGCGGCGAGTTCACCTGGCAGGGCGACCTGCCCCACCACCTGCAGAAGGCCGGTGAGCACCGCGTCGACGTGCAGGTGGTCGACGCGGCGGGCAAGACCTGGACCAAGTCAGCGGACTTCACCCTCACCCGCGAGCCGGCGCTCAAGCCGGTCGCCGGCGGTGACTGGAACCAGCACCACGGCAACGAGGCCCACTCCGGTGTCGCGCCGGCGCAGGAGGCCGGCCGCCGTCTGGCCTGGAGCTTCCGCACCGACGGCACCTTCCTCACCGGGTCGCCGGTGATCCACGACGGCGTCGTCTACGCGGGCACCCGCGACGAGAACGGCGACGGCAACAGCCGGATCCACGCCGTCCGGCTCAAGGACGGCAAGGAGCTGTGGAACTTCAAGGTGCCGCAGTCGATCCACGGCAGCCTCGCCTACGGTGACGGCCTGATCTTCGCGCCGACCCTGGGCTCGGAGCTCTACGCCGTCGACGCGAGGAGCGGCAAGCTCCGCTGGAAGGCCGTGCCCGAGCAGGCGCCGGCCCCGAACAACCAGCGCACCTATGGCTACTACTCGCCGGCTGTCTCCGGCCACACCGTGCTCTGGCCGTACCAGGCCCGCTTCGGCATCGGCAGCCAGGGCGTCCTCAAGGCGCTCGACACCCGCACCGGCGAGCAGATCTGGGCCTCCCCGATGTCCGGCGCGACCATGAGCGACGGCACGCCCGCCGTCATGGACGGCACCGTGTACGTCGGCAACGAGACCGCCGACCGCGTGCTCGCCTACGACCTGGCCACCGGCGCCCGCAAGTGGACCGGAGCCGAGTCGCTCGGCAGCTGGCAGGACGGCGTACCGACCGCGGCCGAGGGCAAGGTCTTCATCGGCGCCAACAACGGCATCGCCGCCCGTGACGCCAAGACCGGCGCGACGCTGTGGACCTACCGGAGCTCGCGCTCCTCGCTCGTCTCGAGCGGCTCGACCCCGAGCGCCGCGGCCGTCAAGGACGGCGTCGTCTACATGGGCTTCCCGAGCGGCGCCGTCGTCGCCCTCGACGCCCAGACCGGCAATGTCCTCTGGGAGCGGATGCTGCCCGGCGACATCTACCACGGTGGCGTCATGTCCAGCCCGGTCGTGGCCGGCGGCACGCTCTTCGTCGGCGCCAACAACGGCAGGTTCTACGCCCTGGCCACCGACACCGGCCAGATCCTGTGGAGCCACGAGACCGGCACCTGGGTGGGCGCCGGCCCGGCCGTCAGCGGCAACACCGTCGTGACGGGCGCCTGGGACGGCAACCTCTACGCCTACGTGCCGGGCGGCGAGTCCGCGCGGCGCTGGGCGACCGTGACCGGCACGGTCAGCGACCCGGAGACGGGCGCTCCGATCGCCGGCGCGAAGGTCACCGCCGTCGCCGCCGGTCAGGACACCGCGGTGACCAGCACCGACGCCAAGGGCCACTACCGGATGGGTCTGCCGGCGTCGACTTGGACCGTCACGGCGGCCAAGCGCGGCCTGATCGCCGACGACCGCTCGGAGGTCAGCGTCACGGTCGGCACCACCGGCAACGAGAAGGCCGACCTGAAGCTGATCAAGGTGGTCCACCCGGTCGCCGGCAAGTCGACGTACGCGCCGGACTACGGCAACGGCAGCACGCGCACGGACGTCGTGACGGGCAATGAGTACTACTACCTGGCCAACGACATGATGCGGGCGTCGGTGACTCCGTACGCCGCCGGGAACAACGGCGTCGGCGGTCTGGGCCAAGGCGCGCTGTCGGACGTCATGCTCAACGACGCCAACGGCGCCGAGACCCTCGACTGGGCAGAGATGCTGCTGCGTCCGAGCCTCACGCCGCCCGACTCGTGGGACCGGCCGAACGACCAACTCGACCTGCCCGACCTCGCGGTCGACGGTGCTGCCGTGGTCGGCAACGGTCAGTACCGGGCGAACCCGGCCATCAAGGCGCAGGTCCGCTACGAGACCCTGCCCGACGCTCCGATCGTGAAGATGACGGTCAAGCTGACCAACACCGGCACGACGGGCTACCAGGGCTACTTCAACTACATGATCGACCCCGACAGTTCGGTCGACAACGGCCGGATCCCCGGGTTCAGCGGCACCAACCCGGGTCTGAAGACCTCGGGCTGGACCGGGAACCACGTCTACGTCGGTGCTGACACGGCCACCACGAACGGCCAGGCCGCCCACGGTCTCGCCTGGGCACAGGACACGCCGGCCGCGGTCGGTGCGTACGGCTACGTCGAGGGTCTCTACTACGACGCCACGATGGCGCCCGGCGCCACCAAGCAGTTCAGCTTCTACCACCTGACCGACTACGCGACCGCCGGTGGCGATCCCACCCGCACCATCGCGAAGTGGGCCGACGAGATCGACCTGCACGACGCGGCCGTCCCGGACGCCGCTCGCGCGGCCGGGACGATCACCGCGGGCGGCGCCGCCGTCTCCGGTGCCCGGGTCGCCCTCGAGCAGGACGGCAAGGTGGTCGCGACCACGAGCACCGACGCCCAGGGCAAGTACCGCGTCAAGGCCCCGGCCGGTCAGTACGACGTCCGGGTGTCCAAGCTGGGCTACCAGACGGCCGCGGACAAGGTCACCGTGCCGGCGGCGGGCAGCGGCGTCGCCGACGTCGCGCTGAGCCCGGTCACGGTCGAGGCGAGCTACGGCAAGCAGATCGGCTCGGGTCTGGTCGAGGCGGGCCACGGCGACGTCATGCTCGAGAACGACAAGCTCTCGATGGCGATCGCCGATGCCTTCAACGACTCGCAGCTCTCCGGCAGCACTCGCGGCAAGCCGGTCGACATCGCCGTCCGCGGCATGGCCGACCAGTTCGACTGGATCAACCTGCCCTACGTCTCGGCGACCCAGCCGACCGGCGGTAACGCGTGGGACGTCCGGACGGTGGGAGCGACCGACGTCAAGATCGTCCAGGCGACCGGCGACAAGGCCGTCGTCCGGGTATCCGGGCCGGTCAATGGCTTCACGGGTCTGACGGCGACGACGACGTACACGCTGAAGCCGGGCGACAACTTCGCCACGGTCTCGACGGAGCTGAGCAACTCCGGCTCGGCTCCCCTCAGCCTGTGGACCGGTGACGCGATGGACCACGACGCGGCCGGCCAGGCCAGCATCATCCCGGGCACCGGCATCGTCGCGCCGGGTGCGACGGCGGCGTACACCCCGACCAAGCCGTACATCGGTATGACCGGGACCGACCCGCAGGTGTTCGGTCTCGTCTACGGCACGCCGGCCGGCGCCTTCGACGTCTACGCCGCGGGCAACTGGGTGATGAGCCGATTCAACGTCGACGTGCCGGCGGGCGGTTCCTACACCCTCACCCGCAAGCTCGTCGTCACCCCGGGCACCGACGCGGTGGGCATCCTCGACGAGGTCCCCGCGCCGTAACGCACACCCGCCCCACCACACGGGGCCGGCCCGGACTCCAACCGGGCCGGCCCCGTGCGCCGATCCGCCAGAACCACGCGTCGGGTCGCGTCGGACGGACCGCAACACCACGACCTCCGGTGCGCCGGCGCCGAAGGTCGCCGCTCGCGCGGGTCACTCGGTGGACGTCAAGTTCCCCGGCTCGATCCCAGCGATAAAGCGCCACGACCCCGGGCCGTCACGCAGGCACGCCCTGTTTCCACCGGTGAGAGCTGCTGCCCCCAAACCGCCACAGCGCCGCTCCTCGCCGAACCGATCAGGCGACCCACGGACCTCGGAGACGAAGAAAACCGGCGAGTCATATGACTCGCCGGTTTCGTGAAAACTTCGGGACATCTCATGATCGTCCCAGCTGGTGTCCGAGGGGGGACTTGAACCCCCACGCCCGATAAAGGGCACTAGCACCTCAAGCTAGCGCGTCTGCCATTCCGCCACCCGGACCAGGTGTCTGCCGCCTTGCGGGGTGTGTTCCGCGCGGCGACATGGACAACAATACCAAGCTTTCGGAGTGCGTTTCACCTGCATATCCGCCCCGCCGACCGCCCCGGGTGACGCGCGTGGACCGGAGGGGATCAAGAGGCGCCGGCCTCACCTTCGGTGATCGGACGAACACGGGGATGGGTGTACGAGGGGACCGGGACCGCGGCCTCGCTGTGGGCATGCCGGAGGAGGTGTCCGTGTGTCCGGCGGGAGGGGCGGGCGGCGGCCTTCGACGGTCTCCGGAGACGGAGCCGTGTGCGGCCACCGGACGTCGTCGACGGGTGCCGCCCGCCCGCCTCTCACGGCATGAGGTGGTGGTCCGGGAAGTTGCCCGGCAGTCGCTCCCCCGCCGGGCCCTCGGTCACGGCGCGCACCAGCAGTTCGCCGCCGACGAACGCGCCGCTCCAGGACGCGCCGAAGCCGCCGAACAGTTCGTCCCGGTCGCCGCGGGAGCGGGGCCTGCCGTGGCCGACCTTGAACGCGCGGATCTGCGGCGCCAGTCGTTCGTAGGTGGCCCGGTCGTCGGTGGAGAGCGTGGCGACCAACGCGCCGTTGGACGCGTTCATCGCCGCGAGCAGCTCGGCCTCCGTGTCGACCAGGACGATGGTGTCGACCGGACCGAACGGCTCCGCGTGGTGCAGGGGTGAGGACGGGGGCGGGTTGAGCAGGGTGACCGGCTGGACGTACGCCGACGTGTCCTGGCCGGGCAGGAAGGCCGCGTCGGACAGCTTGCCGCGGTGCAGCGGTACGGCGCCCCGGTCGACGGCCTCGGCGACCTGGTCGTGCAGTTCCTTCGCCTTGGCCGCGTTGATCACGGGACCGAAGTCCAGGTCGGGGTAGGGGTCGTCGCGCCGGTCGACCGCCAGCGGGTGCCCCACCCTGAGGGTGCGGACCGCCGGCAGGTACGCCGCCAGGAACGCGTCGAACAGTTCGCGCTGGACGACGAAGCGCGGGTACGCCGTGCAGCGCTGCTTGCCGTAGTCGAAGAGCTTGGGGACGACGGCGGTGAGGGCGTCCCAGTCCGAGTGGTTCCAGATGCCCCAGGTGTTGAGGCCCTCCTGTTCGAGTACGTGCCGCTTGCCGAGGTCGGCGACGGCCGTGGCCACCGCCGCGCCGGTGTCGCGTCCGCCGACGAAGGAGACGCAGCCGATCTCGGGCGCCCGTACCAGTGCCTCGGACAGCTCGCCTCCGCTGCCGCTGACCAGGGTGACGGGGATGCCCTCGCGGGCCGCGAGCGCGCAGGCCAGGGTCAGACAGGCGACACCGCCGTCGGTCGGGGTCTTGGCGATGACCGCGTTGCCCGCCAGTGCCTGGACCAGCAGGGCGTGGACGAGCACGCTCATCGGATAGTTCCAGCTCGCGATGTTGGAGACCGGCCCCTGGAGCGGGGCCCGGCCGGCGACCATGGCCGCGATGCCGTCGACGTACCAGCGCACTCCGTCGATGGCCCGGTCGACGTCCGCCTGGGCCAGCCGCCAGGGTTTGCCGATCTCCCAGACGAGCAGCAGGGCGAGGAGTTCGCGGTGCTCGGTGAGGGCGTCGAGGGTGGCGGCGACGCGGGCGCGCCGCTCGTCGAGCGGGATGTGGCGCCAGGCCCGGTGCTGGTCGAGCGCGGCGCGGACGGCCTGCCGGGCGGTGTCCCGGTCCAGGCGCGGCGGGCCCGCGATGGGGCTGCCGTCGACCGGGCTGCTGGCGGGCAGGGTCCGGCCGTCCGCCTGCCAGGCGGCGCCCCAGAGGTTGAGGACGCGGTCGTCCCGGAAGGCCTCGGGGGCGACCGTCAGACAGCGCTGCCAGGCGTCCGGCCATGACGTACCCGACTTGAGGGTCAGGACGCGGGGGGTCCGACCGGGGAGGGGAACGGGATCGGGTGCGGGCCCGGGAGTGGGGGCGTGAGTGGGGTCGGACGTGGGCTCGGGGGTGGGGGTCATGAGGGAACTCCGCTCTCGGTGCACAGTCGGGGGCGGGAGGTGATCGGCTCGCGCAGATGTGCGGTCACGTGCGGAGGAACGGCACGCGCCTACGAGCGTCTGGGATGAAGGGGTGTGGCCACCGCCGGGCGGGCGCACGCGGTGCCACCGCCCGGCGGTGTGTCGTCGCTGCGTGTCAAGCGCGCGTGATGCCCTGGTCGTCCTCGTCCCGGGAGAGTGCGGACAGGACCAGCCGCGCGGTCTCCGTCGGTGTGCCGCCCACGCGCACCCCGACGGCCTCCAGGGCCCGTTTCTTCGCCTGGGCCGTGCCGGAGGAGCCGGACACGATCGCGCCCGCGTGGCCCATGGTCCTGCCCTCGGGCGCGGTGAAGCCCGCGATGTAGCCGACGACGGGTTTGGTGACGTGGTCGCGGATGTGGTCCGCCGCGCGTTCCTCCGCGTCGCCGCCGATCTCTCCGATGAGGACGATCAGTTCGGTGTCGGGGTCGTCCTGGAAGGCGGCCAGGCAGTCGATGTGGGTGGTGCCGACGACGGGATCGCCGCCGATGCCGACACATGTCGAGAAGCCGATGTCGCGCAGTTCGTACATGAGTTGGTAGGTGAGGGTGCCGGACTTGGAGACCAGGCCGATGCGGCCCGGCTTGGCGATGTCGGCGGGGATGATGCCCGCGTTGGACTGGCCGGGGGTGATCAGGCCGGGGCAGTTGGGGCCGACGATCCTGGTTCCCTTGCCCCGCGCGTACGCGGTGAAGGCGACGGAGTCGTGCACCGGGATGCCCTCGGTGATGACGACGGCCAGGGCGATGCCGGCGTCGGCGGCCTCGACGACGGCGGCCCGGGCGAACGCGGGCGGCACGAACACCACGGTGACGTCGGCTCCGGTGGCCGCCATGCCCTCGCCGACCGAGCCGAAGACGGGGACGGCGACGGAGGTGCTTCCCAGGCCCTCGGGGGACTGCGGGACGTCGAAGTCGACGGTGCGGCCCGCCTTGCGCGGGTTGACGCCGCCGACCACGTTCGTGCCGGCCGCGAGCATGCGCCGGGTGTGCTTCATGCCCTCGCCGCCGGTCATGCCCTGGACGAGGACCTTGCTCTCCTTGGTGAGGTAAATGGCCATGTCGTCCCGTCTCCTCAGGTTTCGGTGGCGAGTTGGGCGGCCCGGCGGGCGGCGCCGTCCATGGTGGTGGCCTGCTGGACCCGGGGGTGGGCGCGCTCGTCGAGGATGGCGCGGCCGCGGGCCGCGTTGTTGCCGTCGAGGCGGACCACCAGCGGTTTGGTCAAGCGGACGGTGTCCAGGGCCCGCACGATCCCGTCGGCGACCGCGTCGCAGGCGGTGATGCCGCCGAAGACGTTGACGAGCACGGACTTCACCGCCGGGTCGGAGAGGATGACGGACAGTCCGTCGGCCATGGTCAGGGCGGACGCCCCGCCGCCGATGTCGAGGAAGTTGGCGGGCCGCGCGCCGCAGCCCGCGACCACGTCGAGCGTCGACATGACCAGGCCCGCGCCGTTGCCGATGACGCCGACCTCGCCGTCGAGCTTGACGTAGTTCAGGCCCTTCGCGGCGGCCTCCTCCTCCAGCGGGTGGCCGTGTGTGGTGGTGTCGGCGCCCCAACGCTGCTGGCGGAAGCGGGCGTTGTCGTCGAGGGTGACCTTGCCGTCGAGCGCGAGGATCCGGCCCTGCCGGGTGCGCACGAGCGGGTTGACCTCGACCAGGAGGGCGTCCTCGGCGACCAGCACCTCCCAGAGCCGCACCAGGACGTCGACGGTCTGCGGCGGCAGGCCGGCCGCCGCGGCGATCGCGCCCGCCTTGGCCGAGGTGACGCCCTCGGCGGGGTCGACCGGGACGCGCGCGACGGCCTCGGGCCGGGTGGCGGCGACCTCCTCGATGTCCATGCCGCCCTCGGCGGAGGCGATCGCGAGGAAGCGCCCGGCCGAGCGGTCGAGGACGTAGGAGACGTAGAACTCGGTGTCGATGTCGACGGGTTGGGCCAGCATCACCGTGCCGACCGTGTGGCCCTTGATGTCCATGCCGAGGATCTGGCGGGCCGTCAGCTCGGCGGCGGCCGGGTCGGCGGCGAGCTTGACCCCGCCGGCCTTGCCACGGCCACCGGTCTTGACCTGCGCCTTGACGACGACGCGACCGCCCAGTCGGCGGGCGATCTCCCGTGCCTCCTTGGGCGAGTCGGTGACCTCGGCCCGCGGCACCAAGATGCCGTGTTCCTCGAAGAGTTGCCTTGCCTGGTGTTCGTACAGGTCCATCTCGGCTCCTGTCTGGAAAGTGCCGCACGCCCCCTGGACACCACCCACCGGATGCGGGATAACAAGCTTCATACAGTATTCGTCGACTGTATGCAATGTACCGCGAGAGCGTTCCCACCCCTACGAAGGGACAGGACTTCGCCATGCCCGACGACACGCAGGACGTGATTTCCGGCGGCCACCTCGTTGCCAAAGCACTCAAGGCCGAGGGGGTGGACCGCATCTACACGCTGTGCGGCGGCCACATCATCGACATCTACGACGGCTGCGTCGACGAGGGCATAGAAGTCGTCGACGTGCGCCACGAACAGGTCGCGGCCCACGCGGCCGACGGCTACGCACGCATCACGGGCAGGCCCGGCTGCGCGGTCGTCACCGCCGGCCCCGGCACCACGGACGCCGTCACCGGCGTCGCCAACGCCTTCCGCGCCGAGTCCCCCATGCTGCTGATCGGCGGCCAAGGCGCCCTCACCCAGCACAAGATGGGGTCGCTCCAGGACCTCCCGCACGTCGACATGATGACGCCGATCACCAAGTTCGCGGCGACCGTGCCGGACACGGCACGCGCGGCGGACATGGTCTCGATGGCGTTCCGCGAGTGCTACCACGGCGCGCCCGGTCCCTCCTTCCTGGAGATCCCGCGCGACGTCCTCGACGCCAAGGTGCCGGTGGCGAAGGCACGCGTGCCCCGGCCGGGCGCCTACCGCGCCTCGACCCGCTCGGCGGGCGACCCCGAGGCGATCGAGAAGCTCGCCGACCTCCTGGTGCACGCCGAGAAGCCCGCGATCCTGCTGGGCAGCCAGGTGTGGACCACCCGCGGCACCGAGGCCGCCGTCGACCTCGTGCGCACCCTCAACATCCCCGCGTACATGAACGGCGCGGGACGCGGCACGCTGCCGCCCGGCGACCCGCACCACTTCCAGCTCTCCCGCCGGTACGCGTTCTCGAACGCCGACGTCATCGTGATCGTCGGCACGCCCTTCGACTTCCGCATGGGCTACGGCAAGCGCCTCTCGCCGCAGGCCACCGTGGTCCAGATCGACCTCGACTACCGCACCGTCGGCAGGAACCGGGACATCGACCTCGGGATCGTCGGCGACGCGGGCCTGGTGCTGAAGTCGGTGACGGAGGCCGCGTCCGGGCGCGTCGACGGCGGCGCGTCGAAGCGCAAGGAGTGGCTCGACGAGCTGCGGGCGGCCGAACAGACCGCCCTCGACAAGCGGTTGCCCAGCCTGCGGTCGGACGCCTCACCGATCCACCCGTACCGCCTGGTGAGCGAGATCAACGACTTCCTCACCGAGGACTCGATCTACATCGGCGACGGCGGCGACATCGTCACCTTCTCCGGGCAGGTCGTGCAGCCCAAGTCGCCGGGCCACTGGATGGACCCGGGTCCGCTCGGCACCCTCGGTGTCGGCATCCCCTTCGTGCTCGCCGCGAAGCAGGCACGGCCCGACAAGGAAGTGGTCGCGCTCTTCGGCGACGGAGCGTTCTCCCTGACCGGCTGGGACTTCGAGACCCTCGTCCGCTACGACCTGCCCTTCGTCGGCATCGTCGGCAACAACTCCTCGATGAACCAGATCCGTTACGGCCAGGCCCAGAAGTACGGCCTGGAGCGGGAGCGGATCGGCAACACCCTCGGTGACGTCCGCTACGACGAGTTCGCCCGGATGCTGGGCGGTCACGGCGAGGAGGTCCGCGACCCCGCGGACATCGGGCCGGCGCTGCGCCGGGCCCGCGAGTCCGGCAAGCCGTCGCTGATCAACGTCTGGGTCGACCCGGACGCGTACGCCCCCGGAACCATGAACCAGACCATGTACAAGTGAGGTGGCCTTCATGACCGCAACGACCGGAACGCCGCCCAGGGCCCTCGACGGCATCCGCGTCCTGGACATGACCCATGTGCAGTCCGGGCCCTCCGCGACCCAGCTGCTCGCCTGGCTCGGCGCGGACGTCGTCAAGCTGGAGGCGCCGACCGGGGACATCACGCGCGGGCAGCTGCGCGACCTCCCGGACGTCGACTCCCTCTACTTCACGATGCTCAACTGCAACAAGCGGAGCATCACCCTCAACACCAAGACCGAGCGCGGCAAGGAGATCCTCACCGAGCTGATCCGGCGCTCCGACGTCATGGTCGAGAACTTCGGCCCCGGCGCGGTCGACCGGATGGGCTTCACCTGGGACCGCGTGAAGGAGATCAACCCGCGGATCGTCTACGCCTCCATCAAGGGGTTCGGCGACGGCCCGTACACCGATTTCAAGGCGTACGAGGTCGTGGCGCAGGCCATGGGCGGGTCGATGTCGACCACCGGTTTCGAGGACGGGCCCCCGCTGGCGACGGGCGCCCAGATCGGGGACTCGGGCACGGGTGTGCACGCCGTGGCGGGGATCCTCGCCGCGCTGTACCAGCGGGAGCACACCGGGCGCGGGCAGCGGGTCAACGTGGCCATGCAGCACGCGGTGCTCAACCTGTGCCGGGTGAAGCTGCGCGACCAGCAACGCCTGGCGCACGGGCCGCTCGCCGAATATCCCAACGACGACTTCGGCACGGAGGTTCCCCGGTCGGGGAACGCGTCCGGCGGCGGCCAGCCGGGCTGGGCGGTCAAGTGCGCGCCGGGCGGCCCGAACGACTACGTGTACGTCATCGTGCAGCCCGTCGGCTGGCGGCCGCTCACCGAGCTCGTCGGCCGGCCCGAACTCGCCGACGACCCCGAGTGGGCGACGCCGCGGGCCCGGCTGCCGAAGCTGGGCAAGATGTTCCAGCTGATCGAGGAGTGGTCCTCCACCCTGCCCAAGTGGGAGGTGCTGGAGCGGCTCAACGCCCACAACATCCCGTGCGGGCCGATCCTGTCCACCAAGGAGATCATCGAGGACGAGTCGCTGGTCGCCAACGAGATGGTGGTCACCGTGCCGCATCCCGAACGCGGCGAGTTCGTGACCGTCGGGAGCCCGCTCAAACTCTCCGACTCCCCCGTGGACGTGCGGAGTTCGCCCCTGCTCGGGGAGCACAACGAAGAGGTCTACGTCGGCGAGCTCGGGCTCGGCGACGAGGAACTGCGCCTGCTCAAGTCGAACGGGGTGATCTGACGTGATGGCCGAGGACCGGCTGCCGAGGGTACGCGCGCTCCTGGACTCCGTCCGGGCGCAGGGGCGCACCGCGCTCACCGCGCCCGAGGGCAAGGTGATCGCCGACGCGTACGGGATCGCCGTACCGGGCGAGGAACTGGCGACCGACGTGGACGAGGCGGTGGCGTACGCGGCACGCTTCGGCGGGCCCGTCGTGATGAAGATCGTCTCCCCCGACATCCTGCACAAGACCGACGCCGGCGGTGTCGTCGTCGGGGTCGAGGGCGCGAGCGACGTGCGGGCGGCGTTCCACCGGATCGTCGAGAACGCCCGGGCGTACGACCCCGAGGCCCGCGTCGACGGCGTCCAGGTGCAGGAACTGCTCCCGCGCGGGCAGGAGGTCATCGTCGGCGCGGTGACCGATCCGACGTTCGGGAAGGTCGTGGCGTTCGGGCTCGGCGGGGTGCTCGTCGAGGTGCTCAAGGACGTGACGTTCCGGCTGGCGCCGGTGGACGCCGACGAGGCGCTGTCCATGCTGGACTCGATCCGCGCGGCGGAGATCCTGCGCGGGGTGCGCGGCGCCCCGGCCGTGGACCGGTGGGCGGTCGCCGAGCAGATCCGCCGGGTGTCCGAACTGGTCGCGGAATTCCCGGAGATCGCGGAGGTGGACCTCAACCCGGTGATCGCGACCGCGGACGGCGCGGTCGCCGCCGACATCCGGGTGATCCTCGCCGAGTCGCAGCCTCCCCCGCGCCGCCGCTACACCCGCGAGGAGATCCTGACCAGTATGCGGCGGCTGATGCAGCCGTCCTCCGTGGCCGTGATCGGCGCCTCCAACGAACAGGGCAAGATCGGCAACTCGGTGATGCGCAACCTGGTCGACGGCGGCTTCGCCGGAGAGATCCATCCGGTGAACCCCCGGGCCGATGACATTCTGGGCCGTAAGGCGTACAAGAGTGTCACCGACGTTCCCGGTGAGGTGGATGTGGCGGTCTTCGCGATCCCCGCCAAGTTCGTGGCCTCGGCCCTGGAGGAGGTGGGACGCAAGGGGATCCCCAACGCCGTGCTGATCCCCTCCGGTTTCGCGGAGACCGGCGAGCACGCGCTCCAGGACGAGATCGTGGCGATCGCCGAACGGCACGGCGTCCGGCTGCTCGGACCGAACATCTACGGCTACTACTCGACGTGGCAGGACCTGTGCGCCACGTTCTGCACGCCGTACGACGTCAAGGGCGGGGTGGCGCTGACCTCGCAGTCCGGTGGCATCGGGATGGCCATCCTGGGCTTCGCCCGCACCACGAAGACGGGGGTGTCGGCGATCGTCGGCCTGGGCAACAAGTCGGACCTGGACGAGGACGACCTGCTGACCTGGTTCGGCGAGGACCCGCACACCGAGTGCATCGCGATGCACCTGGAGGACCTCAAGGACGGACGTGCCTTCGTCCAGGCGGCGCGCGAGACCATCACCAAGAAACCCGTCGTCGTCCTCAAGGCGGGCCGTACGGCGGCCGGAGCGAAGGCGGCCGGCTCGCACACGGGCGCGCTCGCGGGCGACGACGCCGTGTACGACGACATCCTCCGGCAGGCGGGGGTCATCCGGGCACCGGGGCTCAACGACATGCTGGAGTACGCACGCGGGCTGCCGGTGCTGCCCACCCCCAAGGGCGACAACGTCGTGATCATCACGGGGGCCGGCGGCAGCGGCGTACTGCTCTCGGACGCGGTGACCGACAACGGTCTGTCGCTGATGGAGATCCCGCCCGACCTGGACGCGGCCTTCCGCGCGTTCATCCCGCCGTTCGGGGCCGCGGGCAACCCGGTGGACATCACCGGCGGCGAGCCGCCGTCGACGTACGAGGCGACGATCCGGCTGGGTCTCGAGGACCCGCGCGTGCACGCGCTGGTGCTCGGCTACTGGCACACCATCGTCACTCCCCCGATGGTGTTCGCCGAACTCACCGCTCGCGTGGTGGCCGAGTTCCGCGAACGCGGCGTCGAGAAGCCGGTGGTGGCCTCGCTCGCTGGTGACGTCGAGGTCGAGGAGGCCTGCCAGTACCTCTACGAGCGCGGGGTCGTGGCGTACCCGTACACGACCGAGAAGCCGGTCGCCGTACTGGGCGCGAAGTACCGGTGGGCGCGGGCCGCGGGCCTGTTGGGGGGCGAGTCATGAGGTGAGTGGGCGCGGGGGCGGCCGACGGTGCGCGTCGGCCGCCCCCGGGGACCCGTGCGCGCACGAAAGGCATTTGGACAGGGGGCGCTGGCCAGATCTTTCGACGCAAGGGGTGCTGAGCGACATGACAACCACCGACTACTCGACGTCCGTCCCCTACAGGGAGGTGACGGACCGCAACGGCCGCGTGTACCGGATCGGCGAGACCGACCGGGACATCATGCGGCGGCCACGCTGGACCATGGTGCTCTTCCCGTGGATGGGCATGCTGGGCATCAGTTCCTCGGAGTACGCGTTCACCTCGGCCGAGGACACCCTCCACGAGGCGCATCTGTGGAGCAGCGGGCACATCTTCTGGCTGATGGGCGTCTGGATATTCTTCCAGGCCGCCGTGGCCTTCCCGGCCGGACAACTACGGGAGAGCGGCAGGCTGCCCGCGCGGTACGCGATGATGCTCGGCGCGCTGGGCACGGTCCTGGGCTATCTGTCCCTCGCGTACGCGCCGCACGTGATCGTCGCCTATCTCGGCTTCGGCATGTGCAGCGGCATCGGCGCCGGCCTCGTCTACGCGACCTGCGTGAACATGGTCGGCAAGTGGTACCCGGAACGCAAGGGCGGCAAGACCGGCCTGGTCAACGGCGGTTTCGCCTACGGCTCGGTGCCCTTCGTCTTCCTGTTCACCTCGTACATGGACCTGAGCAACTACAAGGGCGTCCTGGTGGCGGTGGGTCTCGTCTGCTGCGCCGTCGTCGCGTTCGCGGGCTGGTTCTTCAAGGACCCGCCGAAGAACTGGTGGCCGCGGCACGTCGACCCGCTCAAGCTGACCGACGACCCGAAGATCCGGCGGGCGCTGGAGAAGAACCCGCCGGCGGTGAAGCAGTACACGCCCAAGCAGGCCTCCCGCACTCCCGTGCTGTGGATGATGTGGTTCTGTCTGCTGTGCACGGCGGGGATCAACATCTTCGGCATCGCCTTCCAGGTGCCGTTCGGCAAGGACATGGGCTTCGCGGGCGGGATCGTGGCGACCGCGATGTCCCTGAAGGCGATCGTCAACGGCACCGGACGCGGGGTGATCGGCTGGATCTCCGACAAGTTCGGCCGCCGCAACACGCTGGTCATCGTGTGTGTGGTGCTGGGGACGGCCCAGTTCGGGGTGCTGATCTCCGGCCAGATGGGCAGCATGCCGTTCTTCCTGTTCTGCTCCATGGTCTCCGGCTTCGGCGGCGGCGCGATCTTCCCGCTGTTCGCGGCCATGACGGCGGACTACTTCGGCGAGAACCACAACGCCTCCAACTACGGGATGGTCTACAGCTCGAAGCTCATCTCGGGGCTCGTGGGCTCCGGTGTCGGCTCGATCGTGGTCCGCACCTGGGACTACGAGGGCGCGTTCGTCATCGCCGGTTCCATCGGGCTGGCGTCCGCGGTGCTCGCGCTCTTCCTCAAGGCGCCCGGACGGCCGCAGGCGCGGCGCCGCGTCGTTCCCAACCCGCAGCCCCTCGGCGAGGAGACGGCCTGACGGGCCGGCGGCACGGGCCCGGCCCGCGAGCCGACGGCGCCGGACGCGGGCCCGTCGCCTGACGAGCGCGTGCGGCGGCCCTCCCCGGAACACGGGGAGGGCCGCCGCACGCGCTCGTGTCAGGCTCGTCCGCCGTGAGGGGGCGGCCGGGTCGACGGGGACCGATGGGTCAGTTCGAGAACGCCGCGTCGAAGGAGGCCGACGGCGGCTCGAAGTCGTAGGCCTTGAGGCGGGTCAGCGCCTCGGGGGCGCCCTGGAGGCGGTCCATGCCGGCGTCCTCCCACTCCACGGAGACGGGGCCCTGGTAGCCGATGGAACGCAGCATGCGGAAGACGTCCTCCCACGGGACGTCGCCGTGCCCGGCGGACACGAAGTCCCAGCCGCGCCGCGGGTCGCCCCAGGGCAGATGGGAGCCGAGGCGGCCGTTGCGCCCGTCGAGGCGCTTGCGGGCCTCCTTGCAGTCCACGTGGTAGACGCGGTCGCGGAAGTCCCACAGGAAGCCGACCGGGTCGAGGTCCTGCCACACGAAGTGGGAGGGGTCGAAGTTGAGACCGAAGGCCGGTCGGCGGTCGACCGCGTCCAGAGCGCGCTGGGTCGTCCAGTAGTCGTAGGCGATCTCGCCGGGGTGGACCTCGTGCGCGAACCGCACGCCCTCGGCGTCGTAGACGTCCAGGATCGGGTTCCAGCGTTCGGCGAAGTCCGCGTAGCCGCGCTCGATCATCGACTCCGGAACGGGCGGGAACATGGCGACCAGGTGCCAGATGGCGGAGCCGGTGAAACCGATGACGGTGTCGACGCCGAACGCGGCCGCCGCCCGCGCGGTGTCGGCGATCTCGGTGGCGGCCCGCCGCCGTACCCCCTCCGCCTCCCCGTCGCCCCAGATCCGGGGCGGGAGGATGGCGCGGTGGCGCTCGTCGATGATGGCGTCGCAGACCGCCTGGCCGACCAGGTGGTTGGAGATCGCCCAGCATTTCAGGCCGTACTTGTCGAGGAGTTCGTGGCGCGAGGCGAGGTACCCGGGATCGGTCAGGGCCTTGTCGACCTCGAAGTGGTCTCCCCAGCAGGCGAGTTCGAGTCCGTCGTAGCCGAAGTCGCGGGCCAGTCGGCAGACCTCCTCCAGCGGGAGGTCGGCCCACTGGCCGGTGAAGAGTGTGAAGGTGCGCGGCATGTCGGGGGCCTCCTCAGACCGCTATGGGGGTGTAGACGGCGTTCTTCGCGGCGCTCTCCTCCACCGCGGCGAGGACCCGCTGCACCTGGAGCCCGTCCGCGAAGGAGGGTTCGGGGCGGCGGCCCTCGGCGATCGCGTGGACGAGATCGCGGGCCTGGTGGACGAAGGTGTGCTCGTAGCCGAGGCCGTGGCCCGGCGGCCACCACGCGTCCAGGTAGGGGTGATCGGGTTCGGTGACCAGGATGCGGCGGAAGCCGGCGTGCGTGGCGGGCTCGGTGCCGTCGTGGAAGGAGAGTTCGTTGAGGCGTTCCAGGTCGAAGGCGAGCGAGCCGCGGGCGCCGTTGAGCTCGATGCGCAGGGCGTTCTTGCGGCCGGTGGCGTACCGGGTCGCCTCGAAGGAGGCGAGGGCGCCGGAGGCGAACCGGCCGGTGAAGACGGCCGCGTCGTCGACGGTGACCGGTCCGGTGCCCGCGGCGGACACGGTGGCCAGGCCCGCGGTCGGGCCGCCGGGCAGCGGGCGCTCGCGGACGAAGGTCTCGGTGAGCGCGGAGACCCCGGCGAGCGGCTCGCCGGCGAGGTACTGGGCGAGGTCGACGATGTGGGCTCCCAGGTCGCCGAGCGACCCGGATCCGGCGTGTTCCCTGCGCAGCCGCCAGGTGAGCGGGAACGCGGGGTCGGTCAGCCAGTCCTGAAGGTACGTCACCCGTACGTGCCGCAGGGTGCCGACCCGGCCGTCGCGGACCATCCGCCGGGCCAGCGCGGCAGCGGGCACGCGGCGGTAGTTGAAGCCGACCATCGTCAACTGGCCGTTGTCGTGGGCGTTTTGGGCGGCCGATGCCATCGCCTCGGCCTCCTCCACGGTGTTCGCGAGCGGCTTCTCGCACAGCACGTGCTTGCCGGCCGCGAGCGCGGCGAGGGCGATCTCGGCGTGGCTGTCGCCGGGGGTGCAGATGTCGACGAGGTCGACGTCGTCCCGGGCGACCAGCGCACGCCAGTCGGTCTCCGTCGCAGCCCAGCCGTGCCGGTCCGCCGCCGCGCGCACGGCGGCGGCGTCGCGGCCGCAGATCGCGGCCATCACCGGCCGCCGGGGCAGGTCGAAGACATGGCCCGCGGTGCGCCAGCCCTGGGAGTGGGCGGCGCCCATGAAGGCGTAACCGACCATGCCGACGCGCAGCGGCGGTTTCGCGGACTCGGGTTCCTCTGACTGCTGCGGCTGTCCCATGGGTCCTCCTCGTCGACGTGGCGCGGTGGGGGGTGGGGCCTGGCCCGGCGGTGCGGGTCAGGCCCGGCGGAGCGAGCGCCTCACTTGAAGCCGGTGGACAGGTACTGGGCGACGTTCTCCTTGTCGACGACGGCGGAGTAGAGCGTGATCGACGCGGGGATCTCGAACTCGGCGAGGCCGCCGACGCCCTTGCCCTGGCCGAGGGCGCGGGCGAGGTCGATGGCGGAGGCCGCCATGGACGGCGGGTAGAGGACGGTCGCCTTCAGGACGCCCTTGTCCTGCTGGATGGCCTGGAAGGCGGAGAGCGCGCCGGCTCCCCCGACCATGAGGAAGTCGTCCCGCCCGGCCTGCTCGACGGCCCGCAGCGCACCCACGCCCTGGTCGTCGTCGTGATTCCAGATCGCGTCGAACTTGGACTGGGCCTGGAGGAGTTGGGCCATCTTGGCCTGCCCGGACTCGACCGTGAACTCGGCGGCCTGACGGGCCACCTTCGTGATGTTGGGGTAGTTCTTCAGCGCGTCGTCGAAGCCCTGGGTGCGCTGCTTGGTGAGTTCGAGGTTGTCGAGTCCCGCGAGTTCGACCACACGGGCGCCGGACTTCCCCTTGAGCTTCTCCCCGATGTAGTGACCGGCGTTCAGGCCCATGCCGTAGTTGTCGCCGCCGATCCAGCAGCGGTACGCCTGAGGGGTGTTGAAGATCCGGTCCAGGTTGACGACCGGGATGCCCGCGCGCATCGCCTGGAGCCCGACCTGGGTGAGGGCCTTGCCGTCGGCGGGCAGCACCACCAGCACGTCGACCTTCTTGTTGATCAGGGTCTCGATCTGGCCGATCTGCGCGGCGGTGTCGTTGGAGCCCTCGGTGATCTCCAGGGTGACGTCGGAGTACTTCTTGGCGCGGTTCTGGGCGTTGTCGTTGATGGCGTTGAGCCAGCCGTGGTCGGCCTGCGGGCCGGCGAAGCCGATGGTGACGGGCTTGCCGGGCCGGTCGTCGGCGGCCGGCCGGTCGCTGGCGGCCGGGCTCTCGTCCTTGGTCTCGTTGCTCGTGCAACCCGTGAGGAAGGCACCGGCGGAGACCGCCGCCGTTCCGAAGAGCAGTCCCCTGCGACTCGTGGTGCGGCTGGTGAGCTGTGGCATGGCGGTGAACCCTTTCCTCAGGTCGTGCTCGCGGTTCGGCGTTGGACCAGCACGGCGGCGACGATGATCGCGCCCTTGGCGATCTGCTGGACATCGCTCTGCAGGTTGTTCAGGGCGAAGATGTTGGTGATCGTGGTGAAGATCAGGACACCGAGGACGGCGCCGGTGATGGTGCCGCGACCCCCGCTGAGCAGCGTGCCGCCGATGATCGCGGCGGCGATGGCGTCGAGTTCGTAGAGGTTGCCGTTGGTGTTCTGGCCCGAGCCGGACAGGATCACCAGCAGGAAGGCCGCGATGCCGCAGCACAGCCCGGACAGCAGGTAGAGGTACAGGCGCTGACGGCGTACGTCGATGCCGGCCAGCCGGGCGGCCTCCGCGTTGCCGCCGACGGCGACCGTGCGCCGGCCGAAGGTGGTGCGGTTGAGCAGCAGCCAGCCGATGATCGTCACGATCGCGAACACCAGGACGAGGGGTGGGACGCCCAGCACGTAGGAGTCCCGCTCGCCCAGCCTCAGGACGCCGTCCACCGTGACGATCTGGGTCCGGCCGTCGGTGATCTGGAGGGCGAGGCCGCGTGCCGAGGCCAGCATGGCGAGGGTGGCGATGAACGGCACCATCCCGCCGTACGCGATGAGCACTCCGTTGACCAGGCCGCAGCCGAGTCCGACGAGTACCGCGGTGAGCAGGATGCCGCCGAAGCCGAAGTCCTGGGTGGCGACCGTGGTCGCCCACACCGAGGCGAGGGCGACGATCGCGCCGACCGACAGGTCGATGCCGCCGGAGGTGATGACGAAGGTCATGCCGACGGTGACGACACCGATCACCGAGGCCTGAGTGAGCACGAGTTGCAGGTTGCGGGTGTCGAGGAACTCGTCGGGCCTGGTGACGCCGCCGATGACGACCAGCGCGGCGAGCACGCCGAGGAGGGAGAGGGTGCGGACGTCGGCGCGGACCACGAGGGTGCGCCAGGCGGGACGGGCGCCGAGCGACGGCACCTTGTCGGTGCCGTCCCGCGGTGGGGAGACGGGTTGCGTCATGACGCCGGGCTTCCTTCCAGGACGAGGTCGAGTACACGGTGTTCGTCGAGCTCGCGGGCGGGTGCCGTGTGCACGACGCGGCCCTCGCGGAGCACCAGCACCCGGTCGGCGAGACCGAGCACCTCGGGGACCTCGCTGGAGACCAGGAGGACGGCCAGGCCCTCGTCCGCCAGTCGGCGGACCACCGCGTACAGTTCGGCGCGCGCGCCGACGTCGACACCGCGCGTGGGTTCGTCGAGCAGCAGCACCCGGCAGCCACGCAGCAGCCAGCGGGCCAGTACGGCCTTCTGCTGGTTGCCGCCGGACAGGGTGCGTACCGGCGCGGACGGGTTGTCGGGCCGCAGTGACAGCTCGCGGGTCGCCGCCCGGGCCGCGCGCTGCTCGGCCCGCCGGTCGATCCAGCCCCCGCGGGCGAAGCGGGCGAGCGAGGAGACGGACACGTTGCGGGTGACGCTCTCCAGCATCAGCAGTGCCTGCGCCTTGCGCTCCTCGGGGGCGAGGCCGAGCCCGGCCCGCACGGCCGCGCGCACACTGCCGGGCCGCAGCGGGCGCCCGTCGACGCGGACCTGACCCGCCCCGGCCCGGCGGGCGCCGTAGATCGTCTCCAGGATCTCGGAACGCCCGGAGCCGACGAGACCCGCGAGTCCGACGATCTCGCCGGGCCGGACGTCCAGGTCGAGGGGGGCGAACTCGCCGTCCCGCGCCAGTCCCCGCACCTCCAGCACCGGGGTGCCGCGCGGCGGCGACGCGGGCCGCTCCGGGAAGACGTACTCGACGTCGCGTCCCGTCATCAGCGCCACCACCTCACGCGTCGGCGTGGTCTTCGCGGGCAGTCCGCCCGCCACCGCCCGCCCGTCCTTCAGAACGGTCACGCGGTCGCCGATGCGGCGGATCTCCTCCAGCCGGTGCGAGATGTAGACGACGGCCACCCCGGCGGCGGTGAGGTCGCCGACGATGCGGAACAGGTTGTCGACCTCGTCCGGGTCCAGGGCGGCGGACGGCTCGTCCATGACGATCAGCCGTACGTCGTGCGAGAGCGCCCGCGCCATCGACACGATCTGCCGCTGCGCCGCCGGCAACTCACCGACGAGGCGGGCCGGATCGATCTCCGGATGCCCGAGCCGGGTGAGCAGCGCGGCGGTCGAGGCGCGCGCGGCCCTGCCCCGGACCACAAATCCGGCGGCCGTGGGTTCATGGCCGAGGTGGACGTTCTCGGCCACCGACAGGTGTTCCACCAGGTCGAGTTCCTGGTAGATGGTGGCGATGCCGAGGCGCATCGCGGCGCTGGGCGAGCGCAGGGTGACCGGCTCGCCGCGCCAGATCACGGTGCCGTCGTCGGGCTGGTGCGCACCGGACAGGATCTTGATGAGGGTCGACTTGCCGGCGCCGTTCTGGCCGAGCAGGCAGTGCACCTCAGCGGCCTGGACGTCGAGGTCGACGCCGTCGAGGGCCCGGACGCCGGGGAAGGTTTTCGTGATGCCGGACATGCTGAGCAGCGGTGGTTCTGGTGCCATGGTGGTTCCCCTCGGCGGACGTGCGGGCCGGTTTCAGGGCAGGGCGGAGCCGGGCGTCGTGCGGGTGAGGCCTACGCGGGTGTGGTGGAGCGGTGCGAAGTGGAGCGGTGCGGGGTGGAGCGGGCGCGCTGGTGCGGGGTGCGGGGTGCGGGGTGCGGTGGAGCGTGCGTGGTGCGGAGTGGAGCGGTGCGGTGTGTGCGGGGTGGAGCGGTGCGGTCCGTGCTGGTGCGGTGTGTGCTCAGGCGGGTGAGAACAGGTGGTCGCTGATGAGCCGGGCCGCGCCGATGACACCGGCGGTGGGGCCCAACTCCCCCAGCACGATGGGAAGGTTGCCGGTCGCCAACGGCAGTGACTGGCGGTAGACCTGGGTGCGGATCGCGGCGAGCAGGGTGTGCCCGACTCCGGTCACCCCGCCGCCGATCACCACCAGGCCGGGGTTGAAGAAGCTGACCAGGCCGGCGATCACCTGGCCGGTGCGGTTGCCGCCCTCGCGGATCAGGTCGAGCGAGGTGGCGTCCCCGGCGGCGGCCGCGGCCGCGACGTCCACCGCGGTGAGACCGCCGTTGGCCTCCAGCCGGGCGGAGAGCTCCGCCGACAGGCCCTGACGAGCGGCTTGCAGGGCGTCGCGGGCGAGTGCCGCGCCGCTGAAGTGGGCTTCCAGGCATCCCCGGTTGCCGCAGGCACACGGATGTCCGTCGGACACCGCCTGGATGTGCCCGATGTCGCCGGCGCTGCCCGTCGTGCCGCGGTAGACCTGACCGCCGACGACGATGCCGCAGCCGATTCCGGTGCCGATCTTGACGCAGAGGAAGTCGGCCACGGTGCGGGCGACGCCCGCGTGCTGCTCCCCCATCGCCATCAGGTTCACGTCGTTGTCGACCATGACAGGGCAGCCGAGGTCCTGGCTGAGCGCCTCCCGCACCGGGAAGCCGTCCCAGCCCGGCATGATCGGCGGCGCGACCGGGACGCCCTCGGGGAAACGGACCGGCCCGGGGACGCCGACCCCCGCGCCGTCGAAGCCCTCCGCGAGCCCCGAAGCTTTCAACTTGGCCGCCATGGACAGCACTTGCTCGAAGACCGCGACCGGTCCCTCGCGTACGTCCATGGGCTGGTTGAGGTGTCCGAGGATCTCCAGTTCGGCGTTGGTGACGGCGACGTCGACCGAGGTCGCGCCGATGTCGACGCCGAGGAACCGCAGGTTGGGGGCGAGCCGGACGTTGTGCGAGCGGCGGCCGCCGCGCGAGGCGGCGAGTCCGTCGGCCACGACCAGGCCCGTCTCCAGCAGTCGGTCCACCTCCACGGCCAGCTTGGACCGGGACAGGTCGACCTGATCGCCCAGCTGCGCCCGGGAGTTGGGACCACCGTCGCGCAACAGCTTGAGCAGCCGGGCCTGATGGGCGTTCGCGGGTCGCGCGGTCATGCGTCTCACGTACCCCTCCCCGCCTTGGCTCGGCCTCTGGTGTCGGGCTTTCGAGGGGAACGTAGCAGCGGCCGCCGAACCTGGGAAGAAGCTGTGCACGGATTGCCGCACACTTTCCCCACTGACAGGACAAAGACGAGCCGAACGCCACCGTGGGCCGACCGCGGGGCCACAGAACCGGGGATGCCGGGCTCAGGCTCAGGACTCAGGTCCCGGACCGGGCAACACCCCAACGCGGGCTCAGGACTCGGCGCTCAGACCCAGCAACACCCCGCGCGGACTCAGCGCTCAGCGCTCAGACCCCGCAACACCCGTGCGGAGTCAGCGCTCAGACCCAGCAACACCCCGCGCCGGCTCAGGGTCGGACCGAGCAACACCCCACGCGGCCTCAGGATTCAGCGCGGGCGTGGTACGAGCGCCGGGTGTGCTCCGTGTGCCGGCGCATGAGTTCGGTGGCCTTCTGCTGGTCGCCCTCCGCGATCGCGGCGATCAGGTCCCGGTGCTCGATCCACGACTGCTGACCACGCTGCCGGGCGACCGGCGTGTAGTACCAGCGCACCCGCCGGTCGACCTGGGCCGCGAGTTCGGCGAGGACCGCGTTGCCCGCCAGCTCCATGATCTTCGCGTGGAAGCGGGCGTTGAGGGTGACCGCCGCGTCCACGTCGTCGGAGGCGACCGCCCGCAGCCCCTGCTCCAGCAGCTCCTCCAGGGCCGCGATGCCGGCGCTGTCGGGGTCCGCCGCGGCCAGCCGGGCCGCCTCGGCCTCCAACAGGGTGCGCACGGTGAGGAGTTGGTCGGCCTCCTCCTCCGTCGGCTCGTGCACGAAGGCGCCCTGCGCGGGCCGCAGGTCGACCCACCCCTCGGTGTTGAGCCGTTGCAGCGCCTCACGCACCGGCTGGCGGGAGACGCCGAGGTGCCCGGCGAGCTCGCTCTCGACCAGGTGCTGGCCGGGCTGGAGGGCGCGCGTGGTGATGAGTTCGAGCAACGCCTCGTAGACCCGGTCGCGCAGCGGTCCGGGCCGCTCCAGTTTGGGCACCGCCCCCTGCGGCAGTCCTGTCGACAACATCGCGGTCCCCCTCCTCGGCGGCCCGTGCGCGGCACCCACGACGCCGGTGTGGATTGGTTTTCGTCTACAGTCTACGGCGCTCGGGGGCCGCCGGGACGGCGAGATGACGTCATCCCCACACGAGTGACCCGGGTGAGGGCTCGGCGTCAGGGCTCACGGACAGCGCACGACCTGCCCCGCGTACGACAGGTTTCCGCCGAAGCCGAACAGCAGCACCGGGTCTCCCGAGCCGATCTCGCCGCGCTCGACCAGCTTGGAGAAGGCCAGCGGGATGCTCGCCGCGGACGTGTTGCCGGACTCGGTCACGTCGCGGGCCACGACGGCGTTGACCGCGCCGATCTTCCCGGCCAGGGGTTCGATGATGCGCAGGTTCGCCTGGTGCAGGACGACGGCGGCGAGGTCCTCGGGGGTGAGCCCGGCCCGCTCGCAGGCCTGGCGGGCGAGCGGCGGCAACTGGGTGGTCGCCCACCGGTAGACGCTCTGCCCCTCCTGCGCGAACCGCGCGGGCTGCCCCTCGATGCGCACGGCGTGCCCCATCTCGGGCACCGACCCCCACAGCACGGGCGCGATGCCCGGCTCCTCGTCCGCCGCGCAGGCCTCGACCACGGCGGCCCCCGCGCCGTCGCCGACGAGTACGCAGGTGGTGCGGTCCGTCCAGTCGGTCACCTCGGACATCTTGTCGGCGCCGATGACCAGGGCGCGGGTCGCGGCGCCCGCGCGGACGGTGTGGTCGGCGGTGGCGAGGGCGTGGGTGAAGCCGGCGCACACCACGTTGACGTCCATCGCGGCGGGCGAGGGGATGCCGAGCCGGGCGGCGACCCGGGCGGCCATGTTCGGGGAGCGGTCGACGGCCGTGGACGTGGCGACGAGGACCAGGTCGATGTCGCCGGGCGTCATGCCGGCGGCGGCGAGCGCCTTGGCGGCGGCGTGCGCGGCCAGCTCGTCGACGGGTTCGTCGGGGCCTGCGATGTGCCGGGTCCGGATACCCACCCGGGACCGGATCCACTCGTCACTGGTGTCGACCATGCCCGCCAGTTCCTCGTTGGTGAGCACCCTGGCGGGCTGGTAGTGGCCGACGGCGGCGATGCGCGAGCCGTGCATGGGGGGTCCCCTCGTTGCCGTGAGTAGCGGGATCCTCCAGTCTGATCAGTGACTCACGGGTACGGGGAAGGGTGATGCCACAGGAATCCCGGGCCGGGGTTGTCGGCTTCTGTCAGGCCCTCGGACGTCCGCCCACCTGGGGAACACGTATCCCGGGCGGGGCGTCAGCCGGTGAACAGCTTCGTGGCCTTCTGTACGAGCTCGTACAGCCCGTAGGCGAGCGGCGCGCTCACCCACAGCCACGCGAAGGCGATGAGCCCCCGCCGGTCAGGCGGACTCTGGCTGCTGTCGTGATCCGACATCGGCGGCCTTTCTCGGGGCGGGGATGTGGTGACGCTCGTGGACGGGCCGGACGAATTCGTTGGCGACGAGTCCGATCACGAGGAGCCCGATCATGATGAAGAACGACAGTCCGTACAGGGCGGAGCCGTGCTTGCCGGCCTCCTCCTGACGGTCGGCGATCCAGTTCACGATCAGCGGTCCGAGGACGCCGGCCGTGGACCAGGCGGTGAGCAGCCGGCCGTGGATGGCGCCGACCTGGTAGGTGCCGAACAGGTCCTTCAGATAGGCGGGGATCGTCGCGAAGCCGCCGCCGTAGAAGGAGAGGATCACCAGCGCGCACAGGACGAACAGCGGCTTGGAGGAGTCGCCGAACAGCGCGATCATCGCGTACATCACGGCACCGACACCGAGGTAGACGCGGTAGATGTTCTTGCGCCCGATCAGGTCGGAGGTCGACGACCAGCCGATACGGCCGGCCATGTTGGCCGCCGAGAGCAGGGCGACGAAGCCGGCGGCCGCCGTCGCGGAGACCGGGGTGGAGGTGTCGGCGAAGAAGTCCGCGATCATCGGGGCGGCCTTCTCCAGGATCCCGATGCCGGCCGTCACGTTCATGCAGAGCACGATCCACAGGCACCAGAACTGGGGCGTGCGCACGGCACTGCGCGCCGACACCTGGACGCCCTCGACCACGCTGGGCGCCGTCGCCACGGGCTTCTCACCGCGCGGCACCCGCACCAGCAGCACACCGAGCAGCATGAACACCGCGTACGAGAGTCCGTGCACGAGGAACGCGAGCGCGATCCCGGAGCTGTCGGAGCCGAACGACTCCAGCATCTGCGCCGACCACGGCGAGGCGATGAGCGCGCCTCCGCCGAAGCCCATGATGGCGATGCCGGTCGCCATGCCGGGCCGGTCCGGGAACCACTTGATCAGTGTGGAGACGGGCGAGATGTAGCCGATGCCCAGGCCGATCCCGCCGACGAAGCCGTAGCCGAGGACGATCAGCCAGTACTGCTCGGTCGCGGCGCCGAGCGCGGAGATCAGGAAGCCGGACGAGAAGCAGACCAGGGCCACGGTCATCGCCCAGCGCGGCCCGTTGCGCTCCACCAGCGTGCCGCCGAACGCGGCCGACAGGCCGAGCATCACGATGCCGAGCTGGAAGGGCAGGGCGCTCTGGGTGCCGCTGAGGCCGAGCGCGGATTCGAGGGGTGGCTTGAACACGCTCCAGGCGTAGGCCTGGCCGATGGAGAGATGAACGGCGAGCGCGGCGGGCGGAACCAGCCAGCGGCTCCAGCCCGCAGGCGCGACGGGGGGACTCATGTGCCCGGACGGTAGGGAGGGACCGGGGAGAGGGGAAAGCGGGGCGTCGACAGTATGCGGTGAGCGGTATCCCGTGTGCGCTGAACGGTCATGGCGCAGACCCTTGCCCGGGCATCCTCCATACTGTAGACAATATTTCGTCGACACAAGGTGTCCCGCCGTCGACGCCCGCCTGCCTCCGCGGTACTCCCTCGACCGGACGGAGCGTTTTGACGTGAAAGTCGCAGTCCTCGGCGCCGGCGCGATCGGCGCCTACGTGGGTGCCGCACTCCACCGTGCCGGTGCCGACGTCCACCTCATCGCCCGTGGACCGCATCTGGCGGCCATGAGGCGGGACGGGGTTCGGGTGCTCAGCCCGCGCGGCGACTTCGTCGCCCGCGCCCACGCCACCTCCGACCCGGCCGAGGTCGGCCCGGTCGACTTCGTCTTCCTGGGCCTGAAGGCCAACTCGTACGCGGCGTGCGGGCCGCTGATCGAGCCGCTCCTGCACGACGGCACGGCGGTCGTGGCCGCCCAGAACGGCATTCCCTGGTGGTACTTCCACCGGCACGGCGGCCCCTACGACGGCCACCGCGTCGAGAGCGTGGACCCGGCCGGCGCGGTGAGCGCGGTGCTCGCGCCCGAACGGGCCGTCGGCTGTGTCGTCTACGCGGCGACCGAGCTGGAGGCCCCCGGTGTCGTACGGCACCTGGAAGGCACCCGGTTCTCCCTCGGCGAGCCCGGCCGCGGTGCTTCGCCGCGGTGCCTGGCGTTCAGCGAGGCCATGCGGGCCGGCGGGCTGAAGTGCCCCGTCGAGCCGGATCTGCGCAACGACATCTGGGTCAAGCTGCTCGGCAACATCTCCTTCAACCCGATCAGCGCCCTCGCCCGCGCGACCATGCGGCAGATGTGCCTGCACGGCGGCACCCGCAAGGTCATCGAGACGATGATGCGCGAGACGCTCACCGTCGCCGAGGCGCTCGGGTGCGAGGTCGGCGTCTCCATCGAACGCCGGCTCGCGGGCGCGGAACGCGTCGGCGACCACCGCACCTCCACCCTCCAGGACCTGGAGCGCGGCAAACCGCTGGAACTCGACGTCCTGCTCGCCGCCGTCGTCGAACTGGCGGAGATCACCGGCGTCGACGTGCCCACGCTGCGCACCGTGCACGCCATCTCGGACCTGCTCGCGCTGAGGAGCGCCGCATGAGGAAACGCGACCGGACCCCGACGACCTACACCCGCCTCACCCATCCGCTCGTCAGGGACTCCCGCGACGAGCCGTTCCGGCAGGCGACCTGGCAGGAGGCACTGGACCGGACGGCCAGGGGCCTGGCCGCGGCACGCGGCGCGTTCGGCCTGTTCTCCTGCGCCCGCGCGACCAACGAGACCAACTACGTGGCGCAGAAGTTCGCCCGGGTCGTGATGGGCACCAACAACGTCGACTCCTGCAACCGCACCTGTCACGCGCCGAGCGTCGCGGGCCTGTCGGCCGCGTTCGGCTCCGGCGGCGGCACGTCGTCGTACGAGGAGATCGAGCACACGGACCTCATCGTGATGTGGGGCTCCAACGCCCGCTTCGCGCACCCGATCTTCTTCCAGCACGCGCTGAAGGGGATCAGGAACGGCGCCCGGATGTACGCGGTCGATCCCCGGCGGACGAGTACCGCCGAGTGGGCGGAGAGCTGGCTCGGCCTCAACGTCGGCACCGACATCCCGATGGCGCACGCGATCGGCCGCGAGATCATCCACGCGGGCCTGGTCAACGAGACGTTCGTCGAACGGGCGACGAGCGGCTTCGAGGAGTACCACGCACTCGTCGAGCCGTGGACGCTGTCGCTCACCGAGAAGGTGACGGGCGTACCCGCCGCCGCCATAAGGGAGTTGGCGCACGCCTACGCCCGCGCGGAGCGCGCCCAGCTGTGCTGGACCCTCGGCATCACCGAGCACCACAACGGCACGGACAACGTCCGCGCGCTGATCAACCTCTCCCTGCTGACCGGCCACGTGGGCCGCCTCGGCTCCGGTCTGCAGCCGCTGCGCGGCCAGAACAACGTGCAGGGCGGCGGCGACATGGGCGCCATCCCCAACCGCCTGCCCGGCTTCCAGGACATCCTCGACCCGCGGGCGCGGCTGAAGTTCGAGTCGGCCTGGGACACCGTCGTCCAGCCGCACTACGGGCTGAACCTGACGGAGATGTTCGAGGCGATGGAGGAGGGCTCGCTGAAGGCCGTCTACTGCATCGGCGAGAACCCGGCGCAGTCGGAGGCGGACAGCGAACAGGCGGTACGGCGGCTGAGCGCCCTCGACTTCCTCGTCGTCCAGGACATCTTCCTCACGAAGACGGCACAACTCGCCGACGTGGTCCTGCCCGCCACCGCCGGCTGGGCGGAGACGGACGGCACGACCACCAACAGCGAGCGGCGGGTCCAGCGCGTGCGCCGGGCGGTCACCCCGCCGGGCGAGGCGCGCGAGGACATCGACATCCTCTGCGACCTGGCGGGCCGGCTCGGCCACGAGTGGAAGTACGCCGACTCCGAGGCCGTCTGGAACGAGCTGCGCTCGGTCTCGCCGGACCACTACGGGATGACGTACGAACGCCTGGCGGAGCACCAGGGCATCCAGTGGCCGTGTCCGAGCACCGACCGGATCGAACCGAGCTATCTGCACGGGCGGTTGTGGGAGCGGGATCCGGGACGGCGGGGACCGGCAGCGCCGTTCGGGCTGGTGCGGCACGATCCGCCGGTCGACCTCACCGACGAGGAGTACCCGGTCCGCCTGACGACCGGGCGGCGGCTCGACTCGTACAACACCGGTGTGCAGAGCGGGGGGTTCGCGTCCCCGCTGCGGCGCGGGGAGTACATCGAGCTGTGCCCGGAGGACGCCGAACGCTACGGCGTGGCGGTCGGCGAGGAGGTACGGGTGTCGTCGCGGCGCGGCGCGGTGGTCGCGCCGGTGTGGATCGACCTCGGCCTGCGCCCCGGGCTCGCGTTCATGACCATGCATTTTCCCGACGAGGTGGACACCAACCAGCTGACGATCGAGGCGAACTGCCCGATCGCGGGGACGGCGGAGTTCAAGGCGTCGGCGATCCGGATCGAGAAACTTCCGGTTGCGACCCAGGTGAGGTGATGTGGTGGACCTGCACTTCGGCGACAGCAAGCCCACGGACGAGGAGCGGGCGGCCGTCGACGCCCTGCTCGGCCCCGCGCCGTCCTCGTGGGAAGGAGCGGACCGCGACGAGATGCGGGCCGCGGACCTGCGGTGGGCGCGCGGCGGACGAGCGGCCCGGGACCGCCGCGACCTGCTGCTGCCGGGGCTGCACGCGATCAACGACCGGATCGGGTGGATCAGCGAGGGCGCCCTCGGCTACCTCTGCCGCCGGCTGACCGTGCCACCGGCGGAGGCGTACGGCGTCGCCACCTTCTACGCGATGTTCTCGGTCGCGCCCCGGCCCGCAACCGTGCTCCACGTGTGCACGGACCTCGCGTGCACGGCCGCCGGGGCGTCGCAGCTGTGCGCGGGCGTCGAGGCCGCGCTGGGCGTCGGCAGCGGGGTGAGCGTCGAGCGCGGTCCGTGCCTCGGGCTGTGCGAGCGGGCTCCGGCGGCGCTCGCGGTCCGGGCCGGGGATCCGGTGCGTACGGCCGTGTCGGCGCCCGCGACCGCGGCCGCGGCCGTCCTCGCGGCGCGCTCGCCCGACTCGGCGCCCGAGGAGCCGCCGGCCGAACGGGCGGTACCGCAGGCGGGGGACGCGTCCTTGACGCTGCTGCGCCGCGTCGGCGTGGTGGACCCCCGCTCTCTCGACGACTACCGCGCCCACGGCGGCTACACCGCGCTGCGCCGCGCGTTCGAGCTCGGTCCCGCCGGGGTCATCCGCGAGGTCACCGACTCCGGGCTGGTCGGGCGCGGTGGCGCCGCCTTCCCGACCGGCCGCAAGTGGCAGGCCGCCGCGTCCCAGCCCGATCATCCGCACTACCTGGTGTGCAACGCCGACGAGTCCGAGCCGGGCACCTTCAAGGACCGTGTGCTCATGGAGGGCGACCCGTACGCGCTCGTGGAGGCGATGACGATCGCGGCGTACGCGGTCGGCGCTCACCGGGGCTATCTGTATCTGCGCGGCGAATATCCGCGGGCGATCCGGCGGATGCGGCACGCCGTCGACCAGGCGCGCGCCCGCGGCCTGCTCGGCGACGACGTCCTCGGCCAGGGCTACGCCTTCGACATCGAGATCCGGCGAGGCGCGGGCGCGTACATCTGCGGCGAGGAGACCGCGCTGTTCAACTCCATCGAGGGGTACCGGGGCGAGCCGCGCGCCAAGCCGCCGTTCCCGGTGGAGAAGGGCCTGTTCGGCAAGCCGACCGTCGAGAACAACGTCGAGACCCTGGTCAACGTCCTGCCGATCCTGACCCTGGGCGCGCCCGCCTACGCGGCGATCGGGACCGGCGGGTCCACCGGCCCGAAGCTGTTCTGCGTGTCGGGCGGTGTGCGGCGCCCCGGCGTCTACGAGCTGCCCTTCGGCGCCACGCTCGGCGAGCTGCTCACCCTCGCCGGGGTGCGCGAGGGGCTGCGGGCGGTGCTCCTCGGCGGCGCGGCCGGCGGCTTCGTACGGCCCGACGAGCTGGACATCCCGCTGACCTTCGAAGGCACCCGGGAGGCGGGCACGACCCTGGGATCGGGCGTCGTGATGGCGTTCGACGACACGGTCCCGCTGCCCCGGCTGCTGCTGCGGATCGCGGAGTTCTTCCGGGACGAGTCGTGCGGGCAGTGCGTGCCGTGCCGGGTCGGGACCGTGCGCCAGGAGGAGGCGCTGCACCGGATCGTGGAGCGCACCGGCGCGGCCGCGGCCGACGACATCGCCCTGCTCAGAGAGGTCGGGCGCGCCATGCGGGACGCCTCGATCTGCGGTCTCGGACAGACCGCGTGGAACGCCGTGGAATCCGCCGTGGACCGACTGGGGGCGTACGAATGACCGTGACACCGCTGGGGATCCCCCGCCGTCTGCTGGAGTTCACGATCGACGGGGAGCCGGTGCGGGCGCCCGAGGGCTCGACCCTCCTGGACGCCTGCCGGGCGGCCGGGAAGGACGTGCCGACGCTCTGCCAGGGCGACACCCTCACCCCGAAGAACGCCTGCCGGGTCTGTGTCGTCGAGGTGGCGGGCTCGCGCACCCTGGTCCCGGCCTGCTCCCGGGCGGCGGAGCCCGGCATGGAGGTGCGCACCGACACCGAGCGCGCCCGGCACAGCCGGAAGATCGTCCTGGAGCTGCTGGCCTCGTCGGTCGATCTGTCGACGACCCCGGGGGTCGCCGAATGGCTCAAGGAGTACGAGGCGAAGCCGGACCGTTTCGGCCCCCGGGCGGCCCGGCTGAACGAGGAGCCGAGGGTCGACAACGACCTGTACGTGCGCGACTACGACAAGTGCATCCTCTGCTACAAGTGCGTGGACGCCTGTGGCGACCAGTGGCAGAACACGTTCGCGATCTCCGTGACGGGCCGGGGCTTCGACGCCCGGATCGCGGTCGAGCACGACGCGCCGCTCACCGAATCGGCGTGCGTGTACTGCGGCAACTGCATCGAGGTGTGCCCGACGGGCGCCCTGTCCTTCAAGTCGGAGTTCGACCGGCGGGCGGCGGGTACCTGGGACGAGTCGGCACAGACCGAAACGACCACGGTGTGCGCGTACTGCGGTGTGGGTTGCAACCTGACACTGCACGTGCAGGACAATGAGATCGTGAAGGTCACCTCGCCGCACGACAACCCGGTGACCCACGGCAATCTCTGCATCAAGGGCCGTTTCGGCTACCAGCACGTACAGAACCGGGACTGAGACACATGGGACGAGTCACGGAACGACGCAAGGTGATCCGGATCCGGGACGGGGTGGTCTCCAGCCGCCCGGACACGCTCGTCGCCGAGGAACCGCTGGAGATCAGGCTCAACGGCAAACCCCTCGCCATCACCATGCGCACCCCGGGCGACGACTTCGCGCTGGCCGCGGGGTTCCTGGTGAGCGAGGGCGTGCTGGCCGCCGCGTCCGATCTGCAGAACATCGTCTACTGCGCGGGCGCCACGGCCGACGGCTCGAACACCTACAACGTGGTCGACGTGCGGACCACGGCGGGCGTGGTCCTCCCCGACATCACCCTGGAGCGGAACGTCTACACGACCTCGTCGTGCGGGCTGTGCGGCAAGGCGAGCCTGGACGCGGTGCGTACGACGGCCCGCTTCCCCATCGCCGACACTCCCCCGGTCCGGGTGGACCCCGAACTGCTCGCGAGCCTCCCCGACCGGCTGCGCGAGGCTCAACGGGTGTTCGACCGGACCGGGGGTCTGCACGCGGCCGCCCTGTTCCGCGAGGACGGCGAGCTGCTCGACATCCGCGAGGACGTGGGCCGGCACAACGCGGTCGACAAGCTGGTCGGCCGCGCCCTGCAGAACGGCGATCTGCCGCTGTCGCGCGTGATCCTGCTGGTGTCCGGACGGGCCTCGTTCGAGCTGGCGCAGAAGGCGGTCATGGCCGGGATCCCGATGCTGGCGGCGGTCTCGGCGCCGTCGTCGCTGGCGGTGGACCTGGCCGCCGAGACCGGGCTGACCCTGGTGGGTTTCCTGCGGGGCAGTTCCATGAACGTGTACGCGGGTGAGAGCCGTATCGCTCTGCGGGCCGCGGCCGCCCAGGGCTGACCCGGCTCCCCGCGGCACGGCGGTGGGGCCCCGACCGGCGGGGAGCGCCCCCTGCGCCGCAGGGGCCCCGCCTCGGCCTCGTGCGTGACGCCCGCGCGGGCCCGGCGGCCCGGCCGCTCACCCCGCCAGGAAGCGCACCTCCGAGGCCCTCACCACGGTCCCCAGCCGGGGGAAGTCCAGCGTGACCGACGCCTCGTGCTCGGCGGCGGTGAACGCGGCCATGGCGTCCTCGACGAAGACGAGGTCGTAGCCGAGGTCGGCCGCCGCGCGGGCGGTGGACTCGACGCCGAGGTTGGTGGCGATCCCGCCGAACACCAGGGTGGTCACGCCCCGCTCGCGCAGCCGCTCGTCCAGGTCCGTGCCCTGGAAGCCGCCGATCGTCCGCTTCACGATCTCCAGGTCGCCGTCCGCGGCGAGACCGGCCGCCAGGCCGCTGCCCGGAGGCTGTTCGGTGATACCGGAGCGCTCGACGCGGATCAGGGCCACGGTCGCGCCGGCGGAGCGGAACCCGGCCGCCAACTCCTGCGCGACGGACAGGACTTCGGTCCCCTTGTGCGGACCCAGAGGCAGCGCGACGATGCGGTCCATCAGGTCGACGAGCACGAGGGCGCTGCGCGCGGGGTCGAGCGCGAGCCGGGGTTCGGAGGTCTGCGGTGCGTTCATGACGGAACGTTAGCCCGCGTCACACGTCCAGATCGGAAATCAGGATCAACAGGGACATGAACCGGTCGCGTTCGGCCGTCGGCAGGGGGGCGAGGAGCGTCTCGTTCGCCGTCCGCACCGCGGCCTCGCAGCGCCGCAGCAGCCGCTCGCCGTCGGGCGTGAGCGACACGGCGTTCTTACGGCGGTCCCCCGGATCGGGCGCGCGGACGACATGGCCCCCGGCCTGGAGGTCGTTGAGGACGCCGACCAGGTCCTTGGGATCGAGTCCGACGGCGCGGCCGAGGTCGGCCTGGGCCACGGGGGCGAGGTCCCGCACGGCGGAGAGCACCACGTGGTGCCACATCCTCACGCCCTCCGCCGCCAGCGCCTCGGCGACCAGGACCCGGCCCCGGGCGGCGGCGCGGCCGAGGCGCCAGCTGGCGAGGGAGCGGATCGCGGAGAGCGGTGCTTCGGACATGGCGTCAGTTTAGCTAGGATTCATTGGACTTCCCCATGATACGGCGATACCGTTGGGACGCCCAATGAAGTCATGAGGATTCCCGACGATCCCTGGAGGTCGCATGCGCCGCGTTCGGTACGCGTCCACCGGCGGCCCCCTCGTGGTGAAGCCGCGCGGCACGGCCCGCGTCGCGGGCACCGCCCGAGCCACCACCAGGACAGATCTCATACGCCCCCTCGGCGCGGGCGAGCTGCCCGGCTAGGGCGCCGACGGTCGCGGCGAGCCCGTCGACCGACGCCCGGACGCCGTCCGCGGCAACCCCGCTCGACCCGTCGGCGCCCGCACTCGCGGACGGCTGACGCCGTACGGCCCGGGCGACGGGACACGGCGGGGCGGGACACGGCGAGGGCGCGCGAGGCCATCGCGGCGCGCGGCGCCCTCGGCAAGGTCGTCCCGATCCCCTGCCGCACGCTTCTTGTGGGGCACCGGAGGCCCCAACTAACGTCTGTGAAACACCCTTTGGGACATGGGATGTCCAGACCTCCAGATGTGCAGACGTATTGATGTCCAGACGCATGAAGGGCAGGTCGCACCATGCCGTCGCGTGTTCGCACACGTCTGAGATCCACCCTCACCGCCACGCTGGCCGCCGTCTCGCTGCTGACCCTGCCGAGTCCGGCGCAGGCCCGATCCACCGGCACCGCACCCGAGTTCGCACAACAGGTCCTGTTCAAGGCCGCCCAGGACCCCGGCTACGCCTGCTTCCGGATCCCGGCGATCGTCACCACCACGGACGGCACGCTGCTGGCGTTCGCCGAGGGCCGCGTCCTCAACTGCGGTGACGCGGCCGACATAGACATCGTCGTCAAGCGCTCCACGGACGGCGGCCGCACCTGGGGGCCGCTCCAGGTCGTCGACGAGGGCGGCGGCGACACCCACGGCAACCCCGCGCCGATCGTGGACCGCGAGACCGGCCGCATCCTGCTGGCCGAGACCTACAACACGGGACGTACGGACGGCGCCGGCTGCTCCGTCCCCTGCGACCGCACCCCGCACCTCCAGTACAGCGACGACGACGGGCTCACCTGGTCCCGGCCGCGCGACCTGAGCTCCGAGATCCTGCCCGCGGACTGGAACTCCTGGTACGCGACCGGCCCGGTGCACGGCATCCAGCTCACCCGGGGCCGGCACGCCGGTCGGCTCGTCTTCGGCGTCAACACCGAGACGTGGAACGGCAGCAGGGTCTCCGCCAACCACGCGGCACTCATCGTCAGCGACGACGGGGGCGACCACTGGCGGCCCGGCGCCGTCGACACCTGGCCGATCGCGGACGACGGCACGTTCCGTCAGAAACCCTCCGAGGTGACCCTCACCGAGCGCACCGACGGCTCCGTGCTGGTCAGCGGACGCGAGCAGGACGGCACCGACCTCGGCCACCGCACCCAGGCCGTCAGCCGCGACGGCGGCGACAGCTTCACCGGTCCGTTCCGCGACCTCCCCGACCTCTACGCGCCCCAGGTGCAGTGCTCGACGCTGCGCCTCGACGAACGCCTCCTGCTGGCCTGCCCCGGCGACCCCGACCGACGCCGGAGCATGATGATCCGCTCGTCCTACGACGGCGGCCGCACCTGGGACAGCCTGGACCGCGGCACGACCGTCACCTCGGACTGGTCCGGCTACTCCGACCTGGCGCGCGTCGACCGGGACACCGTGGGACTGCTCTACGAGGGCGGTGCCGTCGACGCCCGGGACGAGATCCGCTTCGCCCGCTTCGACCAGGACTGGCTCGCGCCGCGCCGCGGGCCGGACCCGACCACCGCCGACCTCGCCCGGCACGCGGACCGGGCGGCCGTCCTCGGCGGCGCCGGGGCGACCGACGGGGTGTCCGGCCGCGCACTGTCCTTCGACGGTGTCGACGACGCCGTACGCCTGCCGTATCGCGACGGACTGCCGCTCGGCACGAAGGACTTCACCGCTTCCCTGTGGTTCCGCTACAGCGCCACCACCGGATCGCAGCCACTGCTGTGGATGGGGGGCGTCGGCACCACCCAGCCCCAGGTCTGGCTGCGCGGGGAGCCGGCGAGCAACCGGGTACGCGGCCTGATCACCGTGCGGGACGGCGCGACGGCCGTACGGACGGCGTCGGTGATCCTCGCCGGTGCCTACAACGACGGGCAGTGGCATCGCATGACCCTGCGGCGCGGTGGCGGTCAGCTGACCCTGTCCGTCGACGGCTCGCGGTCCGCCGTGGCCGACGTGACGGGCTCGGTCAGCCGGAACTCACCCTTCGGTGTACACGTCGGACAGCGGATGGACGGCCGGGAGTTCTTCACCGGCTCGATCGACGAGGTCCACGTCTGGGACCGGGCCCTGACCGACGAGGAACTGGCCGCCGGACGGGCCGCCTCCTACCGGGACACCGTGCTGTGGCTGCCGATGGACCACGTGAACGGCGGCCACTAGCGGTCACCGAGCCGGGCGCCGGCCCGCGTGATCCCGAACCGCCGTCCCGCCCCGTCCCGCCCTGTTCCCCACGGACCGGGCGGGACGGGGCGGTTCGGCGAAGGCGGGGCGTCAGCGCGAACGCGGCGCCGGCCCCGACCCCGTGCCGACCGCGGTGCGTGACGGTGTCGCCGACGCGGACGCGGTGGCCGGCTCCGGGTCGCGTGCCCGGCGCTTGGCGATCACCGCGCACACCATCAGCTGCATCTGGTGGAAGAGCATCAGCGGCAGCACCGCGAGGGAGGCGTGCGCGCCGAACAGGACGCTCGCCATCGGCAGCCCGGAGGCGAGGGACTTCTTGGAACCGGCGAACTGGATGGCGATGCGGTCCTCGCGGCCGAAGTGCAGGGCCTTGGAGCCGTACCAGGTCAGGACCAGCATCACGGCGAGCACCACGGCCTCGACGACGAGGAGTGCGCCGAGCCTGAGCGGGCTGACCTGGTGCCAGACGCCCTGGACCATGCCCTCGCTGAACGCGGTGTAGACGACGAGCAGGATGGAGCCGCGGTCGACGTAGCCGAGGACCTTCTTGTGCCGGGTGACGAAGCCGCCGATCCAGCGGCGCAGCACCTGTCCCGCGACGAACGGCACCAGCAACTGGAGCACGATCTTGACGAGGGAGTCGGCGGAGAACCCGCCGCTGCCGCCGAGCAGCGCGGCCGCCAGGAGCGGGGTGACGACGATGCCCGCGAGCGAGGAGAAGGAACCGGCGCAGATCGCGGCGGGCACGTTGCCGCGGGCGATCGAGGTGAAGGCGATCGACGACTGGATGGTCGAGGGGACGAGGGTGAGGAACAGCAGCCCCTGGTAGAGGGGCTGGGTCAGGAGCACCGGGACGAGCCCGCGGGCGGCCAGGCCCAGCAGCGGGAAGACGGCGAAGGTGCACACCAGGACGGTGACGTGCAGTCGCCAGTGGCGCAGTCCGTCGACCGCCTCGCGGGTGGACAGCCGGGCGCCGTAGAGGAAGAAGAGGAACGCGATCGCGGCGGTGGACGCTCCGGAGGCGACGTCGGCGGCGGGCCCGCGCGCGGGCAGGAGCGCGGCGACGCCCACCGTCCCGAGCAGCAGCAGGATGTACGGGTCGATCGGCATCCGACTCGGCCGGCGCAGGCGTTTCACGGTGCTCCACTTGCTCGTGCGTGCGAGGCGGGACCGCCACAAGGCGTCCCCTCTCCATCGTCCTCTTCCGGACTGTGATCGGGAATCCGTCATACCGCTCTGACTGTCATCACGTTCTACGATGACCGGGTACCGTGGTGCGGATGTACGACCCTTCCCAGCTGCGTACCTTCCTCGCCGTGGCGCAAACGCTGAGTTTCACCCAGGCAGCCCGGCGGCTCGGACTGCGCCAGTCGACCGTCAGCCAGCATGTGCGCCGTCTGGAGGACGCCACGGGCCGGACCCTGTTCACCCGGGACACCCACTCGGTGGAGCTGACGGAGGACGGCGAGGCGATGCTCGGCTTCGCGCGCCGGATCCTGGAGGTGCACGAGCAGGCGACGGCGTTCTTCGCCGGGACCCGGCTGCGCGGCCGGCTGCGGTTCGGCGCGTCGGAGGACTTCGTGCTGACCCGGCTGCCGGAGATCCTGGAGGGCTTCCGGCACGACCATCCCGAGGTCGACCTGGAACTGACCGTCGAACTGTCGGGCACGCTGCACGAGCGGCTGACGGCGGGAAAGCTCGATCTGGTGCTGGCCAAGCGGCGCCCCGAGGACCCGCGCGGCGAGCTGGTGTGGCACGACCGGCTGGTGTGGATCGGCGCGGAACGGCTGCGGCTCGACCCCGACCGCCCGGTGCCGCTGATCGTCTACCCGCCGCCGGGGATCACCCGGGCCCTCGCTCTGGAGGCGCTGGAGCGGCAGGGCCGGGCGTGGCGCGTCGCGTGCACGAGCGGCAGCCTCAACGGACTGATCGCGGCGGCCCGCGCGGGACTCGGCGTGATGGCGCACTCGCGCGGGCTCATCCCGCCGGGCCTGGTACGGGTACCGGAGCGGGCGGGGCTGCCGGAACTGGGGCGGGTGGACTTCGTCCTGGTGCACGGACCGCGCCGGACGGCGGCACAGGGAGCGGCGGACGCGCTGGCGGGGACGATCCTCGCGGGCGGGGACCGGTTGCAACGGGGCCGACCGTAGCGCCTGCCCCGTACTCCCTCGCGACTGCACTCCTTCTGCCGCAATTCCTCGACGGCGCCCCCGGCCGACCTCGCCCCGGACGCAGAACGTTGTACGGCTCCCAGGTCGTACAACGTCGTACAGATTCAGTGGAGATTACGGTCGCGAAACTTACTCAACCGTCAGCTTTCTGTCCGACCCTTCCCCATGTGAGCCCATTTTCCGCGACTGACCAGGGCTGACCTGACCACCACACGACTTCGCACCCCCTCCCGCCCTGTCCCACCGTGGGGTAGCTTTCACGGCGCTGTGCGGAGTGCCACAACGAGCGGGGAGCGGGGTTTGCACGAGTTCACCAACCCTCCGTCGGCGTCGGCACCGCCCGTGGGCGGCCTGGCCGACGTCGTCTTCCGGTATGCCGACGAGGACCCGCTGCACATCGCGCTCGGCCGCAAGGACGAGCAGGGGCAGTGGCGGGACGTGACGTCCGCCGAGTTCCGCGACGAGGTGCTCGCCCTCGCCAAGGGGCTGCTGGCCCAGGGCATCCGCTTCGGCGACCGCGTCGCCATCATGTCCCGCACCCGCTACGAGTGGACGCTGTTCGACTTCGCGCTGTGGACCGTCGGCGCGCAGGTGGTGCCGATCTACCCGACCTCCTCGGCGGAGCAGTGCTCCTGGATGCTCTACGACGCCGACGTGACGGCGGCGATCGTGGAGCACGAGGACCACGCGATGACGATCGCCACCGTCATCGACCGCCTGCCGCGGCTGCGCCGGCTGTGGCAGCTCGACTCCGGCTGTGTGCAGGAGCTCTACGACGCGGGCGCCCACCTCGACGACGAGGTGGTGCACCGGCACCGGGAGGCGGTGACCCCGGAGTCGACGGCCACGATCATCTACACCTCGGGCACCACGGGACGCCCCAAGGGCTGTGTCCTCTCGCACGCCAACTTCATGTTCGAGGCGGACACCGTCATCGACCGCTGGGAGCCGGTGTTCCACACCAAGAAGGGCGACGAGGCCGCGACCCTGCTGTTCCTGCCGCTCGCGCACGTGTTCGGCCGGATGGTGGAGGTCGCCGCGATCCGCGGCCGGGTCCGCTTCGGCCACCAGCCGCAGCTGCACGCCGCCGCCCTCATGCCCGATCTGGCCGCCTTCAGACCGACGTTCATCCTCGCCGTGCCGTACATCTTCGAGAAGGTGTTCAACGCGGCCCGCCGCAAGGCGGAGAAGGAAGGCAGGTCCGGCCCGTTCGAGAAGGCCGTCGAGGTCGCGGTGAAGTACGCCGACGCGGTGGAGACCAAGGCGTGGGGCATCGGGCCCGGCCCTTCGGCCGGCCTGCGCATGCAGCACCAGGTCTTCGACAAACTCGTGTACTCCAAGGTGCGCGCCGCGATGGGCGGCCGGATCCGCAACGCGATGTCGGGCGGCTCCGCGATGGACCGGCGCCTCGGCCTGTTCTTCGCGGGCGCCGGGGTGCAGATCTACGAGGGCTACGGACTCACCGAGTCGACCGCCGCCGCCACCGCCAACCCGCCCGAGCGCACCCGCTACGGCACCGTCGGGCAGGCGATCCCCGGCGTGAGCGTGCACATCGCGGACGACGGCGAGATCTGGCTGAACGGCGACAACGTCTTCCAGGGCTACCTCAACAATCCCAAGGCCACCGACGAGACCCTGCACGACGGCTGGCTGGCCACCGGTGACCTGGGCATCCTGGACGAGGACGGCTACCTCACCATCACCGGCCGCAAGAAGGAGATCCTGGTCACCTCCGGCGGCAAGAGCGTCTCCCCGGGGGTCCTGGAGGAACGCGTCCGGGACCATCCCCTGGTCAACCAGTGCATCGTCGTCGGCAACGACCGCCCGTACGTCGCGGCCCTGGTCACCCTCGACCAGGAGGCCGTGGAGCACTGGCTGCAGATGCGCCGCAAACCACAGCTGTCCCCGGCCGAGCTGGTGCATGACGCGGACCTGGAGACCGAGGTGCGGCGCGCGGTGGTCGCGGCGAACACGCTCGTCTCGCAGGCCGAGTCCATTCGCACCTTCCGCATTCTGGCCCAGCCGTTCACCGAGGAGCACGGTCTGCTCACCCCGTCGCTCAAACTCAAGCGAAAAGCGATCGAGAACGCCTACGCGAGTGAAGTCCAGGCGCTTTACCAGGCCTGAGCGTCATCCTGGTGGTCCGGGCGGATTCCCTCGTCAGGAATGCATCACGGCCCGTGATCGTTCACGATGGGAGTACCACTTGACGGACAACCGAAGGATCAAGAGCTCGTGAGCAGCAAGGTCCCCCCGATCATCCTGAACAACGGCGTCGAGATGCCCCAGCTGGGCTTCGGCGTCTGGCAGGTGCCGGACGCCGAGGCGGAGCAGGCGGTCGCCACCGCGCTGGAGGCCGGGTACCGCAGCATCGACACGGCGGCGATCTACGGCAACGAAGAGGGCACCGGCAAGGCCATCGCCGCCGCCGGCATCCCCCGCGAGGACGTCTTCGTCACCACCAAGCTCTGGAACAGCGACCAGGGGTACGACGCGACCCTGCGCGCGTTCGACACCTCGCTCCGGAAGCTGGGCCTGGACTACCTCGACCTGTACCTCATCCACTGGCCGCTGGCGTCCCGTGGCACGTACGTCGACACCTACAAGGCGTTCGAGAAGCTTCACGCGGACGGCCGTGTCCGTGCCATCGGCGTCTCCAACTTCCTGCCGGAGCACCTGGAGCGGCTGATCTCCGAGACCTCGGTGATCCCCGCGGTCAACCAGATCGAGCTCCACCCGCACCTCCAGCAGCACGCGGCACGCGAGTACCACGCGGAGCAGGGCATCGCCACCGAGGCCTGGTCGCCGCTGGGCTCGGGCAAGGGCCTGCTGGAGGTCCCGGCGATCGTGGCCATCGGCCAGAAGCACAACCGCACCCCGGCCCAGGTCGTGCTGCGCTGGCACCTCCAGCTCGGCAACGTCGTGATCCCCAAGTCCGTGACGCCGTCACGGATCAAGGAGAACATCGACGTGTTCGACTTCAGCCTGGACACCGAGGACCTCGCGGCGATCAGCGCGCTCAACGAGAACCGGCGGGTCGGTCCCGACCCGGCGACGTTCGACATCGGCTGACCCTGCCGTAGCGACCTGTGCCCCGGGCCCGTACGGGCCCGGGGCACAGGTGTGTCGGCGTATGCGCGATGGCTGCCCGGCCGCTGCTGCGGGCTGCGGGCTGCGGGCTGCGGGCTGCGGGCTGCGGGCTGCGGGCTGCGGGCTGCGCGAGGAACCGGTACGGGGCCGAGGACGTCCAACAGCCGTTGCCTGCCGCCCTGTTGAACTCACCCAACCCGTTGAGCCCCACTGAACCCCGTCGACCGGTCGACCCTGTCGACCCCGTCGGCCTCCCCATGGACGCGCGCCGGTCCCGTCCGCCCCACCGCACCCGCCCCAGGGGTTGACGCGGTCATGCCGATGAGCCACTTTAGATGCACCCGGTAAGGAAACTTTCCTAACAGAAGGGTCCCCCCACAGTGCGCACTCGAACACTGGCCCTCGCCGCGGCCGCCTCGGCCGCCCTGCTCGCCTCCGGAGCGCTCCCCGCGACCGCCTCCGGCGCCCCCTCGTCCAGCGCGGCCCCCGCACCGCGGGAGGGCACGGTCAGCGCGGCCGCCCTGCTCGCCAAGGTGACGTCCTGTTCCCAGATCTCCAACGGCAAGTACCGCACCGACGAGGAGACCTCGGCCACGGTCCCCGTCTGCGGCAAGAACGGCGCGGTGTTCTGGAAGGCCGACCTCGACATCGACTGCGACGGGCAGCGCACCGCCAAGTGCAGCGAGAGCACCGACCCCTGGTTCCAGGCCGACACGGCGTTCCACCAGTCCGACGGCAAGCCGCTGCGCGCCGACACCCTGCCGTACGTGGTGGTCCCCAGCGCCAGCGGCACCTGGAACTACGCCAACGCCGGCATCAAGGGCGGCGGTGTGGTCGCGGTGATCTACAACAACAAGGTCGAGTACGCGGTCGTCGGCGACACCGGCCCCACGCAGATCATCGGTGAGGCCTCGTACGCCACCGCCCAGGCACTCGGCATCGACCCGGACCCGGAGACGGGCGGCGCCGACTCCGGCGTGACCTACATCCTGTTCACGAACTCCAAGGTGTCCCCGATCGAGAGCCACAGCGCGGCGGTGACCCTCGGCGACCGGCTGGCCAAGGAGTTCGTCAACAACAACTGAACCGGCGGCAGCATCAGTCGGGCTGTCCGAGCGGCCGTACGGCGACGGTGTCGACGTCGACTCCGTCCGGCTGCCGGACAGCCCGGCACGACCGAGCCGGCTGTCCGGCCGACGGTGCCGATCGGTCACCCGGTCATCCGGTCACTCGGCGACGCGGACCGCCGTGTACACCGTGTGGGCGGACAGCACGAACACGTCCGGGCGGTGGTGGACGCTCGCCTCGTCGTCCGGGTCGAGGAGGCGGTCGAGGGCGGCGCGGTCCTCGGGGTCGATGCCGTCCGCGCAGGCGTCGCGCAGCCGGGTCAGGGAATCGGCGACATGGGCGCGGGCCGCCTCGGACACGGGCGCGGGCAGGTCCAGCAGGAAGGTACGGGTTCCGGTGTGCTCCAGACCGGCGGCCGTCAGCAGAGCGGGCCAGTCCTCGGCTCCGGTGACCGTACCGGGGAGCTCGGCGCGCATCCGCGCGAACCACTCCGCCTCCACCGCGTCGACGCGCGCCTGGAGTCCGGGCCGGCCGAAGCCGAGGTCGCGCGGCAGGAACCGCGAGGGCAGGCCGCCTTCCAGCAGGGCCAGCGTGCCGCCGGGTGCCAGCCGGTCGGCGAAGGCGGCCAGGGCGGCGGCCTGGTCACCGAGGTGGTGCAGGCTGCGGGCCGCCCACAGCAGGTCGGCCGGGTAGTCCAACTCGGCGAGCACGGAGGGGAGATCACCGGCCAGGATGCCGAAGCGGTCCGCGAACCCGAGGCGGTCCGCACGTGCCTTCGCCCGCTCCAGCAGGGGTACGGAGCCGTCCACGGCGACCACACGCGCGTCCGGGAACGTCTCGGCGAACTGGCAGGAGACGACGCCCGGTCCGCTGCCCGCGTCGACGATCAGGCCGGGCTCGGGCACACTCTCCGCGAGCCAGGCGAGCGCCCGCGCGTACATCGGGGCGAACAGTTCCGCCTGCGTCTCCAGCATCGTGGCCATCTGGGCCCAGTCGATGTCGGTCGCGCGTCCGCCCTCGGTGTGGTCGTGGGTGTGGTGGTGATGCGCCATGGAAGTCAGCCTCTCGTCCGGATGCCGTCAGCCTGGGCCCATCCACCACGCGAGGGCCAGCTCTCTTGCCGGGACGGCAAAAAATACCCGGGGAAACTGCCGGGGGTGCCCGTCCGGCACGGCGCGTGCGACGCGCCGTGCGGGAGCACTCCTGGTGGAGCGCGGTCCGCCGGGGCGCGGCCCGGGAGGGGGCCGACCCCGGCGGAGGCGGGTCGTCGTCCTACAGCGCCGGGTAGGCGTTGCGCATCAGCTGCTGGAACTGCGCGGAGAACCAGTGCCCGGACAGCGGCGCGTTCGGCAGGGCGCCCGAGAGGCTGTTGCCGTTGCGGGCGTTGCCCGTGTACGTCGGGTCGCACATCCGGTCGAAGCCCTTGCCCTCGTCGTTCGCGATGGCGCTGCTGGAGCCGTCGGACTCACCCGGCGGCTTCATCCACACGTACGCGTCGATCCCGGTGGCCGGGGCCGCCTTCGGCCGCTCGCCGAGTCCGGCACCGGACTGGTTGCACCAGTTGCCGATGTGGATGCGGCGGTCGTAGCGCCCGCCGTCGACGTAGGTGTCCACGCTGGTCGTGGCGCCCGGTCCGGCGGGCCGGGCGGTGCCGCCCCAGCCGTTGCGGGAGGTGTCGATCAGCATGCCGATGCCGGAGTTGAATCCGGCCGAGACGAGCTGGTTGCGGAAGCCCTGCGCGTACGACAGTTCGTCGACGTACCGGTTCCAGTCGACCCACTTGGACTGGCGCACGGAGGTGCCGTTGACGGAGTCGTTGACCGTGAAGTTGTTCTCCTTCAGGGCGCTGTAGTTGGCCGTGTTGGTGATGAAGCCGTGGACGTCGGCGACCGTCGCGCCCTCGGCGGTGGCCGCCTGGTGGAAGAGCTGGGCGGAGGGGGCGAAGTTGTCGTCCCAGCCGAGCCAGCCGTGGTGTCCGGCGTCGATGTAGTTGTAGACGTTGGGGATCGCGCCGAGCTTGTTGAGGGCGTATCCGACGCCCTTCACGTAGTTGCCGTTGGCGAGCATGGTGTCGCAGGCGGCGGTGGCGGTGGCCCGGCTGCCGGTGTTGGTGACGAGGTTGGGCAACGAGTCGATCTCGATGGTGGTGACGATCCGCAGGGCGGCGTACTTCGGGTCGGCCAGGATGGCCGCGATCGGGTCGATGAACTGCGTCTTGTACTTGTCGATCTCCGTCGGGCCGAGTTCGCCGTTGGAGGCGAGGGCCGCGCAGTCCCGTCCGGGCAGGTCGTAGACGACCAGCTGGACAACCTCCTCGCCGGTGCCCTTCTGGGTGAGGGCGGCGTCGAGATGGGCGCGCAGGCCCATGCCGCCGTTGACGCCGTTGATGGCGGCGATCCGGTCGAGCCAGACACCGGTGGGCTGGTTGGAGATCCGGCTGCCGCCGGTCTCGGCGGCGGCCTTCGCGGACCACTCCGGGTTCACGTACACCTTGGCGCCGGCGTAGGGGTTGTCGACCTTGCCGGAGGGGTCGGGGTCCGTGCCGCCTCCACCGCCGTCGTCGACGTTGCAGGTCACGCCGTCGAGGGTGAAGGTGGCCGGGAGGGCGTTGGTGCCGCTGTAGGAGGCCTGGAAGCCGAAGCTGACCGAGGCTCCGGTAGCCAGCGTCCCGTTGTAGGTCTCGTTGGCCGCGGTGACGGCGGTCCCGCTCTGGGTGATCTTCGCGTTCCAGCCGTTGGTGATCCTCTGGTTGCCGGCGTACGCCCACTTCACCGACCAACCGCTCTTGGCGGCGCTGTTGTTGGTGACGGTGACGGCGGCGGTGAAGCCGGTGTCCCACTGGTTCTGCACCGCGTAGGCGACGGTGCAGGGGACGGCCGCGATGCCGGCGTCCGCGGGTGCGGCGGCGACGGCCGTTCCGGTGGCCCCAGCGACCAGCGCCAGGGCGGCGAGTACCGCTGTTCTGCTACGGCTCATGAGTGCGGATTCCTTCTGTGGTGTCCGGTGATGGGTCGTCCGTGGTGCTCGTGAGCGGACATGGGTGGGTGCGGTGTGCGGTGATCGGTCGCGCGTGGAGTGTGGTCAGGGGTCACCCGTGGTGCGCTGTGATCGGTCGCGCGTGGGGTGCGGTCAAGGGCCACCCGTGGTGTTCGGTCAGGGGGCACCTGTGGTGTGCGGTGATCGGTCACCCGTGGTGTGCGGTGAGGGGTCATCCCTTGAGGGCGCGCAGGTGGTCGCGCAGCCCGAGTCCGTACGACGTGGGGGTGCCGTCGTAGGCGGAGATGAGGGACGGGCCGGAGGAGCAGTCCCAGGTGTTCCAGGTCCAGCCCAGATAGGACAGGTGGCGGTCGTCGAACCACTTCATGACCTGGTCGACGAAGGAGTGGGAGCAGGTGTTCTCCCCGATCTCCCCTGCCACCAGCGGCACTTGGGCGGCCACCGGAGCGAGGGTGGAGTTCCAGCAGCTCTCACTCGCACAGGTGTTGAAGTTGTACACGTGGTACGCGGCGGCGAGGTTGCCCACCGGGTCGGTGGGACGGTAGGCGAGCCACTGGCTCAGGTCGTTGGAGTAGGCGAGACCGCCCGCCAGGATCAGGTTCCGCGCACCGGCGCCGCGGACGGAGTCGACGAGATCCTGCATACCGGCGACCTCGTAGCCGATGCCGGAGCAGGTACCGCCGTCGCGCCAGCACTGCCACGCCTGGGTGGTCGTGGGGGTGGCGCGGTCCGGGTAGGGCTCGTTGAACAGGTCGAACACGACGGCCGGATCGTTCTTGAAGGTGCTCGCCACCGACGACCAGAACGACGGCGTGTACCGCATGTCCGGCATCGGCTTCTGGCAGGTGGCGTGGACGTCGGAGCAGCCAGCCGAGTTTCCGGTGTACTGCCCGTAGGTCCAGTGGAGTTCGACGACCGGCGTCATGCCGTGCGCCTCGATCCGGGCCACGAGGTCCTTCACCGCGTCGACGTAGTGGACGCCGGCGTATTCGGGCTTGATGTTGGACAGGCCGAGCCAGCATTCCTCGTTGAGCGGGATGCGGACCGTGTCGGCCTTCCAGTCGGCGATCGCCTTGATCGCGGCGTCGTCGACGGGACCGTCCCAGATGCCGTACCCCTGGACGCACATGAACTCGCCACCGGACCGGTTGACCCCGAGCAGGCGGCGGGTGGTGCCGCCGGCGTCCACGAGCTTGTTCCCGGAGACGTGCAGTGCCGGTGCCCCGCCGCCCGGGGGAGGCCCGGTCGGTGTAGGTGTAGGTGTCGGCTCCACATCGGTGTTGCACGGGGTGCCGTTGAGCTTGAACGTGCCCGGTACGGCGTTACCGCCCGACCAGGAGGCGAGGAATCCGGCGCTGACGCTCGCACCGGTGCCCAGGGTGCCGTTGTAGCTCTCGTTCAGCGCGGTCACGGTGGTGCCGGACTGGGTCCATTTGGCGTTCCAGCCCTGAGTGACCTTCTGGCCGCCGGAGAAGTCGAAGCCGAGGCTCCAACCACTCAGAGGTGCGGCGTTGTTGGTGATTTTCACGGCGGCCTGGAAACCGGAGTCCCACTGACCGACGACGGAGTACTCCACCGTGCACGCGGGCGCGGCCGCCTGCGCCGTGACGACCGGTACGACCGCGGTCCCGATGAGGGCGATCGCACCGGCTCCGACTAAAAGATGTGAACGCGGGGGGTGTCGCATGAGCGACTCCTTGCAGCTCGTGCGCGTCGTGGCGGACGCGTCGACTGATGGAACCGCTCCCACTGGTGCGAAGGAACGTAGCGCCAAGTGACGGGGAAGAACAGGGGAGTTGCTGACTTTTCCCCAAGGAAGGCCGTCGAATCGCTTCGACTCTTCAAGCACCTTGACCGCCTCCACCCCCGTCCGCACTATGGGAGCGCTCCCACTGGTTCAAGCCTTGACTTCTCCGAGCCGCAAGGAGGAACCAGCACCATGCATCCCCCACCCTCAAAACACGGAGCCGTACGGCGGCCATGGGCCGCCGCCGTGACGGCCCTGGCGCTCCCCCTGTCGCTGCTCGCCGCCGGCACGGCGCCCGCCCAGGCGGCGCCGCTGCGGTGCAGCGTCGACTACCGCACGAACGACTGGGGTTCCGGCTTCACCGCGGATCTGACCCTCACCAACCGCGGTACGGACGCCATCGACGGCTGGACCCTGACGTACGCCTACTCGGGCAACCAGAAGCTGGTCAGCGGCTGGAACGGCGGCTGGACCCAGTCCGGTGCGTCGATCACCGTGACCAACGCCCCCTACAACCGGACGATCGCCGCCGGCGCGGCGGTCGGCACGGGCGCGCAGTTCACCTACAGCGGCACCAACACCACCCCCACCGCCTTCGCGGTCAACGGCACCCCCTGCACCGGCGCGCACCAGCCGCCGCTGACCGTGCTGACCAGCCCCGCCCCGGGCGCGGTCTACACGCAGGGCGACGCGGTCCCGCTCGCCGCCACCGCCGCGGCCGCGGACAACGCGACGATCGGCAAGGTGGAGTTCTACGACGACACCACGCTGCTCGGCACGGACACCAGCGCGCCCTACTCGCTCTCGGCCTCAGGCTTGACCGTGGGCAGTCATTCACTGCTGGCGAAGGCCTACGACAGCCTGGGCGCGTCGGCGGAGTCCACGCCGGTCGGCGTCACGGTCGCCGCGGGTCCCGCCGTGGTGGCCTCGACCGGTCAACTGGCCGTCCGGCAGGGCGGGACGGCCGGCTACGACGTGAAGCTCTCGACGCGGCCCGGCGCGAACGTCACGGTGACCACCGCGCGCACCGGCGGCAACACGGGCCTGTCGGTCACCGGCGGCGCCTCGCTCACGTTCACACCGGCCAACTGGAGCACCGCGCAACGGGTGACGATCACCGCGGCCGCCTCCGGCACGGGTGCGGCCACCTTCGAATCGACGGCCGGCGGGCACGCCAAGGCCACGGTGACGGCCACGCAGATCGCCGCCTCGAAGGAGTACGACGCCCGCTTCCTGGACCTCTACGGGAAGATCACCGACCCGGCGAACGGCTACTTCTCGCCCGAGGGCATTCCCTACCACTCGGTCGAGACGCTGATCGTCGAGGCTCCGGACCAGGGCCATGAGACCACGTCGGAGGCGTACAGCTACCTCCTCTGGCTCCAGGCCATGTACGGCAGGGTCTCGGGCGACTGGTCCAAGTTCAACGGCGCGTGGGACCTCATGGAGAGGTACATGATCCCCACCCACGCGGACCAGCCGACGAACTCCTTCTACAACGCCTCGAAACCGGCGACGTACGCGCCCGAGCTGGACACGCCGAACGCGTATCCGGCGAGGCTGGACACGGCGGTCCCGGTCGGGTCGGATCCGATCGCCGGCGAACTGAGGACCGCGTACGGTACGGACGACGTCTACGGCATGCACTGGCTCCAGGACGTCGACAACGTCTACGGCTACGGCGACGAGCCCGGCAAGTGCGAGGCGGGCCCGACGGCGACCGGCCCCTCGTACATCAACACCTTCCAGCGCGGTGTGCAGGAGTCGGTGTGGGAGACGGTGCCGCAGCCCACCTGCGACGCCTTCAAGTACGGCGGCGCGAACGGCTACCTGGACCTCTTCACCGGTGACGCGTCGTACGCCAGGCAGTGGAAGTACACCGACGCCCCGGACGCGGACGCGCGCGCGGTGCAGGCCGCGTACTGGGCGGACGTGTGGGCCAAGGCGCAGGGCAAGGGCGGTGACGTGTCGGCCACCGTCGGCAAGGCGGCGAAGATGGGCGACTATCTGCGCTACGCCATGTACGACAAGTACTTCAAGAAGATCGGCAACTGTGTCGGACCGTCGGCCTGCCCGGCCGGCACCGGCAAGGACGCCTCGGCCTACCTGCTGTCCTGGTACTACGCGTGGGGCGGTGCCACGGACACGAGCGCCGGCTGGGCCTGGCGCATCGGCTCCAGCCATGTCCACGGCGGCTACCAGAACCCCTTGGCGGCCTACGCGCTCAGCTCCTCCGCCGACCTGAGGCCGAAGTCGGCGACGGGACAGGCGGACTGGGCCAAGTCCCTCGGCCGGCAGCTGGAGTTCTACCGCTGGCTCCAGTCGGACGAGGGCGCCATCGCGGGCGGCGCGACCAACAGCTGGGCGGGCCGGTACGCGACACCGCCGGCCGGTACGTCCACCTTCTACGGCATGTACTACGACCAGCAGCCCGTCTACCACGACCCGCCGTCCAACCAGTGGTTCGGCTTCCAGGCGTGGTCGATGGAGCGGGTCGCCGAGTACTACCAGCAGACGGGGAACGCCCAGGCCGAGGCGGTCCTGGACAAGTGGGTCGACTGGGCGCTGTCGAAGACCACGGTCAACCCGGACGGCACCTATCTGATTCCCTCCACGCTCCAGTGGTCCGGGCAGCCGGACACCTGGAACGCGTCGAGTCCCGGAGCCAACAGCGGCCTGCACGTCACCGTCGCCGACTACACCGCTGATGTCGGCGTGGCGGCCGCGTACGCCAAGACCCTGACGTACTACGCCGCCAGGTCCGGTGACGCGCGGGCCAGGACGACGGCGAAGGCGCTCCTGGACGGCATGTGGGGCAACCACCGGGACAGCCTGGGCGTCGCCGTCCCGGAGACCCGGGCCGACTACAACCGCTTCGACGACGGTGTGTACGTGCCGAGCGGCTGGAGCGGCAGGATGCCGAACGGGGACACGATCAGCTCGTCCTCGACCTTCGCCTCCCTCCGGTCGTTCTACCGCAGCGACCCGGCCTGGTCGAAGATCGAGAGCTACCTCGCGGGCGGTGCCGCGCCCGTGTTCACATATCACCGGTTCTGGGCCCAGGCGGACATCGCCCTGGCCATGGGTGCGTACGCGGAGCTCCTCGAATAGGTCCCCGCCATCGCTCCGCGCACCGCGCCGGGCGGCCCCACCCGCACGGGGGCCGCCCGGTCGTCGCCCCTTCTCCCGCGTCTGGATCTGCCCTTCAACTCTGGGCCGGTCGGAGTTCCTCCGCGCGCCGCCGAGCCTGAGCGAGGGCGGCTGACGCGTCCGGTGGCGAGGGAGTGCAGGTCACCCGCCCAGTGGAGTCGCTCTAGGGTGAGTTGCCGTATCTCTCGGCCAACTCCGCCGCCGTGCGGGCGATGCGGGCGCGCAGTTCGGGTGGCCGGAGGACCTCGATGTCCGTGCCCAGGCGCAGGAAGTCGGCGTGCGCCCGGTCGACCGACTCGATGGGGACGGTGGCGACCGTCCAACCGGTCGCGTCCGTACGGCCGTCGGCGGCGACCGCGGCTCCCGCCGGTCCGGTGAGCCGGACGCCGGGCGCCAGCCGCACCACGGCCCTCCCCCGGTACAGCCGGTCGTGGAAGGCGCGTTGGTACGCCGTCCAGTACCCGGTCAGGTCGAAGGCTTCGGGACGCTCGAACTCCTGCTCACAGACGTGCAGTTCGAGGATCTGGTCGACGCGGTAGGTGCGCGGGCCGGGACCGGCCACGACGTACCAGCGGCCGGCCTTCAGGACCAGTCCGTACGGTTCGAGGCGGCGCTCGACATCGGTGGGCTCGCGCCAGCGGCGGTAGGTGACGCGCAGGACGCGGCTGTTCCAGACCGCGTCGGCGACGGCCGCCAGGAACGGGGCCTGCTCGGCGTCCGCGTACCAGCCAGGGGCGTCCAGATGGAAACGGCCGCTGACGCGGTCGGCGTGGGCGCGCAGCTCGGCCGGGAGGGCGGCGCGGACCTTGAGCTGGGCGGCGGCCAGGACCGGGCCGAGGCCGAGTTCGGCGGCCGGACCGGGGGCGCCGGCGAGGAAGAGGGCCTCGGCCTCGTCCGCCGTGAGGCCGGTGAGGCGGGTGCGGTAGCCGTCGAGGAGGCGGTAGCCGCCGGCGTGGCCCGCGTCACCGTACAGCGGGACGCCTGCCGCGCTCAGGGCCTCCACGTCCCGGTAGACCGTGCGGACGGAGACCTCCAGTTCTCCGGCGAGCTGGGCGGCGGTCATCCGGCCCCGGGTCTGGAGCAGAAGCAGGATCGAGACGAGTCGGCTGGACTTCACTGACACAGGATGTCAGTGAAGCGGTCCTAGCGTGCCGTGCATGGCCTTCACGGAGAAACTGCTGACCGTGCCGCCGCCGATCGAGGTGGCGGGACGGCGCGTCAAGCGCTACCACGTCACCGCGGACCCGGCGGGCATCGCGCCCGAGGTGGCGGAGGCGGCGTACGCGATCCTGCCGAAGCTGCTGCCGGAGCCGGACGGCACCCCGCCCGCGACGTTCGTGGTGCTGCACCGGGGTGGCGACGACGGCGCCTATCTCAACGCCTACAGCTGGGTGTGGGACAACGTCCTGCACTTCAGGGGCGCTTCGGCGGGGCAGCCGGTGCTGGGCTGCCCGGACCGCGACCCCACGCACTTCGTCACGCTCGACGTGCCCTGGATCGGCTGCGTGTGGGAGCTGCCGCCGGTCCTGCACGAACGGGACGCCTGGGTACGGCACCTGCTCGCGCCCGAAGTCCCCGATCTGGACGCCTATATGACCGACGCGCTGCCCGAGGGAACGACGGGAGACCGACGATGAGCGGCCCGCACGACTTCGACTTCCTCCACGGCGACTGGGAGATCCGCAACCGCCGCCGCACCGACTTCCTCGATCCCGGCGCCGACTGGGAGGAGTTCGGTGCCACCAACCACTGCCGGCCGTTGTTCGGCGGGGCCGCGAACGTCGACGAGATGGACGTGCCGAGCCAGGGCTGGCAGGGGCTGACGCTGCGGCTGTTCGACCCGGAGGCGAAGCAGTGGTCGCTGAACTGGGCCTCCAGCCGCGGCGGAAAGCTGTTCCCGCCGGTCCTCGGCCGCTTCGAGGACGGCCGCGGCGAGTTCTACGGCGATGACACGCACCACGGCAAAGATGTGCGGGTGCGGTTCGTGTGGTCGGGGATCTCGCCGGCCACCGCCCGCTGGGAGCAGGCGTTCTCGGTCGACGGCGGGGTGACCTGGCTGACCGACTGGACGATGGAGTTCACGCGGTCGGCCGCCGGTACGCCCGCAGGCTGAAGCGCGGGTCGGGGCGCGGCCGGTCCTGGTCGGGCAGGGCCCCCAGGCGCGCGGCGAACTCCTCGGCGAGCGGTTCGCCGGGCGGCAGCATGACGAACCAGCCGCGCCGCAGGTCCGCGATCGTCCGGCGGGGGCTGCGGCCCTGGCCGCGACCGGTGAAGCGGGCCCGCCCGGCCGGTTCGAGACCGTGCGCGAGGGCGTACGACTCGACGCGCCGGGCCGCGTCACGGGCCGCCCGGGGCGGCCGGGAGGCGAGTACGGCGTCGATGTCACTGCCCACGTTGTGGGCGGCGGCCTTGTCGACCGTGGTGACGTACACCCCGCCCGGCCGCAGGACCCGGGCGCACTCGCCGACGATGGTCCGCGCGTCCTCGTCGGTGTCCGCGAGATGCAGCAGCCAGACGCTGGTGACGACGTCGAACCGGGCGTCGGGGAAGGGGAGTCGGCGGCTGTCGGCCCGGACGATGGCGCCGGGCAGCCGGGCCGCGGCGTGCCGGACCATGGCGGGCGAGAGGTCGACGCCGGTGACCCGGATGCCGTCACGGGCCGCGGCGAGCCGCCGGGTGACGATGCCGGTCCCGCAGGCGACGTCGAGCAGACCGCGCGCCCCGGCGGGTATGAGGCCGAGCACGGCCGCGGCGGCCGCGGCGGCCCTGGGCTCACCGCCGCGGGAGGCGTCGTAGCGCTCCGCTTCCTTGTCGTAGTCCAGCACGCGGTACTCCCCCGTTCCGGTCCGGGCGCGTCCTCAGCGGGCTCCGTGTCCCGGGGCCAGGGCCTCCACTCTCCGGGCGAGCTCGAGGTCCAGACGGGTCACGGCGCCACCCACGCTGTGCGTGTTCACGGTCAGCGAGACGGTGTCGTAGCCGAGGGTGAGGTCGGAGTGGTGGTCGAGTTCGTCCTGCACCTGGGCGATGTGGACGACCAGAGCGGTCGCCGCGAAGTGGGACGCCAGCCGGTAGGAGCGGGCGAGACGGTCCCCGTCGAGGGTCCAGCCCGGCAGGCCGGCCAGCCCGTCCTCGATCTCCTTCTGCGACAGCGGTTCGACGGCCATGCCCTCGCTCCCTTCCTGGGTGTCGCGTACCTGTCCAGCGTGCCACAGGACGGCTGCCGCGGCCCTGGTCAGGGGTGCCGCCACCAGGGTGTGCCGCCAGGTCGCGCCGGGCCTGGTCTACGGTCGTCCCCATGACGAATGCCCCGTCCGCAGCCGGGTCCACCCCCCGGTCCGAGGCCGTGTCCGCAGCCGTCCCCCCGGACCAGCCCGACAGGCGGGGCAAGCAGGGCAGATCCGAAAGAGGGGTGGGGCCGCTGTTACGGGCGTGGCGGGAACGGCGTCGGCTGAGTCAGCTGGAGCTGGCCTCGCGCGCGGACTCCTCCGCCCGGCACATCAGTTTCGTCGAGACGGGCCGGTCCCGGCCGAGCGAGGAGATGGTGCTGCGGCTGGCCGGTCACCTGGACGTGCCGATGCGCGAGCGCAACGCGCTGCTGCTGGCGGCCGGTTACGCCCCGCACTACCCGCGCACGCCGCTGGACGACCCGGCGCTGGACGCGCTGCGCGACGGCATGGAGCGGCTGCTCCAGGGCTACGAGCCGTATCCGGCGCTGGTGGTGGACGCGACGTACACCGTCCTCGCGGCGAACCGGGGCGTCACGATGCTGCTGGCGGGCGTCGCGGAGTCGCTCCTGGAGCCGTCGCCGAACGCGATGCGGCTGACCCTGCACCCGGAGGGCCTGGCGCCGCGCATCCGCAACCTGCCCGAGTGGCGGGCGCATCTGCTGGCGCAGATGAAGCGGCAGACGGCCCTGTACCGCTCGGACGCGCTGCGCGCGCTGTACGAGGAGGTGGCGGCCTATCCGGAGCCGGCGGCCGGGCCACGCGGCCGCGAACCGGAGCCACCCGTAACCCCGTTCGCGCTGCCGATGCTCATCGAGCACGAGGGCCGGGTGCTGTCGTTCATCTCGTCGATCTCGACGTTCAACACCCCGATGGACGTCACCGTCGCCGAACTCGCCATCGAGACGTTCCTGCCCGCCGATCCGGCGACGGTCAAGTACCTCCGCTCGCTGGGGACTTGAGACAAGGTGTGATCGAACCGATTCTCTCGGTCGCCTGTGCGGTCGCCGGTCCCGTGGCACACTGGCCCGGTTCCGACGACATACAGGGGAGACGAGGCGTGAGTGAGCGTCGGCCCGCTCCCACCGTGGGCCAAGTGGTGCTCGGCAGACGGTTGCAGGAGCTCCGAGAGACGGCCGGGTTCAAGCGCGAGGAGGTCGCGCGGATCCTGCGGGTGGCGCCGGCGACCGTGCGGCGGATGGAGACGGCCGAGGTCTCGCTGAAGATCCCGTACGTGCAGGTGCTGCTGGACACGTACGGCGTGGCGGCGGACGAGGCGACGCAGTTCGTGACGCTCGCCGAGGAGGCGAACCAGCCGGGCTGGTGGCAGCGGTTCCACGACGTGCTGCCCGAGTGGTTCAGCATGTACGTCAGTCTCGAGGGCGCCGCCCGGCTGATCCGTTCGTACGAGCCGCACTTCGTGCCCGGTCTGCTCCAGACCGAGGCGTACGCGCGGGCCGTCATGGAGGGCGGCACGCTCGCGCAGGAGGGCGCGGAGACGGTCGAGCGGCACGTGTCCCTGCGGATGACCCGGCAGCGGCTGCTGGAGCGGGAGAATCCGCCGCATCTGTGGGTGATCATCGACGAGACGGTGCTGCTGCGCCCGGTGAGCGACCACGGCGAGGTGATGCGCGACCAGTTGGACAAGCTGCTGGAACTGGCCGAACGCAACCGTGTCACGCTCCAGGTCGCCGAGTTCGAGGCGGGTCCGCACCCGGGGACGTACGCGCCGTTCTCGCTGTTCCGGTTCGCCGAGCCCGAACTGCCCGACATGGTGTTCACCGAGTATCTGACGGGCGCGCTGTACCTGGACTCGCGCGAGGAGGTCTCGGCGCACCTGGAGGTCCTGGACCACATGGCGACGCATGCCGCGTCGGCGCAGCGCACCAGGAAGATCCTCCAGCGCTACCGCGAGGCGTACTGACGCGCGGCCGCACCCCCGTGGGCCCCACGTTCCCGCCCGAGCCCCCGGACCCGAGACCCCAGCCCCAGACCTGAGCTCAAGGAGAAGACAGCGTATGACCGGTTCCGACGCCGCGCCCACCCGCATCGACACCAGTCGGCCCCATCCGGCGCGGGTGTACGACTGGTGGCTGGGCGGCAAGGACAACTATCCCGTCGATGAGGAACTGGCCCGCAGGATCCTCGCCGTGGACGGCACGGTGGTGCGCGGAGCGCGCGCCAACCGCCGGTTCATGCGGCGGGCCGTGCGCACGGTCGCCGAGGCGGGGATACGCCAGTTCCTCGACATCGGCACGGGCATCCCCACCGAACCCAATCTGCACCAGGTGGCGCAGGAGGTCGCGCCGGACGCGAAGGTCGTGTACGCCGACAACGACCCGATCGTGCTGCGGCACGCGGAGGCGCTGCTGACCGGCACGCCCGAGGGCAGCACCGAATACGTGCACGCCGACGTCCGCGACCTGGACACGGTACTGCGGCTGGCCGCGGAGACCCTGGACTTCACCCGGCCGGTCGCGCTGTCGCTGGTGGCGCTCACCCACTACCTGGGCGACGAGGCCGACGGCGACGACGTGCACGGCCTGCTGGCGAAGTACGTCTCCGCGCTCGCCCCCGGCAGCTACCTGATCCTGTCCCAGGTCACCCCAGACCTCAGCCCGAAGGCGATGGAAGGCGCGAAGAACCTCTTCCAGCGGAGCGGCACCCCGTTCTACCCGCGCACGCTCGCCGAGTTCGCGCGCTTCTTCGACGGTCTGGAGCTGCTGGGACCGGGCGTGATCCCGGTGTACGGGTGGCGGCCCGACCCGGAGGACGTGGCGGCGCAGGCGGAGGGCATCGTGCCGGTGTACGCGGGGGTCGCCCGCAAGTCCTGAGCCGTACGGGGCCGGGGCGGCGTGTCGCGACCGGTGGCGCGCCGCCCCGTGGCCGGACCGGGCGCGGGTCCGCTCAGGCGGCGCCGCCCCTCGGGTCCCGGTCGTCGTCGACGATCTCCGCGTCGACGACGGCCTCGTCGTCCCCGGCGTCCCGGGCGTCCCGCGGGGCCTCGGTCTCGGTCGGGGCCGTCGGGGTCTGCTGCTGCGCCCGGGCGTACATGGCCTGGCCCATCCGCTGGCTGACCGTGGCCAGCTTCTCGACGCCGTCCCGCAGGGCGTCGGTGTCGGCCTGCCGGTCCAGGAGTCCCTTCAGCTCGCCGATCGCCGACTCGACCTCCGCCCTGGTGTCGGCCGGGACCTGTTCCGTGTTGTCGCGCAGGAACCGCTCGGTCTGGTAGACGAGTTGCTCGGCCTGATTGCGGGTCTCGGCGGCCTCCCGGCGCCCCCGGTCCTCCTCGGCGTACTGCTCGGCCTCGCGCATCATGCGGTCGATGTCGTTCTTGGGCAGTTTGGAGCCTCCCGTGACGGTCATCTTCTGCTCGCGGCCGGTGGCCAGGTCCTTGGCGGAGACGTGCATGATCCCGTTGGCGTCGATGTCGAAGGCGACCTCGATCTGCGGGACGCCGCGCGGGGCGGGCGGCAGACCGGTGAGGTCGAAGACACCGAGCTTCTTGTTGTAGGCGGCGATCTCGCGTTCACCCTGGTAGACCTGGATGCCGACCGAGGGCTGGTTGTCGGTGGCCGTCGTGAACGTCTCCGAACGCCGGGTCGGGATCGTGGTGTTGCGTTCGATCAGCGTGGTCATGATGCCGCCCTTGGTCTCGATGCCGAGGGACAGCGGGGTGACGTCGAGGAGCAGGACGTCCTTGACGTCACCGCGGATGACACCGGCCTGGAGCGCGGCGCCCACGGCGACGACCTCGTCCGGGTTGACACCCTTGTGCGGGTCCTTGCCGGTCAGTTCACGGACCAGGTCGGTGACCGCGGGCATCCGGGTCGAGCCGCCGACGAGGATCACGTGGTCGATCGCGGAGAGCTTCACACCGGCGTCCTTGACGGCCTGGTGGAAGGGGGTCCGGCAGCGGTCGAGCAGGTCGGCGGTGAGTTCCTGGAACTGGGAGCGGGTCAGCTTCTCGTCGAGGTGGAGGGGGCCCTCGGCCGACGCGGTGATGTAGGGCAGGTTGACCGTCGTCTCGGAGGACGACGACAGTTCGATCTTGGCCTTCTCCGCGCCCTCGCGCAGGCGTTGCCGCGCCATCTTGTCGTTGCCCAGGTCGACGCCGTACTGGCCCTTGAAGCGGGCGACGAGATGCTCCACGACCCGCTGGTCCCAGTCGTCGCCGCCGAGGTGGGTGTCGCCGTTGGTGGCCTTGACCTCGATGACGCCGTCGCCGATCTCCAGGAGGGACACGTCGAAGGTGCCGCCGCCGAGGTCGAAGACGAGGACGGTCTGCTCCTCGCCGCGGTCGAGCCCGTAGGCGAGGGCGGCGGCGGTCGGCTCGTTGATGATGCGCAGCACCTTCAGGCCCGCGATCTCGCCGGCCTCCTTGGTGGCCTGGCGCTGGATGTCGTCGAAGTGGGCGGGCACGGTGATCACGGCGTCCGTGACGTCCTCGCCGAGGTAGGCCTCCGCGTCCCGCTTCAGCTTCTGGAGGACCCGCGCGGACAGTTCCTGGGCGCGGTAGCGGGTGCCGTCCACCGCGCCCTGCTCGGGGAACCGCCAGTCGGGGGCGCCCATGTGCCGTTTGACGGAACGGGCGGTGCGGTCGACGTTGGTGACGGTCTGCCGCTTGGCGACCTCACCGACGAGCACCTCGCCGTTCTTGGCGAAGGCCACGACCGAGGGGGTGGTCCGCGCGCCCTCGGCGTTGGCGATCACGGTGGGATCTCCGCCCTCCAGTACGGCCACCACCGAGTTGGTGGTCCCCAGATCGATCCCGACCGGACGTCCCATCGTGCTCCCCTTCCGCCAGGAAACCTCGCACTCCAGAACAAATCGTGAGGGGGCGGTTGTCAATGGCACGGTCGCCTCTTCCGGACCCCCGTCCCAAGGCCCCTCGCAGAAAAGGCCGTTGGGCGCCAGGGCATGGCGGCCGTCGTCCTCGGGGCGAGGGCGGACGAGCCGGCCCGACGCGGCACGACGGCCGCCCCATCGCCCGCCGGCCGATGGACTCAGGGCTTCGGCCGCTCCGCCGCGGCCAGTTCGGACCGGTCCGGGTCCGGGCGCTCGCCGCGCAGCTGAACCGCCCGCCGGGGCCGGTCCGTGATCAGTACGTCCACGCGAGCATCGCCCAGAAAGGCACGCAGGGCGGGATCGTCGTTGACCGTCCACACCATCGTGAACAGTCCGTTGCGGTCCGCCTCGCGCAGCACGTTGGCGCGGGCCAGCCGCTGGTGCACGGCCACGCCGTGGGCACCGCAGGCCCGCACCCGGCGCAGGGGGAACAGCTCGCTCAGCCGGGTCGCCGCCAGCCGGGCCGACCCCACCTCCCTGCGGTCGCGGCCCAGGGACAGCGCGGTGCGCACGCCCGGGAACGCCTCGGTGATCGCGGCGACCGAGCGGTCCTCCAGGGTCGTGGCGACGAACCCGTCCACCCCGAGCAGGGCGACGGCCCGGTCGATCAACTCGCGCTCGTGACCGACCTCCTTGAGGTCGAGGTGGCCCACCAGCTTCCCGGCGATCAACGCCATCACCTCCTCGACGGCGGGGACCCGGTATCCGGCGTGTTCGTCGAGCTCGGTGTGGGTGAGCCGGGACAGCGGCCGGCCGCTGTGGCCGACCCGGGCGTCGTGGTGGACGACGTACACGTCGTCGGCCGTGCGCCGGATGTCGAACTCGACGTACTCCGCGCCCGACGCGAGGGCGTCCTCGTAGGCCTGCCAGGTGGCGGGGCCGAAACGTTCGGAACCGCCCCGGTGGGCGGAGACGGCGGGTCGTGGCGGCATCGCGGTCGACTCCCGGGGGGATTACGGGGAGGGGGCGGGCAGGATGCCCCGTCCGACGGGCTGGTCCGGGAGCGGGCCGGAGCGGCGGTTTCCCGCGCCGCTCCGACGGGTCGCGGACGACGCCGGCGCGGCCTCAGGGGCGACGCGTCGGGAATCGCCCGGCCCCCGACGGACGCTCGCGCGGACCGCCCGCCGGGGCGGCCCGCGCGAGCGGACGGGTGGGGCGCCGGATCAGGCGAGCTTCGCCGACAGGGTGATGGTGGTTCCCGTGAGGGCCTGGCTGACCGGGCAGTTCTTCTTGGCGTCCTCGGCGGCGGCGACGAACGCGTCGTTGTCGAGGCCGGGGACGGTGCCCTCGACGGTGAGGTGGATGCCGGTGATGCCCTCACCCGGCTGGAAGGTGACGTCGGCCGAGGTGACGAGCTTGGTGGACGGGGTGCCGGCGCCGGCCAGGCCGTGCGACAGCGCCATGGAGAAGCAGCTGGAGTGGGCGGCCGCGATCAGCTCCTCGGGGCTGGTCTTGCCGTTGGCCTGCTCGGCGCGCGACGGCCACGACACCGGCTGCTGGCCGATGCCGGAGGAGTCGAAGGTGACGACTCCGTTGCCCTCGAGCAGGTTGCCTTCCCAGACGGTGTGTGCGGAGCGCGTGGTTGCCACGGTTCTTCCTTTCGCGTGGATTCCCCGGCAGGGGATGCCTGCGCACCATCCGATCACATTCCGGCTCAGCGCACCCGGAACACCGGTCCGCGCGCGGTGAACGGCAGCCGGGCCCCCTGCGGGATCAGGTAGGCGTGCTCGCGCCGCACCCGCAGTACGTCGCACCAGCCGTCGGTGATGACGAGGACGGGCGCGCCGGGCGGGAAGTCGTCCGCCCGGTGCAGCAGGTCGATCCCGGGCTGAAGGACCGTGCCGCCGCGCCCGTGCACCCGGACCCGCCCGGCGATCTCGGTGACCGGGAGATAGCCGGCGTCGTGCGGGGCCGCGTCGCAGAAGACGACGCGTGCGGCCGGTACGTCACGGGCCTCGGCGTAGGAGGCGATCGCGCCCAGGGCCTTGCCGAGCACGACGCGGTCCATGGAGCCCGAGGTGTCGAGGACGACGCCGAAGGTGCAGCGGGCGATCTCCTCGGGCGGGAAATGGCGCCCGGCACGGGGGATGTCGGGGGTGGCGGACTGGCGGCGCGAGGGACGGGCGTAGGAGCGCACGGGTTCGGGGCGGGGGACGAACTCGTCGAACCAGCGCGCCAGTCGGGCGTCCCAGGGCAGCGGGGGGTGGCTGAGGGCACGGATCTCCTCGACCAGGCCGCCGGGCAGGAAACCGCGCTCCTGCCGCTGGTGCAGGTCCAGGCCGTGGGCGAGGCCGCGGCGGTAGAACGCGTCGAGGTCGACGTACTCGCGGGGCGCTCCGAGCGGGCCGCCGAGCACGTCGCCGACACCCTTGCCGCGCAGGGTGGCCAGCCGGCGCGTCCGGCGCAGGTCGCCGGCGATCCGGTCGTAGACCTCCTCGGCGGACAGGCCGGCCAGGTCGGGGTCGTACAACAGTCCCTCGGGCATGGTGCCGACCTGCATGTCGCACAGCCAGCCGTTGATGACGTAGTCGCAGGCGACGTTGAAGAGGAACGGGTCGCGGGCGCCGCAGCGGTCGCCGTGGCGCAGCGCGGCGTGCAGCATCTCGTGGGCGAGGACGAACCGCCATTCCTCGTCGCCGAGGTGGCACAGGGGGTTGACGTAGATCTCGCCGGCCTCGGCGTCGACGGCGGCGATCGCGATGCCGTGGGCGCGGGCCAGTTCGGCGTCCGCGACCAGCTTGATGCCGGCCGCGATGCCGCCGAGCAGCGGATAGGAGGAGACGAACCAGCTCAGGGCCTCCGCCCAGGGCCGCAGCCGGGTGGGGCCGCCGTCCATGGAGTCGCGACGGCCGCCGGCCAGGTCCATCGCGGTGGCCATGGTGCGGGTGAGGGCGTGCGCGAAGGTGAGCTGCCAGTCGGTGGGCGGCGTCCGGTCGGTCCAGGGCACGAGCAGCTGGTCGGGTTCGCCGCCCGCGGTGCCGCCCTGCTCGTAGGCGGGCGGCACGCCGTCGCGGCGCCAGCGGGCGGTGAGCTGTTCCTCGTCACCTCCCGGGTACGACAACGGCAGGTGGTCCGGGGCGCGTCCGACGGGGAAGGTCAGCAGGAAGCGGTTGACGACCGTGCAGCGGGCGGCGAGGAGGGCGCGGTCGGGTTGTTCGCGTTCGCCCCGCTGGGCGGGCACGTGTCCGAAGCCGAGGTGGATGAGGCCGTGGGCGATGGCCCAGGCCCACTCGGCGGGCTCGGCGCGGCGGTTGGGGTGCAGATGGAGGCGGCCGCCGGAGGTGACACGGACGAGGCCGTCGCGGGGTGCGGCCGGGCAGTCCTTCTCGCGGCACAGGTGGGCCCCGAGCGCGGCCAGCGCCGGGTTGGCCCGCACGAGCTGGACGCCCTTGGCGCAGTCCTCGGCCGCCGGATCAGGCTTCTTCTCGCGCGGTGCGCGCCTCATCGGCGCGCCTCCACCAGCCGGGGCATGTCGCGGGCGGCCTCGATGAGGAACCAGGCGGGCAGGACGGGGTTGCCGTCGGCGTCCGGGGCGATGACACTCTGCGCGACCTCGACGGAGATCTCGGCGAGCCGCACCAGCAGCGACTTGGCGGTGTACGCGGTCTGCCGGCCGTTCGCCGACAGGTGCTCCTTGCTCGCGGGGAGTTCCTTGACGAGCCGGCCGCGGAAGGACTCGGCGAGGTAGTAGAGCAGGTCGCGGTCCTCCTGGCGGTTCGGCCAGCCGGCGTCGCCCCTGAGGATCGCCTCGATGCCGAACCGGCTCCGGACGATCTTGACGTAACCGCAGAAGGCGACGGCGTGCGCCGGGGTGAGCGTGCCGTGCGCGACGACCTTCAGGGTGTCCTCGTCGAGGTCACGGCCGAAGGAGTGCAGCGCGTCGGAGAGCATGTGCCACGAGCGGGGCGTGGAGAACGGCTCCTCGGTCTTGGGCGGCTTGGACCACAGGTGGTCGGGCCGGTCGGTGAGGTGGTCGAGGATCCAGGGGTGGATGCCGTGGGCGGCGGCCCAGCCGAGCCAGTCCTTGGCGGAGGCCTCCAGGTGCACGTGGGCGAGGCGGTTGACGAGCGCGGAGGCGATCGGACGGGCGAGGGCGTTGTCGGTGGCCCGGTTCCCGGCCCCGATGACGATGGAGCCCTCGGGCAGTTCGTAGCTGCCGATGCGGCGGTCCAGGATCAGCGAGTAGAACGCCTTCTGCACGTCCGGCGTCGCCGCGTTCAGCTCGTCCAGGAACAGGCAGTACGGCTCGTCGCGCGCGATCGTCTCCGGCGGACAGAACACCGAGCGCCCGTCCCGGATCTGCGGCACCCCGATCAGGTCCTCCGGCGCCAGCTGGGTGCCGAGCAGGCTCACGCACTCCAGGCCCAGCGACTCGGCGAACTCCCGGACGAGGGAGGACTTTCCGATGCCGGGGGCACCCCAGACGAAGACGGGCCGCACGGTGGCGAGACCGAGCAGCAGTTCCGGGATGCGGGAGGGCGTGACGGTGACGGCTGCCTGCAAAGCAAGCACTCCTTGCGGGGATCGGGGCGAGCGCGCCGATGCGCGCCGCCGGATGCGATCAGTGTGTGCGCAGGCTTCCGGCGGCGCAGCCGAATATTCAGGCGGCGCGCTCCTCCCGCCGCGGCCGCAACGGCACCTGCGGGCCGTCCGACTCGCGCAGCCAGCGGCGCAGGACCTGGTGGAGGTGCTCGGCGCCGACGAGTTCCGTGTCGCTCTCGACCGGCGGGGAGAAGGCGAGCGGGAACATCAGGAAAGGGCGGCCCTGGGCCCCGCCGAGACCGCCGTGCGAGCCGATCTGTTCCTCGAACGCGAGGACTTCGCCGTCGGCGGGTTCGTGGCTGGAGTTGACCATGATGTCGGCGGTGTGCGGGAAGGAGTGGGTGCGCCGCACGGCGTCGGCGGCGCCCGGTCCGAACACGGCGAGCGGGCCGGGATCCTCGTCGAGCCGGTCCAGCGGGATCTCGGCGCCGCGCGCGCCGAGCACCAGCCCGCCGTGTTCCTCGCTGCGCACGAGGAGGAAGCCGACGCCGGGATGGTCGGCGAGGGTCGGCAGCAGCCCGGGGTACCGGGCGTCGATCTCCTCCCTGGTCATGCGGTGCGGCACGGCGGGGAAGGAGACCAGGCCGAGGTTGCCGGAGGCCAGCACGATCGGCTCCGAGCGGCGGCCGGCCGGGTGGTGCCGTTCGCCGCTCTCCTCGACGGGCCGTCTCAGCGCGGCCCGGACGGCGGCCCGCGCCTCGGTGCCGCTGCGGGTGCGTTCGGCGCGGCGCGGTACGGGCAGTCCGCAGCCGGCCCGTACGAGGTCGCCGAGGGTGAGGCCGTAGCGGGAGCGGAAGGTCTCGCCCGGGCTCTGCCCGTGGTCGGACAGCACCACGACGCGGTACGGCCGCGGGGCGTGCTCGGCGACCTTTCCGATCAGCGCGAGGGAGCGGTCCAGGCGCCGCAGGACCTGCTCGGCGTCCCGGCTGCGCGGTCCGGAGTGGTGGGCGACCTCGTCGTAGGCGACCAGGTCGGCGTAGACGGCGGCGCGGCCGACGAGCATGTCGCCCATCACGGCGGCCACGACGACGTCCCGTTCGACGACCGTCGCGAAGGCGCGGACGAACGGGTAGAGACCGCCGCGCTTGACGCGCGGGCGCTGTCCGCGTGCGCGGGCCCGGGTCGACTGGACCATCTCGCGGCCGACCTCGGCGACGAAGGACAAGGCGGTGCGCACGGCGTTGGCGGGGTCGGAGAAGTAGGCGAAGTAGCCCGCCCGGGAGCGGTTGCGGCGGCCGCGGCGGGCGGCGCTGGACAGGACGAGGGCCTGTTCCTCGGCTCCGCCGCCGAAGAGGTTGCCGCGGCTGGCGCCGTCCAGGGTAAGCAGTCCGCCGTCGCCGGTGCGTTCGACGGCGCGCCGCTGGAGTTCGGCGGCGCTGGTCGGCCGGTTGCAGACCATCACCTCGCGGCTGTCCTTCTCGTACCAGCGGAAGGCGGGCACGTCGAAGTTGCTGGCGTGCAGGATGCCGAGCTGGCTGGCGCCGGTCTGGCTGGACCAGTCGGTGCGCCAGGGCGTCAGCCGGTGCGTGGTCGCGGCCGGGGTGGTGTCGGGTCCGGCGCCCAGCCAGGCGGCGACGGTGGGCATCAGGCCCTTGCCGACGGCGTCCACGAGCACGTCGTGGCCGACGCCGTCGAACTGGAGGAGGACGGTGCCGGGGGCGGCCGGGCACGGCGGGCGTCCTCTGCTGCGGCGGGCGGCGAGACGGCGGAGCCGGCTGCGGTAGGCGTCGTCGTCGCGTACGGCCAGGGCGGCGCCGGTGGCGGAGGCGACGGCGGACATCACGGCGGCGACGATGACGGCGGTCTCCGGGGCCGCCTCGCTGCTGCCGGAGGGGTTCAGGCGCAGGGCGAGCAGCAGGAGCGAGCCGTTGAGGAAGAAGACCAGCAGGCCCAGGACGAGGGCGGGGACCAGCAGCAGGAGCCGTACGAGAAGGGGCCACACGACGGCCGACAGGACACCGAAGGCGCCGGCGCCGCACGCGGCGGTGACGGCTATGCGGGTGGCGCTGTCACCGTCGGCGGACTGGAGCTGGAAGTCCGGCAGGATGCCCGCGAGGACGAGGAGGGTGACCGTGGAGACGGCCCACACCGCGATGCTCCGCCCGGCCTGGCCGACGACCCGTCCCCATCGCACGCCCCGCACACCTCACGTCCCGGTCCCACGCCGGCCGCGGGCTCTCCTCTCAGCGTGTCACAGCCCCGGTCCGTTCCGGCCGGGTCCCTCGTCACCGCCCGTCGTAGCCGGCCGTGGGCATCGACAGCCGCCGGTGCACCCGTGCCTTCATCTGCGCGTCGTACAGCGGTTCGGCCCGCCCCACCGTCTCGATCCGCACCCCGCGCCGCAGGGCCTCCTCGGTGAACGCCTCGACGGACGACAGCGCGCTCTCCAGCACCCGCAGGCTGGGCGCGACGAACAGGTCCGCGCCGGGCCGGACCCCGTCCCACAGCACACCGTGGTCGGGGCGCAGTCCGCACACCAGCAGTTCCCTGGCGACGACGTAGCCGCGCTCCGCGGCCCACCGCGCGCACATCGCGTGCTGGCTGCGGGAGTCCACCAGGAACGGGTCGGCGTCCAGTTCCTCCAAGGGTGTCAGGCTCGCGATCGCCGTCACGCGCACCGTGGCCGGCCCGCCGGAGGCGTCCCGCACCTCTTCCATGGCGTCCCCCCTCACCTCCGGGTTTCGCCGCCGACCCTACTCCTGCCCGTAGGCTTCGGGGAGTCGCGCGAAGGAGGCAAAGAGGTGCCGGTGGAGATCACCTGGTGGGGCCACGCGACCTGTACGGTCGAGGATTCGGGCGTACGCCTGCTCACCGATCCTCTGTTCGCCCGCCGTCTCGCGCATCTGCGCCGCCGCCGTGGCGCGCTGCCACCGGCCCACGCCCTGCGCGCGGACCTCGTGCTCGTCTCCCATCTGCACGCCGACCATCTGCATCTGCCGTCGCTGGCACGGCTCGCGCCGGGTACGCGCCTGCTGGTGCCCCGTGGCGCGCCGCGCGCCGTCCCCGGGTTCGGCCGGCTCGGCCATCTGCGGGTGCGTGAGGTGGAGCCCGGGGACGAGACGGTGCTCGGCGGGCTGGTGGTGCGCGCGGTGCCGGCCCTGCACGACGGGCGGCGGCTGCCGCTGGGACCGCGCCGCTCCCCCGCGCTCGGCTACGTCGTCGAGGGCGAGGCGCGCACCTACTTCGCCGGGGACACGGGCCTGTTCGACTCGATGGCCGAGGAGGTCGGGCCGGTCGACGTGGCGCTGCTGCCGGTGGGCGGCTGGGGTCCGTACCTCGGCGAGGGGCATCTGGACGCGGGCCGGGCGGCCGAGGCACTGGCCCGGCTGGCGCCGCGCAGCGCGGTGCCGGTGCACTACGGCACGTACTGGCCGATCGGCATGGACGCCGTGCGCCCCCATGAGTTCCACGCGCCCGGCGACGAGTTCGTGCGCTGCGCGGCGGAGCGTGCGCCCGGCGTGCGGGTGCACCGGCTCGCGCACGGCGAGAGCGTGCGCCTGGAGGTCGCTCGGTGATAGCTCCGGCCGTCGCGCTGCTGAGCACCCTGACCGCGTCGGCCGCGGCGATCGCTCCGGCCGCCGCGTCACTGACCGCCGTGTCGGCGGTCGCCGCCGTGCCGCTGACCGCCGTGACCGCCCTGGCCGCGAGTGGGTGGAGCGCGCTGTCCGCCCTGGCCGTCGCGTCGTCGGGCGCCGTGCCGTCGGCCGGTCCGGCCCTGCCGTCCGCGGCGACGGCGCTGGCCGCCGCCGTGCGGACCGTGCCGCCCGAGTCGACGCAGCAGGCCCTCGGCTATCCGTCGCTGTTCCTGCTGGTGCTGATCGGGGCGCTGGTGCCGGTGGTGCCGACGGGCGCGCTGGTGAGCTCGGCGGCCGTGGTCGCCGTGCACCAGACCGCTCCGCTCGCGTTGGCGGCCGTGTTCGTGACGGCGTCACTGGCGGCGTTCCTCGGCGATGCCACGCTGTACTGGCTGGGCCGGCGCGGGATGCGGTCGAAGAACGGTTCGCGCTGGCTGGAGGCGATCCGGGCGCGGGCACCCGAGGAGCGGCTGACGCAGGCTCAGGGGAAGCTGGCCGGTCACGGGGTCGCCGTCCTGGTGCTGTCCCGGCTGGTGCCCGCGGGCCGTATCCCGGTGATGCTGGCCTGCCTGATGGCCGACTGGCCGCTGTGCCGCTTCGCCCGGGGCAACCTGCCGGCCTGTCTGGCCTGGGCCGTGACGTACCAGCTGATCGGGATACTCGGCGGCTCGCTGTTCCCCGAGCCGTGGGAGGGCGTGGTCGCGGCGGTCGCGCTGACCGTGCTGGTCAGCGCGGCGCCGAGCGTGTGGCGACGGATACGCGGGACGGCCGGAGCCTAGGGCGTGTCCGGCCGTCGCGGGGGTCCCGGCCGGGAGCTAGTCGGAGCCGGCCAGGCTCGTCTGGGGAAGGATCCGGGAGCCTCCGATCGGCAGGTCCCACAGGTCGTCGCGGACCAGGCCGGCCTTCTCCCAGGCGGCCCGCACCCGGGACAGCGGTTCGAGGACCGGCTCGGCCGAGAGTACGAACGTGGCCCAGTGCATGGGGGCGAGCCGGCGGGCGCCGAGGTCCTGGGCGGCCCTGACCGCCTCCTCCGGGTCGCAGTGGACATCGCTCAGCCACCAGCGCGGGTCGTACGCGCCGATGGGGAGCAGGGCGAGGTCGATGCCGGGGTAGCGCTGTCCGATGCGGGCGAACCAGTGGCCGTAGCCCGTGTCTCCCGCGAAGTAGACGCGCTGCCCGTCCGGATCGGTCAGCACCCAGCCGCCCCACAGGCTGCGGCAGGTGTCGGTGAGGCTGCGCTTGGACCAGTGGTGGGCGGGCACGAAGTCGAAACGGACACCGCTCAGCTCGGCCGCCTCCCACCAGTCGAGCTCGGTGACGGTGGTGAAGCGGCGGCGGCGGAACCAGCCCCCGAGCCCGGCGGGCACGAACACCGGTGTGGCGCGCGGGAGGCGGCGCAGCGTCGGGGCGTCCAGATGGTCGTAGTGGTTGTGGCTGATGACGACCGCGTCGACGCGCGGCAGGGCGTCCCAGGAGACGCCGACCGGGGTGACGCGGGCCGGGGTGCCGAGGATGCGGCGGGACCAGACCGGGTCGGTCAGGACGGTCAGCCCGCCCACGCGCACCACCCAACTGGCGTGCCCCGCCCAGGTGACGGCGATGGTGCGGGTGTCCACCCGGGGCACCGTGCCGGATTCGTACGGCAGTCGGGGGATGTCGGCGAGGCCCTCCCTGCCGGGCCGGACCGAACCCTCTCGGGCGAAGCGCGCGAGAGCCTTGAGACCGGGCAGCGGGGCGGTCAGCCGGTCGTGGAAGGTCCGCGGCCAGTCCCGGCGCTCCCCGAGCGGCCGGGGTGCGGCGAGCGGCGGAGGCGGTGGCGAGGGGGCGAAAGGGGGCACGTGCCCCGGGGGACCGGTTTCCGGCAGGGCCGCACCGGTGTGTGTGCTCGTGGTGGTGGTCGACTCTGACTGTTGCGTCATCGAGGAGGCTCCCATCGCTGAGCGTCATCGCGGAGATCGTCGAAGACCGATCTCAGGTTGATCAACGCGCGTTGCACGTGCGGCAGTTCCCACGGTGAGGGTGAATCGAGGCACCGCGCCCGCTCCTCGTGCGTGCCGCCCAGCAGCGGCGCGGTGGACAGGCGTACACGCAGTGCGGCGAGGTCGTCGCCGAAGCGGTGCCCGCCGGGGGCGGGCATGCCGAGCCGGCCGGCGAGGAAGTCCTCCAGTTCCTGCGCGTCCCCCACGCCGTGCGGGGCCAGCGCGGCCCGCAGCGGACTCAGGTCGGCGTAGAGGTGGCGGCCGGCCCTAGGCGGCCGGGCGAGCGCACCGGCCCCGACCACGGCGGCGTGCACGGCGGCGGCCACCCGCGCGTGCAGGCGTACGGCGGCGGCCACGCGCGCGGTGACCGGCCCGGGCTCGGCGAGGGCGTACCCGGCCGCCGCGGCGACCGGGGCCGCGACCCGGGCGCCCAGCGCGGTGAGCACGTCGAGCACGCGCGCGTGGAGGTCGTCGCCGGCGGCGCCCTCGGGGAAGCGGGCGACGGCGGCAGGCCAGCCGGGCGGCAGCAGCGCGCCGGCCAGGTCGCCGACCACGGTGACCCGCTCCGGCACCATCTCGGCGGGGCTGAACAGCACCGTCGCGTGCGGGTCGTGCACGGTGTCGCGCCAGGTCTCGTCGCTGACCAGGTGCAGTCCCTCCCCCGCGGCGGCCTCCACGGCCTCGTGCAGCACCTCGGGCGGGGCCACGGTGGCGGTCGGGTCGTCGGCGACGGACAGCACCAGCAGCCGTGGGTCGCCGCCCTCCGCGCGGACCCGGCGCACGGTCTCCAGCAGGGCGTACGGATCCGGTACGCCGCCGCACTCGGCCGGGGTCGCCACATGGAACACGGGTCTGCCCAGCAGCCGCGCGTACGGGGCCCACCAGGCGGCGCAGGGCCGCGGCACCAGTACGTCGCCCCCCAGCGCGGCGGTCAGCGCGACGAGCAGCGCCGGCGCGCCCGGCGCGACGGCGACGCGGCCGGGCTCGGCGGCCAGTCCGCGCCGGGACCAGTAGCCGCACGCCGCCTCCCGCAGCGCGGTACCACCGCCGACGGGTTCCGTACGGGCCCTGGTCGCGGCCGCGGCGAGCACCTCGGACAGTTCCGGGAGCAGGGGCAGCCCGTCGTCGGGGAAGGGGGGCCCGTAGCGGACCGGGCCGTGGCCTTCCGGGTCCGTCCGCCACATGCGTACCTCCGCGCAGTTCTGGTGCCCTCTGCCACCGCTGGGGTGCCTCGTGCTCTCGCGTCCCTTCCGGCCTCGCGCGGGGATCGTGCCCTCAGGGAGGTCGGGTACCCCTCCCGCCGCACAGTCATGACCGTCCGCTCCCGTCGCTCCCGTCACACCGTGGAGCGGGTCAGTTCTCGCGGGTGGGTTCACGGCGCCACAGCCGGTGGGCGGCGGCGCCGAACGCGCCGGCGACGAACAGGCCACCGGCGACCAGCGCGGGCAGGGACCCGGTGAGGGAGCCACCCTGACCGGCCTCCACGCCGTGCTTCGCCCCGGCACCGTCGCAGGTGCCGGGGCGCCCGTCGGCGCGCGGATCCGCGCACGACCGGCCACCGTCCTCGTCGGTGTCCGTATCCGTGTCCGTGCCGCTGCCTTCGCTCTCCTTGACGCCGTCGACGGTGTTCTGCTTGCCGGTGTCACCGCCGCTGTCCCCGACCGTGGCACCGGCGTCGGCTCCCGCCGTGGCGCCGCCGGACACGCCGGTGCCGGTGCCGGTGTCGGTGCCAGTGCCAGTGCCGGCGTCCTTGGCGCTGCCGCTGTCCTGGCTCGGTACGGCGCTGGCCGTGACCGTTACGCCGCTGTCCTGGCCCGGCACGGCGCCGGTCGTGACCGACACGCCGCTGCTGGCGCAGGCCGACGTGCCGTCCTGTGCGGCGCACGTCCCGCTGTCGGCGGCGCGGTCCACGGTGAACTTCGCGTTCCAGGCCTCGCCCTGTTCGCCGGCCGCCGCCGGACAGGTACCGCCGACGGTCGACGCGGAGTCCGCGGCACTCACGGAACCCGTGGCGCCCAAGGTGCCCAAGGTGCCCGCGCTCGCCGTGTCCTGCGGGTCCTTCGTCTCCTGGACGGCGGTGATGCGGGCCGTGCCGCGATAGGTGGTTCCGGACGAGCCGGCGTCGGCCGTGGTGACCCGGGTCAGCTCGACGGTGCCCTGGTCGAAGGCGGGTGAGGTGGCGTCGATGGTCCCGGGCGGGGAGCCGGCCGGGACGGTGCAGGTGACCGAGACGGTGACGCTGCTCCCCGGGGCGGGGCTGCCGGGGCTGACCTGGGCGACCGGGTCCGCGAGGGCGGTCGGCGCGCCGTGGGCCAGGCCTGCACCGGCCAGGGCGACGACGGACAGGAGGCGGGCGGTGCGACGCATGAGGCGGGCTCCTTCGGCCTGACGGCTGTCGGGACACTCCGGTCGTGCCCCGCAGTCATCACAGCCCGCCCGGCGCCGGGCCGCGCGCGGCCGGACCCCATTGGCGGGACACCGCGGGGCCGACCGGGTGAAGAAGCCGACGCCGACCGCGACCCGGCCCCGGTCGCGGGGAAGTACGCGACGGACGCCCCCGGTGCCTCTCCCGCCACACCCCGCCGCGCGTCACACGCCCTCCCGCATCACCTGGTCCCGGAGCCGGTCGCGGCGCGGGTGAAGGTGGGCGAGCAGGGCCGCGCCACGCCGGTCACGAGGCGCGGGCCGGACGACCTCCAGGCATTCCGCGCGGCGTTCCTGGACGTACTCGCGTCGCGGCAGGCCGCCTGAGGCAGGGCCGCCGTGAGGCGGCGCGGCGAGGGCCGCGGTGGTGTGTCAGGCGCCGCGCTGACCGGCTCCGGGGCCCCACTTGCCCACCGGGGTCGCGCCCCCGGTGCCCCCGGCGCCCGCGGCGCCCGCGGCCGCCCGGTCCCGGGCGCCGTCGCGGGTGCGGCTCGGTGACACGAAGCGGCGGGGGTTGCGCCGCAGGTATTCGCCCTCCAGCTGTGCCATGCGGTGGTTGTGGGTGCGCAGCGCGTCGTTGGAGCCGTGCAGCAGGGTGTCGTGGCGCGTGCGGTGGATGTTCTCCAGTTCCTTCATCAGCTGCTGGTCGTCCAGTCGCGCCGGGTCGACTCCGCTCATGGTGAAACCCCGCTCGTCGTGTCCGTCCCGGCGGCCCGGGCGGCCGCCCGTGAGCGGTCCCCCGAGCGGATCCGGGAGGGAACCGTGGAACTCACCTCTTCGCTTCCACTGTACGAACATTCCGGCCCCCGGGCCTGCGCCCGCGTTCCGCCGCCGGTGAGCGGCTCCTAGCGGGCCCGCTCCACCCGTCGCTCGTCCCAGACCGGCTCGGCCGTCTCCCGCACCCGGCCGTCGCTGCCGAAGACGAGGTAGCGGTCGAAGGACCGGGCGAACCAGCGGTCGTGGGTGACCGACAGGACCGTGCCCTCGAAGGCCTCCAGACCTTCCTGGAGCGCCTCGGCGGACTCCAGGTCGAGGTTGTCGGTGGGCTCGTCCAGGAGCAGGGCCGTGACGCCCTCCAGTTCCAGCAGCAGGATCTGGAAACGGGCCTGCTGGCCGCCGGAGAGCCGCTCGAAGTTCTGTTCGGCCTGCTGGGTCAGCTCGTAGCGGCGCAGCCGGGACATGGCGGCACCGCGGTCCTGGGCGTGTTCCTTCCACAGGATGTCCAGGAGCGTACGGCCCTGGAGTTCGGGGTGCGCGTGCGTCTGGGCGAAGTGCCCGGCCACGACCCGCGCGCCCAGCTTCCACTCCCCCGTGTGCGTGACGTCCTCGCCGGCGAGGAGCCGCAGGAAGTGCGACTTGCCGGAGCCGTTGGAGCCGAGGACGGCGACCCGTTCGCCGTAGAAGACCTCCAGGTCGAAGGGTTTCATCAGGCCGGTGAGTTCGAGTCCCGCGCAGGTGACGGCCCGTACGCCGGTGCGTCCGCCCTTCAGCCGCATGGTGATGTCCTGCTCGCGCGGCGGCTCGGGCGGCGGGCCGGCCTCCTCGAACTTGCGCAGCCGGGTCTGCGCGGCCTGGTAGCGGGAGGCCAGCTCGTGGCTGATGGAGGCCGCCTGACGCAGGCTCAGCACCAGCTTCTTCAGCTGCGCGTGCTTCTCGTCCCAGCGCCTGCGCAGTTCCTCGAAGCGGGCGAAGCGTTCCCGGCGGGCCTCGTGGTAGGTGGCGAAGCCGCCGCCGTGCACCCAGGCGTCGGCGCCGGCCGGTCCCGGCTCGACGGACACGATCTTCTCGGCGGCGCGGGAGAGGAGTTCCCGGTCGTGCGAGACGAACAGCACGGTCTTGCGGGTCTCCTTCAGCCGCTCCTCCAGCCAGCGCTTGCCGGGCACGTCGAGGTAGTTGTCCGGCTCGTCGAGGAGCAGCACCTCGTCGGTGCCGCGCAGCAGCGCCTCCAGCACCAGCCGCTTCTGCTCACCGCCGGACAGCGTGCGCACCAGCCGCCACTGCGCCTTCTCGTACGGGATGCCGAGCGCGGCCGTGGTGCACATGTCCCACAGCGTCTCGGACTCGTAGCCGCGCACCTCCGCCCAGTCGGAGAGCGCCTGCGCGTACCCCAGCTGGGAGGCCTCGTCGTCGACGGTCATCATGGCGTGCTCGGCCCGGTCGACGGCCCGCGCGGCCTCGCGGATGCCGGGCGGCGCGACCGACACCAGCAGATCGCGTACGGTCGTCTCGTCCCGTACGGAGCCCACGAACTGTCGCATCACGCCCAGGCCGCCACTGACGGTGACGGTGCCGCCGTGCGGCTTCAGCTCGCCGGAGATCAGCCGGAGCAGGGTCGTCTTGCCCGCGCCGTTGGGTCCGACGAGGGCCACGACGGCGCCTTCGCCCACCCGGAACGACACGTCGCCGAGCAGCGTCCTCCCGTCGGGGAGGTGGTACTCGAGGTGCGCGGCTTCCAGATGTCCCATGAAACGGCATTCTGCGGGTCACCCACGGCACCCGCCAAATGCTTATCGGGACATCCGCCCGTCGAGCGGCCCGGCGGGCTCAGCGCGTCCCGTCCAGCGGCCGGCCGGTGGGACCGCCCTCACCCGTGGGGGTGACCGTGGCGCCCGCCCAGGCGAGGGCCTTCCAGCCGTCGGCGGGAGTGCCCTCCAGGATCACCACGCCCGTGTTCTCCAGGCGGTGCGCGGCGGCGAAGGCCACGTCGACGTTGTCGGCGCGGGCGGCCGCCCACATGCGGATGGCCGCGCCGTGGCTGATCATGGCGACGGTCCCGGCGCCGCTGTCCGCGGCCTCCGCGACCACCGCGTCGTAGCGGGCGAAGGCCTCGGTGCCGCTCTCGCCGCCCGGCATCCGCAGATCCAGGTCGCCCGCGGCCCAGGCGAACACGGTGCGCATGTAGCGCTCGGCCGACGGGGAGTGGCCGGGCAGCAGCTCGAGATCGCCCGCGGCGATCTCCCTGATGCCGTCACGCACGGTCACGTCGAGGCGGCGGGCGGCGGCCAGCGGCGCGGCGGTCAGCTGCGTACGGACGAGGGTGGAGGCGTAGAGGGCCTCGATGTCCTCGTCGGCGAGGGCCGCCGGGAGCCGTGCGGCCTGTTGCTCGCCGAGCGCGGTCAGGCCCGGTCCCGGCACGGCCGTGTCCAGCAGGAAGTCGACGTTGGTGGGGGTCTGGCCATGGCGGACGAGGAGCAGGCGCATGCGGTGGGTCCTTCGGCTGCGGTGCCGTCCGGGACAGGAAACGGCCGCTTCAGGGTACCCATGACCTCATGAGCCCAGACGTCGACCTCACCGTCCTGAAGCCGGGGCACCACGCCCTGCGCGACCGGCTGCTCGCCCTCGACTGCCGGTTGTTCGAGTTCGCCGCCGAACGCGACTGGCCCGGTGCCGAGCGTGTGCTGCCGCGGCTGAGCCGGAGCGCCAACCACGGGGTGCTGTGGTTCGCGGCGGCGGCCGCCGTCGCGGCGAGCCGTACCCCGCGGGCCCGCCGGGCGGCCGCCCGGGGCCTCGCCTCCCTCAGCCTGGCCTCGCTGACGATCAACACGATCGGCAAGCGCTCGGTGCGCCGCACACGTCCGGTACTGGACCCCGTGCCGCTGGTACGACAACTGAAGCGGCAGCCGATCACCACGTCGTTCCCGTCCGGGCACGCCGCGTCGGCGGCGGCGTTCGCGACCGGGGTCGCGCTGGAGTCGCCGGCGTGGGGGGCGGTGGTGGCGCCGGTGGCCTTCTCGGTGGCCATGTCCCGCGTCTACACCGGGGTGCACTTCCCGAGCGACGTGCTGGCGGGAGCGGCGCTGGGCGCGGGGGCGGCCTTCGCCGTACGGAGCATGGTGCCGACCCGCGCCCAGGTCGTGCCGGCGGCCCGGCCGCGCGCCGAGGCCCCGGCCCTGCCCGACGGCGAGGGCCTGGTGGTCGTGGCGAACTCCGCGTCGGGCACCGCCGACCGGGTGCGGGCACTGCGCGACGCGCTCCCGCGCGCGGAGGTCGTCGAGTGCGCGCCGGACGACGTCCGGGAGGAGTTGGAGAAGGCGGCGGGCCGGGCCCTGGCCCTCGGGGTCTGCGGCGGCGACGGCACGGTGAACACCGCGGCGGAGGTCGCCCTGCGGCACGACCTGCCGCTGGCGGTGCTGCCCGGCGGCACGCTCAACCACTTCGCCTACGACCTGGGCGTGGAGGACGAGCGGTCCCTGAGCCGGGCCGTGCGGGGCGGCGAGGCCGTGCGCGTGGACGTGGGCCGGTTCAGCGGCGGGGACGCGCACGGTGTCTTCCTGAACACGTGCAGCCTCGGCGTCTATCCGGAGCTGGTGCGGGAGCGCGACCGCTGGTCGGGCCGGATCGGCGGCTGGCCGGCCGGGGTGCTGGCGGCGGTGCGCGTGCTGCGCGCGGACCGGCACCCCCTCCAGGCCGAAGTGGGCGGTCGTACCCGGCCGTTGTGGCTGCTGTTCGCCGGGAACGGCACCTACCACCGGATGGGGCTCGCACCGGGCCGCCGCCGGGACCTGGCGGACGGGCTGCTCGACGTGCGGGTGGTGCACGGGGGCCGCAGGCCCGCGCTGCGGCTGCTCGCCGCCGCGGCGGCGGGACCGCTCACCCGCTCGCCCGCCCACGCCGCGGTCCAGGTGGGGCGGCTGCGGCTGGCGGACGTCGCGCCGGGCACGCTCCTCGCCTACGACGGTGAGGTCACCGAGGTATCGGGCGATGTGACGCTGGAGAAGCTGCCCGAAGCGCTGGTCGTGTACCGCTCGCTGACCGGGAGCGCCGTGGACTGATCACCCGCCGGTCCGTATCGTGAAACGGCGGTCTCATCATGCGGCTGGCGCGCGTACCGTGACCGATGTCGCCCCCGCCGGGCCGAAAGCCCCCGCGGGGGCCGGTACGCGGAGCCGACGAGAAGGGGCACAGCCATGCCGAAACCGCGGGAGACCGCCGTCTACACGCACGGGCACCACGAGTCCGTGCTGCGTTCGCACACCTGGCGCACCGCCGCCAACTCCGCCGCGTACCTGCTCGGTTCGCTCAAGCCGCACATGAAGATCCTGGACATCGGCTGCGGACCGGGCACCATCACGGCCGACCTGGCCGAACTGGTCCCGGACGGACACGTCACCGGCGTCGACCACGCGGCGGGGATCCTGGAGCAGGCGCGCGCCACGGCCGCCGGGCGGGGCCTGGCCAACACCGACTTCGCCGTGGCCGACGTCCATGACCTGGACTACCCCGACGACACCTTCTGCGTGGTCCACGCCCACCAGGTGCTCCAGCACGTCGGCGATCCGGTGCGGGCGCTGCGCGAGATGCTGCGGGTGACCAGGCCGGGCGGGTTCATCGCGGTCCGCGACTCGGACTACGCGGCGATGACCTGGTATCCCGGGTCCGCCGGCCTGGACGACTGGCTGGACCTGTACCGCCGGGTGGCCCGCGCCAACGGGGGCGAGCCGGACGCCGGACGCCGGCTGAAGTCGTGGGCGCTGGCGGCGGGGATCACGGACGTCACGGCCACCTCAGGCACCTGGACCTTCTCGACGCCCGAGGAGCGGGCGTGGTGGAACGGCCTGTGGGCGGAACGCACCGTGGCCTCGGCGTACGCGCTCCGGGCCGTGGAGGGCGGCCACGCGACACCGCAGGGGCTGCGGGCCGTGGCGGACGCCTGGCGGGAGTGGGGAGAGCGGGAGGACGGCTGGTTCACCGTTCTGCACGGAGAAATTCTCTGTCGCAAGGAAGCCTGAATCCCCGCATTGTGGAAACACGGTGAGAAGGAGGTTCACATTATGGTTCCCATTCTTCTCGTACTGCTTCTCGTACTCCTTCTCTTCGGTGCCGGATTCGCCATCAAACTGCTGTGGTGGGTCGCACTGGTGGTTCTGGTGGTCTGGCTGCTCGGATTCCTGTTCCGCGGAACGAGCACGGCCGGGGGCAGGGGCCGCTGGTACCGGTGGTGAGGTGCCGGCGATGACCGGTGGTGATGTGTTCTCCGCGGCCCGAGGTTCCGATCAGGACCTCGGGCCGCAGTATGCCCCCTGATCAGGACCTCGGGCCGCAATACGCCCCTTGCTTCTCTTCCTCCTCCGCGTACTCACCCGCGAAGGAGTAGGCCGCCCACGGTCCGGCCAGTTCGACCCGCACTCCGGGGAGAGCGTCCCGCTTTGCCCGGTCGACCATTTCCACGAATTCCTCGCAATCCGACCGCGGCACCAGATAGGCCGCGTTCAATATGTTGCGCCCAGATCCATGGGAGAGTTCAGAGCCGGCGAGCTGCCGGGCGCGGAAACGGGAGTCGTCCGCGTACCGGGAAAGCATCGCGTGCAGCCGGGCCGCGAATTCCTCGGCCGGCTGTGTCTCCGTGTACACCCTCACGCCCCACTCGGCCTTTCCGTCCAGCCGGTCGAGGGTGTGGGTGAACTCGGCTTCGCGCGCCTCCAGCATCGCGCGCAGGGCGCTGTCGTCGGCGCAGACGGTGGCCGGCAGCAGCGGCAGCGGTGTGGTGACGGCGGTGAGCGCGTCGATCACGCACTGATGGCAGCGCGCGACGGCGGCCCGCCAGTCCGGATCCGCGAGGTGCGCGAGCAACGGCTCCTCGGCGAAGTCGGACGCGGGCACGCTGGAGACGACGGCGACCAGGCCGCGGTGGTTGAGCAGCCCGACGGGCACCCCCGCCACCCCGGTGATCTGGGCCTGGAGGGCCGCGCGAAAGGGCCGGCAGACGGCGTAGACGTACCGCGGTCCGGTCATGGTGCCTCCTCCTGCGCGTGGCCCGGCCCCGGATCGGGGGTCGGGCCGGTCGGGCCGGTCGGTTCAGGCACCGGGTGGCCGCATCCGCGGCGGCCAAACCCTCAGGCCCCGGATGTGCGTGCCGTCACCGTCCGTCACCCGGCGGACCGGCCACCCCTCCTTTCGCGCGGTCGCCCCCTGCCCGGCGCGGGATCGCCGCCTGTCTGCCCGACGCGCGATCGCCGCCTCCCCGATCAGCGCACGATCGCCTCCTCGATCAGCGCACGATCGCCTCCTCGACCAGCAGTCGCCCGGCCGCCGCGATCGCCTCGGCGTCGATACCCGCGGCGTGCAGCTGTTCGCCCGGTGTCGCCGAGCCCGGCATCGTACGGACCGCGAGCCGCACCAGACGCGGCACGGGACGGCCGTCGACGAAGGCGTCCAGGACCGCGTCCCCGAGCCCGCCCTCCTCGTGGTGGTCCTCGACCGTGAGCAGGCAGCCCGTCTCGTCGGCCGCCTGGCGCAGCGTGAGCCGGTCGACGGGCTTGACCGAGTAGAGGTCGATCACCCGGACCGGGATGCCCTGTCCGTCGAGCGCCTCGGCGGCGGACAGCGCCTCGTGGACGGTGCCGCCCGCGGCGACGATCGTCAGCCGGTCCCGGTCGCCGGAGCGCAGCACCTTGCTGCCACCGACCGGGAACTCCTCGTCCGGGCCGTAGATCACCGGGCTCGCGCCGCGCGAGGTGCGCAGATAACGGACGCCGTCCAGGCCGGCGACGGCGGCGACGAGCCGGGCGGTCTGGTTGGCGTCGCACGGGTACAGCACGGTCGAGCCGTGCACCGTGCGGAACATCGCCAGATCCTCCAGGCCCATCTGGGAGGGCCCGTCCTGCCCGATCGCGACGCCCGCGTGCGAGCCGTTCAGGACGATGCCGGAGCCGCTCACCGCGGCCATCCGCACGAAGTCGAAGGCGCGGGTGAGGAAGGCGGCGAACGTGGAGGCGTACGGCACCCAGCCGCGGGCCGCGAACCCCACCGCCGTCCCGACCATCTGCTGTTCGGCGATGTAGCACTCGAAGTAGCGGTCGGGGTGCTCCTTGGCGAAGTACTCGCCGCGGGTGGAGTCGCCGACCTCGCCGTCGAGGGCGACGACGTCGGCGCGGGCGGCGCCCAGCGCGGCGAGCGCGTGGCCGTAGGCGTCGCGGGTGGCGACCTCGTCGCCCTTGTCGTAGCGCGGGAGGTCCAGCGGGGCCGTGCTGACGGAGTGCAGCATGCGGGCGTCCGGCGGCGGCTGCACGCGCACGCGCAGGTCTCGGAGGCCGCCGAGTTCGGCGACCGCCGCGGCGGCGTCGGGCAGCGGCTTGCCGTGCAGTCCCTCGCGGTCCTCGACGGAGGCGACACCGCGCCCCTTGAGGGTGCGGGCGAGGATCACGGTCGGCTGTCCGCTCGTCGACTCCGCCTCGCCGAAGGCGCGGTCGATCGCGTCGACGTCATGGCCGTCGACCTCGACGGCGTGCCAGCCGAAGGCCCGGAAGCGGCGCGCGTACGCGTCGAGGTCGTGCCCGTGCCGGGTCGGGCCGCGCTGGCCGAGCCGGTTGACGTCGACGATCGCGGTGAGGTTGTCGAGGTGTTCGTGGCTCGCGTGCTCGGCGGCCTCCCACACGGACCCCTCGGCCAGCTCGCTGTCGCCGCACAGCACCCACACACGCTGGTCGGTACGGTCGAGCCGCTTGCCGGCCAGCGCGATGCCGACCCCCACGGGCAGGCCCTGTCCGAGCGATCCGGTCGCGGTCTCGACCCACGGCAGCCGGCGCGGGGTCGGGTGGCCCTCCAGACGGCTGCCCAGCCGCCGGAAGGTGAGCAGCTCGGCGTCGTCGACGGCTCCGGCCGCCTTGTAGGCGGCGTACAGCAGAGGCGAGGCGTGTCCCTTGGACAGCACGAAGCGGTCGTTGCCGGGGTGGGCGGGGCGGTCGAAGTCGTAGCGGAGGTGGTGGGCGAGCAGGACGGCCATCAGGTCCGCCGCGGACATCGAGGACGTCGGGTGTCCTGATCCCGCGGCGTCGGCCGCGCGCACGCTGTCCACGCGCAATTGCTGGGCCAGCTCGACGAGTTCGCCGGTGTTCATCTGTCTCCTCGCGTGCGGTGCTCGGGATGTCGGGGGCCGGGTTCGTCTCAGGCGTGCTCGTCCGGGATGTCGGGGCGCCTGACGGGACCGGGCGAGGGGTGGCGGCCCGGCTGGTTCTTCGCGGGCTCACCGCCGGGCTGGTTCTTCGCGGGCTCACCGCCCGGCTGGTTCTTCGCCGGTTCGCCGCCCGGCTGGTTGCGCGCGGGCTCGGGGCCCGAGCCTCTCCCGGCGGACCGCGGGTGAGGGTGGTGGTGGGTCGGGTTCAGGGCGAATCCGGCACCGACCGTCGCGCTGTGGGGTCGATTCACGGCTGACTCGCCTCCGGCTGTGGGTGTGCGGGGACACGGCTGCCGCGCACGGGCACGCACGAGTTCGCGCGCACCTCGCGTACAGACGTCGCGTACGAGACTTTCCGCGTCCCCCTGGCCGGGGGCTCCAAACATGCGCGGACCCCGGGTACCGGGCCCGCGCGGGCGCCCGCACAACTAGGCTCCCCCGCATGGAGATTCTGGGAGCCACGCTGCGCGTCTGCGTCGACGATCTCGAGACCTCGGTCCGCTTCTACGAACGGCTCGCCGGAACCGAGGCCCTGCGCTTCGAGCGCGCGGGCGTCCAGGTGGCCGCGGTCGGCTGCTTCCTGCTGATGAGCGGGCCCGAGGCGGAACTGGAGGTGCTGCGCAAGGTCGCCGCCACCATCGCCGTGGCGGACGTCGACGAGACGCACAAGGTCCTCACCGAGCTGGGCGCGGACGTCATCGCGGGCCCGGTCGCGACGCCGGTGGGCCGCAACCTGATCGCCCGGCACCCGGACGGCGCGGTGTACGAGTACGTGGACCGCCGCGCCTAGAACCTCGCACCGCCCCCGACGCGCCCTGAGGCCTCGCACCACCCCCGGCGCGCGCTGGCGTCTCGCACCGCCCCGCCGTCCCCCGGGCCTGCTCCGGCCGGCCCGGGGTCACGGCCTCCTTCCGCCCCCGTCGGACCGGAGGGAGAGCGGGCCCTCCTTCCGCGCCCGCCAGGGGGTGAGGCCCGCCGCTTGCCGCGTCAGGGTGTGGACGGCCGCATGCGGAAGTCGTACCGCGCCGGGAGCGGGCCGTCGCTCAGCCGGGCCCACAGCCGGTCCAGGGCCTGCGCGCCCTCGCGCAGGTCGGCCACCTCGAAGCCCGCGTCGAAGACCGCCCGCGCCTCCTCCCGCCGGCCCTCCGCGCAGAGGATCTCGGCCTCCAGCAGCCGGAACCGGCCGCGCTCCCGGGTGCTCGGGTGCAGCCGTTCCCACACGGCCCGCGCCGGCGCCGGACGCCGTACCGCGAGCAGCGCCTCGACCGTCTCCCGGCCGAGCGCGGCCATGGCGGCCGTCCAGGACTCCCCGCTGTCGCGCCGTTCGCGGCACAGGTCGTCGAAGGCGTCCAGGTACCGGTCGGCGGCCCGCTCGTCGTGTCCGCTCTCCACGTCGGCGACCGCGAGGCAGCGCAGCAGCGGCCAGAGCGAGGGCGCGAGAGCGAGGGCCCGCTCCCAGCTGCGCACCGCCTGTGCCCGGTCGCCCGCGTGCCACTGGGCGACGCCGAGGTGGTACTCGGTGAGCGGGGTCGCGGGCGCGGTCTCCAGCATGTCCCGCCAGTGCGGGGCGACCAGCGTCGGACCGGGCGGCCGTACCCGCCGCGGCTCGGGGAAGGATCCGGTGCGCAGCAGCGCCCGCCAGGGGGCCTGGGCGTCGCCGAGGGTGCGCTCGTCGAAGGGGGTGCCGGGCAGCTTCCAGTCGGCGCGCAGCACCTCCAGCGCGCCCCAGCCGGAGCCGGTGGCGAGGATCTCGCCCGGTTCGGTGTCGGCGTACGGCCTCCACGCCTCGTGGGCGGCGTCGACGGCGGCACGCGGCAGGACCGCTTCGAGCCGTGCGCCGGCCTCGCGCAGGACGTCGTCCCACTCCCCCTCGGACGGTGCGCTCAGCGGCCCGTACGCCTCCAGCCAGGACACCTCGCCGCGCGCCGCGAGGCGTACGTGCTCCAGCTGGGTGCGGGCGAGTCCCGCCTGGATCTCGCAGTAGCCGCCGGTGCCCGGCTCGGTGAGCCACTCCTGCCAGCGCCGGCCGCCGCTCCCCGCGCCCCACACGAACAGCTTGCGGCCGCGCAGCACGTCGGTGGACGTCTGCACCAGTCCGTGCCCGTCGCCGTCGAGCGCGGCGATCCAGCGCCGCCGGTCTTCGCGCAGCTCGTAGAAGTAGTCGGCGGCGAAGGTGCTGCGGAGCGGATAGGTACGGTCGATCCCGTCGTACGCGGGGACGGGCACCCGGCGCAGGCGGCGCTCGTAGCCGAAGTGCCAGGCCTCGTGCGCGGGCGCGAGCACCCGGCGCTCCTCGGGGACGGCGATGTTGGACCACCAGTAGGTGGGCACGGGGTGCTCGTGCGGATTGCGGATCCGGACGCCGACGTAGAGGAAGTCGGAGCCCTCCGGCAGCCACAGGTCGACCTGGAAGGGCAGGTCGCGCAGCCGTTCCCACTCCCACAGGCGGAGCATCTCGCCGCCGTCCGGGGCGGGGACACGGGCGGCGTGCAAGGGTGAGCAGGAGAGGGTGGTGTGGCCGGTGGCGCCGATGTTCCACTCGATGCCACCGGAGTACCAGGCGCCGTTGAGGGCGAAGTTGGCCGGCTGCAACACCGGGTTGCGGTACAGGAGTTCACGGCCGGTCGGCTTGTGGACGAGCGAGGCGATCCGGCCGCCGAGGCCGGGCAGCACCGTGGCGCGCAGGCGGTCGTTCTCGATCACGAGGGCGTCGGTCGCGTGGGGTTCACGCGTCCGCCCGTACCCGTCCCGCACCCGCTCGGGCAGCAGGCTGCGCAGCGGGGCGTGGCCGATCTGCCGGGCCATGTCGGGCGGGAGGTCCTCCCGGTCCCGGTCGTCGATGCGGTGCAGCTCGTCGAGGGGGCGCAGCGGGGGCAGCGGGTTGTCCGGGCCGGACCGCGCGGCGGGCAGGGTCACTACGTCACGTCGGATCGTCGTCACGATCACCATGGAACCCGGCAACCGCCGGCCTGCCCAGGGGAGCTACGGGTCAGGATTGCGCAAAGGCGCCCCGTCGATATTCCGCGTGCGCCGCGCCGCCCTCGACGTACAGTCGGGCCTTCGAAGGACCGCGCGGGGGACGCATGAGGGAGTGGAACGGCGCATGAGCGAGCAGCACACCTACCGGGTGATCGTCCGGGGCACCTGGGAGGGACTCACCGACGCGGCCCGGGCCCGGCTGCTCGTGGAGGCCCCGGTGCACGGTCTGACCAGCATGCGGTTCTGCGCGGAGGGCTCGCTCACGTACGAGCCGGCGCCGCTGAAGCACTTCTCGATGCGCTACGTGGTGGTGTCGGACGCGGCGGACGGCGAGGAGATGGCGGGCGCGCTCGCCGAGGATCTCGCGCAGAGCACGCTGCGCGAGCTCGGCTACGGCTTCGGCGCGCTGAGGTCGACGGTCACGGACCTCGACACGATGAAGGTCAACCGGAAGCCCGCATCTCGGCGGTGACGGCCCAGCGTTCGTGGTCGCGCCAGGCGCCGTCGATGAACAGCATGGCGGGCGAGAACCCCTCCAGGCGGAAGCCGCAGCCGCGCGCGAGGGCGACGGAGGCGGTGTTCGCCGGCTGCACGTTGATCTCCAGCCGGTGCAGCCGCAGCGGCCCGAACGCGTGGCCCACCACGAGGTCCAGCCCTTCGCGCATCAGCCCCCGCCCGGCGGCGTGCGCGAAGGCGCCGTAGCCGAGGGCGCCGCTGAGGAAGCTGCCCTCGACGATGTTGTTGATGTTGATGAACCCGGCGATGGCGCCGCCTTCACCCTTCTCGCAGACCAGGAACCCGGCCTTCGTCCGGTCCTCGATCAGCCGGCCGGCGTAGGCGGTGTAGGCGTCGGCGGTGTCGGGCGGGAACAGCCAGGGGTGGTGCAGGTCCTTGCTCTCCCGGACCCGGGCGGTGAACTCGGCGCCGTCCTCGTAGGAGTAGTGGCGTATGCCCACGCGGGGGCCCTCGGCGAGGTACTGGGATGCGATGTGCGGCATCCCGCCACCCTACGACGGCCCCCCGCGGCCCCCCGCCTTCCTCGGCCCCGGGAGGCGTCCGGCGGCCCCACGGCCCCGGATCGTCCGGGGCCGTGGGGTCACTGGTGATGCCGGTACGGCGGTCAGCGCAGGGCGGGCTCGTCGAGGGTCAGGGTGCCCGCGGCCGCGTCGAGTTCGGCGCTCATCCCGAAGGGGACCGTCAGCGCGTCGTCGCCGTGCCCGAAGCCGAGTTCCTCCACGACCGGCACGCCCAGGCCGCCGAGGCGGTCGGCGAGGACGGCGCGCACCTCGGCGTACGGGCCGCACCCGGCCCAGGACCCCAGTCCGATCCCGGCGACCCCGTCGAGCCAGCCCGTGCGCAGCAGCTGGGTCAGCATCCGGTCGATCCGGTACGCCCGCTCGCCGACGTCCTCGATCAGCAGCAGCCCGCCCCCCGCTCCCGGGTGGGCGTGCGGCGTGCCGAGGTCGGAGGTGATCATGCTCAGGCAGCCGCCGAGCGTGACCCCGCGCGCCCGCCCGGGGGCGAGCGCACCGCCTCCGGCGCCGAGGGTGCGGACCGTCTCGGGCGCGAACAGGGTCGCCCGCAGGTGTTCCTGGGCCCGCGCGCTCTTGGTGAAGTCCACGCCCGCGGCCGCCGGGCCGTGCAGGGTGACCAGGCCCAGCCGGGTGGCGAAGGCCTGGTGCAGCACGGTGATGTCGCTGAAGCCGACGAACACCTTCGGCCCCGCCGCCCGCATCGCCGACCAGTCGAGCAGGTCGACCATCCGCTGGGCCCCGTACCCGCCCCGCGCGCACAGCACGGCGTCGACCGACGGGTCGCACCAGGCGGCCTGGAGGTCGGCGGCCCGGTCCGCGTCCGTACCGGCGAGGTGATCCAGCTCACCGTGCCGGTCCAGGACGTGGGGTGCCACCACCGGGTCGAGGTCGAAGCCGCGCAGCACGTCGAGCCCGGCCTGGAGCCGGTCCTCCGCCACCGGGCCGCTGGGCGCGACGACGGCCACCCGGGCGCCGGGGGCGAGCCGGGACGGTCGCAGGAGTTGTCTCACGTGGAGAGCTCCAGGGTCGGGGCATCGGGCGGGTTCAGCCCGAACACCTGGGAGTACAGGGAGAGTTCGGCCTCCAGGGCACGCACCATGGTCTCGGCGCGCCGGAACCCGTGCCCCTCCCCCTCGAAGGCGATGTAGGCGTGCGGCACCCCGCGCCCGCGCATCCGGTCCAGGAACCGGTCGCACTGCGCGGGCGGGCAGATCACGTCGTCCAGCCCCTGGAGCAGCAGGAAAGGCGCGGTGACCCGGTCGGCGTGCTCGACCGGCGAGCGCTGTGCGTACCGGGCGGGCACCTCGGCGAGCGGCCCGACCAGGCTCTCCAGGTACTGCGACTCGAAGTCGTGGGTCTCCCCCGTGGCCCACCCCGCCAGGTCGAGGATGGGGTAGATGATCGTGCCGCAGGCGTAGACGTCGGTGCTGGTGAGGGAGGCGGCCGTGGTCCAGCCGCCCGCGCTGCCGCCGCGGATGGCGAGCCGGTCGCGGTCGGCGGTGCCCTCCTCGGCGAGGGCGAGCGCGACGGCCGCGCAGTCCTCGACGTCGACGACACCCCACTGCTCGCGCAACCGGTTGCGGTAGGCGCGCCCGTACCCGGTCGAGCCGCCGTAGTTGACCTCGGCGACACCGATGCCGCGCGAGGTGAAGTAGGCGATCTCCAGGTCGAGCACGAGCGGCGCGTGACCGGTGGGTCCGCCGTGCGCCCAGACGACGTACGGGGGCAGTTCGTCGGCGGGTGCGACGTACCCGGGGCGCTGCGGCGGGTAGATGTGCGCGTGCACCTCGCGCCCGTCGGGGCCGTCGAAGGTGCGGATCAGCGGCTCGGGGTAGTGGGCCGGGTCCACGGCGTCCTCGTGCGCGGAACCGATCACCCGGGCCCGGCCGGTGCGGGTGTCCAGCTCGACGACCTCGTAGGCGCTGCGCGGGCTGGCGCCGACGGCCACGACCCGCTCGCCGTGCACCGCGAGGGTGGGCGCGAACTCGGTCCAGGGTCCGGCCGCGTCGACGACCTCGCCGCTCTCGGGATCCAGTATCCCGAGAGCGGTGGTGCCGCGACCGTGCACGACGGCGATCAGCCCGCTCTCCAGCGGGGCGAACCAGCGGTGCCCGAGCTTCCAGAGGGGACCGCCGAACTCCTCCTCGCGGGGACAGAGGGGTTCGCCGTCCTGGTACAGGTTCCACCAGCCCGTACGGTCGCTCGCGTACAGGAGACGGCCGTCCGCCGACCAGTCGACCTGCGCGATGGACTCCTCCGGGCCGCCGGCCACGGTCCGGGCCTGCCGGAACGTTCCGTCGTCGTCGACGTCCGCGACGACCAGCTCCGTGCCGTCCCACGGCATCCGCGGATGGTCCCAGCCGAGCCAGGCGGCCCGCCGTCCGTCCGGCGAGAGCCGGGGTCCGGTCACGAACCGGTGCCGTTCCCCGGCGAGCTCGCGCACCGCGCCGCGGTCGCGGGCGGCCGAGCCGTCCAGCGGCACGGCGGCCGGCACCCGGCGGACGTCGGTGGGCCCGTCGCCGGTGAACTCCTCCAGCACACACCACACCTCACCGCGGTCCAGGTGGATCCGCGGTTCCGCCCAGCGCGCCCCGCCGCCCACCGGGGAGACGGGCGTGAGCGGGATCGGCTCGCCGCCGGGCTCGTACCGGTACAGCCGCTGGTCGGCGAAGTTCACGAACACCACGACCGGCTCGCCGCCGCGCGCCGCGCCGGCCCAGGGCTGTCCGCCGTACTCGATGACCCGGCTGCGCACGTTCCACGGCGCGGGCAGGACGGACTCCTCGGTGCCGTCGGCGCGCCGGCGCACCAGGGTGCGGCGGCCGCCCTCGGCGGGCCGGGGCTCCGTCCACCAGGCCTCGTCGCCGACGAAGCCGACGAACTCGGGGTGCCCGTCGTGGGCGGCGGCCAGGGCCGCGTCGATGGGCGAAGGCCAGGAACCGTAGGCCAAGGTCTGCACGTTCTCCCCCACTCGCCTAGGCCGTCCGCAGGAAACGGTCGAGGACACGGACGCCGAAGTGCAGCGCCTCGACGGGGACGCGCTCGTCGACCCCGTGGAAGAGGGCCTGGTAGTCGAAGCCCTCCGGCAGTTTCAGCGGCGCGAAGCCGTAACCGGTGATGCCGAGCCGCGAGAACTGCTTGGCGTCCGTGCCGCCGGACATGCAGTACGGCACCACGTGCCCCTCGGGCGCGAACTCCTCGACCGCGGCCCGCATCCCGGCGAACGTCGGCGAGTCCACCGGCGCCTGGAGGGCGACCTCCCGGTGGTCGAACTCCCAGTCCACGTCCGGCCCGGTCAGCCGGTCGAGGGTGGTGCGGAACTCGTCCTCGCCGCCGGGCAGGAAGCGACCGTCGACGTACGCGACGGCCTCCCCCGGGATCACGTTGACCTTGTAGCCCGCGTCCAGCATCGTCGGGTTGGAGCTGTTGCGGACGGTCGCCTCGACGAGCTTGGCGGCGGGTCCGAGCTTCGTCAGCAGCGTGTCCACGTCGGACAGGTCGGGGTCCACGCCGTACAGGGCGGCGAGTTCGGTGAGGGCCGCGCTCACGGTCGGGGTGAGCCGCAGCGGCCACTCGTGCTCGCCGATGCGGGTGATCGCGGCGGACAGCCGGGTCACCGCGTTCTCGCGGTTGACCTTGGAGCCGTGCCCGGCCCGGCCGCGCGCGGTGAGCTTCAGCCAGCCCGTACCCCGCTCACCGGCGGCGATGGGATAGATCTGCCGGCCGCCGCCGTCGTGGAAGGTGTACGCGCCCGACTCGCTGACGCCCTCGGTGCACCCCTCGAACAGTTCGGCGTGCCGGTCGGCGAGGAAGCCGGAGCCGTCCACCGCGCTGGCCTCCTCGTCCGCGGTGAACGCCACGACGATGTCGCGCCGGGGCCGTACGCCGTTGCGCGCCCAGTCCCGCACCACGGCGAGGATCATCGCGTCCATGTTCTTCATGTCGACCGCGCCGCGCCCCCACACGACGCCGTCGCGCACCTCGCCGGAGAACGGATGCACGCTCCAGTCCTCGGCCTGCGCCGGCACCACGTCGAGGTGACCGTGGACGAGCAGCGCGTCCGCCGACGGGTCGGTGCCCTCGATCCGGGCCACGACGTTCGTGCGCCCCGGGGTCCGCTCCAGCATCACGGGCTCGAGTCCCGCGCCGGCGAGCCGCTCGGCGGCGTACTCGGCGGCGGGCCGCTCCTGGCAGTCGCCGCCACCGCGGTTGGTGGTGTCGATCCGGATCAGGTCGGAAGTGAACCGGACGACCTCGTCCAGTGCCTGCTGGTCAGCCATACTGCTCCTCCACCGCGGCCGAGACGATCGTGGTGACCGCCTTGAAGCTGCGGATTCCCTCGTACATGGTGTCGCTGGTGTACGCGACCTTCCGCTCGCCGATCCGGTCCACGCCCGGCACGACGGTGGCCGCCATCGCCAGGTGTTCGGCGTCGAACTCCAGGGCGATCGTGAACGGGCCCCCGGCGACCGGCTCGTGGCGCACCGCGAGCGCGGTCGCCTCCTTGGCCGCCGCCCGGATGTCGGCGGCGGTCCTGGCCGGCGTACGGCACACGGCCGCGTACCGCGACACATGGTCCTTGACCGCGACCTTCATCGCCTCGGGCGCGTACCCCAGAGCGTCCTCGCAGGCCACGTCGTCGCCGGTGACGAGGATGACGGGCACCCCGTACTCGGCCACGACATGCGCGTTGAGCAGCCCCTCGCTGGCCCGTACGTCGTTCACCCACACCCCGGTGATGGAGTTCGCGAGGTAGGTGTGGGCCAGGACGCCCTCCGCGCCGGCCGCCGCGTGGTAGCCGATGAAGGCGATGCCGTCCACGTCGCCGTGCTGCACGCCCTCCACCATGGACAGCGCCTTGTGCCGCCCGGTGAGCATCTGCGCCCGGTCGTCGAGCCGCTCCAGCAGCAGGTTGCGCATCGTCCAGTGGGCCTCGTTGACGAGTACCTCGTCGGCACCGCCGTCGAGGAAACCGAGCACGGCGGCGTTCACATCGGAGGTGAACATCGCCCGGCACCGCTCCCACTGCGGTGTCCCGGGGAGCACGTCGGCCGGCCACGTGACGCCGGTCGCACCCTCCATGTCGGCGCTGATCAGGATCTTCATGAGGCGCCACGTTACGCGCAGACGGTAAATCGGGCCAGGATCGGCCCCTCCCTCGGCCTCCCGGAAGCCCCGATCCGGGTCTCCCCCGGCCGCCCGGAACACCGGATCCGGGCCTGCCTCAGCCGCCCGGAACGCCGGCTCCGGGCCCGCCTCGGCCGCCCGGAGGCCCGGGTCCAGGTCACTCCGGGCGTCCCGGAGACCCGGCGCCACGGTCGTGGGTCTGGTCAGTCTGAACGTGCTGCGCACCCGGCGCGCCCGGCGCGAGGAGCCCCTCTACGCGCGCCCGGCCGTCCCTGCGCTCGGCCCGGGGGACGGCGCGGACCCGCAGGAGGAGTCGCTGCCGGCCGGATCGGGCCGGCGATGCCCCCCGGGGACGCCTCGTCCTCACCGTCACCGAGGGCGCCATCACCACGATCGACGTCATCGCGGACCCCGAGCGACTCGACGAGATCGAGGTCAGGTCACGGCCCTCGACACATGAACACGTCGGGGGCGCCGCGGGGCACGCGCGGGGACGACACACGGCGACGACACGCGGGCGCGACCGGTGCGGCACCGGCGGCCGCGTTCGGCGGCTCGTCCGCTGTCGGCTTCCAAGCCGGTGAAGGAACGTGAGCGAGCCGCCCGGATCCGCGTGGGCGTCACCCGATGAGGACCGCGCTCATCTCGCGCGGGCCGCCACCGACCAGTTCGACGGGAGCTCGATCCGGCTGCCGTCGGGGGCGAACTCGGTGGTGATGAGCGGCAGTTCGCCGCTCGCGACGCTGGTGAGCCCGGCGGCGGCGAGGTAGCCGGGCACCGCGTCGTCCTTGACCTCGCCGGGAGCGATGCCGTGCCGGAAGATCGGCGCGAGCTTCGGCGGCGGACCCGTGGGACCCTGGGCCAGACCGCCGAGGACGGGGCGGGCCGCCTCGGACAGTTCGACCATGAAGACCCGGCCGCGGTCACCGAGGAGCGCGGCGATCCCGTCCACCAGTCGCTGGCGGTCGTCGGGCTCGCACTGGTGCAGCACCCCGCGCATATAGACGTTGGCGTCGCCCAGTTCGGCGTGCAGCGTCTCGACCTCGCTCTTCTCCGCGGCGTCGAGCAGCCGGTACGTCGCCCGCCCCGCCGGGTCCGCCCGCCGGGCGTGGTCCAGGGCCGCGGCGGCCAGGTCGGCTCCGACGACGCGCGGGAAGCGGTCGGCGAGGAACCGGGTCTGGGTGCCGTTGCCGCAGCCGAGGTCCACCAGCGGCAGTCCCGGATCGGTCAGGTGCGGCTGGAAGAGGGCCAGTTGGGGGCCGACGGTGAGCGTGGGCTCCGCGTCCCAGAACACGCCTCCCGGGTCGTCGGGTGCCTCACGCCAGAAACCCTCCCAGGCCGCCCGGTACCGACTCGTCACGCTCATGCCCAACTCCCCAGGGTGCGACGCCGATCCGCCGTAAGTGACGGGCCAGTACGGTCTATCGCGCCGGGGGTGCGCCGACAAGCGCGGTGCGCGTTCCTTCACGCCGCGTTCGAGATGCGTACGCCGATGAGCGCCCCGTGAGCGCCCGGTGTGACGGCTGGACGCCCCGGCGGCTTCAGTGACGCGGCAGCGTCAGCTCGAACCAGACGGTCTTGCCGGCACCGGTACGGCTGGTGCCCCACGCACGGGCGAGCATGCTGACCACCCGCAGTCCGCGCCCGAACTCGTCCGTGGGACCGGCGCTCAGCAGCGTCGGCAGCTCGTGGTCGTCGTCGTCCACCTCGCACAGCAGCGTGTCACCGCGCACCAGCCGCACCTCGACGGGACGGTGGTGGGAGTGACGCACGGCGTTGGTGACGAGTTCGCCGACGAGTTGCTCGGCGTGGTCGGCCAACCGGGGCAGACCCCAGTCGTGCAGCTGTTCGCGGACCACCGCCCGGGCCCGGCCGACCTCGACGGGCGCCAGGGGGAACCGCCACTCGGCCACGTCGTCGGGTGCGATGCCGTTGAGGCGGGCCATCAGCAGGGCCACGTCGTCCTTGCGGCCGTCGCGCGGGTTCAGGGCCCGGATGATGGTGTCGCAGGCGTCGTCCATCGAGGCGGCCGGGTGGGCGGCGGACTCACAGAGCGTCGCCAGGCCCACCCCGATGTCCTCGCCGCGCACCTCCACCAGCCCGTCGGTGCACATCACCAGCCGGTCGCCGGGCTCCACCCGCACGCGTACCGCCTCGAAGGGCACCCCGCCGACGCCGATCGGCGCCCCGGTGGGCAGTTCGAGCAGTTCGCTGCGCCCGTCGGCGCGGACCAGGACGGGTGGGATGTGGCCCGCGTTGGCGAGGTGCAGTTCGCTCGCGATCGGGTCGTAGACGGCGTACAGACAGGTCGCGAGATAGGTGTCGCCCAGGCGCTGGGCGAGGTCGTCGAGGTTGCGCAGCAGTTGGGCGGGCGGCAGGTCGAGGGCGGCCATGGTCTGGACGGCCGTACGCAACTGGCCCATCATCGCGGCCGAGTTGAGGCCGTGGCCCATGACGTCGCCGACGACCAGGGCGGTGCGCGCGCCGGGCAGTTTCACGGAGTCGAACCAGTCGCCGCCGACGCGCCCGAGCAGGGTGCCGGGCAGGTAGCGGGTGGCGATGTCGCAGCCCGCCATGCGCGGCGGGATGTGCGGCAGCATGCTGTCCTGGAGGGTCTCGGCGACGCTCTCCTGGTGGGTGTACATGCGCGCGTTGTCCAGCACGAGGCCCGCGCGGGCGGCGAGTTCGGCGCCGGTGACCCGGTCCATGTCGTTGAACTCGACGCGCTCGGGGTGGCGGAGCAGGACCATGAAGCCGAGGACGACGGTACGCGCCTTGAGCGGCACGACGAGCATGGAGCGGCCCGTGATCAGCGGGCGGATGTCACGCTTCTCGAACTGCGAGGCGATGGCGTGGCCCATCTGCTCGCTGATGCGCGGCACGAGCACGGGATCGCCCGTGGTCATGCACTGGAAGAACGGCGTGTGCGCGGGGAACGGCATGGCCTCGCCGACCGGCACGACGTCGTCCCAGCGACCGGGTTCGTCGGTGTGTTCGAGGGCGACGCGGTGCCACAGGGTGGTGGTGTCGGGGACGCCGTCGGGGAACCCCTCGCCGGCGACGACCTGTTCGCGCAGATAGGTGCCGGCGACGTCGGTGAAGCGCGGCACGACGGCCTTGCTGACCTCGATGATGGTCCGGGACAGGTCGAGGGAGGTGCCGATCCTGCCGCTGACCTCGTTGAGGAACTCCAGGCGCTCCCGCACGGCGGTGTACTCGAGGTCCTCGCCCTCGTCGGTGAGGTCCACGGGCAGAGGCAGGCCCTCGGCCGCGGCCCGGGCGGCCCGCTCGCGGCGCGCCCTGCGTTCGGCCCGCCGGGGCACACCCCAGTCGGGGGTGACGGGGACCCGGTCGTTCTGGCTGAACTCCAGGATCGGATAGCCCAGTTCGAGGATCTGCGCGACGATCCGGGCGCCTTCGCCGACGCTCATGCTGGGGAGGATCTCGGGCAGCCGCCGGGCGAGTTCGGCGGCGCCGGGGAAGTCGGTGTGCAGCGCGAAGGCGGGGGCGATGCGCTCGAAGTCCGCGTCGGCGTCCGGCGCCTCCTGGCGCAGTGCGTCCGCGTCGGCCGCCAGGACGAGCAGCCGCCCGTCGCCCGGACCCACCAGCGGGTACGCCCACCACAGCACGTCGACCCGGCCGCGCTCGGGCACGGTGAGGCGGGCGCGGCCCGCGGCCGGGTAGGACAACCGTCCGTCGAGCGAGGACTCCAGGTCGGGTCCGAGGCCGTCGTAGGCCCCGTAGGGGTGGGGTTCGTCGTCCTCGGGCAGCGCGCCGGAGACGGGGAGCAGGTCGAGGGCGGAGCGCCCGATCGCGTCCTCCTTGAGCGCGCCGAAGAGCCGGCGTGCGCCCCTGCTCCAATGGGAGACGAGGCCCTCACGGTCCACCACGACCACGGCCAGCGGGACACGTCCGGCCGTGGCGTGACCCGCGGGAGGTGTGTCCCTCTCGGTGCCACGGTCCATGGTCCAGGCCCTCTCTCCCCACGGCTCCGCAAGATCTGTGCTGCCGTCACCACCGTACGGCGGGGGTCGTCGGGGATGTGGGGCAATACTGGAATTCGTTTCACCTTCCCGCTCCGGCGCGCGGGTCCGCGCCCCCGTCGGCGCCGGGTCAGTCCTCGTGTCCGAGCTGGAGATCGCGTTCCGTACGGCCGCCGCCCGCCATGTGCAGCACGGTGGCCACGGGCGGGTATCCGGCCGCGATCACGGTGTACTCGCCGGAGGACAGGTCGACGAACCTGAACGTTCCGTCGGGTCCGGTGGTGAGGGTGTCCACGACGTTGCCCGCCGCGTCCAGCAGGGTCACGCGCGCGTCCTCGACGACGCGGCCGCCGCCCGCGCGCACGGTGCCGCGCAGCACGGCGCCGCCCGCGAGTTCGACGTCCTGGCGGGTCTCCCGGGAGGCCTGGACGGTGACCGGGAGCGCGGCCGGGCGGAAGGCGGCCGCGCTGGCGGCGAGGGTGTACTCGCCCGCCACCAGTTCGGTGATGACGTAGCCGCCCTCGCGTCCGCTGCGGGTGGCGGCGACGACCTCGCCGTGCACGTTGGTCAGGGTGACGGTGGCGTCGCGCACGGGGGTGCCGTCCGCGGTGACCACGCTGCCGGCGAGCCGTCCGGCGCCGCCGAGGACGACGTCGAGTTCCACGGGACGCTCGCCGACGGTCACGGAGACGGCCTGGGGCTGGTGCCCGCCCGCGGCAGCGATCAGGACGTACGCACCGGCTCCGGGTGTGGACAGCGCGTACCGTCCGTCCTCACCGCTCGCGCCCCGTCCGATCTGCGTCCCGGCGACGTCGATGAGGGTGAGGGCCGCGCGGGGGACGACGGTTCCGTCGGGGTGCTGCACCGTGCCGCAGACGGGGATCCCGGCGGTGTGCGGCGAACGGGACTGCGGCAGCGCGGAGTTCGTGTGCGCGGACGCGTGGTTCGGGTCGGCGGCGGGGGCGTGGTGGGACGCTGCGTTCGTCAACAGGGGGGTCTCCTTGAGGAAGAAGGCGATGACCAGGCCGAGCACCAGCACCGGCACCAGGTAGAGGAAGATCCGCGGCATGGCGTCGGCGTAGGCGCTGATGTAGGCGTCCCGCAGGGCCGGGGGCAGCGCGTGGACGAGCTGCGGGGTGAGCGACTCCGGGTCGGGGAGGGGAGTGCCCACGTGCGCGGGGACGCGCCGGGCGAGAGAGTCGGCGAGCCGGTCGGCGAAGAGGGTGCCGAAGATCGCGGCGCCGACGCTGCCGCCGATCTGCCGGAAGTAGTTGTTGGCGCTGGTGGCCGTGCCGAGGTCGGCGGGGCGCACGGAGTTCTGCACGGCGAGGATCAGCACCGGCATCACCATGCCGATGCCGGCGCCGAGGACGGCCATCCAGACGCTGTAGTGCAGCCGGGGCGTGTCGACCTCCAGCCGGGACAGCAGCCACATGCCGACGGCGGAGAGCGCGCCGCCGAGGACGGGGTAGATCTTGTAGCGGCCGGTGTGGCTGATGAGCTGTCCGGAGATGATGGAGGCGCCGACGATCCCGCCCATCATGGGCAGCATCAGCAGCCCCGACTCGGTGGCGCTCGCCCCGTCGACCATCTGGAGAAAGGTCGGCAGGTAACTGGCCGCGCCGAACAGCGCGACCCCGACGACCAGGCCCACCAGGCCGGTGACGTTGAAGACGGAGTCACGGAACAGCCGCAGCGGGATGAGGGGTTCGGCGGCGTGGTGCTCGGCGACGAGGAAGAGGACGGCGGCCCCGGCCGCCCCCGCTCCGAGCCCGATGATGACGCGCGAACTCCAGGCGTACTCGGTGCCGCCCCAGCTGGTCAGCAGCACCAGGCAGGTGGAGGCGGCGGCGAGCAGCAGGGCGCCGAGGACGTCGAAGCGCGGGGTGACGTCGGGCTTCGGCAGTTTCAGTACGACGGTGACGACGGCGAGGGTCAGCAGGCCGAAGGGCACGTTGAAGTAGAAGCACCAGCGCCAGGAGAGATGGTCCGTGAAGTAGCCGCCGAGCAGCGGGCCGGCCACGGAGGCCAGGCCGAAGGCCGCTCCGATCAGGCCCATGAACCGGCCGCGCTGCCGGGGCGGCACGATGTCGGCGATGATCGCCTGCACGCCGATCATGAGTCCGCCCGCGCCGACGCCCTGCACGGCCCGGAAGGCGATCAGCTGGTCCATGCTCTGCGCGCGCCCGGCGAGCGCGGAGCCGACGACGAAGACGACGATGGCGAACTGGAAGACGCCCTTGCGGCCGAGAAGGTCGCCGAGCTTGCCGTAGACGGGGAGGCCGACCGTGGCGGTGAGCAGATAGGCGGTGATCGCCCAGGACATCCGGTCCAGGCCGTGCAGCTCGCCGACGATCTTCGGGAGCGCGGTGGCGACGATCATCTGCTCCAGCGCGGCCAGGAGCAGCGCGAGCATGAGTCCGGCGAAGACCAACCGCACCTGGCGCGCGCCGGGTTCGGCGGCCGCCGCGGGATCGGTGGCGGGGGCGCCAGGGGTGTCCGGGGGCGCCGCCGTCGGCTCGCCCTTCACCAGAGTGATCCCGCCCATGTACCGCTCCCCTCGTCACGCCCGCCACACAATTCCCGCTTAAAGCGACAACTGCGAGCAAGCGTGACGAGTTACGGCACGAGGGTGGGCGACAGGGAGATCCACTCGAACCGGTGAGGGGACCAACGTCCCTGTGCCATCGCCTCCTTGGGTCCGGGAGGGACTACTTCTCCACCTCGGTGGCGAGCTTGGCGAGGAGCGCGTCGTAGATCCGGCCGAGACCCTTGGGCGCGAAGGTCTTCTCGAAGAAGCCGCCGACGCCGCCGGCGCCGTTCCAGACGGTGGTCACGACGACGCGGGAGGAGTCCTCACCGGCCGGGGTGACCCGCCAGGTGGTGACCATGGAGGAGTTGCGGTCCTTCTCCACCAGCTCGCCGTCGGTCGGCTCGCTGACCTCCAGCAGACAGTCCCGCACCCGCTTGCTGGTGGCCTGGAGCTTCCAGTGGACGAGGGTGCCCTCGCCGTCGCCGCCCTCGCGCACCTCGTACTCGCTGAAGTGTTCGGGCAGGAGCTTCGCGCGCGTGCCGGTGTAGTCGGCGAGGGCGTCGAACACCTTCTCCGCGTCCGCCGCGACGACCCGCTCCGTAGTGGCCTCGACCTGCGCCATTGACTTCCTCCAGCACCTGAGTTCTCGGGGTTTTCTCGGGGTGGCGCAAGCCAACCACCCTTCTCCCCGGCCACCCAAATCGGGGTCTCGGAAGTGATCGAACGGGATGCACGAGGTGATCGGAACAGGCCGTCGCACGATCATGGGAACACATGTTCTAATCTGGGGGCAGTGCTACCGAGGAGGTGTCATGCGCTGGGAGAACCTCGCAGCGGAGTCCGGCCACGAGCGCGCGGCCGACGCCGCGCTGTTCGGCGCGGACGCGGTGACCACCCGTACCTTCGACACACCGGAGTTCGCCGGGATCACGTTCCACGAGATCCGGGCCCGTTCGATCATCAACAGGGTGCCGGGCGCCTCGCGGATGCCCTTCGAGTGGACGGTCAACCCCTACCGAGGCTGCACGCACGCGTGCGTCTACTGCTTCGCCCGCAAGACGCACAGCTATCTGGACCTCGACACCGGGCTGGGCTTCGACAGCCAGATCGTGGTCAAGGTCAACGCGCCGGACCTGCTGCGCCGCCAGCTCGCCTCGCCCCGCTGGCAGGGCGAGCACATCGCGATGGGTACGAACGTCGACTGCTACCAGCGCGCGGAGGGGCGTTACCGTCTGATGCCGGGCATCCTGAGCGCGCTGAGCGAGCGCGCGAACCCCTTCTCGATCCTGACCAAGGGCACCCTCGTCCTGCGCGACCTCGACCTGCTGGTGCGGGCCTCGCGGCTGACCGACGTCGGCATCTCCGTCTCCGTCGGCTTCACCGACCCCGAACTGTGGCGCACGGTGGAACCGGGCACCCCGGCGCCCGAGCGCCGGCTGGACGTCGTACGGACCCTGACCGACCACGGCATCGGCTGCGGCGTGCTGATGGCGCCGGTGATCCCCTTCCTGAGCGACCACCCGGCCCAACTGCGGTCGACGGTACGGGCGATCGCGGCCTCCGGGGCCACCTCCGTCACCCCGCTCGTGCTGCATCTGCGCCCCGGCGCCCGCGAGTGGTTCACCGCCTGGCTGGGACACCACCATCCGCACCTGGTGCGCCGTTACGAGCGGCTGTACGCGGAGGGGGCCTACGCGCCGAAGTGGTACCAGCGCCGGATCACCCGTCAGGTCCACGAGCTGGCGCAGGAGTACGGCATCGGGCCCTCGCGCGCCGGAGCGGACAGACGGATCCGGCCCGCCGAGCCCGAGCGGCCGCCGATGTCCGGGCCGACGCCGGGTCAGGCCCCCGAGCCGATGTCCGGTCCGACGCAACTCTCGCTGATCTGAGAGCGTTCGAGGGCAGTCGGCGGACCAATTGGGTCAAGTATTGCCAGAACGCGTTCTTCCGGGCGGACTTTCCGGGACGATGCGGCGTGGATCGTGAACCTCGCGGTCCGCCCCCTCCGTCCTGGGAGGACTCCATGAGAAAACGCGCAGCCGTGCTGTGCGGTGCCGCCGTCGTCATGGCCGGAGCGCTCACGGCCGTGCCCGCCGACGCGCGCCCGTCGCAGACCGCGGACACCGCCCACGCCGCCGACATCAGCAAGGTCACCAGGGCCGCCAAGGTGACCTGGAAGAAGTGCGGCACCACCGACAATCCGACGCTCCAGTGCGCGTCCCTCAAGGTGCCGCTCGATCACGCGAACCCGGGCGGGCGGCAGATCTCGCTCGCGCTGTCCCGGGTCCCGCACACCGCCGAGAAGTACCAGGGCCCCCTGCTCGTCAATCCCGGCGGCCCGGGCGGCAGCGGACTGTCGCTCGCCGGGTTCGTCGCGTCCTCACTGCCCAAGGCGGTGGCGGCGCAGTACGACGTGATCGGCTTCGACCCCCGCGGGGTCGGCGCGAGCGAGCCCGCGCTGAACTGCCGGCCGGGTCACTTCAAACCGGTGCGCCCCGACTCCGTGCCGGCCACCGCGGCCCTGGAGAAGGCGAGCCTCACGCGCGCCAGGGCGTTCGCCGACGCCTGCGGCAAGAAGTACGCGCGCGTGCTGCCGTACATCGACACGATCAGCGCCGTACGGGACATGGACTCGATCCGGCGGGCCCTCGGCGCCCAGAAGATCAACTACTTCGGCTACTCGTACGGCACCTATCTGGGCGCGGTGTACGGCAAGCTCTTCCCACAGCGCGTCCGCCGTCTGGTCCTCGACTCGATCGTCGACCCCACCGGGGTCTGGTACGACGACAACCTCGGGCAGGACCACGCCTTCAACGACCGGCACCGGGCGCTGATGAGCTGGATCGCCAAGTACGACAAGACATACAAGCTCGGCACCGACCCCGCCGAGGTCGAGGCCAAGTGGTACGCGATGCGGGCGGCGCTGGCGAAGAAGCCGGCCGGCGGCAAGGTGGGGGCCTCCGAGCTGGAGGACACCTTCATGCCCGGCGGCTACTACAACGGCTACTGGCCCTACCTCGCCGAGGCGTTCTCCGCGTACGTGACGAAGAAGGACCCGGCTCCGCTGGTGGAGACGTACGAGAACTTCGCCGCCGTCGACGCCTCCGGCGACAACGGCTACAGCGTCTACACCTCGGTGCAGTGCCGTGACACCTCCTGGCCGCGCGACTGGGGCCAGTGGCGCAAGGACACCTGGGCGGTGTACGAACAGGCGCCGTTCATGGCCTGGAACAACGCCTGGTACAACGCGCCGTGCGCGTTCTGGCCGACGGACGCGAAGCGGCCGGTGAACGTCGCCAACGGCAAACTGCCGCCTACGCTGCTGTTCCAGGCGACGAACGACGCGGCCACCCCCTACCAGGGCGGCGCGACGGTCCACCGGCTCCTGGCCCACTCCAGCCTGGTGGTGGAACAGGGCGGCGGGAACCACGGCGTCACGCTGAGCGGGAACACCTGCCTGGACAAGTACCTGGCGGCGTACCTGACCGACGGCACGGTGCCACGCGGCCACGGCGAGGCCGACGCGGTGTGCAAGACCCTGCCCGACCCGAAGCCGCTCACCTCCAAGGCGGCGTCCACGTCGGCGCGCGGCTCCACCCTGCACGGCCTGCTCGGCTTCCGCGGCTGACACCGCCGGACCGGGACCCGTCGGGGGCGCTGTCAGTCCCATGGTTCACGATGGACGCATGAGTGAACCGCCCAGGACCGCCGCCCCCGACGAGGCCGCCGCCACCGCGCGGAACGGCCACGCCGTCATGGCCACCGGCCTCGCCGTGCGGGACATGACCCTCGCGGACTGCGACCGGGTCTCCGAGATCCGGGTGCGGGGCTGGCAGTCCGCCTACCGGGGCCTCATGCCGCAGTCCCACCTCGACGGCCTCAGCGTGGCGCGGGACGCCGAGCGGCGCCGTTCCTGGTTCACCCAGGGCGACGGCAGCGTGGGCAACCTGGTCGCCGAGCGGGCCGGCGAGATCGTCGGCTGGGCCGCGCACGGACCGTACCGGGACGGCGAAGTACGCACCGGGGAAGCCGAGTTGTACGCGATCTACGTCCACCCCGAGCACTACGGCACGGGCGCCGGCCGGGCTCTCCTGGCGGAGGCGGTGCGCCGGCGCAGGGCCACCGGGCAGACGTACATGTACCTGTGGGTGCTGAAGGAGAACACCGGCGCCCGGCGGTTCTACGAACGGGCGGGCTTCCACGCGGACGGCGTCGAGGAGCCGTACGAGGTGGACGGTGTGGAGGTGCCGGAGGTGCGGTACGTCAGGAAGCTGACCGGCTGACCGGTCGGCCGGCTCCGCTGACCGGCCGACGCATCACGGAGCACGGCCGATGAAGCACGGGCACGGCTCACGGCTCACGGCTCACGGCCGACAGCCCACGGCCGGCGGCTCACCCCTCACGCGGGATGCGGGTCAGCGCGCGCACCGCCGCCTCGGCCAGCGCCGGGTGGGCGAGCGCCTCGTCGAGCACGGGTACGGCGCGCGGGTCGCCCAGGGCCCCGAGGCCCTCCACACAGGCGAGGGCCACGCGGCGGTGGGGGTCGTGCGGGCGCAACCGGCGGCGCAGCGTGGTGATGAGCGCCGGTACGGACTCGGGGGCACGCAGCTTCACCAGCAGCCGGACCGGGTGCAGGGCGTAGGCCACGCGCAGTTCGTTGGTCGCGAGGGCGGCGGCGGCGCGGGCGGTCCGGGGATCGTCGAGCCGGGCGAGGGCGTGGGCGGCGGACGCGCAACGCTGGGGATCACGGTGGTTGAGCAGCAGGACGAGCGCCTCGAACGCCCGCCGGTCACCGATCAGACCGAGCCGGAACGCGGCCAGCTCCCTCGCCCACAGCGGCTGTCCGGGCGCGGTGAGCACCTCCGCGAGTTCGTCGTGATCCCCGGTCGCCGCCAGCCGCTCGAAAGCGGCCGATCCGCCCGACTCCCGCCGTAAGCGCTCCGTGAGCGATCGCGACTCTTCGTCCATGAAGCCGAGATTAGGGGTGTCGCGCGGATCTCGGGACCTACATCACAAACTCGGGGGGCTGGCGCGCTCGTTACTCACGGGTTAAGCTCAGACGAGCGAGTTACCCACTCGCGTTTCTCCTCGTGCCGGCCTGGTGACGCAGCCGGTGCGAGAGCGGTCGGTTCGGTGCTCCGCGCACCGCAGCAGGACCCGGCTCCGGGACAGGGCCGGTCGGTCGGTCCGACATCGGGCGTGTGCGTTCGCAGCCCGGCAACACCCGCAACTCCTCACGCATCCCGGTGCGCCCTCGTCGGCGCACCCGGGCGCGCTTCCAGTCGTCACCCTCTCTCCTGGAGTCCCGCGATGGCCACTCCCCTGTCCGACACCCCTCTGTCCCCGCTCAAGACCATTGCCGTCGTCGGTCTCGGCACGATGGGCACCGGTATCACCGAAGTCCTGGCCCGGGCCGGTCGCGAGGTCGTCGGCATCGACGTCAGCGAGTCGCAGACCGCGAGGTCGGTCACCGCCCTGGAGATCTCCACCGCCCGCGCCGTGGAACGCGGCCGGCTCACCGAGCAGGAGCGCGCCGACGTCCTCGCCCGGGTCCGCACCTCCACCGACCTGAGCGCGGCGGCCGACGCCGACCTGGTCATCGAGGTGGCACCGGAGTCGTACGAGATCAAACACCAGATCTTCCGCGAGCTGGACGGCGTCGTGCGTCCGGGGACCATCCTGGCCACCGGCACCAACGCGCTGTCCGTGACGCGGCTGGCCGCCGACTCGGCGCACCCCGAGCGCGTGCTCGGCCTGCACTTCTTCAACCCGGCCCCGGCGATGAAGCTGGTCGAGGTCGTCTCGTCCGTGCTGACCGCGCCGGGGGCCGTCGCCGCCGTGACGGAGCTGGCGATCGAGCTCGGCAAGGAGCCCGTCGCGGTCGGTGACCGCCCCGGATTCGTCGCGGACGGGCTGCTGTTCGGCTACCTCAACCAGGCGGCCGCGATGTACGAGGCGAAGTACGCCTCCCGCGAGGACATCGACGCCGCGATGCGGCTCGGCTGCGGGCTGCCCATGGGCCCGCTCTCCCTGCTCGACCTGATCGGGGTCGACACCGCGCGCACGGTCCTGGAGGCCATGTACGCCGAGTCCCACGACCGGCTGCACGCCCCCGCCCCGATCCTCAAGCAGCTCAGCGAGGCCGGTCTGACGGGCCGTAAGTCGGGCCGCGGTTTCTACACCTACGAGGCCCCCGGCAGCGCCGCGGTCGTGCGGGACGCGCTGACGCCGCTGGACGGCGCCGAGCTCACCCCCGGCCGGCCGGTGCGCTCCGTCGGTGTGGCCGGCTCCGGCACGATGGCCTCCGGCATCGCCGAGGTCTTCGCGAAGGCCGGTTACGAGGTCGTCCTCGCCGCCCGCAGCGACGAGAAGGCGCAGGCCGCCAAGGCCCGTATCGGCACGTCCCTCTCGCGGTCCGTCGACCGGGGCCGGATGAGCGCCGAGGACGCCGCGAAGACCCTGGACCTGATCACCGCGGCGGGCACCTACGACGCCTTCGCGGACGTCGATCTGGCCGTCGAGGCCGTCGCCGAGGACCTGGAGATCAAGCGGCAGCTGTTCGCGACGCTGGACAAGGTCTGCAAGCCGGGCGCGGTCCTGGCGACCACCACGTCGTCGCTGCCGGTCGTCGCGTGCGCCCGCGCCACCTCGCGTCCGCAGGACGTGATCGGGATGCACTTCTTCAACCCGGCCCCGGCGATGAAGCTGGTCGAGGTCGTGCGCACGGTGCTGACGACGGAGGACGTCCACGCGACGGTCCGCGAGGTCTGCGTGCGGATCAGGAAGCACGCCGTCGACTGCGGCGACCGGGCCGGTTTCATCGTGAACGCCCTGCTCTTCCCCTACCTCAACAACGCGATCAAGATGGTGCAGGAGCACTACGCGTCCCTGGACGACATCGACGCGGCGATGAAGCTGGGCGGCGGCTACCCGATGGGCCCCTTCGAGCTCCTCGACGTCGTCGGCCTGGACGTCTCGCTGGCCATCGAGAAGGTCCTGCACCGCGAGTTCCGCGACCCGGGCCTGGCCCCGGCGCCCCTTCTGGAGCACCTGGTGGCCGCGGGCTGCCTCGGCCGTAAGACGGGCCGGGGATTCCGCGAATATGCCCGCCGCTGAGCGTCCGGGCGACTGGTTCCGGTCGGACACGGACTGGGGCGGGCTGCTCGATCCGGGCGGTTTCGCCCCGGCTCCCCGGCCCCTGCCCGCCGTGCCCGGCCGGGCCGGGGGAAACCCCGGACCTGCGCATCAGGCTGCGCACATGCAGTACGTTCGGGGCATGCCCCAGCCCGCCAAGTCCTCACGTACACCGGCTACGCCCGACGCACCGGAGAGTGCCGCGGGCAGCCGTGCCGCCGCCCAGCGGCTGAAAATGCGCCGCGAACTGGCGGCCGCCGCGATGGAGCTGTTCGCGACGAAGGGGTACGAGGCGACCACCGTCGACGAGATCGCGGCCGCGGCCGGGGTCGCTCGCCGCACGTTCTTCCGCCACTTCCGCTCCAAGGAAGAGGCGATCTTCCCGGACCACGACGACACACTGGTCCGCGCCGAGGCGGTGCTCAACGCGGCGCCCGCGCACGAGCACCCGCTCGACACGGTGTGCCGCGGCATCAAGGAGGTCATGCGGATGTACGCGGCCCGGCCGGAGATCTCGGTCGCCCGCTACAAGCTGACCCGCGAGGTACCCACCCTGCGCGAGGCGGAGATCGCGTCGGTGGCTCGCTACGAGCGCCTGTTCACCCGCTATCTGCTCGGCCACTTCGACGAGCACGCGCACGACGACGACGCCAACGACGACCCGCTGCTCGCCGAGGTCGCCGCGTCCGCCGTGGTCACCGCCCACAACCACGTCCTGCGGCGCTGGCTGCGGGCCGGCGGCCAGGGCGACGTCGAGTCCCAGCTCGACCACGCCTTCTCGATCGTGCGCAAGACGTTCGGCACCGGCATCGGCGCCGGACGCGGCTCGGCCGGCCGGCCGGCGGCGGCCCCGGCGGCCGTCTCCCGCCACGGCGAGGTCCTGGTGACGGTCGCCCGCACCGACGCCCCGCTCGACGAGGTCATGCGGACCATCGAAGAGGCGCTCCGGGAGCGCTGACCGCCCACCGCCCCTGTGACGACGGCCACCCGACCGGGTGGCCGTTTTGGCATGTCAGAGCACCTTTTCGCGTGGATTTTCGACAGCGTTCGATCGATCATCGCTCATTTGTTACGTAAAGATTTCATCTGAGAGGAAGTTCTGGCACCCCGTGCCTTGCCAGGTGACACGCAGTGCCATACGTTGAAGTGGTCCGGGCGGCCGGCGTGCAGAGATCCTTCGTACGCCGGCTGTCCCCGCAACCACCCGGTTCGCGCGCCCGGACGCCTGCGTCACAGGCAACCTCCCGCGCCACCAAGCGCTGCCGAAGCACCACCCCCGCCGAACCGACGGCACCTCTGCACCCCCTCAGCAGCAACCGACGTAACCCTCAGCGCCCCTCCCTCAGGGCGCTCACCGCCGGAGGCAACAACGTGACCATGAAGAACATCCTGGACGCGATCCAGTCACCGGAATCCACGCCGGCCGACTTCGCCGCTCTTCCGCTCCCCGAGTCGTACCGCGCGGTCACCGTGCACAAGGACGAGACCGAGATGTTCGCGGGCATGCAGACCCGCGAGAAGGACCCGCGCAAGTCGCTGCACCTGGACGACGTGCCGCTGCCCGAGCTCGGCCCGGGCGAGGCCCTGGTCGCCGTCATGGCCTCCTCGGTCAACTACAACTCCGTGTGGACCTCGATCTTCGAGCCGCTGTCGACGTTCGGGTTCCTGGAGCGCTACGGCAAGGTCTCCGAGCTGACCAAGCGCCACGACCTGCCCTACCACGTCATCGGCTCCGACCTCGCGGGCGTCGTCCTGCGCACCGGGCCGGGCGTCAACGCCTGGAAGCCGGGCGACGAGGTCGTCGCCCACTGTCTGTCCGTCGAGCTGGAGTCGTCGGACGGCCACAACGACACGATGCTCGACCCCGAGCAGCGCATCTGGGGCTTCGAGACCAACTTCGGCGGTCTCGCCGAGATAGCGCTCGTCAAGTCCAACCAGCTGATGCCGAAGCCCGGCCACCTCAGCTGGGAGGAGGCCGCCGCGCCGGGGCTGGTGAACTCGACCGCCTACCGGCAGCTGGTCTCCCGCAACGGCGCCGGCATGAAGCAGGGCGACAACGTCCTCATCTGGGGCGCCAGCGGCGGACTCGGCTCCTACGCGACCCAGTTCGCGCTGGCCGGTGGCGCCACCCCCATCTGCGTCGTCTCCAGCCCCGAGAAGGCCGACATCTGCCGCGCGATGGGCGCCGAGGCGGTCATCGACCGCAACGCGGAGGGCTACCGGTTCTGGAAGGACGAGAGCACCCAGGACCCGAAGGAGTGGAAGCGCTTCGGCAAGCGCATCCGCGAGTTCACCGGCGGCGAGGACATCGACATCGTCTTCGAGCACCCCGGCCGCGAGACCTTCGGCGCGAGCGTCTTCGTCACCCGCAAGGGCGGCACCATCACCACCTGCGCCTCGACGTCGGGCTACATGCACGAGTACGACAACCGCTACCTGTGGATGTCGCTGAAGCGGATCATCGGCTCGCACTTCGCCAACTACCGCGAGGCCTGGGAGGCCAACCGGCTGGTCGCGAAGGGCAAGATCCACCCGACGCTGTCGAAGGTCTACTCCCTGGAGGACACCGGACAGGCCGCCTACGACGTGCACCGCAACCTCCACCAGGGCAAGGTCGGCGTGCTGTGCCTGGCCCCCGAGGAGGGTCTGGGCGTGCGCGACGAGGAGCTGCGTGCCCGGCACGCCGACGCCATCAACCGCTTCCGGAACGTCTGAGGTCCACTCATGAGCGAGCGTCAGAAGGACCGGCCGTGGCTGATGCGCACCTACGCCGGTCACTCCACGGCCGAGGCGTCCAACGAGCTGTACCGGCGCAACCTCGCCAAGGGGCAGACGGGTCTGTCGGTCGCGTTCGACCTGCCGACCCAGACCGGCTACGACTCCGACCACATCCTCGCCCGCGGCGAGGTCGGCCGGGTCGGTGTGCCGATCGCGCACCTCGGTGACATGCGGCGGCTGTTCCAGGACATCCCCCTGGAGCAGATGAACACCTCGATGACGATCAACGCCACCGCCATGTGGCTGCTGGCGCTCTACCAGGTCGTCGCGGAGGAGCAGGGCGCGGATGTCACCCTGCTCCAGGGGACGACCCAGAACGACATCGTCAAGGAGTACCTGTCGCGGGGCACGCACGTGTTCCCGCCGGTGCCGTCGCTGCGGCTGACGACGGACATGATCTGCTACACCGTCAACAACATCCCCAAGTGGAACCCCATCAACATCTGCAGCTACCACCTGCAGGAGGCGGGGGCCACACCGGTCCAGGAGATCGCGTACGCGATGTCCACCGCGGTCGCCGTGCTGGACGCGGTGTTCGCGTCCGGGCAGATCCCCGAGGACCGCAAGGGTGACGTCGTCGCCCGTATCTCCTTCTTCGTGAACGCGGGCGTCCGCTTCGTCGAGGAGATGTGCAAGATGCGCGCGTTCGGCCGGATCTGGGACGAGATCACCCGCGAGCGCTACGGCATCCAGGACCCCAAGCAGCGGCGCTTCCGCTACGGCGTCCAGGTCAACTCCCTGGGCCTGACCGAGGCGCAGCCGGAGAACAACGTCCAGCGGATCGTGCTGGAGATGCTCGCCGTGACGCTGTCGAAGGACGCACGCGCGCGTGCCGTGCAGCTGCCCGCCTGGAACGAGGCGCTGGGTCTGCCCCGTCCCTGGGACCAGCAGTGGTCGCTGCGCATCCAGCAGGTCCTGGCGCACGAGAGCGACCTGCTGGAGTACGAGGACATCTTCGAGGGCTCGCACGTCATCGAGGCGAAGGTGGCGCAGCTCGTCGAGGACTCCCTCGCGGAGATCGACCGGATCGAGGAGATGGGCGGCGCGATGGCCGCCGTCGAGTCCGGCTACCTCAAGTCGCAGCTGGTCTCCTCGCACGCCGAGCGCCGGGCCCGTATCGAGTCCGGCCAGGAGAAGATCGTCGGCGTCAACGTCTTCGAGACGACCGAGCCGAACCCGTTGACCTCGGACCTCGACACGGCGATCCAGACGGTCGACCCGGCGGTCGAGGCCCGGGTCGTCGACTCGCTCCGGAACTGGCGGGACACGCGTTACCAGCCGCCGTTCAACCACCCCCGGCCCTGCAAGTCGCTGGAGCGTCTGAAGGAGGCCGCCAAGGGCACCGGCAACCTCATGGAGGCCACCCTGGAGTGCGCCCGCGCCGGCGTCACGACCGGCGAGTGGGCGGGGGCTTTGCGGGAGGTGTTCGGGGAGTTCCGTGCCCCGACCGGTGTGTCGTCGGCGCCGGTGGCCGTCCCCGCCGAGGCGGGCTCGGCGATGGCCGAGGTACGCCGCAAGGTGGACGCCACCGCCCGCGAACTCGGCTCAGGCAAGCTCCGCTTCCTGGTGGGCAAGCCGGGCCTGGACGGGCACTCCAACGGTGCCGAGCAGATCGCCGTGCGGGCCCGCGACGCCGGGTTCGAGGTGGTCTACCAGGGCATCCGGCTGACCCCTGAGCAGATCGTGGACGCGGCCCTCGCCGAGGACGTGCACGCGGTCGGCCTCTCCATCCTCTCCGGCTCGCACGCCCAGCTCGTGCCGGACGTGCTGGAACGGCTGCGCGAGGCCGGCGCGGCCGACATCCCGGTGATCGCGGGCGGCATCATCCCGAGCGCCGACGCCGAGCTGCTCAGGGCCGCCGGAGTGGCCGCGGTCTTCACCCCGAAGGACTTCGACATCACCGGGATCATCGGCCGTATCGTCGACGAGATCCGCAAAGCGAACAAGCTCGACCCCCTGGAGGTCCCCGCATGACCGTCAACCGTCTGCGCCCCCGCCGCTCGTGTCTCGCGGTGCCGGGAAGCAACCCGCGCTTCCTGGAGAAGGCCCAGGGCCTGCCGGCGGACCAGGTCTTCCTCGACCTGGAGGACGCGTGCGCGCCGCTCGCCAAGCCGGAGGCGCGCCACACCATCGTCAAGTTCCTCAACGAGGGCGACTGGACCGGCAAGACACGCGTCGTGCGTGTCAACGACTGGACCACCGAATGGACGTACCGGGACGTCGTGACGGTCGTCGAGGGCGCGGGCCCGAACCTCGACTGCATCATGCTGCCGAAGGTGCAGGACGCCCGGCAGATCGTGGCGCTCGACCTGCTGCTGACGCAGATCGAGAAGACGATGGGCTTCGAGGTGGGCCGGATCGGCATCGAGGCGCAGATCGAGAACGCCCAGGGACTGAACAACGTCAACGAGATCGCGACGGCGTCCCCGCGGGTGGAGACGATCATCTTCGGCCCGGCCGACTTCATGGCGTCGATCAACATGAAGTCGCTGGTCGTGGGCGAGCAGCCGCCCGGCTACCCGGCCGACGCCTACCACTACATCCTGATGAAGATCCTGATGGCCGCCCGCGCCAACAACCTTCAGGCGATCGACGGCCCCTACCTCCAGATCCGCAACGTCGAGGGCTACCGCGAGGTCGCCGGCCGCGCCGCGGCCCTCGGTTTCGACGGCAAGTGGGTACTGCACCCGGGCCAGGTCGAGGCGTCGAACGAGATCTTCTCGCCCTCCCAGGAGGACTACGACCACGCCGAGCTGATCCTGGACGCGTACGACTACTACACGTCCGAGGCGGGCGGCAAGAAGGGCTCGGCGATGCTCGGCGACGAGATGATCGACGAGGCGAGCCGCAAGATGGCCCTGGTCGTCTCCGGCAAGGGCCGGGCCGCCGGCATGCGGCGCACCAGCACGTTCGAGATCCCGGAGGCCTGAGCGCGATGCAGTTCGGACGCACCTACGAGGAGTTCGAGGTCGGGGCGACGTACAAGCACTGGCCGGGAAAGACGGTCACGGAGTACGACGACCACCTGTTCTGTCTCCTCACGATGAACCACCACCCGCTCCACATGGACACCAACTACGCCGAGAAGACGACGGACTTCGGCAAGAACGTGGTGGTGGGGAACTACATCTACTCGCTCCTGCTCGGCATGTCGGTCCCGGACGTCTCCGGCAAGGCGATCGCCAACCTGGAGATCGAGTCGCTCAAGCACGTGGCGCCGACCTTCCACGGCGACACGATCTACGGCCAGACGACGGTGCTCGACAAGTGGCCCTCGAAGTCGAAGAACGACCGGGGCATCGTCCACGTCGAGACCAAGGGCTACAAGCAGGACGGCACGCTCGTGTGCGTGTTCCGGCGCAAGGTGATGGTCCCCACCGAGACGTACATCAAGGAGCGCGGCGGCGAGCAGCCCGGGCGCCCGGAGCTCGAGGAGCAGGAGAAGTAGAGCCATGAGCCGACTCGCCCAGACCGCCGGTCTGACCGACATCCAGCAGGAGATCCTCTCCACCGTCCGCGACTTCGTGGACAAGGAGATCATCCCGGTCGCGACCGAGCTGGAGCACCGCGACGAGTACCCGCAGCAGATCGTCGACGGCCTGAAGGAGTTGGGCCTCTTCGGGCTGATGATTCCCGAGGAGTACGGGGGTCTGGGCGAGTCGCTCCTGACGTACGCGCTGTGCGTCGAGGAGATCGCCCGTGGCTGGATGTCGGTGTCCGGCATCATCAACACGCACTTCATCGTGGCGTACATGCTCAAGCAGCACGGCACGCAGGAGCAGAAGGACCACTTCCTGCCGAGGATGGCGGCCGGCGACGTCCGCGGCGCCTTCTCGATGTCGGAGCCGGCCCTGGGCTCCGACGTCTCGGCGATCACGTCGAAGGCGGTCCGCGACGGCGACGAGTACGTCCTCAACGGCCAGAAGATGTGGCTGACGAACGGCGGCACGTCCTCGCTCGTGGCCGTTCTCGTGCGAAGTGACGAAGGACACCCGGAGGGCACCGCGCCCCACAAGTCGATGACGACCTTCCTGATCGAGAAGGAGCCCGGCTTCGGTGAGGTCCGCCCCGGCCTCACCATCCCGGGCAAGATCGAGAAGATGGGTTACAAGGGTGTCGACACCACCGAGATGATCATGGACGGCCTCCGCCTTCCGGCCGATCGCGTGCTCGGCGGAGCCACCGGCCGAGGTTTTTACCAAATGATGGACGGCGTCGAGGTGGGCCGGGTCAACGTGGCGGCCCGTGGCTGCGGCGTCGCACAGCGTGCCTTCGAACTGGGTGTCCAGTACGCCCAACAGCGTCACACTTTCGGCAAGCCGATCGCTCAGCACCAGGCGATCCAGTTCAAGCTGGCCGAGATGGCCACCAAGGTCGAGGCCGCCCATGCCATGATGGTGAACGCGGCCCGCAAAAAGGACTCCGGGGAACGAAACGACCTCGAGGCAGGGATGGCGAAGTACCTCGCCTCCGAGTACTGCAAGGAGGTCGTGGAGGATGCCTTCCGGATCCACGGCGGCTACGGCTTCTCCAAGGAGTACGAGATCGAGCGCCTCTACCGGGAGGCACCGATGCTGCTGATCGGTGAAGGCACCGCCGAGATCCAGAAGATGATCATCGGGCGCAGGCTGCTCGAAGAGTATCGATTCCAGGGCTGATTGTCCGGGTACGGGGTGTTTTCTTCGAGAAGAAGATCACACCCCGTCAACGGTGCCCGCCCACCGACTCCGCTTCCTGACTTACCCAGTTGTGGCTCTTAGCCGCTACGATCGCCGGAAAGCCGCCGTCCCCTGATATAGCGCGGCATCATCCGCTACGAAGGTCATCCATGCCCCACAGCCAATCCTCTGCACCTCGCGACAGCCTGGTCGGCGTACGCCTCGCGCGCGGAGCATCGCCGTGGCTCCTCCCGACCGTCGCCACCGCAGCCCTCAGCCTGGTCCGCGCCCGCCGCTCGGGTGCCGCCAAGGCCGTCGCCGTGCCCGCCACCGCGCTCGCGGCGGGCATGCTGTGGTTCTTCCGCGACCCCGAGCGCGAGATCGCCCGGGGCCGGGTCATCTCGCCCGCCGACGGTGTGGTGCAGAGCATCATGCCGTGGAAGGACGGACGGACCCGCGTCGCGATCTTCATGAGCCCGCTCAACGTCCACGTCAACCGCGCCCCGCTCGCCGGCACGGTGACCTCGGTCGAGCACATCCCCGGCGGGTTCGTCCCGGCGTTCAACAAGGAGAGCGAGAACAACGAGCGCGTAGTCTGGCATTTCGACACCGAACTCGGCGACATCGAGATGATTCAGATCGCCGGTGCGGTCGCCCGCCGCATCGTCCCGTACGTGCCCCAGGGCACGAAGGTCGAGCAGGGTGACCGGATCGGTCTGATCCGCTTCGGCTCGCGCGTCGACATCTACCTGCCCGAGGGCGTGGAGGTCGCGGTCGAGGTCGGTCAGAAGACCGTGGCTGGGGTGACTCGCATTGACCGTGATTGATCCGGAGACACAGGCGGGCTGGGTGCCGGAGGCCGACGAGGCCGACGACGAGGAGGAGATGCCTCTTTCTCTGCGCCTGTCGATAGCGGACACCCTCACCCTCGGCAATGCCACGTGCGGCTTCATGGCGGTGTACTTCACCACCACGGGCATCCTGATCCCGCACCTCACCGGCAGCCAGGAGTCCGGCATGGGCCGCCACAGCGCGGCCACGGCGGTCATCCTGATGCTGTGCGCGGCGGTGTTCGACCTCTTCGACGGCCTGGTGGCGCGGAAGCTCCGCTCCTCCCCGATGGGCGCCGAGCTGGACAACCTCTCCGACCTGATCAGCTTCGGCCTGGCGCCGGCCTACTTCGTGCTCGTCTACGGCATGGTCGCCGACGACGCCCACCAGAGAATGGCGGCGCTCGGCGCGATCGTGGTGCTGCTGGCGGTCGTCCTGCGTCTCGCCCGCTTCTCCTGCGTGACTCCGCGCAACGGCATGTTCCAGGGCATGCCGAGCCCGTTCGGCGCGCTGACGGTGGTCTCGATCGTGCTGCTGGAGCTGCCGTTCGTGGCGACCCTGCTGGCGATCCTGGGCACCGCGTGGCTGATGGTCAGCCGCGTCGAGTACCCCAAGCCCCGGGGCCGGCTCGCCGGGGCGGTGCTCACCTGGATCGTGCTGAGCATGGGACTGCTGGCCGCGTGGGCGTTCGACGCCCCCAGCGGTCAGCTGCTCATGCAGACCGGCTGCGCGCTCCAGCTGGTCATGGGCGCGGTGATCCCGCTGTTCGCCACGGCTCGCCGGGTGAACAACTTCCGCGACAACCGGCGCGAGGCGCGGGCGGCACAGCTGCCGTAGCGGCGGTACGCGCTACGACGTACGACAGGGAAGGGCTCCGGACCGATCGGTCCGGAGCCCTTCCGCTGTTCTCCCTACTCTTCCGTTCTCCACCGCTCCTGGCCGGGGTCGTGGCCACGGTCGCGGGGCTCGGGCGTCGAGGCGGGCGGGGGTGTGGGTGCAGGTGCAGCCGGGGGCGCGGGTGCGGGTGCGGGTGCGGGTGCGGGTGCCGCGAGGCTGCCGAGGATGGTCAGCAGTTCGGCGCCGCGGCTGCCGGGTTCCGCGTGGAAGACGACGAGCGTCAGACCGTCGGCGCCATCGATCGACATCTTGTTCGAGTGCAGCTCGATCTCGCCGACCAGCGGATGCGTCATCCGGCTCACCCTCCCCCGCCGGGGATGCACGTCGTGACGGCCCCACACGTGCCGGAAGCGCTCACTGCGCACGGACAGCTCCCCGACGAGTTCCCGCAGCCGGGGATCGTCGACGTCGGGCCCGACCTGGGCCCGCAGCGACGCCACACCCTCCTCCGTGAGCTCCTCCCAGTCCCGCCGCAGCTCCCGTTCGGCCGGGTCGAGGAAGACGGCCCGCAGCAGGTTGACGCCGAGGGCGTAGTTCGGTGACAGCGCGGTGGCCAGGGCGTTCACCGCGAGGACGTCGGTGAACTTGTTCTGGACGTAGGCGGGGTTGTGGGTCCAGCCGTCGATCAGCTGGCGAAGACTGGCCGGCGCCCGCTCCCGCTGCCGCGCGGAGCCGCCCCGAACCCCCTCGGCGGCCCGGCGGCGCGGCTCGGAGGGCCGGTCCCGCGCCAGCCCGAGCAGATGCGTGGTGGCGTCGGTGTCCAGCAGCAGGACCCGGGCCACGGACTCCAGGACCTGCACCGACGGATTGCGGTCGCGGCCCTGCTCCAGGCGGAGGTAGTAGTCCGAGCTGATACCGGCGAGCAGGGCGACCTCCTCGCGGCGCAGTCCAGGCACCCTTCGCAGACCGCTGCTGCGCAGCCCCACGTCCTCGGGCCGGACCAAGGCCCGGCGGGCCCGCAGGAACTCGCCGAGCGCGTTCGTCCCGTCCATGTCCCCACCGTACGGCGGAGCCTCACCCGGGTGCCTGGCCCTGTCACTCCCAGGATCGGCGGGGCACTGCCGCGGGGAGTCGCGCCGCAGCAAGCTGGCACCTGTCCGACGAGAGCCCGAACGGCTCGAACGACCGCAGAAGCCCGAAAGGCAGGACGACATGACCGCGAACACCGGCGGCGCGCCGCGAACCGTCACCCCCACCGAGGGCCTGACACTCACCCGCATGGGCTACGGCGCCATGCAACTGGCCGGACCCGGCGTCTTCGGCCCGCCGAAGGACCGCGGCCAGGCCCTGGCGGTGCTGCGGGCGGTGGCCGAGGCCGGCATCACGCACATCGACACGGCCGACTTCTACGGCCCGACGGTCGTCAACGAGCTGATCAGGGAGGCCCTGCACCCGTACCCGGCGGACCTGCGCATCGTCACGAAGGTCGGCGCTCGGCGCGGGACGGACGGCGGCTGGATCCTGTCCCGGGACCCGGCGGACCTGGTGAAGCAGGTCCACGAGAACCTCGCGCACCTGGGCGTCGACACCCTGGACGTGGTCAACCTGCGCGTCGGCTCCCACGACACACCGGACGAGGAACCGATCTCCGAGGAGTTCGGCGCGCTGGCCGAACTGCGCGACGCGGGGCTGATCCGCCACCTGGGCCTCAGCGGCGCCTCGGCGAAGCAGCTCACCGAAGCACAGGCGATCGCGCCCGTGGTCAGCGTCCAGAACCTCTACAACCTGGCCCACCGTGACGACGACGCGCTGGTGGACCGCTGCGCGGCGGAGAACATCGCCTTCGCGCCGTTCTTCCCGCTCGGCGGCTTCACCCCGATCCAGTCGCGGACGCTGACGAGGGTCGCCGCCCGGCTGGAGGCCTCCCCCCAGCAGGTGGCGCTGGCGTGGCTCCTGCACCGCTCCCCCACGATCGTCCTGATCCCGGGCACCTCGTCCGTGTCCCACCTCCGGGAGAACATCGCGGCCGCCGACCTGCTCCTGCCGCCCGACGCGCTGACGGAGCTGGACGCGATCGGGGGGTGAGGGCGGCACGCGGGGGTGCCGGACGGACGCGCCAGTGGCACGCGGGGGTGCCGGACGGACGCGCCAGTGGCACGCGGGGGTGCCGGACGGACGCACCGGCGGCACGCGGCAGAGTGCGGTGGCGAACGCGGGTGGCGCCGAGCGGCTGTGCCTCCCCCCGGTGTCGCGGGAGGTGCTGCCGGGGCGGGAACGCGGGGCGTCGAACCGCCGACCCGCGCACCGCCCGCCGTACCCGCCTCAGACCAGGAAGTCCCGCGCGATGTCCGCCGCGACCCGCTCCAGGATCGGCCCCGCCTGCGCGATGCACGTCGCCACGTCCGGCTCCACGTCCGTGAGCGGGTAGGCCCGCAGGATCCCGGCCCGGCCGAGCGCCTCGGGCGGCAGCGCGAGCCGGCCGCACACGGCGACGACCTCCTTGCCCGCCGCGCGGGCGGCCGCCGCGACACCCGCCGGGGCCTTGCCGTGCAGGGTCTGTTCGTCCAGCGAGCCCTCGCCGGTGATCACCAGCGAGGCCCGTTCCAGCGCGGGCGCGAAGCCGAGGACGTCGAGCATCACCTCGATGCCGGGCCGGAAGCGCGCCCCGAGGAGCAGCGCGCCGTAACCGATACCGCCCGCCGCGCCGGCCCCCGGCGCCACGGCGTACTCCGCGGCCCGCGCGCCGACCGCGTCCTGAAGCACCTTCGCGTAGTGCGCCAGCGCCGCGTCCAGCGTCGACACGTCGTCCGGCGAGGCACCCTTCTGCGGCCCGTAGACCGCGGACGCGCCCTTCGGGCCGGTCAGCGGGTTGTCGACGTCGCTGGCGAGCACCAGCTCCACCGAGGCCAGCCGCGGATCCAGTCCCGACAGGTCCGCGCGGGCCAGAGCGGCCAGCCCGCCGCCGCCCGGCGGCACCGGCTCGCCCTCCTCGTCCAGGAAGCGCGCGCCGAGCGCGGACAGCATCCCGGCGCCGCCGTCGGTGGTCGCGCTCCCGCCGACCCCGAACACGATCGTCCGGGCCCCGGCGTCGAGCGCGCCCCGCAGCAGTTCCCCGGAGCCGTACGTCGATGCCGTGAGCGGTGCGAAGACCCCCGCCGGCAGCCGCTGGAGCCCGCTCGCCTCGGCCATCTCCACGACCGCGGTGCCGTCGCGCAGCGCGAACGCGGCCGTCACCTCCGGCCCGAGGGGGCCCGCGACCCGGATCTCCCGCCGTTCGAACCCGGCGGCGACCGCCGCGGCCACGGTCCCGTCGCCGCCGTCGGCCACGGGCAGCGCCTCGACCCGAAGGTCCGGTACGACCCGGCGCAGCCCGGCCGTCACCCGCTCGGCGACCTCCACGGCCGTCAGCGACCCCTTGAACTTGTCCGCGGCGACGAGCACCCGCCGGGAGTCGTCCACTACAGCGTCCGCCACGTCGTATTCCCCTTGCTCTCCGGGCCCGTCGCACGTCAGGGCCAGTCGCGCCGCTGCGACCTTAACCGCAGGACGGCCCCGCCGTCATATTCCGGCCGAACGCCGGGAACCTCCCGGCATCGCCCGGTGCGGCGAACCCCGCGCGGCCGTACGCGTAATCGGGTAGACCGGAGCCATGACCCCTGTCGGCACCGAGCCAGAGTTCGCCGACCGCGTCCTCGGGGGCTGGCTGGGCCGGATCGCGGGCAACATGCTCGGCAAACCGGTCGAGCAGGGCGACCTGTGGACGCGGGACCGTATCGACCGCTACCTGCGGCAGGCCGCCGCCCTGCCCCTCACGGACTACCTGCCCGAGCCCCCGAGCGACAGCGACGGACCGGCACTGCGGCCCGAGTGGCGCAGCTGTGTCCGTGGCCGCATCCACGGCAGCTGCCGTGACGACGACGTCGACTACGCGATCCTCGGCCTGGACCTGCTGGAGACCCACGGCTTCGGCTTCAGCACCGAACAGGTCGGCGACCTGTGGCTGCTGCGGCTGCCGTACCTCCAGACGTTCACCGCCGAGCGGGCCGCGTACCGCAACCTCGCGGCCGGCATCAAACCGCCGCTGACGGCGACGTACGAGAATCCGTACCAGGAGTGGATCGGCGCGCTCATCCGCGCCGACATCTACGGCTGGACGTGTCCGGACGACCCGCGCCGCGCCGCGGCGCTGGCGCGCAGGGACGCGGTGCTGTCCCACACCGGCAACGGCGTGTACGGGGCGATGTGGGCGGCGGCCCTGATCTCGGCGGCCTTCACGGCGCCCACCGTGCGGCACGCCGTGGACACCGCGCTGACCGTGATCCCGGCGAGCAGCCGGCTGGCGCGCACCGTGCGACGGGTGGCCTCGCTCCACGAGACCCGGCTGAGCTGGGAGGACACCCTCACCACGGTGTCCGAGGAGACGGCGGGGCTGGGCTGGATCCACACCGTCCCGAACGCGGCCGTCCTGACCGCCGGACTCCTTTACGGCGACGGCGACTTCACCCGCACCATCGCGCTGACCGTGCGCGGCGGCCTGGACACCGACTCCAACGGCGCCACGGCCGGTTCGGTGGCCGGTGTGCTGACCGGCGCGGACGCCATCCCGGCCCAGTGGAAGGACCCCTTGGAGGACACGGTCCGCAGCGCGGTGTTCGGCTTCGACGGGGTCAGGATCAGCGAACTGGCGCGGCGGACGGTGCGGCTGGCCGGCAGGGCGGGCGCGGCCCCGGCCGCCGCCCGGTCGACCGGGCCGGGCCCGCCGCGCTCCGAGGGGTGAACCGCCGGGGCGGTGCCGTCGGCTGGATACCCTTCCCGGGTGACCACTCCTGACTTCGCCACGTACATCGCGGGCCTCCCCCGCGTTCTCGCCGGCGCCGCCGCCCTATTCCGCGACGCCGCGGGCCGGGTACTGCTGGTCGAGCCCAACTACCGGGACGGCTGGGCGCTTCCGGGCGGCACCATCGAGTCGGACGACGGCGAGACCCCGCGCCAGGGCGCGCGCCGGGAGACGGCCGAGGAGATCGGTCTCGACCGTGAGCTCGGCCGGCTCCTCGCGGTGGACTGGGTGCACGGGACCGGCCGTCCGCCGCTGGTGGCGTACCTGTACGACGGCGGCACCCTGGGCGAGGAGGAACTCGGCGCGATCCGCCTCCAGGAGGAGGAGTTGCTGTCCTGGCGCCTGGTCGCCCGCGAGGACCTCGCCGGCCATCTCTCCGGCTCCCTGGGCCGCCGCGTGCTGGCCGCGCTCGACGTCCTCGCGGACGGCTCGGGCACGGCCGAACTCGAGAACGGCCACCGGGTCGCCTGACGGAGCGCCGGCCAGGCGTGCGCGGGTCCGCGTCCGGCACGCGCGGGTCCGTATCCGGCATGCGCGGGTCCGTATCCGGCATGCGCGGGTCCGTATCCGGCGCCGGATATCCGTTCGACCCGCGCAGCCGGGCGGCCTACCCTCGGGCCATGACCAAGCCCCTCGTAGCCATTCTCAGCGGCGCAGGCGTCTCCACCGACTCCGGGATCCCCGACTACCGCGGTCCGAACGGGCTGTGGCGGCGGGATCCCGAGGCGGAGAAGCTCGTGACGTACGAGTACTACATGGGCGACCCTGAGATCCGGCGCCGGTCGTGGCAGATGCGGCGCGGGAACCGCGCCCTCATGGCCGAGCCGAACGCGGCACACCTGGCGGTGGTCGAGCTGGAGCGGGCCGGGGTGCCGGTGCGGGTGATCACACAGAACGTGGACGGGCTGCACCAGCTCGCCGGGCTGCCCGCCCGCAAGGTGCTCGAACTGCACGGCACCGAGCGGAAGTTCGTGTGCACCAAGTGCCACGCACGCGGAGCCATGGAGGACGCCCTCGCGCGTGTCGAAGCCGGCGAGGACGACCCGCCGTGTCTGGGGTGCGGTGGCATCCTCAAGTCGGCGACCGTCATGTTCGGCGAGCGGCTCGACCCGGTGGTGCTCGGTGAGGCCCTCGCCATCACCAAGGCCTGCCAGGTGTTCATCGCCGTCGGCACCAGCCTCCAGGTGCATCCCGCCGCCGGACTCGCCGACGTGGCCGCCGACCACGGCGCCCGCCTGATCGTCGTCAACGCCGAACCGACCCCCTACGACGAGCGGGCCGACGAGGTCGTCCGCGACCCCATCGGCACCGCCCTTCCCGCGCTGCTGCGCGAACTCGCCGGTGGGGTCGGCTAGAACAGCGCCGACCCCCGTTCGAAGTGCAGCAGTCGCTGCTTGCGGTCCAGGCCGCCGCCGTAGCCGGTGAGGCCGCCACCGGCGCCGATGACGCGGTGACAGGGCACGATGATGCCGATGGGGTTCTTGCCGTTGGCGAGGCCCACGGCGCGGGAGGCCTTGGGGTTGCCGAGGGCGTCGGCCAGTTCGCCGTAGGAGCGGGTCTCGCCGTACGGGATCCTGCACAGCTGTTCCCACACGGTCCGCTGGAACGGCGTCCCGGCCAGGCGCAGTTCGAGGGTGAACTCCTGCAACTCGCCCGCGAAGTAGGCCTCCAGCTGTTCCTCGACCGCGTCGAAGGGCGCGGCGGCGGGCGGGCCGAAGGTCTCCTGCGGTGGGCGGTGACGCTGGTCGGTCATGTAGAGGCCGCTCAGGACGCCGTCGTCGGCGACGAGGGTGAGGGGGCCGTACGGGCTGTCGACGACGGTGTGCCGCCGGCCGCGGATCGTGGTGCTCATGGTGAAAGTCCTTATACCGGGAGGAAATTGATCGGGTGGCTGTCCGTCGCCCAGAGGTACTGGACCGCGTAGGCCCGCCAGGGTCGCCAGGCCGCCGCGCGGGCGGTGAGGGCCGCCGGGGTCGAGGGCAGGCCCAGCTCCTGTGCGGCGCGGCGGATACCGAGGTCGGTGGGGAGGAAGGCGTCGGGGTCGCCCAGGGCGCGCATGGCGATGACGTCGACCGTCCAGGGGCCGAAGCCGGGCAGGGCGAGCAGGCGGGCGCGGGCTTCCTGCCAGTCGCTCTCCACACCCAGGTGGAGCGAGCCGTCGGCGAGCTGGGTGACGAGGGTGGTGAAGGTCGCCCGGCGGGTGCGGGGCATCGCCAGCGTCTCGGGGTCGAGGGCCGCGAGTGCCTCCGGTGCCGGGAAGAGGTGGGTGAGAGCCCCTTCGGGGTCGTCGACCGGTTCGCCGTGCGCGGTGACCAGGCGGGCCGCGTGGGTGCGGGCGGCGGCGGTGGAGACCTGCTGGCCGAGCACCGCCCGTACGGCGAACTCCGCCTCGTCGACGGTGCGCGGGACGCGGCGGCCGGGGGCCTTGTCGACCAGCGGCGCGAGGAACGGGTCCGCGCGCAGCTGGTCGTCGACCGCGACGGGGTCGGCGTCCAGGTCGAGCAGGCGGCGGCAGCGGCTGATCGCGACGGGCAGGTCGCGCAGGTCGCTGAGGGTGAGGCGGCAGGCGATGTGGTCGGGCCGCGGGCTCAGCGCCACGATGCCGTGCCCGTACGGCAGCCGGAGCGTGCGCCGGTAGGCGCCGTCCCGCCACTCCTCCACGCCCGGTACGGCGGTCGCCGCGAGGTGGCCGAAGAGGTTGTCGGGGTTGAGCGGGGCGCGGAACGGGAGGCGGAGGGTGAGCACGCCGGGGGTGAGGGCGTTCATCGCCTTCGGGCGGCGGGCGCGCAGCTCGGTCGGGGCGAGCGCGAAGACCTCGCGGACGGTGTCGTTGAAGGCGCGGACGGAGGAGAAGCCGGCCGCGAAGGCGATGTCGGCCATGGGCAGCGCGGTGGTCTCGATGAGCAGGCGTGCCGTCTGGGCGCGCTGGGCGCGGGCGAGGGCGAGCGGGCCGGCGCCGAGTTCGGCGAGCAGCTGGCGTTCGACCTGGCGGGTGCTGTAGCCGAGGCGGACGGCGAGGCCGGGCACGCCGTCGCGGTCCACGACACCGTCGGCGATCAGCCGCATCGCGCGGGCGACCAGGTCGGCACGCTGGTTCCACTCCGGGGAACCGGGGCTGGTGTCGGGGCGGCAGCGTTTGCACGCCCGGAAACCGGCCTGCTGGCAGGCTGCCGCGCTCGGGTGGAACGTCATGTTCTCCGGCTTGGGCGGCACGACCGGGCAGCTGGGCCGGCAGTAGATGCGGGTGGTCAGGACGGCCGTGAAGAACCAGCCGTCGAAGCGCGCGTCCTTGGACTGGACGGCGCGTACGCAGCGCGCTCGGTCGGCGTGCATCCCGTTGTTCTGCATGCGTCCAGCATCGTCCACCGGACGGGCCGAGGCTGGCGGGAATCCGACATCAGCCTCGGCTGTCCAGGGCGTCCACGGATCACTCCAGGTCGCCGCCGGGGATCAGCCCGTGCCCTCCTGCCGGGAGGCCAGCGCCCAGATCACGAACAGGTCGATCGCGATCATGGTGATCGGCCAGAAGAACGCGTACGGCAGGAACAGGAACTGGGCGATCAGGCTGAGCGACACGAGGAACAGGCCCGCGAACCTGGCCCAGGCCATCCCCTTGAGCAGGCCCAGGCCGGTGACGGCCACCAGGACGCCGATGACCAGGTGGATCCAGCCCCAGCTGGTGAGGCTGAACTCGTAGACGTAGAGGCCGACGCGGGCGTAGACGTCGTCCCGGGCGATCGCCGAGATGCCCTGGAGGATGGACAGCACACCGCTGCACAGCATCAGCACACCGGCGAACGCGATGCCGCCGCTGACCCAGCTGTCGTGCCGGTACGACGGGTCGGTGCCGCCCGGCTGCCTGTTCCACGAGGTGCCGGCCTCGCCCTGCGGGTCGCCGGCCGGTCGCGCCGCGCTCTGGCTCATAGGGTCGTCCTCTCTCTGTCCCCCGGGTGCGGTCCCCCGTCGGTCGGTCTGTCCCCCGGATGCGGCGGTCCCCCCTCGGCCGGTGTGCCACGCGGGCCGTCCTCGCCGCGTGGGGCGTCCTCGCCGCGCGGGCCGTCCTCCGCCACGAAGTCGACGACGCACAGCGCGAAGAGCAGGGCGAGCGCCAAGCCGATGACGACCCAGCCGGTCGGGAACGGCCACAGGACGTACGCCAGGACCGCCCCGGCGACCAGGATCCAGCTGATCCAGGCCCGGAAGCGGTGCGCGAACGGCCCGGCCGGCCCCGTGCGCATCCCCGCGCGGTCGGCGGTGGCGCGGACCGCGCCGACGCCGTCGTGCCACAGCTGCCGGACGAGACGGGCGTGACGCCCCGGTCCGGTCAGCCAGGCCGCGACGGCGACCACCACGCCGAGGGCGACCACCGTCCGTACCGAGGTGCGCAGGAAGCGGGTCAGCGCGTCGTACACGGTGGCCGCGGCGGGCTGCGAGACGTCGCGCGGGAGGGCGTCCAGGTACACGACCCGGAAGACGGTCAGCGCGACGCCGAGCAGGAGGGTGGCGAAGGCGAAGCAGAGCGCCGCGACGATCAGGGTTCTGCGCCGGTGGGCCGAGAGCAGGATGCCCGCCACGACCAGCAGGACCGCGATCACGGGCAGCCACAGGCCGGCGATCTGGAGGAGCCGGACATAGGTCTTGACCTTGCCGATCTCGTCGGACCGGACGACGGTGATGTCGGTGTGGACCTGCGGGATCTTCCCCGCGACCGTCATGCCCGAGTCGACGAGGCGCTGTTTGACCTGGTCGACGACCGGGGCGAGGTCCACGGTCACCGCGTCGTCCGTCAGCTCTACCGCGCCGCCGCCCCTGCCCGTCAGCGCCTTGTCCAGGCTGCTGTGGATCCTGCGGTTGGCGTCGGTCCAGATCCGGTCGAAGGCGGCGGAGGCCACGACCTCGCGGGCCTTGTCGTGCACGAAGCTGCCGACCGCCCCTTCGAGGGAGCCGCCGAGGGCGCCCAGGGCCTTCTCCAGCAGGGGCCGTTGCTCAGGCGCCACCCCCTCCAGCAGCTTGGGCAGGTCGAGGTGTCGCGTCACCACAGCGGTGACGCGGTCGGCCACCGCGTTCTGGATGTCGGGGTCGGAGGCGAGGGGCGCGACGGTCTCGACGTAGCGGTCCGTGTCGCCGACGATGGCGTCGGCCCAGGCGGCGACCACGCCCAGGGGGGCGAGCAGACAGCCGAGGACGACGAGGACGGTGGCGACCAGCGACCGCACCGGGTGGCGCCGCCGGCGCGGGGCGGCTCGCCCCGCCTCCAGCGCCGCGATCCGCGCGCGCAACTGCTCCAGGTCGCCCGGCGCTTGCTCGAGGTCGCCCGGCGCGGCGGCGGACCCGCTCCGGCCGGGCCCGCCCGGGCCGGACGCGTCGGCGCCGGGGGCGGGGCGGTCCGGCATGGCGGTCTCCCTCATCCGTCGGCACTGCGAGTCCGGTGGATGCCAGGAGATCGCGCGCGTACGGCGACGGCGAGCGCTGCGGGGCCGTCCGGGTGAACGGCCCCACGGGCCCGGGGAGGCGTCCTCACATGTTGATCATGTGTCCGGCGAGGCCGTGCACGGCCTCCTTCACCGCCTCGCCCAGGGTGGGGTGGGCGTGGACGTTGCGGGCCACCTCGTGGACGGTGAGGTCCCACTGCTGGGCGAGGGTGAGCTCGGGAAGGAGTTCGGTGACGTCGGGGCCGATGAGGTGACCGCCGATCAGCTCGCCGTACTTCGCGTCGCTGATCAGCTTCACGAAGCCGGTGCTGTCGCCGAGGCCGTGCGCCTTGCCGTTCGCGGTGAAGGGGAACTTCGCCACCTTCACGTCGTAGCCCAGCTCGCGGGCCTGGGCCTCGGTGTAGCCGAAGCTGGCGACCTGCGGCTGGCAGTACGTGGCCCGGGGGATCATCACGTAGTCCAGCTCCATGGTCTCCGCGTCCGCGAGGGTCTCGGCGGCGATCACGCCCATCGCCTCGGCGTTGTGCGCGAGCATGAGCTTGGCGGTGACGTCGCCGATGGCGTACAGGTGCGGCACCGAGGTGCGGCAGTGGCCGTCGACGTCGATCGCGCCGCGTTCGGTGACGGTCACCCCGGTGTTCTCCAGGCCGAAGCCGGTGACGTTCGGCGCGAAACCGATCGCCTGGAGCACCTTGTCGGCCTCCAGCACCTGCTGGGAGCCGTCCTTGGCGGTGACCGTGACGCGGACCTGCGGGCCCGACTCGTCGATCGTGTCGACGCGGGTCGAGGTGAGCACGTCGATGCCCAGCCTGCGGTACTGCTTGGCGAGTTCGGCGGAGACCTCGACGTCCTCCAGCGGCGCGATGCGGTCCAGGAACTCGACGATCGTGACCTTCACGCCGTAGTTGTGCAGGACATAGGCGAACTCGACGCCGATGGCGCCGGCACCCGCGATGATGATCGACCGCGGCAGGTCCTCGGCGAGGATCTGCTCCTCGTACGTGACGACGCGGGACGTACGCCGGGTGCCGGGCAGCAGCTTGGGGGTGGCGCCGGTGGCGATGACGCAGTGGTCGAAGCCGATGGTGCGGGTCTCGCCGTCGTAGCCGGCGACCTGGAGGGTGTGCGGGTCGAGGAAGGTGCCGCGGCCGTCGAACTCGGTGATCTTGTTCTTCTTCATCAGGTAGTGCACCCCCTTGACCCGGCCGTCCGCGACCCGGCGGCTGCGCCGGTACGCCTCGCCGTAGTCGAAGGAGACCTCCCCGTCGACCTTGATGCCGAAGGTCTTGGCCTCGCGGGTGACGATGTGGGCGAGTTCGGCGTTGCGCAGGAGGGCCTTGGTGGGGATGCAGCCCACGTTGAGGCAGACACCGCCCCAGTACTTCTCCTCGACGACGGCGACGCGCTTGCCCAACTGGGCGGCCCGTACGGCGGCCACGTAACCGCCGGGGCCCGCGCCGAGAACCACGACGTCGAAGCGCTCGTCCTGCTCGACCATGAGGACTTCCTTTTCGGTGAGATGAGGCGTCCACCGGGGGCGCCGATCGATGTCCCCGGTGCCTCCCGGATTGTTTCGTCCCGGTCTCCTTCCCGCCACACGGTTCGGCGGCGTGGCGAGCGGGCGGGTGCGGGCGGGGCGGGCCGCCCGGCCCGGACGGCCGCGGCGGGGCGGCGGCTCCGTCGGGCATACAGTGGCGCGGCCGGGCCGGATCACCGGGCCGGGGGCGCGGACGTCGACCGGGAGAGTGGGCGAGTGACCAGTCGAGTGATGTTGATCTCACCCGCGATCAGCGCGGCGCTGCGGGAGGCCCGTTTCGACGACGGGTGCCCGCTGGACGCGGCCGGGGCGGCGCGTGCGCGGGCGGCCGCGGACGCGCTGCCCGCGGCCGAGCGGACGTTCGCCTCCCCCACCGTGCGGTGCCGGCAGACGGCGTCGGAGCTGGGCCTCGACGGCGTGGTCGCGGCCGGGCCCGCCGGGTTCGACGTGGGTCGATGGCGGGGCCGGACGCTCGCCGAGGTCGGCGCCGACGAGCCGGACGGTGTCGCCGCCTGGCTGTCGGACCCGGCGGCGGCGCCACACGGCGGGGAGTCGCTGCGCGAGCTGTGCGCGCGGGTGGCGGACTGGATGGACGAGGTCGCGGCACTCTCGGGGCGGACGGTCGCCGTCGTGGAGCCCGAGATCGTACGGGCCATGACGGTACGGGTGCTGGCGGCGCCGGAGCCGGCGTTCTGGCGGATCGACGTGCCACCGCTGACCGCGACCGAGTTCAGCGGTCGGGCCGGGCGCTGGAACCTGGGGCTCGGCAGGGCCCTCGGCCGGACGGCGGACGAACCGCGCTGACGGCCGCACGGCGGCGCGGCACCCTCGGTGTGCCCTGGTCGGCCGGGGTCAGCCCTGACCGGTGGCCTGCGCGAACGCCTCGTACGCCGGTTCGTCGAAGAGGACGAACCTGACCTCCTCGACCGAGGTCCGCGCGGCGCGCACGGTCTCCACCGCGATCCGGGCGCCGTCGTCCATCGGCCAGCCGTAGACGCCGGTGGACACGGCGGGGAACGCGACCGTACGGGCCCCCAGGTCGTCGGCGACCCGCAGTGACTCCCGGTAGCAGGACACCAGCAGCTCCGAGCGGTCCTCGGCGGCCGACCAGACCGGGCCGACGGTGTGGATCACCCAGCGCGCGTCCAGCTCGCCGGCGGTGGTGGCGACCGCCGCTCCGGTGGCCAGCCCCTTGCCGTAGTGGGAGGCGCGCAGCTTGCGGCAGTCCTCCAGGATCGCGGGGCCGCCCCGCCGGTGGATCGCGCCGTCGACGCCTCCTCCGCCGAGCAGCGAGGAGTTCGCCGCGTTGACGATGGCGTCGACGGACTGACGGGTGATGTCGCCCCGGACGAGGCGGATGCTGGTCATGGCTGCCTCTATACCAGCCCGCCGCGCTCCGGCGCCCCCGCGTTTCGCCTGCGCCGGGGCGGGTGTCGGGGTGTCCGGTTCCGTCGGGAGATGCCGGCGGGCTCGGCCGGTCGGACGTGAGCCGGTCGGAGTCGGTCGAACGTGGGCCGGTCGGACGTGAGCCGGTCGGACGGATATCGGCGGGCGCCGCCGTCCCGCGTACCCGACCCTCGTACGCCTCCCGCCTACGGCTGTTGCCGCAGCCTGCGCCATACGGCCTTCGCCGCGTTGTGTCCCGGCATGCCGTGGACGCCGGGGCCCGGCGGGGTCGCCTGGGAGCAGATGAACACGGCCGGGTGCGGGGTGTTGTAGGGGAACAGGGACAGCTTCGGGCGCAGCATGAGCTGGAGCCCGGAGGCCGCGCCGGTGGCGATGTCGCCGCCGACGTAGTTGGCGTTGCGGACGGCGAGTTCGGGTGGTCCCGCGGTGGCGCGGGCGAGGACCCGGTCCCGGAATCCCGGTGCGAACCGCTCCAGTTGGCGCTCTATGGCGTCCGTGAGGTCGCCGGTCCAGCCGTTGGGGACGTGCCCGTAGGCCCAGAAGACGTGGCGGCCCGCCGGGGCTCTGCCGGGGTCGACGACGCTGGGCTGCACCGTGATCAGGAACGGCTTGCGCGGCGCGCGGTCCTCGCGGGACACCGCGCGCAGTGCCGCGCCGATCTCCGCGCTGTCCGCGCCGACCTGCACCGTGCCGGCGACGCGCGCCTCCTTCGCGGTCCAGGGGACGGGACCGTCCAGCGCGTAGTCGATCTTGAAGACGCCGGGGCCGTACCGATAGCCCTCGTAGTACCGGCCGAAGCCGGCGATACGGGCCAGCGCGGTCGGCGAGGTGTCGAAGACGTACGCGCGGGCGGGCGGCAGGTCGTCGAGGCGCTTGACCTCGTAGTCGGTGTGGATGGCGCCGCCGAGGTCCTGGAGGTAGGCGGCCAGGGCGTCGGAGACGGCCTGGGAGCCGCCGCGGGCCACGGGCCAGCCGCGGGCGTGGGCGGCGAGGGCGAAGACCAGGCCGACGGCGCTCGTGGCCAAGCCGCCCAGCGGGGCCATGACATGCGCCACGAGGCCCGCGAACAGGGTTTTGGCCCGCTCGTCCTCGAAACGCCGGGTCAGCCAGGTGGACGGGGGCAGTCCGGCGAGACCGAAACGGGCGAGGGTGAGCGGGTCGCGGGGCAGCGCGGTGAGCGGCAGGGACATGAAGTCCTTGAGGAGCGAGTCCCATCGGGGCAGGAACGGCTCGACCAGTCGTCGGTACGCCCCCGCGTCACGCGGTCCGAAGGAGGCGGCGGTCTCGGCGACCGACCGGGACAGGACCGCGGCGGTGCCGTCGGTGAAGGGGTGCGCCATGGGCAGCTCGGCGTGCAGCCATTCGAGGCCGTAGCGTTCGAGCGGCATCGCCCGGAAGGCGGGTGAGTTGATGCCGAGCGGGTGCGCCGCCGAGCACGGGTCGTGGCGGAAGCCGGGCAGGGTGAGTTCCTCGGTGCGGGCTCCCCCGCCGACGGTCTCACGTGCCTCGAAGAGGGCCACGGAGAAGCCCCGGCGGGCCAGCTCCACGGCAGCCGTCAGTCCGTTCGGCCCCGCACCCACCACGACCGCATCGAGCATCGACGGCACCTTCGGACTCCTTCGTCAGCCGATGGCCACTGGAGTCAGGATATGCCGGGGGACTGACACGCCTCACGGCGCGGGTGGGATCGGCGCGGTGACAGGGCCGTCAGGCGCCGGCCGGCAGTGCGGTCAGGCGCCGGCCGACAGCGCCGCCAGCACCCGGCGGGCCGTGGCCTCGTCGCGCGCCGCCGTGAACGGCAAAACGTTTCCTCCCGTGATCCGGAACGGCTCGCCCGCAGCGGTCAGATGGACGCCGCCGGCCTCCTCGACCAGCAGCAGGCCCGCCGCGTGATCCCACGCCGCCTCCCAGCAGAATCCGGTGGCGTCCAACTCCCCCCGGGCGACGGCGAGATACTCCAGGCCCGCCGAACCGCAGGCGCGCGGCGCGAATCCGTCCGCCGACAGCCCCAGCAGGGCGCGCTTCTGCTCGTCGGTGGTGTAGTCGGGGTGGGAGGTGGCGACTTCCAGGTCGCGGCCGGGCGCGGGCGGACCGGCCAGGAGCCGCTCACCGTCGAGGTAGGCGCCACCACCCCGTACGGCCGTGGCCAGTTGGTCGCGGGCCGGGGCGTACGTCCACGAGGCGAGCACCACACCGCGCCGGGCGAGCGCGACCAGCGTGCAGAAGCCGTCGTCGCCCTGGACGAACTGGCGGGTTCCGTCGACCGGGTCGACGATCCAGACGGGCGCGTCGCCCTGTATCGCCTCGTACGTCGTGGGGTCGGCGTGCACCGCCTCCTCGCCGACGACGACGGACCCGGGCAGCAGGGCCCCGAGCACCCTCGTCAGATACAGCTCGGCGTTGCGGTCGGCGTCCGTGACCAGGTCGTGCGGGCCGCTCTTCTGGTCGACCTCGTGCGCCGCGAGCCGGCGGAAGCGCGGCATGATCTCGGTGGCGGCGGCTTCACGGAGGGCGTCCTGTACGTCGGTCGAGCGGCGAGCGAGAAACTCGTCGATGGTTTCCAGTCCTTCGATCATGCCTCCATGAGACCACGCGTCACTGACAATCCCCGCCCGTCCGGTGCACAGCGGGTGGAATCCCCATGAATACCCGGTTCCGCCGCCCGCGCGGCGGACGGGGTGCCTCAGCGCCCGACCGCGTACCCCTGCATGCCCCGCGGGTTCGCCGCCGCCGAGAGGATCCCGCTCGCCGGGTCCCGGGCGACCGCGCACAGCCGGCCCTCGGACCAGGGGTCCGCCACCGTCACGACATGGCCGCGCCGCCGCAGTCCCTCGACCACCTCGGCGGGCATGCGGGACTCCACGGTGACGCTCCCCGGTCGCATGCCGCGCGGGTAGAAGGAGCCGGGGAAGCCATCGTTGTGCCAGTTCGGGGCATCGATCGCGCCCTGGAGGTCGAGGCCGCCGCGCACCCGGCCCCGCAGGGCGACGGCCAGGAAGAAGTGCAGTTGCCACTGGTCCTGCTGGTCCCCGCCGGGCGTCCCGAACGCCATGACCGGCACCCCGTCGCGCAGCGCGAGCGAGGGGGTGAGGGTGGTGCGGGGCCGGCGGCCCGGGGTGAGGGAGTTCGGCAGCCCCTCCTCCAGCCAGGTCATCTGGAGCCGGGTGCCGAGCGGGAAGCCCAGTTCGGGGACGACGGGGTTGGACTGGAGCCAGCCGCCGCTGGGTGTGGCGGCGACCATGTTGCCCCAGCGGTCGACGACGTCGAGGTGGCAGGTGTCGCCGCGGGTGACCCCGTCGGCGCGCACCCCCGGCTCGCCCGGCGCGGACGGCACGGGGGACGGCGCCGGGTGCCGGGCGACCGTCGGCTCGCCCGCGCCCAGGGGGTCGAAGCCGGGGCCGTCGTCGGCCACCACGTGGGCGTGCGCGCTCAGTCGCGGGGTGCGGCCCCCCGGGGCGCCGGGGCGCAGTTCATGGGAGGCCTCTGCGCCGACGAGGGCCCGCCGCCGGGCGTTGTAGTCGGCCGACAGCAGGTCGTCGAGCGGGACGTCGGCCGCGTCCCCGTACCAGGCCTCACGGTCGGCCATGGCGAGCTTGCAGCCCTCGACCAGCAGGTGGACGTAGTCCGCTGACCCGTACCCGGGCAGCTCGGGCGGGAGCAGCGCGAGCTGCTGGAGCAGGGCCGGGCCCTGGCTCCAGGCTCCGGCCTTGCACAGCGTCCAGCCGTTCCAGTCGTACGTCGCCGGCGCCTCGTAGGACGCGGACCAGGCGGCCAGGTCGGCGGCCGTGAGCGTGCCGGTGTGACGTTCGCCGCTGGTGTCCAGGGTGGGCCGCCGCGCCTGCCGCACCAGCGCCTCGCCGACGAAGCCGGTACGCCACACCTCCCGCGCGGACTCGATCTCGGCCTCCCGGCCGCCCGCTCCGGCGACCTCGGCCAGCAGTCGCTTCCAGGTCGCGGCGAGGGCCGGATTGCGGAACAGCTCGCCCGGCCGGGGCGCCTTCCCGCCCGGCAGGTACACGTCCGCCGACGAGGTCCACTGCGTCTCGAACAGTTCCCGGACGGTCTCGACGGTCGCGCCGACGTTCTCCACGGGCGCGTGTCCGTGTTCGGCGTACCCGATGGCGTACTTGAGGACGTCGGCGAGGGACTTGGTGCCGTGGTCGCGCAGCAACAGCAGCCAGGCGTCGAACGCGCCGGGGACGGCGGCGGCGAGCGGGCCCGTACCCGGTACGAGCTCCAGGCCGAGTCCCCGGTAGTGCGCGACCGTCGCCCCCGCCGGGGCCACGCCCTGGCCGCACAGCACCCGTACCTCACCGCCCGCCGGGGCGAGCAGGATCGGCACCTCGCCCGCGGGTCCGTTGAGGTGCGGCTCGACCACGTGCAGCACGAAGGCACCGGCCACGGCGGCGTCATAGGCGTTGCCGCCGTCCTCCAGGACGGCCATCGCCGACTGGGAGGCCAGCCAGTGGGTGGACGACACCATGCCGAAGGTGCCCTGGAGGGTGGGTCGGGTGGTGAACACGGGCGGACTCCTCATTGCGCGGCGGCCGGTCCCGCGATCGTACGCACGCGCGGGACGACGACGGCCGTCGTCCATAGACGGGTGACCGCGACCGTCGTCGTGCACGGACGGGTCACCGCGGCCGTCGTCGTCCCACGCGCGTAGTGGGCGGTCGCCGTCCGCCCGGCCCGCCCTCGCCGCCGTACCGGTCCCCCGAACTCCGCTACGGGGCCGCCCGGTTACGCGCGGAGAAGGCGTCCCCCGGACGCCTTCCCGACCGCCTCCCCTGACCGCCTCCCGACCGCTTCCTCCGACCGCCTCCCCGACCGCTCCCTCCGACCGCCCCCGGCCGACGGCGACCCGGCGGTTCCGTCGCCGCCGGGAACGCCCGCCCTCGCGCGCAACAGCCTTGTCCGGTAGGCCCGTTCGGAGCGCGGTAGCGACGGCCCGAGTATCGGCGCGGTGCCGGGAACCTCGCTGCCGCCCGGACGTCCGGTGCGCGCGCGGGACGGCGAACACCCGCCGAACGGGACGACAAATCGGGTCACACGACGCAGGAGTCGACGGCTGCTGTGACCGCGCGAGTACGCAGCGAGTTCGCACTTCCGCCCCACACTCAGCCGTGTGACACTGGCGTCCCGTCCCCAGTGTGGACACCCTCCGCACCGACCCCCACGAGAAGTGCGCCTTGCGTTCTCTGCCACTGCCGCTCGCCCTCACCGCGCGTCTGTCGCCGGTCGTCGTGCTCGCCGCCGCCGGCTGGTCGCTGGCGTCCGGACCGTTCGCCCCCACGCCGGCCGCCGAGCACGAGCCGAACCGGAAGACGCCCACCGCGACCGCCTCCGCGCCGTCGTCGACGGCCGCGTCGAAGTCGTACTCCGCCGCTCCCGCCCCGTGCACGAGCGTGACCACCACGACGATCAAGGCGCTGGTGCCGGGCGCCAAGACGGACGGCAAGGAAATACCGTCGACGGACACGAAGGCCCGCCGCACCTGCTCCTGGAACGCGCTCAAGGGGTTCGACTACCGCTGGCTGGACGTCTCCTTCGAGATCACCGAATCGGAAGCGGCGGCGGAGAAGACGTACAAGGCTCGCATCACGGACAAAAGCGGTGGAGGGGATGTCCCGGGTCTCGGTGACACCGCCTACTCGATCGTGAACCTCACCACCGAGGACAAGCAGCAGACGCGCGAGGGCGAGGTCATCGTCCGCGCGTCCAACGCGCTGGTGGTCATCACCTACAACGGCAGCGACTTCGAGACGAAGAAGGCGCCGGGCACGGACGAGATCAACAAGGGTGCCATCAAGGCGGCCAAGGACGCGATGAAGGCCCTGGAGGGCGGTCAGAAGGCCTGAGCCCGCGACCGCCCCCCGGGCCGCGCGTCAGACGGTACGCTCCTGTCGGCCCCTGAGCAGCATCAGCACGAGGTAGAGCAGCATCGACGTGCCCAGGCCGACCGCCCAGCCGTAGTCGGCCAGCGGTTCCAGCGCCGGGACGGGCCGCCCGTCGATCAGTGGCTTGAAGCTGGCGCCGCCGACGGCGAGGACGCCGCCGACCACGAAGGCGACGACGGCCCGCCAGTTCCAGCCGCCGTCGTACCAGTAGCGGCCGCCCGTGGAATACAGGTCGGTGAGGTCGAGCCGGCCGCGGCGCAGGATCCAGTAGTCGGCGATGAGGATGCCGGCGACCGTGCCGAGCAGACCGCCGACCAGACCGAGCCAGGTGAAGATGTAGCCCTGCGGGTCGGAGTACAGCTTCCACGGGAAGATCAGCACACCGAGGACGCAGGTGGCGAGTGCTCCGGCGCGGAAACTGATCCGCCGGGGCGCGATGTTGGAGAAGTCGAAGGCCGGGGAGACCAGGTTGGCCGCGATGTTCACGGACAGGGTCGCCACCAGCACGGTGACCAGCGCGTAGAGCAGTCCCACGACGTTGTCGGTCTTGGCGGCCAGCTGTACCGGGTCCCAGACCGCCTCGCCGTAGACGGCCTGCGAGCCCGAGGTGACCAGCACCGACAGGAAGGCGAACAGCGTCATCGTCGTCGGAAGCCCTAGAGCCTGTCCCCATGTCTGGGCCTTCTGGCTCTTGCCGTAGCGGGTGAAGTCGGGGATGTTCAGCGACAGCGTGGACCAGAAGCCGATCATGCCCATGAGGGACGGCGCGAACAGCTTCCAGAAGTCGGCGCCCCAGCCCAGCTTCGACGGCTGGTCGAACAGCGGGCCGAAGCCGCCCGCCTTGTCGCTCATCCACCACAGCATCACGAACGCGCCGACGAGGACGAAGGGCGCGGCCCAGTTCTCGAAACGGCGGATCGTCTCCATGCCCCGGTAGATGACGGCGACCTGGATCGCCCAGAAGATCGCGAACGACAGCCACATGGTCCAGGGGTAGCCGCCGATGTGCGAGGCGCCGGCCCAGCTGTCGCCGATGAGCTTGCCCGCGAGGAAGAAGATCGCCTCGCCGCCGATCCAGGTCTGGATGCCGAACCAGCCGCATGCCACCAACGCCCGTACGACAGCGGGGAGGTTGGCGCCGCGCACACCGAAGGAGGCACGGGCGAAGACGGGGAACGGGATGCCGTACTTGGGTCCCGCGTGCCCGGTGAGCAGCATCGGCACCAGCACGATCAGGTTGGCCAGGGCGATGGTGAACACCGCCTGCTTCCAGTCCATGCCGACGGCGATCAGACCGGAGGCCAGTGTCCAGGACGCCGTGTTGTGGGCCATGCCGACCCACAGCGCGGAGAAGTTGTACGTGGTCCAGGTCCGCTTCTCGACGGGGACCGGCAGCAGGTCCTCGTTGGCGTACGGGCCGCTGGGCGGCGGCGCGCCGGGGGCGAGCTCCACCCGGCCGTCGGCGAGAGTGACTTGGGAGGTCGGCGGTATGGCCGCGGGTGCGGTGTCGGTCATGGGCAGGCCAATCGATGAGACGGGACGGGAGAGGCCGTGCGGGTCGGCGCCGAGGGGGGTGCGCCCCGGAGGGAGCGGAGATACGGGCTCCGGGTGCCCTGGGCCCCCCTTCCGCACCGGCGGAAAGGGGGAGTTCATAGGGGTGGGCGGCTGCGGGACGTCAGCCGTTGACGGCCGGGATCACCTTCGATCCGTAGGCGTCGATCACGGTCTCCTGGGCGTCGTGCATGTCGTAGACGGCGAACTGGTCGACGCCCAGTTCACGCAGCGCGTTCAGCTTCTCGACGTGTGTCTCGACCGGGCCGATCAGACAGAACCGGTCGACGATCTCGTCGGGCACGAACCGGGTGTCGGGATTGTCGCTGCGTCCGTGGTGCGCGTAGTCGTAGCCCTCCCGGGCCTTGATGTAGTCGGTGAGTTCGTCGGGGACGGCGGCGGAGTGCTCGCCGTACTTGGCGACCAGGTCGGCGACGTGGTTGCCGACCATCCCGCCGAACCAGCGGCACTGGTCGCGCGCGTGGGCGAGCGCCTCCGGCGAGTCGTCCTCGGTGACGTACGCGGGGGCGGCGACGCAGATCTTGACGTCGGACGGGTCGCGTCCGGCGGCGACGGCCGCGTCCTTCACCGCCTTGACCATGTACTCGGTGAGGTAGAGGTCGGCGAGCTGGAGGATGAACCCGTCGGCCTCCTCGCCGGTCATCTTCAGGGCCTTGGGTCCGTACGCGGCCATCCACACCGGGAGGTCGGCGCCCGGCTTGATCCATGGGAACCTGACGACCGTGCCGCCGAGGTCGGCCTCGTCGCCCCGGCCCAGCGCGCGGATGACCTTCATGGCCTCGCTGATGCGGGCGAGGGTGTTGGGCTTGCGGCCGGCAACCCGCATCGCGGAGTCGCCGCGCCCGATACCGCACACCGTGCGGTTGCCGAACATGTCGTTCAGGGTGGCGAAGGTGGAGGCGGTGACCTCCCAGGTGCGGGTGCCGGGGTTGGTGACCATCGGGCCGACCGTCAGCTTCGACGTATTGGCGAGGATCTGGCTGTAGATGACGAACGGCTCCTGCCACAGCACGGCGGAGTCGAAGGTCCAGCCGTGGGAGAACCCGTTGCGCTCGGCGCGCTTCATCAGGCTGACGACCCGCGAGGCGGGCGGGTCCGTCTGGAGGACGAGTCCGAAGTCCATGAGCGCCACTCCTAGTTGAGGTACTGACAGGTGGAGCGCGGGGTGTAGACACCATGACCGGCGTGTCCGGTGTACTCCCGCCCGTCGATCACGAACTCGCCCCGCGACAGGACGGTCTCCACCCGGCCGGTGGTGCGCCTGCCCTCGTAGGCGGAGTAGTCGACGTTCATGTGGTGCGTCTCGGCGGAGAGCACCTGCTCGGCCTGCGGGTCGTAGATGACGACGTCGGCGTCGGCGCCCGGGGCGATGGTCCCCTTCTTCGGGTACATGCCGAACATCCGGGCCGGTGTGGCGCAGGCGATCTCGATCCAGCGGCGGCGCGAGATGTGCCCGTCGACGACGGCCTGGTGGAGCAGGTCCATGCGGTTCTCGACGCCCGGCAGACCGTTGGGGATCTTCGAGAAGTCGCCCCGGCCGAGTTCCTTCTGCCCCTCGAAGCAGAAGGGGCAGTGGTCGGTGGAGACCACCTGGAGGTCGTTGGTGCGCAGCCCCCGCCAGAGCGCCGCCTGGTGCTCCTTGGGGCGCAGGGGCGTGCTGCACACGTACTTCGCGCCCTCGAAGTCGGGCTCGGCGAGGTTGTCCGTGGACAGGAACAGGTACTGGGGGCAGGTCTCGCCGAAGACGTTCAGGCCCTCGTCGCGGGCCCGGGCCAGCTCCGCGACGGCCTCCTGCGCGGAGACGTGCACGACGTACAGCGGGGCGCCGGCGACCTGGGCGAGTTTGATGGCGCGGTGGGTGGCCTCGGCCTCCAAGAGGGCCTTGCGGACCTCGCCGTGGTAGCGCGGGTCGGTCTCGCCGCGCGCCAGTGCCTGTTCGACGAGCACGTCGATGGCGATGCCGTTCTCGGCGTGCATCATGATCAGGCCGCCGTTCTCGGCGGAGCGCTGCATGGCGCGCAGGATCTGGCCGTCGTCGCTGTAGAAGACGCCCGGGTAGGCCATGAACTGCTTGAAGGAGGTGATGCCCTCCTGGACCAGCAGGTCCATCTCCTTGAGCGTCTCCTGGTTCACGTCCGAGACGATCATGTGGAAGCCGTAGTCGATGGCGCAGTTGCCCTCGGCCTTGGCGTGCCAGGTGTCCAGACCCTCGCGCAGGGTGTGTCCGACGCTCTGCACCGCGAAGTCGACGATGGTCGTCGTGCCGCCCCAGGCGGCGGCCCGGGTGCCGGTCTCGAAGGTGTCGGAGGCGAACGTGCCGCCGAACGGCAGTTCCATGTGGGTGTGGGCGTCGACGCCGCCCGGGATCACGTACTTCCCGGTCGCGTCGAGGACCCGGTCGGCCGTCCAGGCCTCGGCGGCCGGGGTGCCGGAGGCGGCGAGGGCGGCGATACGGCCGTCCTCGATCAGGACGTCGGCGTGGATCTCGTCGGACGCGGTGATGACGAGACCGCCGCGGATGACGGTTCGGCTGCTCATGCTCCCTCTCCTGCCGTGTTCAACTCTCGTGTCGTGCGGGTCGGTCGGTGCCGCCGGTCCGCTGCGCGCGCCGGACCGGCGGGCCCGCCGCGGTCGGTGCCTAGGGAGCGGTCAGCGGCGCGTACGCGTCGGGACGACGGTCGCGGTAGAACTGCCAGCGGTCGCGCACCTCGCGCAGTGTGGCCAGGTCGAGGTCGCGCACGACCAGCTCGGTCTCCTTGTCGCCGGCCGGCTCGCCGACGAACTGGGCCTCCGGGTCGACGAAGTACGAGGTGCCGTAGAAGTCGTTGTCGCCGAGTTCCTCGACGCCGACCCGGTTGATGGCGCCGACGAAGTACTCGTTGGCCGCGGCGGCGGCGGGCTGTTCCAGCTGCCACAGGTAGGCCGACAGGCCGCGCGAGGTCGCCGACGGGTTGAAGACGATCTCCGCTCCGGCCAGTCCCAGTGCCCGCCAGCCCTCCGGGAAGTGCCGGTCGTAGCAGATGTAGACGCCGATCTTCCCGACGGCCGTCTCGAAGACCGGCCAACCGCTGTTCCCCGGGCGGAAGTAGAACTTCTCCCAGAAGCCGGGGACCTGCGGGATGTGGTGCTTGCGGTACTTGCCCAGGTAGGAGCCGTCCGCGTCGATCACGGCGGCGGTGTTGTAGAGGACGCCGGGCTGTTCCTCCTCGTACATCGGCAGGACCAGCACGATGCCCAGTTCCCTGGCGAGCGCCTGGAAACGCCGGACGATCGGGCCGTCGGGGATCTGTTCGGCGTACGCGTAGAACGCCTTGTCCTGGACCTGGCAGAAGTACGGGCCGTAGAACAGCTCCTGGAAGCACAGGACTTGGGCACCCTGCGCGGCCGCGTCGCGAGCCGCCTGCTCGTGTACCTGGATCATCGACTCCTTGTCGCCGGTCCAGGCGGTCTGGAAGAGGGCGGCACGGATCACTGTGCTCATCGGGACCTCCGGTCGCTCGGTGCGCTGACGCGGACGACGCGTGCGCCGCCCGCACCAGGAGCCTAGAAAGGCCGGAGATCCGCTTTGAGTGGCACGGTGTCACGTCCGAGGGCCCGTGGCGTGTCACCGTGTCACGCGTGCGTCGCCCCATGTTTCACCGCCGTTCCCCCAGGTCGTCCCATGTTTCAGCCCTGTTGCGCGTCATGCGCCAGCAGCGCGATGTGCACCGAGACCGCCTGCTCGAAGTCGTCGAGGTCGACGCCGAGCCGGGCCTGTATGGCCTCCAGGCGCCGGTAGAGCGCGGGCCGGGAGACGTGATGGAGCTGGGCGGTACGGGACTTGTTGCGGCCGGTGGCGAGATAGGTCCGCAGCACGGACAGCAGGTCCTCGTCCGCCGCGCGCAGCAGCCCGTCCAGCTCCCGCTCCGCGAACGACTGCACCTGCGGGTCGTCGCGCAACAGCCTGATCAGGCCGCGCAGATGCACGTCCCGCAGCCGGACGACGGCCGGCAGGTCGAGGGCGGCGGCGGAGTCGGCCACCGCGTCGGCGACATGCCGGGCCTCGCGCAGTCCGGCGGGCACGTCGTCCCAGGCGATCCGTCCGTCGGCGGCGGCGACCGTACGGGCCACGCCCGACTCGGTGCGCAGCCGGGCCGCGAAGTGCGCCGCGAGCGCCTCGGCGTCCTGATCGCGCGCGAGGCTCAGCAGGACGGCGGTGACTCCCTCGGTCAGCTCGGCGACCAGGCCGGGGAGCCCCAGGAGTCTGAGCACGCGGTCGAGTTGGCCCGGGTCGCCATCGCGCACGACCAGCGGGACGAAGGTGCGCCGGTTGACGGGCAGTCCGGCGGCCCGTGCCCGGGGCAGCAGTTGCCTGGCCGGTACACCGCCGTCGACGAGGTCGGTCATCAGGCTCTGCGCGGACTGCTCCTCCCAGGTGTGCGCGGAGCCGCCGCCGAGCATGCGGTGCAGGACGAGTGCCTCGGCGGCGCGGTCGGCGAGCAGCCGCCCCGTGGCGCCGTCGCCGCGGTAGCCACACAGCACGATCCCGCCCCACCGCTCACCGCGCCCGCCCAGCTCGGCGCGGACCCAGCCGTCCCCCGCGCTGCCGCCGGCCTGCCGGGAGATGCGCTCCCAGTCACGCAGCACGTCGTCCACGGCCGGCCGCTCGCCCGCGGTGGCCAGGACGCGGTGGGCGAGGTTGGTGACGACGACGGGGCAGGCGCTGTGCTGGGCGACCTCGTCGAGGAGGCGTTGCAGCGGGGCGCCCGCGGTGATGAGCCGGGTGAGGGCCGTGCGGACGGCCTCGGAGAGGCTGACCGCGGCGAACTTCCGCCGGACCAGCCGGGACTGGACCTCCTCGGTCAGTTCGACGAAGGGGAAGGGCCGGTGGAGCACCACCATGGGCAGCCCGCAGCGTTCGGCCGCGCGGCGCATCACCTCCGGCGGGGCCGGGAAGGCACGGCCGAGTCCGAGGACCACGGCCGCCGCCTCCGCCCGGTGCAGGGACCGGATGTACTCGGCCTGGAGGTCCTCGTCCCCGGCGAGGAGCACTCCGGTGGTCAGTACCATCTCGCCGCCGCTGAGCATCACGCCGACGTCGGCGGCCTCGGCGACGTGCACCCAGCGCACGGGCCGGTCGAGCTGGGCCGCGCCGGCCACCACCTCGGGCTCCCCGGCGAGCACCCGTTCCAGGGTGAGGACCTGGCGGACCGACAGAGCGGGTTCCAAGGCGGTGGTCATGGCGGTGTTCCCTTGCTGTGGCGTTACCGGAGGCCCGTCACCAGGCGCTCCGCAGGGCGCGTTCGAGGATCGCGGCGCCCTCCTCGGCCTCCGCGACGCTCAGGGACAGCGGCGGCGCGACGCGCAGGGCGCTGGTGTCGTGGCCGCCACCCTTGCCGATGAGGAGGCCGTCCTCGCGAGCCGCTTCGAGCACGGCGGCGGCCGCCCGCGGATCGGCCTCGTCGGTGCCCGGCTTGACCAGCTCGATGCCGATCATCAGCCCCCGGCCGCGTACTTCGCGTACCCCCGGCAGCTGGGCGCCTGCGGTCCGCAGCCGTTCGATGAGCAGTCCGCCGACGCGCCGGGCGTTGCCCTGGAGGTCGTGTTCGAGGAGGTAGCCGAGGTTGGCGAGCCCGGCCGCCATGGTGACCTGGGTGCCGCCGAACGTCGAAATGCTGTTGGCGTCCAGGCAGTTCATGATCTCGGCGCGGGCGACGACCCCGCCGATGGAGGTGCCGTTGCCGATGCCCTTGGCGAAGGTGACGATGTCCGGCGGCCCGTTGTCGGCGTGTGCCTGCCAGCCCCAGAAGTGCTCGCCGGTGCGTCCCCAGCCGGTCTGCACCTCGTCGGCGATCCACAGGACGCCGTGCTCCGCGAGCACCTCGCGGAAGGCGGCGTACAGGCCGTCGGGCGGCGAGGTGAAGCCGCCGACGCCCTGGATGGGCTCGGCGATCAGCGCGGCGGGCGGCCGGGTGTGGCCCAGCAGGTCCCTGAGGTCCGCGACGCAGGCGGCGATGAACTCGCCGTCACCGAGATGCGCGAACGGGCCGCGGGTGCGCACGCCCCCGTGGACGTACAGCGTCTGCAGCGGTGACAGGGAGGTCGGGGACCAGCCGCGGTTGCCGGTGATGCCGACCGTGCTGAAGGAGCGGCCGTGGTAGCTGTTGCGCATCGCCAGCACGGTGTTGGCGCGCCGGTAGGTGGTCGCCAGCAGCAGGGCGGTGTCGTTGGCCTCGGTACCGGACGTGGTGAAGAAGACCCGGGCGTCCGGGATGCCGCTCACCTGGGCGATGCGTTCGGCGAGTTCGACCATCGGCCGGTTGAGGTAGAGCGTGGAGGAGTGGATGATCCGGCCGGCCTGCTCACTGACCGCCTTCGTCACCTCGGGCAGGGCGTGCGCGGTCATCGTGGTCAGGATGCCGCCGAAGAAGTCGAGGTAGCGGTTGCCGTCGGCGTCCCAGACGTACCGGCCCTCGCCGTGGGTGATCTCCAGCGGCTCCTCGTAGTAGAGGGCCAGCCAGTCCGGCAGGACGTTGCGGTGACGGGCGTAGAGATCGTTCACGGCTGCACCAGCCCCTCGTAGGCGTCGGGCCGGCGGTCGCGGTAGAAGGCCCACTGCTGCCGGACCTCCTCGATCAGGTCGAAGTCCAGGTCCCGGACGACGAGTTCCTCCTTGGTGTCGCTGGCGACGTCGCCCACGAACTGGCCGCGCGGGTTCACGAAGTAGCTCGTGCCGTAGAAGTCGTTGTCGCCGTACTCCTCCTGGCCGACCCGGTTGATCGCGGCGATGAAGTACTCGTTGGCGACGGCGGCGGCGGGCTGCTCCAGCTGCCACAGGTAGGCCGAGAGCCCGCGCGAGGTCGCCGACGGGTTGTACACGAGCTGGGCGCCGTTCAGGCCGAGTTGGCGCCAGCCCTCGGGGAAGTGGCGGTCGTAGCAGATGTAGACGCCGATCTTCCCCACGGCCGTGTCGAAGACGGGCCAGCCCACGTTGCCCGGCTTGAAGTAGTACTTCTCCCAGAAGCCCTTGACCTGCGGGATGTGGTGCTTGCGGTACTTGCCGAGGACGGTGCCGTCGGCGTCGATCACGACCGCGGTGTTGTAGTAGAAGCCGGACTGCTCGATCTCGAAGACCGGGACGACGATCACCATGCCGGTCTCGCGGGCGAGTGCCCGCATACGGTTCACGGTCGGCCCGTCGGGGACCGGTTCGGCCCAGCGGTAGTGCTCCGGTTCCTGGACCTGGCAGAAGTAGGGGGCGTTGAACACTTCCTGGAACCCGATGACCTGGGCGCCCTGACGGGCCGCCTCGCGCGCGTGTTCCTCGTGTTTCGCCACCATGGACTCGGTATCGCCGGTCCAGGTGGCCTGGACCAGTGCGGCTCGTACGACGTGGGCCATGAGCTGCTCCTTCGACGGGACGTCAGAGCCTCTACGCCCGTAGACGCAGGCCGTAGAGGGACGAACGTAAGCCTCCTGGACGGCCTTGCCAAGACCATCGTCGTCAACCCGCGAAGTCGATCGCGTTTCACACTCCTGTGGGTGAGTCGCTGGGCCGACCAGGTGTTCGCGGCCGACGGCTCAGGCGGTGAAGCCGGCCACGCGCAGGGCGTGCACCAGGTCCCAGTGCCGTTCGTCCGAGACGCCCCGGGCCGCCGCCAGCAGCAGCGGCAGGAGCGTCTGCGGGTCCGGCGCGACGCTGCGGGCCGCCTCCTCGGGGGTGCGGACGCGGACATAGGCGTCGAGGAGTGCGCCGGCCTCGCGCCGGCGGCCCTCCTCGGCCAGGACGAGCACGGCCTCGCCGATCTCGGTGGCGGGGCGGGCGACACCCTGGCGCAGGATCTGCTCGCCGTCACCGGTGCGCCCGGCCGTGACCAGGGCGTCGGCGGCGGCGACCAGCCGGTCGGCGGGCAGCGAGGCGGCCTCCCACAGCAGCGTCGCCCAGTCGGCGCCGAGCCCGGCGTGCTGGAACTCGGCCGCGAGCAACGGGAACCGGGGGGCGGGCCAGTAGGCGATCTCCACCAGCAGGGCGTGCGCCTCGCCGCTGCGCCCCCCGGCGCGCAGCTCCACCAGCCTGCGCACCGTCTCGGCGGTCTCCCGTCCGGCCGCCGCGTCCGGCGGCCCGGCCTCCGGCTCCGTCCGCCGCACCACGTCGGCGGCCCCCGCGAACCGTGCTCCGCGCCGGGTGCGACCGGCCGCGGCGGGAGCGGGCGCGGGCAGGTCCGGTACGGCGTCAGGCGGTACGACGGCGGGCGCGGCCTCCTCCTCGGCCATCCCGGCGAACCGGGCACTGCCACGGCGTCGCTTGCGCTGCTTGGCGGGAGCGGGAGCCGGGGCGGGGCCGGGAGCCGGGTCCTGAGCGGTCTCGGCGGGCGGAGGGGCGGCGGGGAGCGGGGCGGCGGCGCTGACGGACGCGTGGGCGCCGTACGCGGGGCCGGGGGCGACGGGGGCGTGACGGTCGGAACGGGGGGCGCCGGGGCCGTCGTGCGCGCCGGGAGCCGCGCCGTGGACGGGGTGTCCCGGGCTCGGGGCACCCCGGCCGGAGGGGTCGGCACCCGGCGCGCCGCGCTGATGCTGATGCTGATGAGGCACGGACCGGGAGTCGGTGGTGTGCGCGCGGCCCGCTTCGGCGTGGTACCCGGCGGACGCTTCGGCGTCGCAGGCGTCGTATCCCCCGGACACGTACGCTTCCTCGGCGTCGTACCCCCCTGGCGTCTCCGCGTCGCCGGTGTCGTACCCCCCGGACCTGTACGCGTCGTCGGCGTAGAACCCGGCGGACGCGTCCGCGTCCGGCCGGCGGACGACCGGAGCCCCCCACACCTGGCCGCCCACTCCCCGCCGGTCCAACTCGGCCATGCGGTCGCGGAGTTCGGCGCACCGGGCGATGGCCCGTTCGTGGTCGTCCCGGGCCCAGGCGAGGTCGAGGCGGACCGCGTCCGCCTGCTCCCCGGCGGCGGCTGAGGCGAGCGAGCGGCCCAGTTCGGCCTGTCGTTCGGCGGTGTAGCGCTGCTCGCGGAGCAGCACGTCGAGCCGGTCGCCGAGGGCGTCCCGGCCGCCGGGACGGGCGTCGTACGCGGCCAGCGCGACGGCGTGCAGGGCGCGGGCCCGTTCCGTCTCGGCCCCGGCGACCTCCGGTCCGTATCCGACGGCGAGGTCGTGCAGGAGTGCTTCCACCACGTCCCAGGGCGGCACCTCACGCCCGTCGAGGCAGGCCCGCATGCCGTCGGGATCGCGCCGCCAGAACACCGCGCACCAGCCGCCGTCCTGATCCAGGCGGGCCAGCAGACCGTCCAGGAACTTCGCGAACTCCCACACCGGGGCGGGGAGTTGATCCACTGCCATCGCCCAACTCCCGCCAGACCGGAATACTCCGTCTCGCAGGAAACACCAGCCGTGTTACAGAACGACTACGGGGAGTTTTCGGAGTGGACGCAGTGCGCCTCCGCGATCACGGAGCGCGCCCCCCGCGTCAGCCCCCGGGCCCACCGAGCACCCCGGCCGGAGTGCACAGCTGGGCCAGCTCGTCCATCGACAGGCCGAGCGCGCGGGCCAGCGCGGCCACCGTGAAGAACGCCGGGGTGGGCGCCCGACCGGTCTCGATCTTGCGGAGCGTCTCGGCGGAGATGCCGGCGCCGGCCGCGACCGACGTCATGCTGCGCTCGCCGCGGGCCTCACGCAGCAGCCGGCCGAGCCGTTCGCCGCGTTCGCGCTCTTCGGGGGTCAGCGGGGTACGTACCATCCCCCCATTCTAATACCGGTATAGTAATTGGCATGGTGGAACTGAAGACGGACACATCGATCGACGCCATGTACGAGGCCGGCCAGGTCGTCGCACGGGCCCTGACAGCGGTGCGCGAGGCCGCCGACGTGGGCGTCTCCCTGCTGGAGCTGGACGCGCTGGCGCACGACGTGCTGCGCGCGGCGGGCGCGACCTCGCCGTTCCTGGGCTACCGGCCCTCCTTCGCGCCCACGCCGTTCCCCGCCGTCCTGTGCGCCTCCGTGAACGACGCGATCGTGCACGGGATCCCGACCGGCTACCGGCTGCGCGAGGGCGACCTCCTCTCCGCCGACTTCGGGGCCGAACTCGACGGCTGGGTGGGCGACTCGGCGATCAGCTTCACGGTGGGCACCCCGCGCCCGGCGGACGTCCGGCTGATCGAGACCGCCGAGCGGGCCCTGGCGGCGGCCATCGAGGCGGCCGTCGTCGGCAACCGCATCGGCGACATCGCGCACGCGGTCGGTTCGGTGTGCCGGGCCGCCGGGTACGGGGTCCCGGAGGACTTCGGCGGCCACGGCATCGGCCGCCGTATGCACGAGGACCCGCCCGTGCCGAACGAGGGCCGCCCCGGGCGCGGTCTCCGCCTGCGTCACGGCATGGTCCTGGCGATCGAACCGATGGTCGTCGCGAGTGGGCGGGACGACTACCACGCGGCCGCCGACGGCTGGACCCTGCGCACCAACGACGGCTCGCGCGCGGCCCACGTCGAGCACACGGTGGCCATCACGGATGCGGGCCCCCGCGTCCTGACGGCCCGCTGACCGACCGCCGTCGGGCGGTCCGATCGGAGGGGTCCCCTTGCGCGTCCGCCCCGGCACCCCCGCCGACGCCGAGCGCGTCGCCGAGCTGCACACGGCCAGCTGGCGCAGCGCCTACGCCGGGCTGATGCCCGCGGCCTACCTGTACGGACCGCTGGCCGAGGAGCATCGCGAGAAGTGGCGCTCGCGCACGGCCGCCGCCCCGGCGGCCGGTCGGTGTCTGCTGCTCGCCGAGGAGCGGGGCGAGCTCTGCGGCTTCGTCCACCTGCGCACCGCGCGGGACGGACGGGTCCACCTCGACAACCTGCATGTGCGGCCCGGCCGCGTCGGCACCGGTCTCGGCCGTCTCCTGCTGCGCCGCGGCCTCGCCTGGGCCGCCGCGGCGTTCCCCGGCCGGGACGTCTTCCTGGAGGTGCTGCGAGGCAACGATCGTGCGATCGTGTTCTACGAGCGCCAGGGCGGCCTGCGCACGGCCGAGCGCCCGCTGCGACTGGCCTCGGGCCTCGTGCTGGACGAGATCGAGTACACCTGGCCCGCCGCCCTGGTGGGCCGCCTGACGGCAGCGGACGCACAGGACGCTCCGCAGTCCTAGGCCGGCCGCGTTCGGGCACCCGCGTCCGGACGGGCACGTCGATCAGCGAGCGCGTCCCGGTACTCCCCCGGGTTCCCGGCTCCGCCCGGACCGGGGGACCCCATCGGGTCGCCGGAACGGAACGCCATGACCAGCGGCTTCACGGGATCGGGACCGGAAGGATACGACCCGGACCCCTTCGGAGAATTCCTCGCACGCTTCTTCGGCGGACCGCGCCCCGGTCCCCGGCAGGTCGACATCGGCCGGCTGCTGAGCCAGTCGGCGCGCGATCTGGTGCGCGGCGCCGCCCAGTACGCCGCCGAGCACGGCAGCCGGGATCTGGACACGCAGCACCTGCTGCGCGCCGCGCTCGCCGCCGAGCCCACCCGGAGCCTGCTCAGCCGCTCCGGCGCGGACCCCGACTCCCTGGCGACGGAGATCGACGACCGGTCAGGCCCGGTCCAGCACCCGCCGGGCGAGGCCCCGCCGCCCACCTCGCTGTCGTTGACGCCGGCCGTCAAGCGGGCCCTGCTGGACGCGCACGAGCTGGCCCGGGCCGGGGGCACCGGGTACATCGGTCCCGAGCACGTGCTCAACGCGCTGGCCGCGAACCCCGACTCCGCCGCCGGGCACATCCTCAACTCGGCCCACTTCGCTCCCAGCGGCCTGCCGCCCGAGGCGCCCGACGGGGCCCAGCCGAGCACCGAGCACCCCCGGCCCAGCCCGACGCCGACCCTCGACAAGTACGGCCGGGATCTCACCGACATGGCCCGGCAGGGCCGTATCGACCCGGTGATCGGCCGGGACGACGAGATCGAGCAGACCATCGAGGTGCTCTCGCGGCGCGGCAAGAACAACCCGGTGCTCATCGGTGACGCGGGCGTCGGCAAGACCGCCATCGTGGAGGGGCTCGCGCAGCGCGTCTCCGAGGGGGACGTGCCGGACGTGCTCACCGGCCGCCGGGTGGTCGCCCTGGACCTGACCGGCGTGGTCGCCGGCACCCGTTTCCGCGGCGACTTCGAGGAGCGGATGAACAACATCGTCAACGAGATCAGCGCGCACTCCGACGAACTGATCGTCTTCATCGACGAGTTGCACACCGTCGTCGGCGCCGGGGCGGGCGGCGAGGGCGGGGCGATGGACGCGGGCAACATCCTCAAGCCGGCCCTGGCCCGCGGCGAGCTGCACATCGTGGGCGCCACCACGCTGGAGGAGTACCGGCGGATCGAGAAGGACGCGGCGCTGGCCCGGCGGTTCCAGCCGATCCTGGTGCCCGAGCCGACCATCGCGGACGCGATCGAGATCCTGCGCGGACTGCGTGACCGCTACGAGGCCCACCACCAGGTCCGCTACACCGACGAGGCGCTGGTGGCGGCCGTGGAGCTGTCCGACCGCTACCTCACCGACCGTCGGCTGCCCGACAAGGCCATCGACCTGATCGACCAGGCCGGTGCCCGGGTGCGGCTCGGCGCCCGCACGAAGGGCACGGACGTACGGACCATGGAGCACGAGCTGGAACAGCTCACCCGGGACAAGGGGCAGGCGGTCGCCGACGAGGAGTACGAGCAGGCGACGCAACTTCGCGACCGTATCGGTGAGTTGAAGCGGCGGATCAGCGCGGCCAGCGGCGACGACGCGGCCGACGAGGGGCAGCTGGAGGTGACGGCGGAGGCGATCGCCGAGGTGGTGTCCCGGCAGACCGGCATCCCGGTCAGCCGGCTCACCGAGGAGGAGAAGGAACGCCTGCTCGGCCTGGAACAGCATCTGCACCATCGGGTGATCGGCCAGAACGAGGCGGTGGCGGCGGTCTCCGAGGCGGTCATGCGCTCACGCGCCGGACTCTCCAGTCCGGACCGGCCGATCGGCAGCTTCCTGTTCCTCGGTCCGACCGGCGTCGGCAAGACGGAGCTCGCCCGTGCGCTCGCCGAGGCGCTGTTCGGCAGCGAGGACCGGATGGTGCGGCTCGACATGAGCGAGTACCAGGAACGGCACACGGTCAGCCGGCTGGTCGGCGCCCCGCCCGGATACGTCGGTCACGAGGAGGCCGGTCAGCTCACCGAGGTGGTGCGCAGGCACCCGTACTCGCTGCTCCTGCTGGACGAGGTCGAGAAGGCGCATCCGGACATCTTCAACATCCTGCTCCAGGTGCTGGACGACGGACGGCTCACGGACTCCCAGGGCCGCACGGTCGACTTCACCAACACCGTGATCGTGATGACGAGCAACCTCGGCTCGGAGGTCATCACCCGGCGTGGCTCCGGCATCGGGTTCGGGGCGGGCGGGGGCGACGCCGACGAGGAGGCGCGCCGGGAGCGGATCCTGCGCCCGCTGCGTGAGCACTTCCGGCCGGAGTTCCTCAACCGCATCGACGAGATCGTGGTCTTTCGCCAGCTCAGCACCGAGCAGCTGCGGAAGATCACCGACCTGCTGCTGGAGAAGACCCGCCGGCTGCTGCACGCGCAGGGTATCGGGGTGGAGTTCACGGACGCGGCCGTCGACTGGCTCGCCGGGCGCGGCTACCAGCCCGAGTACGGCGCCCGGCCGCTGCGCCGCACCATCCAGCGCGAGGTCGACAACCGGATGTCCCGGCTGCTCCTGGACGGCCGGATCGGGCACGGCAGCCGGGTGACGGTGGACGTGGCGGACGGACAGCTCGACTTCCACGCGCGCGACGCGCAGGACGCGCCGTCCGAGACGGCCGCGTCCGCGGCGAGGAGCGCCGAGGGCGCGGCCGGGCCGCCCGCCGAGGAGTCGTGAGGTCGTGAGTGAGGCGCTCCCGCCGGCCCAGGCGGGAGCGCCTCACTCACGACGGACGACAGACAGGGCCTACGACGCCGGACGCACCACCATCGCCGAGCCGCCGCCCCGGCGTACGGTCTCGGCGGCGGCCAGCCACTTGCCGTTCGGCAGCCGCTGGATGCCGGTCGCGGCGCCGATCTCCGGGTTCGGCTTGAAACTGTGCCCGAGGGCTTCGAGCTGTGCCCTGAGGGGGCTGTCGTAGAGCCCCGGTTCGAGTTCGGTCTGGGCCGCGTTGCGCTGGCTGGCGCGCGGCGCGGCGATCGCGTCGACGAGCGGCACGCGCCGGTCGACGAACTCGGTCAGGATCTGGAGCACGGTGGTGATGATGGTCGCGCCGCCCGGTGAACCGAGCGCGACCACCGGCTTGTCGTGCCGGTCGAGCACGATCGTCGGGGAGATCGACGACCGCGGCCGCTTGCCGGGCCCCGGCAGGTTCGGGTCGGGCACGGCCGGGTTCGCCGGGGTGAACGAGAAGTCCGTCAGCTCGTTGTTGAGCAGGAAGCCGCGGCCGGGGACGGTGATGCCGCTGCCGCCGGTCTGCTCGATGGTGAGGGTGTAGGAGACGACGTCGCCCCACTTGTCGGCGACCGTCAGATGCGTGGTGTTCTCGCCCTCGTACGTCGTCGGGGCCGCCGTGCCGCCGCCGGCGCAGGCCGCCGGGTGCCGGGGGTCGCCGGGTGCGACGGGGCTGGTGAGGACGGCGTCGTCCTTGATGAGGCAGGCGCGCGAGTCGGCGTACCGCTGCGAGAGCAGGTCCTTCGTCGGCACGTCCTCGAAGGCGGGGTCGCCGACCCAGCGCCCGCGGTCCGCGAACGCGATCCGGCTCGCTTCGATGAAGTGGTGCAGGTACTGCGCCTCGCTCGCCGTGGACAGGTCGGTCCGCTCCAGGATGTTGAGGGCCTCGCCGACCGTGGTGCCGCCGGAGGAGGAGGGCGCGATGGAGTAGACGCCGAGGCCGCGGTAGGAGGTCCTGGTGGGCGCCTGGAGCTTGGCGCGGTAGACCGCGAGGTCGTCGGTCGACAGCTTGCCGGGACGGGCGTTCCAGCCGGACGCCTCGTCCACGGGCGGGTTGTCGACCGTCCTGAGGATGTCCTTGCCGAGTTCGCCGCGGTAGATCGCGTCGACGCCCTTGCGGCCCAGTTCCTCGTAGGTGCGCGCGAGGTCCGGGTTCTTGAACGTCGAGCCGACCACGGGCAGCCGGCCGCCGGGGAGGAACAGGTCGGCGGTGTCGGGGAAGTAGCGGAACCGGGTCTCGTTGGACGCGGTCTGGCTGCGGAAGGTGTCGTCGACGGTGAAGCCGTCACGGGCGAGGCGCTCGGCGGGCCGCAGCACCGTGCCGAGCTTTCTGGTGCCCCACTTGTCCAGCGCCGTGGCCCAGGTGGCGGGGGTGCCGGGGGTGCCGACGCTCAGGCCGCTGCTGACGGCGTCGGCGAAGGCGAGCGGCTTGCCGTTCTCCAGGAAGAGGCCGGAGTCGGCGGTCAGCGGGGCGGTCTCGCGGCCGTCGATGGTGTGCACGGTGCGGGACCTGGCGTCGTAGTAGACGAAGTAGCCGCCTCCGCCGATCCCGGAGGAGTAGGGCTCGGTGACGCCGAGGGCGGCGGCGGTGGCGACGGCCGCGTCGACCGCGTTGCCGCCCTTCCTCAGCACCTCGATGCCGGCCGCCGAGGCGTCCGCGTCGACGCTGGCGACCGCGCCGCCGTAGCCGACGGCGACCGGGACCTTTCCGGCTGCCGGGCCGCCGGGGGCGGGCGGCGCCGCCGCTCCCACCGACACCACGGCGGCCGAGACCACCAGAACCGTCAGTTTCCTCGCGACAGGGCGACGCATCCGCACCTCCAGTCAAGGGACCGTTCGCGCAGCGTAACGACATTGACCTGACCTCAACAGTCTCATTCCGGCTGCTGTGGCGCGATCTCCACGCCCTCCACGCTTCGAACATCGGTACGTACCAGTCACCCGGGCCCGCTAGCATGCGCGCCCATGACCCACCTCGCGTTCATCATCGTCCCGGGGGTGGCGGTGGCCTGCCTCGGCGCCGCTCTCGGCTGGCTGGCCCGTACCCATCTCTGGCAGCGGCGGCTGCGGCGCAAGCAGGCCTTCTTCGGACTGCCCGACAACTCCGAGTCGCTGCTGGTGGTCAACCGCGAGGCGGGCGGCCCCGAGCTGACGGTGCTGCGGCACGACGTGTTCGCCCTGCTGGAGCTGGCCGCGCTCATCAAGGACTGCAACGCGAACGCCCAGGTGGTCGCGCACGACGCGGCCCAGCAGGGGTTCGGCGAACGCACCGAGTTCTGCGTCGGCGGACCGGGCTCCAACCGTCGCATGGCCGCCCACCTCGCCTCGCTGCTGCCCGGGGTACGGGTCAATGTCGACGCCGAGGCCGGTCCGGACCGTGGCGCGTTCCAGATAGGCGGCGAGCGCCACCGGCTGGAGCCGGGCAGGAGCGAGTACGTGATCCTCGCCCGGCTCACGGCGGGCCAGCGCAAGGAGTCGCGCCCGGTGTTCCTCTTCTGCGGTCAGCGCGCCATCACCAACCAGGCCGCCGCCCGCTATCTCGCGCGCAACCACGAGCGGCTGGCCCGCAAGCACGGCAACGCCTCGTTCGCCCTGCTGCTGAAGGTGGTCAACTCGCAGGCGTACGGCCCCGACGTCGTCGAACTCGTCGCCGACGTGACGCGCGCGGCGCAGGCGCCGCTGCCGGCCGCGGAGCCCGAGGCCGGCGACACCGAGGACACCGCCAAGCCGGCCAAGCCGGCGAGGACGCCCAGGACCACCAAGACCCCGCCCCGCACCACCTGAGGCCACGCGCCGCCCGACAATCGTTACTGGCACGTAACTTACCGACGGGTTACCTACGGTAAGGAGCGGAGGTTACCGTCGGGTCACTTTGCAGTGGGCGCGTGAGGAGTGAGCCGTGGGACAGCATCGCAAGGCCCTGCGTACGACCGCGGCGAGCGCCGTCTCCGCGGCCCTGATCGCCGGCGGTGTCCTCGGCTACGCCCCCGCCGCGCACGCGGCCGCCCCCGACGTCCGGTTCGTCGACATCACCGGCGGCGACGGGACCGTCCTGAAGGCGAACGTCGTCACCCCGGCGGGCGCGGACGGCACCCGCCGCTACCCGCTGATCGTGCTGCCCACGAGCTGGGGCCTGCCCCAGGTCCAGTACCTCGCGCAGGCGCACAGGCTCGCCGACTCCGGCTACATCGTGCTCACCTACAACGTGCGCGGCTTCTGGCAGTCGGGCGGCCGGATCGAGGTGGCGGGCCCCCTCGACACCGCCGACGCGTCCGAGGTCGTCGACTGGGCGCTCGCCAACACCCCCGCCGACGCGGGGCACATCGGCATGGCGGGGGTCTCCTACGGCGCCGGCATCAGCCTGCTCGCCGCCGCGCACGACAAGCGGATCAAGGCCGTCGCCGCGCTCAGCGGCTGGGCGGACCTGATCGGCTCCATCTACTCCGAGCGCACCCAGCACGCCCAGGCCGCCGCCCTGCTGGACGGCGTCGGCAAGGTCGTCGGCCGTGAGAGCCCCGAGGTCGCGCGGGTCTTCTCGGACTTCTTCGCCTCCGACCTGTCCCGGGAGCAGGAGATCATCGACTGGGGCAGGACACGTTCCCCCGGGACCTACGTGGACCGGCTCAACGACAACGACACGGCCGTCCTGCTCGCCAACACCTGGGGCGACACGGTCTTCCCGCCCAACCAGTACGCGGACTTCTACGAGAAGCTGGCCGGCCCCAAACGCCTGGAGTTCCGCCCCGGCGACCACGCGACCGCCGAGATCCCCGGACTGTTCGGCCTGCCCAACGACGTGTGGACGGACACCGGACGCTGGTTCGACCGCTACCTCAAGGGCGAGGACAACGGCATCGACCGCGAACCGCCGGTCCAGCTCAAATCCCGCTCCACGGGCGGCTACGAGGGCTACCCGGACTGGAGGTCGGTCGGCGCCGCCACCCGCAAGTTCGACCTGGCGGGCACCACCACGATCCACACGAACGTCGACTCCGGCGCGGACGGCGGCATCGTCTTCCTGTCCAGCATCCTCGACCAGATCGCCCGGGTCCCCCCGGTGGCGTCGATCCCGCTGCTCCCCCGCCGCTGGGCGGCCGTCTGGCAGTCGGAGAAATACGCCACCGCCCAACGGGTGCGCGGCACCGCCCGGCTGCACACCACGGTCACCCCGACGAAGGAGAGCGGCACCCTCGTCGCCTATCTGTACGACGTGGGGGCGCTCGGCCTCGGCAAGCTGGTCAGCAACGCGCCGTACACCTTCCACGGCGTCACGCCCGGCCGGCCGTTCGGCCTCGACCTGGACCTCTTCTCCACGGCCTACGACGTGCCGGCCGGACACCGGCTCGCCCTGGTCGTCGACACGGTCGACCCGCTCTACATCGAGCACAACCCGTCCGGCGCGCGGCTGACCTTCTCCTCGCCGGCGGACGACCCGTCGTACGTGACGGTCCCGCTGCGCGAGCAGTGATCTCCGGCCACGGCCGGGCGGGTATGGCTCTGTGAGCTGCCGCCCCTACGGTCGAGGGGCCGTGGGCGGTTCCCCACCCGGCAGCAGCGTCCCCGGTTCGGCCGCGGCGACGTGCGCGGCTTCGGTCTTGGGACTGCGCTGCTCCCGCCGGGACACCCAGCCGGCGAACCAGGAGAGCAGCATGCACATCCCGATGTAGATCGGTGAGATCACCATCACCACGGGGATGAACGGCAAATCGTAGTCGAGGTTCGAGGCGATGAGTTTCCCGGCGTGGAGGAACTCCTCGTAGGTGATCAGGAAGCCGAGCGAGGTGTCCTTCAGGGCCACCACCAGCTGGCTGATGATGGCGGGCAGCATGGCCCGCACCGCCTGGGGCAGCAGGACGTACGACATGACCTGCGATTTGCGCATGCCGAGCGCGAACGCGGCCTCCCGCTGGCCGCGTTCGACGGAGTTGACACCCGAGCGGAACACCTCGGCGAGCACGGAGCCGTTGTAGAGGGTCAGTCCGGCGACCAGGGCGGGCAGCGGCTGCACCTTCAGCGCCACGAACACGAAGAAGATCATCACCAGGACGGGCATGGCCCGGAAGAACTCCACCACGACCGTGGCCGGCAGGCGCACCCACCGGTGGTCCGACAGCCGCCCGGTGGCCAGCGCGCCGCCCAGTGCCAGCGACAGGACCGCCGCGAGGGCGAAGGCCTTCAGTGTGTTGCCGAGACCGCGCAGCAGGAGTTCCTGGATGCCCTTGTACTCGAAGGGCATCCACTTCGTGTAGGTGAACTGGTCGGTGGCGAACAGGAGATGGACGATCCAGGCGAGCAGGGCGAGGATCACGACGGTGGACAGGACACCGTAGACCCGGTGCCGCCGCCGGGTCCGGGGGCCCTGCACGTCGTAGAGGGCGGTGGCGGTTGCGGGTGTCAACGGGCGACCCCCCACTTCTTCTCCAGCACGTTGAACAGCGCGCTGATGGCGAGTGTGATGACCAGGTATCCGACGGCGATCCAGACGAACGTCCAGACGATGTTGTAGCCGAGTTCGCTGAGGGTCTTGTACGTGCCGAGCAGCTCGGTGACGCTGAACGCGCCCGCGATCGCGGAGTTCTTGGCGAGTGCGATGAGGGTCGAGCCGACCGGCGGGATCACGGAGCGGAACGCCTGTGGCAGGACCACCAGGTTCAGGGTCTGCGCGAAGGTCATCCCCAGGCTGCGGGCCGCCTCGCCCTGCCCCTTGGGCACGGTGTTGATCCCGGACCGCAGGGCCTCGCAGACGAACGCCGAGGTGTAGCAGCCCAGCGCGAGGACGGCGAACAGCTGGAAGGGCAGCACCAGTCCGAACCTGGGCAGTCCGAGCAGCACCGCGAAGAACAGCAGGGTCAGCGGGGTGTTGCGCAGCACGGTCACCCACACGGTGCCGAAGACCCGCAGCGAGCGGACCGGCGCGACCCGGAAGGAGGCCATGAGGAAGCCGAGGACGAGGGCCAGCACGGAGGCGTAGACGGTGAGTTCGACCGTGCCGAGGAAACCCTCGGCGTAGAGGGAGAAGTTGTCTGTCAGTACGTTCATGAGCCGGCCTGGTAGCGGTCGATCGGGGGCGGGTTCGGCGCGGGCACGCCGGACAGGCCGAGGGTGGCCTCGTACGCCTTCTTCCAGTCACCGTTCTTCTCACGGGCCTCCAGCGCGTCGTCGAGGGCGAACCGCAGCGCGTTGTCGCCGTGCGGGACGCCGATGCCGTACGGCTCCTTCGAGAAGGGTCTGCCGACGACCTTGAGCTCGTGGGGCAGTTTCGCCGCGTAGCCGATGAGGATGGCGTCGTCGGTGGTGACGGCGTCGACCTGGTAGGTGAGCAGGTTGTCGACGCAGACGGAGTAGGTGTCGTAGGCGACGAGGACCGCTTTCGGGAACTCGTCCTTGATGCGCTGGTACGGCGTGGAACCGGTCACCGAGCACACCCGCTTGCCGTCCAGGTCCTGCGGGCCGTGGATGTCCTTCTCGTCGGCGCGCACCAGCAGCGACTGTCCCGCCAGGTAGTAGGGGCCTGCGAAGCCGACGAGCTTCTTGCGGTTGTCGTTGATGGTGTAGGTGCCGACGTAGAAGTCGATCTGGCCGTTCTGGAGGGCGGTCTCGCGGTTGGCGGAGGCGATCGTCCTGAAACGGATCGTCCTCGGGTCGAAGCCGAGGGAGGCGGACATCATCCTGGCGATCTCGATGTCGAAGCCGGAGTAGCCGCCGGTCGCCGGGTCCTTCTCACCCAGGTACGGCTGGTCCTCCTTGACGCCGACGACCAGGTGCCCGCGCTTCTTCGCCCGGGTCCAGGTCCTGGACTCCGGGAGCCGGAACCTCTCGTCCACCTGGTAGTGGGGGAGCTTCTCGGCCGCGGGTCCCTTGCCCGGCGGGCTGCCCTCCTTGCCGCAGGCGACGGCCAGGACGAGGGCGAGCAGCACGGCCAGCGCGGCGGACACACGTGGGGTACGGAACATGGGTCGCGCTCCCCGCTCAGTGCTTGAGGATCTTGGAGAGGAAGTCCTTGGCGCGGTCGGTGCGCGGGTCGGTGAAGAACTCCTCCGGGGCACGGTCCTCGATCACCCGGCCGTCGGCCATGAACACCACGCGGTTGGCCGCCGAGCGGGCGAAGCCCATCTCGTGGGTGACGACGACCATGGTCATGCCGTCCCGGGCGAGCTGCCGCATGACCTCCAGCACCTCGTTGATCATCTCGGGGTCGAGGGCCGAGGTCGGCTCGTCGAACAGCAGGGCCTTGGGCTCCATGGCGAGGGCGCGGGCGATGGCCACGCGCTGCTGCTGGCCGCCGGAGAGCTGGGCGGGGTACTTGGGTGCCTGGGAGGCGAGTCCGACGCGGTCGAGGAGTTCGAGGGAGCGCTTGTCGGCGTCCTCCCTGCGGTGCTTGCGGACCTTGATCTGTGCCAGGGAGACGTTCTGCAGGACGGTCTTGTGGGCGAAGAGGTTGAAGGACTGGAAGACCATACCGACGTCGGCGCGGAGGCGGGCGAGGTCCCTGCCCTCCTCGGGCAGCGGCCTGCCGTCGAGTCTGATCGTGCCGGACTCGATCGGCTCCAGCCGGTTGATCGCCCTGCACAGCGTCGACTTGCCCGACCCGGACGGGCCGATGACCACGACCACCTCCCCCTTGCCGACGGTGAGGTTGATGTCGCGCAGGACATGCAACTCCCCGAAGTGCTTGTTGACGTCCTTCAGCTCGATCAACGGATCGACTGCCATGCCCACCGTCACTCACCCTCAGCTGTGTCGTGGTCGCCGCAAACTATCCAGCCGGGGATCAGGGTCCCGGACGACACGCACTTTTCGGGCATTAGCCGTATTTACGGCGAACGGATGTTCCGTGATCGAGGAGTTCACGGAGTCACGGGATCACGGGGTCACGGCCCTGCGGGCTTCCGGGGTCGCGGGCCTACGGGCTGGAGAGGTTCACGGGCCGGCGGGTTCAGGCCTCGGCCACCTCCGCGTACAGCTGAGAGAGCTCGGGAACGCCGCTCGCCGCCCACTCGTGCCCGGCGGCCACCACGTCGAACTCACGGCCGGAGGCGAGCCGCACGACGGGCTGCCCGCCGGGCCAGACCTCCCAGACGGCACCCACGACGGTACGCACGATGACCGTGCCGAGATAGAGACCCGCGTCGTTGCCCAGCCAGGGCAGCACCTCCTCGTCGTCGCGCCAGCGCGGTACCAGCTGGTCGAGCGCCTCCAACGAGGCCGCGGAATCGTCGAGTCGGACGCCGTCCTGGGACGCCTGTGAGCGCAGCAGCTCACACTCGGAGAGGAGTTCGGCGACACCCTCGGGGTCGGCGGAGAACTCCGCGCCGTCGCTCTTCTTGCGCCGGTGGCCCAGGAAAGGGATGTTCATACGTCCAGCCTGTCATTCGTACCGGCGTACGCACCACAGGCGCGCGCGGATGGCCATGTCCGGTGGATTTCACCCGGTGTTCGCGCATGGCGCGTTGACCCGGGCCCGGAGCGTCCCTACTTTCGCGGTGCGTATGTGTGCGACGGGTGAGCGGGAGGAGTACATACGTGCCCCGAGGTGTCCGCAGTCTCCCGCTGGCGCTCGCCCTGTTGGTCACGGCACTCGTGCCGGCCTCCGCCGCGCGGGCCACGTCGTCGCCCCCGCCTCTCCCGCTGCCGCTGGAACGGCTCTTCGACAACACGGCCGTGAGTGACGACGACCGCCCCGAGCAGGCGGACTTCGACGGCTCGGGCGCCTCCCTGTCCGCGCGGGACCTGACTGCGGCGGGCTGGACGCCCGGCGGCGCGGTCACCGTGCAGGGGGCCCGGCTGAACTGGCCGCGAGGCGCGCCGGGCGAGCCGGACAACGTCGAGGCCGCCGGGCAGGAGGTCCGTCTCGGCGGACGCGGCGACGCCCTCGCCTTCCTGGTGGCCGGTACCCGCGGCGCCGAGGTGAGCGGCACCGGCACCGTCGCGTACACGGACGGCACCCGCTCCTCGTACCTGCTCACCGCCTCCGACTGGCGCGCGGGCCCGCTCGCCACGAAGGCGGTCGCGCTCCCCCACGTCAACACACCCGGCGGCCGGCTCGACGAGAAGGCACGGCTCTACGTCGTGACCGTCCCGCTCGCGCCGGGCCGCACCGTCGCCTCGGTCCGGCTGCCCTGCGCGGACGGACTCCATGTCTTCGCGCTGTCGGTGCGGGCGACAGGGCAGCACGGCGGCGGCCCGGGGCACCGGTGGACCGGCACCTGGGCCACGGCGACGTCCGGCTACACCGCCGTGGGGCCGTGGACCGACCGCACCCTGCGGCTCGTGGTGCACACCTCGGTGGGCGGGCCACGGGTGCGGCTGCGCTTCGACAACACCTTCGCCGCCACCACGGCGCGGATCGGCGCCGCGACGGTGGCGGTGCGCGCGGCGGGCGCGGCGGCCCGGGACGTGCCGGTGCGGCTGACCTTCCGGGGCGCGGCAAGCGTCGACGTCCCGGCGGGGGCACAGGCGGTCAGCGATCCGCTCGGCTTCCAGGTGCCCGCCGACGCCGATCTGCTGGTGAGCTTCCACCTGCCCGGCACGGTGACGGCGGTGCCCGTGCACCGGCTCGCGGTCCAGCAGTCGTACCTGAGCGGTCCGGGCGACCACACGGCGGACGGCTCGGCGGCGTCCTACACCTCGGCCCTGACGACCTGGCCCCTGCTGACCGGGGTGGACGTGAGCGGGGGGCCGGGGTCCGTCGTCACGCTGGGCGACTCCATCACCGACGGGGACCGGTCGACACCGGACGCGAACCGGCGCTGGCCCGACGTGCTCGCCGACCGGCTGCTGCGGCAGACCACGGTCCCCCACTACGGCGTCCTCAACCAGGGCATCTCCGGCAACCGTGTGGTCGGCGACCGCTACCCCGGGGACGGAGTCTCCACCGACGCGGGCGGAGTGAGCGCGCTGCACCGCCTCGACCGGGACGTGTTCGCCCAGACCTCGGCGCGTACGGCGGTCGTGTTCGAGGGCGTGAACGACCTGATCGCGGGGGCGAACGCGCCGCAGGTCATCGCCGGGCTCCAGGAGATCGCGGACCGGGCCCACGCGCGCGGGCTGCGGGTGCTGGCGGCGACGATCCTGCCGTGCGGGGGAACCTCCCGCTGTCCGGCGGCGGTCGACGCCGAGCGGACCGCGATCAACACCTGGGTCCGGGACTCCGGCGCGTTCGACGGCGTCCTCGACTTCGACGCCGTGCTGCGCGACCCCGCCGCCCCCGCGCGCATGCTGCCCGCCTACGACAGCGGAGACCACCTGCATCCCGGGGACGCCGGCCTGGCGGCCCTGGCGGACTCGGTGGACCTGACGCTGCTCTGACCGGGAGCGAGCGGCGCGACGGGCGGTCCTGACGGGCGGCAGGCGGCAGGCGGCAGGGGTTACACGTCCAGGTCGACGACGACCGGCGCGTGGTCCGAGGCGCCCTTGCCCTTGCGCTCCTCACGGTCCACGTACGCGTCGCCGACCGCCTTCGCGAACGGCGCGTTGCCGTAGACCAGGTCGATGCGCATGCCGCGGTTCTTGGGGAAGCCGAGCTGGCGGTAGTCCCAGTACGTGTACGGGCGGTCGTACTTCAGGGGGCGCGGCACCACGTCGGACAGGCCCGTCTCGCGCAGTCCGGCCAGCGCGGCACGCTCGGCGGGGGTGACATGGGTGAGGCCCTCGAAGACGGCCACGTCGAATACGTCGTCGTCCGTCGGCGCCACGTTGTAGTCACCGAGGACGGCGAACGGACGGCCGCCTCCCGCGTCGCCCGCCACGGCCGCCTTCAGCGCCTCGAACCACTGGAGCTTGTACGCGTAGTGCGGGTGCCCGACCTCCCGCCCGTTCGGCACGTACACCGACCAGACGCGGACCGGGCCGCAGGTCGCCGAGACCGCGCGGGGCTCCACCGCACCCTCGTAACCGGGGTCGCCGGGCAGGCCCTTGACCACGTCCTCCAGGCCGACGCGGGAGAGCACCGCGACGCCGTTCCACCGGCCGGTCGCGTTCACCGCCGCCTCGTAGCCCAGCTCGCGCAGCTGGTCGAACGGGAACTGCGCCTCGGCGATCTTGGCCTCCTGGAGACACAGCACGTCCGTGCCGCTGCTCTCCAGCCAGGCGAGCAGCCTCGGCAGGCGGGCGGTGATCGAGTTCACGTTCCAGGTGGCGATGCGCATGCCTCACAACTTACCGGGCGGGTACGACAACGGCCCCGCTCACCCGCTCCCGTCAGCCCGCCCGCTCGTCGCGCGCCCGCTAGACCTCGGCGGAGGCGCCCGGCGTCAGCCGCAGGTGCTCCGCGCCGCCCAGCGCGCCGATCTGGCGGTCGTAGATCGGACGGGCGAGGTCGGTGAGAAGCGCGTCGTGGATGTCGTAGGCACGCTGCGGTCCGACCTCGCGGACGTACTCGATGACCTCCGAGATCTTGTTCCAGGGGGCCATCACCGGCAGCATCAGCGTCTCCACCGGGTGGTCGGGGACGGTCAGCGCGTCGCCGGGGTGGAAGACGCGTCCGCCGTCGACGAGGAAGCCGACGTTGGTGATGCGCGGGATGTCCGGGTGGATCACCGCGTGCAGCTCGCCGTGGACCTGCACGTCGAAGCCCGCCGCGGTGAACGTGTCGCCGTGGCCGACGGTGTGCACCCGGCCCGGGAACGCGGCCGAGATCCGCTCCGCGACGGACCTCAGCGTCCAGATCTCGGCGGCCGGGTTCGCCTCCAGGGCGGCCCGCAGCCGGCCCTCGTCGAAGTGGTCGGGGTGCTCATGGGTGACGAGGACGGCGTCCGCGCCGACCGCGGCGTCCTCCTCGCTGTACCCCCCGGGGTCGAGGACGAGGGTCCGCCCGTCCTTCTCGAGACGGACACAGGCGTGCGACTTCTTCGTGAGCTTCATGATTCCCATCCTGCCCCCGCGGGCCCGGCGGCGGCCCGGCGGCGGCCCGCTCTGACCGGTGCTTCCGCCACCCGGAAGACGATCACCTGGCCGACGGGCACTCGGCCGACGCTCACTCGGCGGGGGTGGTCTCCTCCCGGATGATCCGCTGGGCCACCTTGAACGCGCTGTTCGCCGCCGGCACCCCGCAGTAGACCGCGGCCTGGAGCAGCACTTCCTTGATCTCGTCCGGGGTGAGGCCGTTGCGCAGCGCGGCCCGGGTGTGGAAGGCCAGCTCGTCGAGATGGCCGCCCGCGACCAGGGCGGTGAGCGTGACACAGCTGCGCGAGCGCCGGTCGAGACCGGGCCGGTCCCAGATCTCGCCCCACGCGTAGCGGGTGATGAACTCCTGGAAGTCCCCCGAGAACTCGTCGGCCTGCGACAGCGCCCGGTCGACGTGCGCGTCGCCGAGCACCTCACGGCGCACCTTGAGCCCGGTCTCGTACCGGTCCTGGACGCCCCCGTCCCGCGGCGGTACGACGGCCGGCGCGATCGCGGCGATGGGCGCGGTGGGCTGGGGCGCGGACAGCACCGGCTTGAGCGGGACGGGCGGGATGGCGACCTGGCCGGTGGCCGAGTCGAAGGCGGGCTGCCAGGCGGTGGAGAAGTGGTGGACGAGCAGGTCCGTGACGGCGGCCGGCTGCTCCACGGGCACCAGGTGGGACGCTCCGGGGACGACCGCCAGCCGGGCGTCCGGGATGCCGGCGACCAGGGTGCGGGCCTCGGCGGGGCCGGTGACCTGGTCCTCGGAGCCGACCAGGACCAGGGTCGGCACACCGACACGGCCCAGTTCGTGCCGGACGTCGAACGCGGCGAGCGCCTCACAGGCGGCGATGTAGCAGCCGGGGTCGGTGGTGCGCACCATCTGCACCGCCCACTCCGTGATCGCGGGCTGGGCGGCCGCGAAGCCGCCGGTGAACCAGCGGTCCGGGGAGGTGCGGGCGATCGGGTCGAGGCCGTTCGTGCGGACGATCACCCCGCGCTGCCGGAACTCGTCGGCCGTCCCGAACCGGGGCGAGGCGGCCATCACCACGAGCGAGGCCAGCCGCTCCGGGTGTCGCAGGGCCAGCTCGACACCGATCGCGCCGCCCAGCGCGCAGCCCGCGTACGCGAAGCGCTGCACGCCGACCGCGTCGAGCGTGGCGAGCAGCCGAGCGGTCAGCTCGGAGACCGCACCGGCCGGGTACGCGGGCGCGCCGCCGTGCCCCGGCAGATCGAACCGGAAGACCCTCCACTGCCTGGTCAACTCCGGGACCTGGCGGTCCCACATGTGCCAGGTCGTCCCGAGCGAGGGGCCGAGGATGAGGACCGGGGCGTCTTCGGGTCCGTCGAAGCGGTACTGGAGGGCGGGGGTGTTCGTCTGACTCACCGCTCCACGCTAACCGCCGAATCCATGCCCGAGAGCCTGGGGCCCCGGGTCCCCCCACCCTGCCACCCCGTTTCACCGGCGAACCCTCACACCTCCTTCACCCGCGTGGCGCACGGTCCCGTGACCGATCTACGCCGATCGGTGGACCGGCGGGCTCCGTCGACCGGCGGTTCAGAATTCGCCGCCGCCGCCCAGGCCCGTCAGCGCGCCGACCGGGTCGAGGTCGGGGGTGCCGCGGGGCCACCAGTCGTCGTCACCCGGTTCCGATTCGTAGGCGTACCACAAGCCGTCGCGGCCGAGGCGGAGTTGGACCTGGCCTCGGGGGTGGGTGAGCCGGTTGCGGGCGGGACGGAAGGCGGGCAGGTCCGCGGCGAGCAGAAGCGGGCGGGCGCGGTCGAACCGTCCGGCGGGCGGGTCCCAGGGTTCTTCGAGGACGGCGAGGCCGTCGATCCCGCCCTGTCGCCAGGCGGCGACCGCGCGGGCCAGTTCGGCCGGGGTACGGCCGGCCGCGGCGGCGAGCGAGGCGTAGAGGGCGCGGGTGCCGGCGGTGAGTCCGGAACCCGGGCGGGCCGCGGCGAGCCGCACCGCGTCCTGCCACAGCGTCAGTTCACCCGCTTCGTCGCGTCCCGTGCTCAGCAGGGCGTGGGCGCGGGCGGCGGCGTCGGTGGCGAGCTGGTCCAGCGCGAACGGGTCCGGTCCGCCCGGCGCCGACGGGTAGACGGGGGGCTGCTCGGGGTGCGGCGGCACGGGCGACGGGCGCGGCAGAGGGGGGAGCCGCCGGTCCGCCAGGGCGTCGGTGGCGCGGACGCCGGGGAGTGGTTCGGGCTCCTTCTCCTGGGCGGCGCGGGCCGCGCGGGCCGCGCTCAGCCGGGACAGCGCGTCGATCACCTCGCGTTCGCCGCGCCCGCGCAGCAGGAGCAGGACGAAGGGGTCGGCGTCCAGCAGACGGGCGGTCTGGTAGCAGAGGGCCGCCGCGTGCTTGCAGGGGTGGGCGCGGTCGGGGCAACTGCACTGCGGGTCCAGGTCGCCCGGGCCGGGGAGCAGCCGGACCCCGCAGTCGGCGAGGGACTCGGGCATCTCCCCGTCGAGCAGCGCGGCGATATGCCCCGGACGATCGGCGGCGACGTCCAGGAAGCGCTCCCAGTCGGCGTCGTCGAGCGTACGCAGCCGCACCTGGACGCGGTACGGGCGGGGGCGGCTGCCCTGCACGTACGCGAGCACGAGGCCGGGTGTCACCGTGATGGCGTCCACGTACCCCTGTTCCGCGTAACCCCGCCCGCGCGCGAGCCGCTTGACGTCCAGCGCCCCCTCTTCCAGCGCGGCCACCCAGGCATTGCCCCACCAGCTCTCGGCGAACCGGCTGCCCCCTTCGCCGGCCAGGGGAGCGAAGGCGGGGAAGGTACGGCGCAGGTCGCTGTCCCGGCGGGGGGAAGCCATGGAGGTGGCGGCGAGGGGGACGGCGGAGGGACCGCCGGCCACCGGCTGAGCGGTGCGGGCGACACCGGGACGCACGGCAGCGGGAGGCACGGCGGAGGGGGCGGGAGCCGTCGGCTGAGTGTCCGACGGATGAGTGCGCGAGGGGTGAGTGCTTGAGGGGCGAGTCTCCGAGGGACGGGTCTCCGGGGACCGGCCGGGGGTCAGGAATCCGGGGTCCGGAGGCTCGGGCGCGTCGGGCTCCTCCGACTCGTCGGACGGCATGCGGAAGGCGTCGGCGAGCAGCTCACGTAGTTCACGGGCCCTGGCACCCGGGGTCCGACCGGGTACGTCACCCCGGCGCCGGTCAGCGGCAGGCTCGGGCCGGGCAGGCCGGGACTCGGCCTGCTTCCGGGGCGCTCCGGTGTCCGCGCGGGGGACTCCGACTCCGGTGTCCGCGCGGGTCTGCCGTGCCTCGGCTCGGGCGGCGCGCAACGCCTCACGGGCGACGTCGGCGGGACGCGTGCCTCGCGGAGCGCCCGCTCCCCCACCGGCCGTGCCACCGGTCTTCGCCGGATCGCCTGCTCCGGGGGTCGCCGGACGCGTGGCCGCCGGGTCCTCAGGGGCCTTCGCACCCGTGCCACTGCCGATACCCGTGCCGGAGCCGCTGTCGCCGTGGCTGCCGCTGTCGCTGCCCTGGGGTGCGTCGGCGTCCTGGGCCGCCGACACCGCTCGGCGCAGGGCCGCACGGGCCGCGTCGGCCGGTCGGGCGGGGCGCCCGGGGGACTGCTCGGCCGCCGCGTCCAGGTCTGCTTCCTCGACCGCGCGCTCGCGGGCGGCCCGCAGGGCCCGACGGACAGCGTCGGCAGGACGGCCCTCGGCGGACAACTCCGCGCTCCCGCCCGGCACCCGGTCCTCTTCCACCGGGATCGCTGGGGTCGTCGAGATCGCTGGGGTCGTCGGGGTCCCCAGGTGCGCCGAGTCTGCCGGGGTCAGCGGATCCGTGGGGGCTGCCGGTGCCGTCGGCAGCACCAGGTCCATCGGGGTCACAGAAGCCTGCGGGGTCACCTGACCCACGGGGACTGCCGGGTCCACAGGGGTCGCCGAGGCCCCCAGATCCACCGAGGCACTTCGGTCCACCGGGACTGCCAGGTGCACCGAAGCCTCCGGGATCGCAGGACCCACGGAAGCAGCCTGGTCCGCTGGGGTCGCCGGATCCTCCGGACCTACGGGGGCAGCCAAGTCCCCCGGAACCAGCGGGTGTCCCGAGGCCTCCATAGTCACCGGATCCACGGGTGCAGCCGGAGCCGCCGGGTGCGGCGAGGTCGGCGGGTGCGGCGAGGTCGGCGGGTGCGGCGAGGTCGGCGGGTGCGGCGAGGTCGGCGGGGACACAGCATCCTCCGGAGCCGCCGAGGCCTCCAGACCCACCGAGGCAGTTCGGCCCACCGGGGCTGCCAGGTGCACCGAAGCCTCCGTAGTCACCGGATCCGCTGCATCAACCGGATCCACCGCATCCACCGGCCTCGCCCCCCTCCCCTCCCCGGTGTTCACGGGTCCCTCCGAAGGGATACCAAGTCGGTCAGTTCGCGGTCTGTCAGTTCTGTGAGTGCCGACTCGCCGGAGCCGAGGATCGCGTCGGCGAGGGCTCGCTTGGACTCCAGCATCTGCGCGATGCGGTCCTCGACCGTGCCCTCGGTGATCAGGCGGTGGACCTGGACCGGCTGGGTCTGGCCGATGCGGTAGGCGCGGTCGGTGGCCTGTTCCTCGACGGCCGGGTTCCACCAGCGGTCGAAGTGGACGACATGGCCCGCGCGCGTGAGGTTGAGGCCGGTGCCGGCGGCCTTCAGGGACAGGACGAGGACGGGGGTCGCGCCGCTCTGGAAGCGGTCCACCATGCGCTCGCGCTCCGGGACGGGCGTACCGCCGTGGAGGAGCTCCATGGGGATCGCGCGGGCGGCGAGGTGGGCGGCGATCAGACGGGCCATGCCGACGTACTGCGTGAAGACGAGCGCCGAGCCGTCCTCGGCGAGCAGGGTGTCCAACAGCTCGTCGAGGAGGGCGAGTTTGCCGGAGCGGGCGGCGAGGCCGTCACCGGGCGGGGTGCTCTCCTTGAGGTAGAGCGCCGGGTGGTCGCAGATCTGCTTGAGGGCGCCCAGCAGTTTCAGGACCAGTCCCCGGCGGGCGATGCCGTCCGCGGTCTCGATGGCGAGCAGCGACTCGCGCACCACCGCCTCGTAGAGCGCGGCCTGTTCGCGGGTGAGCGGAACCGGGTGGTCGGTCTCCGTCTTGGGCGGCAGTTCGGGCACGATGCCGGGATCGGACTTCTTGCGGCGGAGCAGGAAGGGGCGGACGAGTCCGGCCAGCCGGGTCACCGCCTCCTCGTCCTCGCCGTTCTCCACCGCGCGGGCGTGCCGGGCGCGGAAGGACTTCAGGGGGCCGAGCAGTCCCGGTGTCGTCCAGTCCAGCAGGGCCCAGAGTTCGGAGAGGTTGTTCTCGACCGGTGTGCCGGTGAGGGCGACACGCGCGGGGGACGGAATGGTGCGCAGTGCCTTCGCCGTCGCCGAGTAGGGGTTCTTGACGTGCTGTGCCTCGTCCGCGACGACCAGGCCCCAGCGCTGTCCGGCCAGGGTGGGCGCAGTGGAGCGCATGGTGCCGTACGTGGTCAGGACGAAGCCGTCGGCCAGGCCTTCGAGGGTGCGGTCCGGGCCGTGGTAGCGGCGGACGGGGACGCCGGGGGCGAACCGGTTGATCTCCCGCTGCCAGTTGCCGAGCAGCGAGGCCGGGCAGACGACCAGGGTGGGCTCGTCGCGGGCGCGCTTGAGGTGCAGGGCGATGAGGGTGATCGTCTTGCCGAGCCCCATGTCGTCGGCGAGACAGCCGCCGAGGCCGAGGCTGGTCATGAGGTCGAGCCAGGCCAGGCCGCGCAGCTGGTAATCACGGAGGGTGGCGTGCAGGCCGGCGGGCGGCTCGGCGGGCCGCACCCCGGCCGTCAGCCGGTCGCGCAGGGCGGCCAGCGCGCCGACCGGGACCACCTCGACGCTCTCGCCGTCGACCTCGGCGTTGCCGCTCAGCGCGACGGACAGCGCGTCCACCGGGTCGAGCAGGCCCAGTTCGCGGCGGCGGGCCTTGCGGACGAGGGCCGGGTCGACGAGCACCCACTGGTCGCGCAGCCGCACGACCGGACGGTGGGCCTCGGCCAGCGTGTCCATCTCGGCCTCGCTGAGCGGGTCGCCGCCGAGGGCCAGCTGCCAGCGGAACTGGAGCAGGTCCTCGCTCTCGAAGAAGCCGGTGCCGTCGGTCGCCGAGCCGGGCGCCGCCCGGACGACCGCCGTCGCGGACAGGTCCTGGGCCAGGTCGCGCGGCCAGTGCACGGCGACGCCCGCCGCCGCGAGCCGGCCGGCCGCCACACCGAGGAGGTCGCCGAGCTCCTCCTCGGACAGGGCCAGGACGTCGGGTGCGTCCTGCTCGGCCAGCCGGTCCAGCGGCGGCCAGACCCGGGCGGCGCGCCGGACGGCGAGGGCGGCGTCCACCCGCGCGCGTGGCCCGAAGGCCGCGTCCGCGTCGCCCGCCCACAGAGCCGCCGCGTCGGCGACCAGGGTGGGGTCGGCGAGGCTGTGCACCTGGACGATGGCCGCGCCCGCGCTGCGCGCCAGGTCGCCGCCGTCGAACAGATCGGACGCGGAGAGGTCGAGGCGCAGGGAGATCCGGACGCCGGCGTCCATGCCGGCGGCGACCTCGGCGGCCCAGTCGTGGGCGCCGGGCAGCCGCTGCGGGCGGCGGTCGGCGAACGGCTTCCCGGCCGCGTACGGCGCGGCGGGGGTGCGGGGCAGGGTGTCCGCGACCGCGTCCAGGAAGGAACGCATCAGGGCCTGCGGCTGGGGCAGGCGCAGCGGTCCGGAGCCGGGCAGCGGGACGGCGTGCCCCTCGTACGGAAGGGCCTCGGCGATCGCCCGCAGGTGGGCGATGTCCTCGGGGTCGAGGGGGCCGGCCCGCCAGGCGTCGTGGCCGGTGGGGGTCAGACCGGGCAGCAGGCGGCCGCGGGCGGCGAGCCGCAGCGCGTGCAGGGTGGCCGCGCCCCAGCAGGCGGTGGCGGGGTGGGCGGCCGGGTCGCGGCGGGCGCGCATCAGCAGGGGCAGGGCCCGGTCGAGCGGCAGGGACAGCGCGGGGGTCTGCCGGCGTCGGACGGAGGCGCCGTGGCGTCGTACGACGGTGAGTTCGGTGGGCGGTCCGGCCACGTCGGCGGGCAGTGGTCCGTCGGCCGGGTCCCAGAATGCGACCCGTCCGTCGCGCGGGAGGGGCGCGGGCAGGAAGACGGCCGCGAGGCGCAGCGGAACGTCCCCGGACCCGCCGTCGGGCGTCTCGGACGCCTCTGACGCCGCGAGCCCTGTCGTACGTTCGGCCGTCACGGTCATGTCGCTCATACGCTCTGTTCACCTCCCGCCCGTGTGTCGGATCAGACGTCTTCGACTCTACGGGCGGGGTCTGACATTCGGCTCCGACGGCCTGCCGGGGTCCGTCGAGGTCTGTCGGCCCCGTCGGGGTCCATCAGGGGCTGTCGGGGTCCGTCAGGGTCCGCGCGATCAGGGGACCGTGCGTGAGACGACGTAGACCATGGGGTACGTGGCGTTGGCTCCGTTCACGACCACGTCCTGCGTCGGCTTCGGCTCCTTCTGCTGGTGGACGAATCCCCAGTACGGGCCGGGGCGGGCGCCGGGGCCCGCGAAGTTCCAGCCGGTGACCTTCTGGTCGCGCGCGCCGATGGCGATGTGGTCCTCCTTCAGCTGGTCGCGGCTGACGCCCATTTCCTTGAGGAAGGTGTCCAGACCGTCGTTGGTGGTCTGGAACTGCACGTAGAGACGGCTGGTCTTCCAGTTGTTCGTCTCGTAGTACGCGACCTTGTTCGCCGGGTGCGGGATCGGGACCTGGTAGAGGCGGCGCTGCACCTTCGACGGCCAGCCCTCGGTCAGACCGGTCGCCGAGTACTTCTCCTCCTTGTCCTTGCCGCTGTTGCGGCTCTGGTTGGCGGAGATCACCAGATATCCGGCCGGGACGCCGATGAGCAGCACGATGATCAGCAGGGTGAGCGCCCTGCGGCGGTTGCGGTGCCGTCGGTTCTCTGTCGGGCGGGGCGGCTCGTCCGGGGGCGCGGCCTGGCGGGGCAGCGAGGCGGTCATGCGGTGTCCTGGGTGCGGCGGGCGTCCGCGTACCGCTCGTAGCGCTCGTGCCGCTCCACCCGGCGCCGCTTGGCGCGCCGGAAGCGGCGGGCGACCAGGCGGGCGAGGTCGGCGGCGCCGACCATGCCCGCCTCGGGGCCGAGCTGGGCGCGGGCGATACGGGCCTCGGGGCGGTAGCCGCGGCCGGTCAGCTGGCGCCGGAAGGCGTCCCGCGCGGGGCCGATCAGCAGGTCGTCGGCCGCGGAGACACCGCCGCCGATCACGAAGCAGGACGGGTCGAGCGCCGCGGCCAGGTTGGCGATGCCGACGCCGAGCCACTGGCCGATGTCCTGGAGCAGCTCGATGCACATGGCGTCACCCTCACGGGCCAGCTCGGTGATCATCGGGCCGGTGATGTCGGCGATGTTGCCCTTGACGTGCTCGATGATCCCGTACGCCACCGGGGAGTCGGCGGCGGCCAGCTCCCTGGCCTCCCGGACCAGCGCGTTGCCGGAGCTGTACTGCTCCCAGCAGCCGCGGTTGCCGCACGCGCAGCGGTGACCACCGGGCAGCACCTGCATATGGCCGAACTCGCCGGCGACGCCGAACTTGCCGCGCTTGACCTGGCCGTCCTCCAGGATCGCGCCGCCGATGCCGGTGCCGAGGGTGATCATGACGAGGTGGTCCTCGCCGCGTCCCGCGCCGAAGCGCCACTCCGCCCAGGCGGCGGTGTTGGCGTCGTTGTCGACGAGTACGGGCACCGACAGACGGCCCGAGAGGCGGTCGCGCAGCGGCTCGTTCCGCCAGGAGAGGTGGGGGGCGAACAGGACGCGGTTGCGTTCGGCGTCGACCCAGCCGGCCGCGCCGATGCCGACCGCGTGCACGTCGTGCCGGTCGGACAGGTCCAGGACCAGTTCGACGATCGTGTCCTCGACGACCCTCGGGCTCTTGGACTTGTCCGGGGTCTCCGTGCGGAGCTTCTCCAGGATGTTGCCGTCGGCGTCGACGACGCCCGCCATCACCTTCGTACCGCCGATGTCGATGCCGACCGTGGGCACGCGGGGTGCGGTGAGGTGCGAGCGGCGCTCGCGGGTACCCACGGTACGCAGCACGGTGGCGCGGCGGGAGCCGATGGGGGCGGTGAGGTCGCGGTAGGTGCTCATCAGGCCCGATTCTGCCTCACCGCTCCATGGGGTGCTGTACGGGGCGGCTGTGGAAAGGGCGGAGCACCTGCCCGGTGCGGCGCCGCCCGGCCGCTCGCGCCCGGGCGGCGGGAACCGCGGGAGCGACACGGCCCGGCGCCTCCCGGGACCGGTCCTCAACCGGTGCGTTCCAGCTCGTGCCGCAGATCATCGAGCTCGTCCCCGCCCGCCATCTGCCGGGTCAGCTCGTCCAGGGTGATGTCGTCCCGGAGGTGGTTGCCGACCATCGTCCCCCTCTTCAGGAGCACGAACCTGTCCCCCACCAAGTACGCGTGATGCGGGTTGTGGGTGATGAACACAACACCCAGGCCCTCGTCGCGTGCCGCCGCCACATACTTCAGGACCACGCCCGACTGCTTCACGCCGAGCGCCGCCGTCGGTTCGTCGAGGACCAGGACCTTCGCGCCGAAGTGGACGGCACGGGCGATCGCCACGCACTGGCGTTCGCCGCCGGACAGCGTGCCGATCGGCTGGTCGACGTCCCGGAGGTCGATGCCCATGCGCAGCAGTTCGGCGTGGGTGGTCCTGCGCATGTGGTCGACGTCCAGCCGCTTGAAGGGGCCGCTGCCCTTGCGGGGTTCGGAGCCGAGGAAGAAGTTGCGCCACACCGGCATGAGCCCCACGACGGCCAGGTCCTGGTAGACGGTGGCGATACCGCGGTCCAGGGCCTCGCGCGGGGAGGACAGGCGGGTCTCCTCGCCCTCGATGCGCAGGACGCCCCCGTCGTGCTGGTGCAGTCCCGCGATGATCTTGATGAGGGTGGACTTGCCCGCGCCGTTGTCGCCCAGGACGCAGGTGATGTCCCCCGCGCGCACCTCCAGCGAGACGCCTTCGAGGGCCCGGACGTTGCCGTAGTGCTTGCTGACGTCGGACAGCTCCACGAGCGCCGTACGGTCCGCGGCCGGCGTGGTCTGCGTGGTCTGCGTCACTTGGTGGCCTCCGCGCGCTTGCGGACCCAGGCGTTGAGCAGGGTCGCGAGGAGCAGCATCGCTCCGAGGAAGAACTTGAACCAGTCGGGGTTCCACTCGGCGAAGACGATGCCCTTGCTGGTCATGCCGAAGATGAACGCGCCGACCGCCGAGCCGATCGCGCTGCCGTAGCCGCCGGTGATCAGACAACCGCCGATGACGGCCGCGATGATGTAGATCAGCTCGTTGCCGACGCCCTCGCCGGACTGGACGACGTCGTACGAGAAGAGCAGGTGCTGGCCCGAGATCCAGGCGCCGAACGCCACGCCCATGTACAGGCCGATCCTGGTCCTGTTCACGGGGACGCCGACGGCGCGCGCCGCGTCCTTGTTGCCGCCGACGGCGAAGATCCAGTTGCCCACACGGGTGCGCAGCAGGATCCAGGAGGCGACGGCGACCAGGCCGAACCACCACAGAATGGTGATCTTGAAGGCGACGCCGCCGACGGTGAGGGTGGAGGCGAAGACGTCGTGCGCCGACGCGAAGCCCTCCATGTCGGCGATCGTCTTCGTCGAGACCGTGCTGTCGATCAGCTTGGTGAAGCCGAGGTTCATGCCGGTCAGCATCAGGAAGGTGCCGAGCGTGATGATGAAGCTCGGCAGGTTGGTGCGGGTGAGCATGAAGCCGTTGAAGGCGCCGATCGCGAGGGTGGCGAGCAGGGAGACCCCGACGCCGACCCAGACGTTCGCCGTCATCTGGTAGCTGAACATCGACGAGATCAGCGCGGACGACGTCACCATGACGCCCGCGGAGAGGTCGAACTCGCCACCGATCATCAACAGCGCGACGGGGACGGCCATGATGCCGATCGTCGAGGACGCGTACAGGACCGTGCTGAGGCTGGAGGCGCGCAGGAAGCTGTCCGCGACGAACGCGAAGAAGACGAAGACGGCGATCGCGCCGACGACCGAGCCGAGTTCGGGGCGGCTGAGCAGCCGGCGCAGCGGCGAGGTGCGCAGGAGTCTGTCGTCCGCCGTCGCGCTCATCGGGTGCCCCGCTCGGTGTACTTCTGGAGCTCGCCCGCCTGGTCCTTGGTGATGATCTGCGGTCCGGTGAGCACGGGCTTGCCGCCGCCGAGCATGTCGGCGTTGTACCGGTAGAGCCACAGCAGGTCCACGGCCTCGTAGCCCTGGAGGTAGGGCTGCTGGTCCACGGCGAAGCCGAGGGTGCCGTCCCGCAGTTCGGCGGCCACCTTGGCGTTGAGGTCGAAGGTGTCGACCTCGGCCTTGCTGCCCGCGTCCTGCCTGGCCTTCACGGCGGTGTCGGCGTACGGCGCGCCGAGGGTGACGACCGTGTCGACGTCCGGGTCGGCCTGGAGCTTGGCGCTGATCGCGGACTGCACGTCCGGCATGTTGGTGCCGTTGACGTAGAGGTTCTCCACCTGCCCGTCGAAGGTCTTCTTCACGCCGGCGCAGCGCTGCTCGTGGCCGACGTTGCCCTGCTCGTGCAGGACGCAGACGGCCTTCTTGCGGCCCCGCTCGTTCAGCTCCTCGCCGACGGCCTCGCCGGCCACGGTCTCGTCCTGGCCGATGTGGGCGAGCGCGCCGAAGGCCGCGGACTCGGCCGAGCCGGAGTTGACGGTGATCACCGGGATGCCGGCCTTCTCCGCGCGCGCCACGGCGGCCTTCATCGCGTCGGGCTTGGCGAGGGTGACGATGATGCCGTCGACCCGCTTGTCCACGGCCGCGTCCACGAGCTGGGCCTGCTGCTGGGCCTCGTCGTCGTGCGAGTACAGGAAGTTGATGTTGTCCTTGCGGGCGGCCTGCTCGGCGCCGCTCTGGACGATGTCCCAGAAGGTGTCGCCGTCCCCCGAGTGCGTGATCATCGCGAAGGTCCAGCGGGGCGTGTTCACCGCCGCCCTGCCCTGTGCCGCCGCCGCCTTGCGGGCGTCTTCGGCGCGCTTTCCGCCGGTGCTGCTGCACCCGGCCAGGGAGACGCACAGTGCCCCCGCCAACGCGATCCCTGCCCAGGTCCGAAACCGTGCCACGAGGCCGTGCCCTTCTTGCTGCGTTCAGTGGTACGAACAGGGCGGACGAGCGTCACCGACGGTGACAGTCATCGACCCCAAAAACCCCAGTATCGAACACTCCGCTCGTACGTGCGGTGACCGGGGATCGCGAGTCGGTCGCATTGTCCTGACAATGCGACGAATGCGGCGGGGGAAAAGGACCGCGATCGAGAGGCCTGGAACAGCCCTTGGGGCAAGGCCGCGGACAAGCCGGAATCAAGCCAAATCCAGGCTGAATAAAGGCCGGACCGAGATCGGATTCAGTTCTGAATCAGCTCGGAATCGGGTGGTAATCGGATCGGATTCAGGTGGATTCGGATCGGAGGCACACCGGAAGCAGAAGAGCCGAAGGGCCGCGGAAGGAGAGCGGAATCACGTCGGCGCCGGAGCGGAACGGGTCGCTGCGGGCCGCCGGACCGCGATCGGGCGAGACCCGACCGGGATCAGACGACACAGGGCCGGGACCGGGATCAGGCGGCGCCGGGCCGGGGCCGAGCGGCGCCCGGCCGTGATCATGGCCGTACGAGCAGCTGGAACTCGAACGAATAGCGGCTCGGCCGGTAGATGTGGTCGCCGAACTCGACCGCGCGGCCGGTGTCGTCGAAGGTCGTGCGCTGCATGGTGAGCAGCGGGGCGCCCTCGGGTTCGGCCATCCGCTGGCCCTCGCCCGCGGTGGCGGCACGGGCGCCGATGGACTGGCGGGCGCTGTGCAGGGTGATGCCGGCGGCGCGCATCAGCCGGTACAGGCCGGTGGCCTCCAGCTGCGCCGTGTCCAGGTCGAGCAGGCCGGGCGGCAGGTGGTTGCACAGGTACGCCATCGGCTCCCCGTGCGCGAGCCGAAGCCGCTCCACCCGGTGCACCTCGCTGCCCTCGGGCACGGCGAGCGCGGCGGCCACCTGCGCGGAGGCCGGGAGGAGGGTGTTGACGAGGACCTTGGTCGCGGGACGCTGTCCGGCCGCCTCCAGGTCGTCGAAGAGGCTGCTGAGCTCCAGCGGGCGCTTGACCTTGCTGTGCACGACCTGCGTCCCGACGCCTCGGCGGCGCACCAGCAGCCCCTTGTCGACCAGCGACTGGATGGCCTGGCGGACGGTGGGCCGGGACAGGCCGAGCCGCGCGGCGAGCTCGATCTCATTGCCGAGCAGACTGCCGGGGGTGAGCGTGCCGTGCTCGATCGCGGCCTCCAGCTGCTGGGACAGCTGGAAATACAGCGGCACGGGGGAGTTCCGGTCCACACTCAGCTCTAGGCGCACTGTAGGGTTCGCTTCTGGTTTCGGCACGTGGCGAGCGTAGCCTTGCGACCGGTTGACGGGAAGTTGTGTAGTTCGGTTGTCCGGACATACGGATTGACAGCGCACCTGGTCTGCCCTCAGTTTGTTCCCATGCGCATCGGCGTCATCGGTACGGGTCGCATCGGCAAGATCCATGCGAACACACTCAGTCGCCATCGCGAGGTCGGATCGCTGATCCTCACGGATGTCGATCCCTCGCGGGCCCAGGAGGTCGCGAACCGCCTGGGCGAGACGGCGGCGCCAGGGGTGGACGAGATCTTCACCTGGGGCGTGGACGCCGTGGTGATCACGGCGACGACGTCGGCGCACGCCGAACTGATCGGTCGGGCAGCACGCTCGGGGCTGCCGGTCTTCTGCGAGCAGCCCATCGCCCTCGACCTGCCCGGCACCCTGAACGCCCTCGCCGAGGTCGAGGCCGCGGGAACGGTGCTGCAGATGGGGTACCAGCGGCGGTTCGACACGGGCTACGCGGGAGCCCGGGAGGCGGTCCGCTCGGGCCGGCTGGGCCGGCTGCACACGATCAGGGCCGTGACGTCCGACCAGACCCCGCCGTCGGCGGCCTGGCTGCCCCAGTCCGGCGGGCTGTACCGGGACGCGCTGATCCACGACTTCGACGTGCTGCGCTGGGTGACGGGCCGCGAGGTCGTCGACGTCTACGCCGCCGGGTCCGACGCAGGTCCCGCGATGTTCCGCGCGGCGGGCGACATCGACACGGCCGCGGCCGTCCTCACCCTCGACGACGGCACGCTCGCCACGGCGACCGCGACGCGGCTGAACGGCGCGGGCTACGACGTGCGCATGGAGCTGGCGGGAGAGCTGGACCAGATCGTCGTCGGCCTGGACGACCGCACGCCGATCGCGTCCACGGAACCGACCGGGCCGCCGGCCGCGGACAAGCCGTGGACCGGGTTCCTGGAACGCTTCGGACCCGCCTACGAGGCCGAGCTGTGCGCGTTCGTCGAGGTGGTGCGGGGACAGCTGGCCAGCCCCTGCGACGGGCGCGAGGCGTTGCAGGCTCTCCGGATCGCGGAGGCCTGCGACGTGTCCCGACGGGAGCGCAGAGCGGTGAGCCTGGCGGAGATCCCGGGCGGGGTGACCACCGCGTTCAGCAGGTGAACGGGACGTCAGGCCGGACGGCGGGCCGGCGGGCGGCCCCGCGGACGGTGGCCCGCGGAGGGGATGACGTGCGGAGCACCCGCAGGTGACCGGCGCACAGGTCACCGGCGCGCCCACCGGCCGCCCGTCGATCGCCCACCGCCCGCTCGTCGCCGCGTGCCCCGCTACCAGCGCACCGGCAGGCTGCGGACCCCCCGCATGAGCATCCCTGGCAGCCACTCCCCCGCCGGGCCCGCGAGGGCGAGGCCGGGCGCGCGATCCAGGAGGGAGCGGATCGCCGTACGGGCTTCGAGGCGGGCCAGTGGGGCGCCCAGGCAGAAGTGGACGCCGTGCCCGAAGGCCAGGTGGCCGCGGGTGTCGCGGTGGATGTCGAAGCGGTCGGGGGCGGGGAAGCGGACCGGGTCGCGGTCGGCGGCGACGAGCCCGATCATCACGGCCTCGCCCGCCGCGATGGGCGTCCCGCCGATCACCAGGGGCTCGACGGCGAACCGGAACGTGGCGTTCTCCACCGGCCCCTCGTGACGCAGGGTCTCCTCGACCACGCCGTCGACGAGACTCGGGTCGGCGCGCACGGCGGCGAGGTGGCCGGGATGCCGCAGCAGCGCGTGGACGGCGTTGGTGATGAGGTTGACCGTGGTCTCGTGCCCGGCGACGAGCAGGATGAAGGCCATGCCGCGCAGTTCGGACGGCGAGAGCTGGTCGCCGTCCTCGGCGGTCGCCCACATCAGGTCGCTGAGCAGATCCTCGCCCGGTCCGGTGGCGCGCTTGTCCTCGATCAGCCCGTCGAGGTACGCGCCGAGCCGGGCGAAGACGTCGTACCCGCTCTGCGTGCCGGCGGGCGCGACCGCCTCCGAGGACAGCTTGCGGAAGTCCATGCGGTCGATCTCGGGGACGCCGAGCAGCTCGCAGATCACCGTGATCGGCAGGGGGAAGGAGAGGGACTCCACGAGGTCTGCGGAGCCGTGCGGCAGCATCGCGTCGAGCAGTTCGTCGGTGATCTGCTGGATCCTCGGCCGCAGCAGCTCCACCCGGCGCATGGTGAACGCGCGGGACACCAGCCTGCGGAGCCGGGTGTGCTCGGGCGGGTCGACGATCAGCAGGTGCCTGCCGATCTGCTGGTCGTCGAGGAACGTCATGCCGATCTTGTTGCCGTCCTTCACCAGCCGCGGGTCGGCGAGCGCCGCCCGGGCCTCCTCGTACCCCACCACGAGCCAGGTCTCGTACGTCTCCGGCGCGGGCAGCCGCACCCGGTGCACCGGGCCGCGCTCACGCAGCCGCGCGTACACGGGGTGCGGGTCGCTCCGGAAGCGGTCGCCGAACTCCCCCAGATCGATCACCTGTGTCGCGTCCGTCACTGTCTCCCCCTCCAGGACATCGCGGGCCCGTCGTACACAGAACGCTCGGGCGGCACGGCTAGTGCCCGTACTGGCCGTCCTCCTCCTCCAGCAGCCCGGCGTCGTACGCCAACAGGGCGATCTGTACGCGGTTGTTGAGGCCGAGCCTGGCCAGGATGCGGGAGACGTGGGCCTTGACGGTGGCGACGCTCATGAAGAGCGTGCCGGCGATCTCGGCGTTGGACAGCCCCCGGCCGACCGCGACGGCGACCGCGCGCTCCCGCTCGGCCAGGACCGTGACGCGCGCCTGCGCGCGTGCGCGCCGGTCGTCGGCGGCGGAGCCCGCCGCGTGCGCCATCAGCTGACGGGTGACGGCGGGCGACAGGACGGGGTCCCCCGCCGCGACCCGGCGCACCGCGTCGAGGATCTCGGCGGGCGGGGTGTCCTTGAGGACGAACCCGGCGGCGCCCGCCCGCAGGGCGCGCAGCACCTGGTCGTCGGCGTGGAACGTGGTCAGGACCACGACCTGCGGGGCGTCCGCGCGGCCGCGCAGCCGCCGGGTGGCCGTGAGGCCGTCCACCGACGGCATCCGGATGTCCATGAGGACGACGTCGGGGCGGGTGCGGTCGACCAGCGCCTCGACCTCGCCGCCGTCGGCGGCCTCTCCGACGATCTCGATGTCATCGGCTCCGCCCATCATGAAGGACAGGCCGGCCCGAACGAGGGGGTCGTCGTCGACGAGGAGCAGTCTGATGGCAGTCATGAGGCGTACGTAATCACGAATGCCGGGGCCACCCCGACGGCGGCGTGCACAGCGCCCGGTGCGATCGGCTTCCGAGGCCAACGCACGGACCGCGTGGCCGAGTTGACCGCCGGGTCGGGCGCCGGTGCGGTGGGCGCGGTCATGGCCACGGAAGCCAGGCCCGTACCAGGAAACCTCCGTCGGCCGGCGGGCCGTGCTCCAGGGTTCCCCCGGCCAGCGTCGCGCGTTCCGTCAGGCCGATCAGGCCCTGGCCGGAGCCGGGGACGTGGGGCACCTCGCCGTCGGGCGCGGGGTTGCGCACCGTCACCACGAGGCCGTCGCCTGGTGCGCCCGCGACGGTCACGGTGACCTCCGTGCCGGGGGCGTGCTTGCGGGCGTTGGTCAGGCCCTCCTGGGCGATGCGGAAGGCGGTGCGGCCGACAGATGCGGGGACGTCGGCGGGGGCGCCGACCCGGTGGTCGAGAGTGACCTTCATGCCGGCCTCGCGGGACTCGGTGACCAGTCCGTCGAGCGCGGCGAGCGTCGGCTGGGGGCGGCCCGTGTCGTCGGGCTCGGACGCGCGCAGCACGCCGATGATCTCGCGCAGGTCCTGGAGGGCCTCGTGGGCGCTCTCCCGGATGACACCGGCCGCCCGCTCGATCTCCTCGCGGGGTGCGTCCGGCCGGAACTCCAGGGCGCCCGCGTGCACGCTGAGCAGCGTCAGCCGGTGGGCGAGGACGTCGTGCATCTCGCGCGCGATGGCCTCGCGGGCCAGCCGCTGGGCCTGCTCCGCGCGCAGCCGCGCCTCGGTCTCCGCGCGCCGGGCGCGGTCGCGCAGGCTCAGCATGAGCTGCCGTTTGGACCGGACGAACATGCCCCAGCCGATGACGGTCAGGGTGAGCAGTCCGGTGAACGCGACGGCGCCCAGATACGGCAGGTCGGGGTCCGGGCGCAGCCAGAAGAAGACCGGCATCAGGGCGAGGGAGGTGCCGCCGACCCAGGCCACGTAGCGGAACGGGCGGTGCACGGCGAGGGTGAACAGGGCGAGCAGGCAGGCTCCGCCCGCGCTGTTCGAGAGGAAGCCGACGGGAACCAGCGCCACGGCGAGCCCGACGGGCCAGCGGCGGCGCAGCCAGATCGCGGCGCAGGCGAGGGCGCCGAGCAGCTGGTCGAGGACGACGACGGTGTGCGGGGGGCTCGGTGCGTGGTTCAGGGCGTCCGCCCCGGCCAAGCCGATGACGACGGCCAGGAGGAAGCAGGAGAAGTCGACCGCCCAGTCCCGGGCAGTACGCCGGACGCGCCTGCGGCGGCGGGCGTCGGGGTCGAGCTCGTCGGCCAGGGCGGACGGCAGCAGCCACCGCCGGCGCCTCTCGAACACCGGCGGTGTCTGCGCCGGACTGTCACTCTCCACGGTCGACAAATCTACGCAGTGCCGGACCGGGACACCGCCCCTCGCGCACGACGGGCGACCAAAGTCACCGCGCCGCAGACTTTCGGCGCGGCCGGCCCCGGCGGCCGGAGACTTCCGTACCGAGTGCCTCGCCCCGCGGCCGATGTGTGTGGGGGGACCGCGGGGCGAGAGTCTGGGGCATGAAGCACGTTCTGGAGTTGGTCGGATTCATCGCCCTGGTACAGGGCGTGCTGGGCCTGGTGCACGAGTTCGCCCACTGGCGTGTGGGTCTCGTGCAGCGGCTCGGCTTCCTCGACGGCTACGAGGTCTACGCGAGCGTCGCGCTGGTCGTGCTGGCGTTGGCGCTGTTCGCCGCCGCGGAGAGCCGGAAGTCCCGGTGAGTGGGGGTGGACCTCCGGCTCGTCGCGCCGTTCCCGCACGGTCGACCGTGATCGGACGACGGCCTCAGCAGCCGTAGGCGACCAGTTTGAACGTGACGTAGTGGTCCGCGGTGTAGTAGTCCTCGTCGGTCCTGTCACCGGTCACGATGCGGCGCGCTCCGCGCGTCGACGACCCGGGGGTCTTCACCGTGTACTCGTGGTAGTAGCCGGTCGACCGCGAGGGCAGGACACCCTCGCGGTTCTGGAAGACCGCCCCGTCCTGCGCGTACGGGAACGGTCCGCCCTCCTCGATCAGTTCGAGGGTGTCGTACGCCTGGGGCGGCAGCTTGGAGTAGCAGACGCTGCCGACCGCGGCGTGCGCCGTCGTCGCGGCGACGGTACCGCCGACGAGCAGGGCGGACAGCACGGCCGCCGAGGCACCGATGCGGGTGATTCGTGGGGGGAATCTCATGCCCCACATGATGACGCGCGTAGACACTGACATGTCAATGACAAGTTTGTAGATTTTCCCGGCACGTCCGATGAGTTTTCGGGAAGTTAACCTGCGCCTGGCCGACCCCACGGCTGGGGGCGGGCCGCTCCCGCGACGCGTCGCCTCATCCGGCGTGGGTCGAGAACAGTCCGCCCGTCGGGCCCTGCTTGTCGCCGCCCTGGGCCTTCTTCAGGGCGTTGGCGAGGCTCTCGATGGTCAGGGACTGGAGGATGACGCGCCCGTTGCCCTCCAGCGTGGCCAGGGACAGTCCCTCGCCGCCGAAGACCGCGTTCATGATGCCCTGGCGGTTGAGGCCGCCGACGCGCTGGACGCCGTACTGGACGCCTTCCTCGAAGGCGACCACGCAGCCGGTGTCGACCTCGATGCGGCCGCCGAAGTCGGCCGGGTTCAGGTCGATGAAGTTGCCCGCGCCGGCGATGATCACCGTGCCGCGGCCGGTGAACTTCTCCAGGACGAAGCCTTCGCCGCCGCTCATGCCGGTCCGGCCGCCCTGGAAGGCGATGCCGAAGTCGACCGTGGACTCGGCGGCCACGAAGGCGTCCTTCTCCGCGAACCACGCGCGCGTGCCGTCGAGCTCCAGGGCGCGCATCTCGCCGGGCAGGACACCGGCGAAGCCGACCGTGCCCTCGCCGCCCTGCGCGGTGAAGTACTGGAACGCCAGCGACTCGCCCGCGAGGGCGCGCTGGCCGACCTGCATGGCCGTCCCCATCGCCTGCCGCAGCATGCCTCCCATGCCGCCGGAGCCGCCCGCGCCGCCGCCCGGCGGCCGGCCACCACCGCTCGACGGACCGCCCAGGCGGGTCTCCATGGTCACGTTCGTCGTCTTGAACAGGAACTTCCCCGCCTCGCAGTACACGGTCTGGCCGGGGTGCAGGGTGACGACCGCCATCTGCATGGCGTTGCCGACTATCTCTTGCTGAAGGGTCACGTGGACAGAACGCGGAAGGCGGAGGAAAGAGTTCCAGCCATGACTGTGACGCCCGCACACCCGACCCGGGACACGGCGCTTCTCGTGGTCGGTCCTGAGCGGGACCTCCGGCGGTAGGGTGCCGAAGGACGTTGCGGTTTGCACCTGCGCAGGCGTGCGGTGCCGCGCTCGGAGCGCGGCCGGAACCGCGGCCGACGAGCCGGACGCACCCGGCTCCCCTGCCCGCAGCACACCATCCACGGTGAGGGACGATGATCGTATCGGTGGTGTCGATGCCGGAAGGCGTCGTCGCTCGCACAGCACTGCCGCAGGCGCGGGAGCGTCTGCGGGGCTCCGGTTTCGTGATCGTGGACATCGACCGGGAAGGCGACCCCTCGCTCGACGCCACACCCCCGCTGTGGCAGCGGCTCGGGCTGGAGGGCGAGGGCTGGGAGTGGTTCGGGCGGCCGCAGGCAGAGGTACGGGCCGATTACCGGGGCGACACGGCCGCGTGCGTCGTGCCGGTGGCCTGTGACGGCCAGGTCGCCTACGTGCAGGTGATGGTCGACCGGCACTGCCTCGTCACCGTTCACCAGGGACCCGTCGCACTGGTCGACGCCTTCATCGAGCGGTTGCCGCTGGACGCGCCCGCTGACCCGCCGACCGCCCTGTTCCTGTTTCTGCAGGGTGTGCTGGAGAGCTTTCGCCGCGAGGTCACGCAGGCCCACCTCGAGGTCGAGGACCTCGAGGAGGAGATGTTCACGCAACGCGAGCCGCGGCAGGTCCAGCAGCTGGCCCTGCTGCGCCGGCGTGCGGCGCGTCTGCATCGCGCGTTCCTGCCCTACGCCGCCCTCGCGCAGGAGATCCTCCTGCGTCGCCGCGTGGCGAACCAGGGCATCTCCGACGAGCGCAAGGCGATGAACACCTTGCACGAGCACACCGTGCAGCTGGTGCTCCTGGAGATCGAGTCGCTGCGGGACGCCGCCCGGCGGGCCGCGGGCAGCTACGCGTCGCTCGTGGCCGACCAGCAGAACGTCGTCATCAACCGGCTCACCATCGTGTCGATGATCTTCCTGCCGCTGTCGTTCCTGACCGGGTTCTTCGGCATGAACTTCGCGTACCTGACCAACGGCCTCGAGAGCGAGCACTCCTTCCTGACGCTCGGCCTGGGACTGCAGGTGGGGGCCGTGGCCGTCGCCATGTACTACGTGCTGTACCGCACGCACTGGCGCCAGCTCCGGCTCAGCCGGGACCGCGACGCCGTCGACGAACAGCTCTGACCGCGCTCCGGAACGGGCCCCCCACCGCGTCCCCGCCCCCGCCCCCGTCACCGCTCGTCCCCGCCCCCGTCCCCGGCTCGGCCGCGCTCGCCTCAGCCGCCGAGTTCCTGGTGCCTGGCGGCCAGAACCGCCGCACCCGCCTCCGTCAGCGAGCCGAACAGGCGCAGGCGGGAGATCCCGCCGTCCGGGAAGATGTCCACGCGCGCGTGCGTGCCGACGGCCGGGTCCGGCAGGACGAAGCGGTGGCCGGTGTCGGGCTGGAGCCGGGTGCGCGGGAGGATCTCCGTCCAGTCGCCGTCGTCGCCGTCCCTCACCGACACCGACGCCCAGCCCGCCGCGTTGCCCTTCAGGTACGCGGTGTCGATCTCGATCGCGCGGATCAGGGCCTGGGCCGTCAGCCGGTAGCGGATCCAGTCGTTGCCCTGGTCTCGACGGCGGCGCGTCTCCCAGCCGTCGTCCATCTTGTGGGAGCGGCCCGGCCGGATGGTGTTCGCCGCCGGGGAGTAGAAGAGGTCCGACGCGTCCTCGGCCCGGCCGCCGTTCTCCAGGGCGACCACGTCGAAGGTGCCGAGCACGTCGAGCCACGCGGGGTCGGGCACGACCTCGCCGTACACCCGCAGGCGCGCGATGCCCCCGTCGGGGTGCTGGTTGACCCGCAGGTGGGTGAAGCGCTGTTCGACCGAGACGGCGAAGCCGTTGGCGGCGTGGCCGCCGACCGGGGTGCGGGGGACCAGCGTGGTCCACTTGACGTCGTCGGCCAGGAGTTCCGCCGGGGACGGGGAGCCGGGCACCGAGGCGCCCTCGACCGACACCGCCTGCGGATAGTTGCCGCGGAAATGGGCCGTGTCGACGACAACGCCCCGTACGACGCCGGGCGCGCCGAGGCGGACCAGCGCCCAGTCGTGGTCCCGCGCGGTCGGCCAGGGGTGCTCGGCCGAGGCGCCGCGCCGGCGGCGGGTCTCCCAGCCGTCCATGATCTTGCCCTTGTGCCCGAAGTGCTCGGGGTCGAACGCGGCCGGGCCGGGCAGCAGCAGGTTCTCGCGCTGGGCGAAGAACTCGTCGTTGGCGGCGACGACGGCGGCGCCGAGCCGCCGGTCGGCGAGGTCGGCGTGGTGAGTGAAGGGGAAGTCGGCGGTGCGGTAGTCCGCGTACGGGTCGCCGCCTCCGTAGGGGCGCGCGTCGCCGGTGAAAGTCGGAGTCGCCGTCACGGTGATCAGGTGTTCCTCTCGGGAGTCGGCCGCCGCGAGGGCGGGGGTTCGCCACGGTGCGAGGCGCCACGGGTGCGGGGCGGGCGCCACGGGTGCGGAGGTTCGCCACGCGTGCGGAGGTCTGTGCGGGTGCGGGGGATCGCCGCTGGTGCGGGGATCGCCGCGCGTGCGAGGGATCGCCGCGGGTGCGGTGGTTCAGGGGGTGCGGGTCAGGAGCCGGCCCTTCGGTTCGGTGAACTCGCCGTCGGCCACGACGCGTTCGCCGCGCAGCCAGGTGGACTTCACGACCCCGTACAGGGTGCGGCCGGCGTACGCGGTGACGCGGTTGCGGTGCTGGAGGGCGGCCGGGTCCACGGTGAACGTCTCGTCGGGCGCGAGCACGGCGAAGTCGGCGTCCCGGCCCGCCTCGATGGCGCCCTTGCTGGCCTCCAGCCCGACCAGCCGTGCCGTGTGCGTGGACATCCAGCGCACGACGTCCTCCAGGCCGTGGCCGCGTGCGCGGGCCGCGGTCCACACCGCCGGCAGGCTCAGCTGGAGGCCGGAGATGCCGCCCCAGGCGGTGGCGAAGTCGTCCGTCTTCAGGTCGGCAGTCGACGGCGAGTGGTCGGTGACCACGCAGTCGATCGTGCCGTCCGCCAGCGCCTGCCACAGCAGGTCCTGGTTGGCCGCCTCCCGGATCGGCGGGCAGCACTTGAACTCGCTGGCGCCGTCGGGGACCTCCTCCGCGGTCAGGGTCAGGTAGTGCGGGCAGGTCTCGACCGTGACGCGCACACCGTCGGCCTTGGCGGCGGCGATCAGCGGCAGCGCGTCACCGGACGACAGGTGCAGGACGTGCACGCGCGCGTGCAGGCGCTTCGCCTGCGCGATGAGCGAGGCGATGGCGGTGTCCTCGGCGTCGCGCGGCCGGGAGGCGAGGAAGTCGGCGTACCGGGGGCCGCCGCGCCGCGGGGCGGCGTCGAGGTGGTGCGGGTCCTCGGCGTGCACGATCAGCAGGCCGCCGAACCCGGCGATCTCCGCGAGCGAGCGCGCGAGGCCGTCCCCGTCGAGGTGCGGGAACTCGTCCACGCCGGACGGCGACAGGAACGCCTTGAAGCCGAAGACACCGGCGTCGTGCAGCGGTCCCAGGTCCTCGATGTTGTCGGGCAGGGCGCCACCCCAGAAGCCGACGTCGACGTGCGCCTTGTCGGCGGCCACCCGGCGCTTCGTCCGGAGATGGTCGACGGTCGTCGTCGGCGGGAGGGAGTTGAGCGGCATGTCGACGAGGGTGGTGACGCCGCCGGCCGCCGCCGCGCGCGTGGCGGTCCAGAAACCCTCCCACTCGGTGCGGCCGGGGTCGTTGACGTGCACGTGGGTGTCGACCAGGCCGGGCAGCAGGACGTGGTCGCCGAGGTCCTCCAGACGGGCCCCGGCCGGCGTCTCGGCGTCGTACGGCAGTACGGCCGTGATCTTCCCGGCGGAGACCGCGACCGAGGCGGCCCGCGTCCCTTCCGGAGTGATGACGCGCGTCGAGCGCAGTACCAGTTCAGCGTCGGACACCCGGACCCCTCTCTCTGCCGCCGTTCCCTTCCGGGACGCGGGATTCCCTTCCACGCAACGGAATTCAACGTTCTGTTGAAGGAGTCTTCACTCCCGCCCCCGCGCCGTCAAGGGTGCGCCTCGCCGCGGTGCGCCCAGAAGGGGTCACTCTGGATGTTTCCATTGGGTGGAATTACTATTCCACCAGACAGAATGTGGCTGCGTACCAACGGGGAGCCGACCGACCGCCGGGTAGGCTGCTGATCCTCCTGCCACGCCGAAAGGAACGTGCCGTGCCGACGTCCAGCGCCAGCACCACCGACTCCGCCAAGTCCGCCAGCGGCGGGGTCCAGTCACTGGAGCGCGCCTTCGATCTGCTGGAGCGGATGGCGGACGCGGGCGGCGAGGTCGGACTGAGTGAGCTCTCCGCGAGCAGCGGGCTGCCGCTGCCCACCATCCATCGCCTCATGCGCACCCTGGTGGCCTGCGGATACGTACGCCAGCAGCCCAACCGCCGGTACGCGCTCGGCCCGCGGCTGATCCGCCTCGGCGAGTCCGCCTCGCGACTGCTGGGCACCTGGGCCCGTCCCTACCTCGCCCGGCTGGTCGAGGAGACCGGCGAGACGGCGAACATGGCACTGCTCGACGGGGACGAGATCGTGTACGTGGCACAGGTGCCGTCGAAGCACTCGATGCGCATGTTCACCGAGGTCGGCCGACGCGTCCTGCCGCACTCCACGGGGGTCGGCAAGGCACTGCTCGCCGGTTTCCCGGACCACGAGGTGCGCGCGCTGCTCGGCCGCACCGGCATGCCCGCGGCCACGGAGAAGACGATCGTCACGCCCGACGGCTTCCTCGCGGCGCTGGAGGACGTACGGCGCAACGGGTACGCGGTGGACGACAACGAGCAGGAGATCGGCGTGCGTTGCCTCGCCGTCTCCGTACCGGACTCCCCCACCGCCGCCGCGATCTCCATCTCCGGCCCGGCGGGCCGGGTCACCGAGGCGGCGACGGAGAAGATCGTGCCGGTCCTCCAGCAGGTCGCCGCCGAACTGTCCGAGGCCCTCGCCACCTCGGGCGGCGTCCACGGCGGGTCGTGACGCGGGCCGTCACGGAGGGGTGAGGCGCGGGCCGTCACGGAGGGGCGCGCGTCATCATGGAAAGGTGAGGCGCGGGCCGTCACGGCACCGCGGCGCCCGCGCCGTCTCGGCGCCGGCGTGACACGCCCGCACCGCGAGCGGCCGCCGCGGGTCAGCGGGGGCGGGATTCGCCGAAGAGTTCCACCGCCGCGCGGACGTCCGCCAACCCGTGCGCCAAGGCGCTGACGGAGCCGATGGCGCCCGCGATCAGCAGCAGCGAGCGGCGCAGGTGGGGGATCTCGGGGGCGCCCCCGAGGGCCATCGAGTTCAGCGCGGCGAGTTCGTCCTCGGCGATGCCCCGGTCGGGGAACTCCGCCGGATGAGCGGCGAGTTCACGGCGCAGCCGGGACACGGCGGAACGCAGTTCCGTCACCCGTGGATCCTCGACGCTCCCGGTCACAGCCCTCTGCTCCACACTCCGCAACACAGTCCTCCCCCTCGCACGTCGTTGTGCGCGTCCTGCTCTGCCGGATGCCCCGCGCCCGGCGCCGGCCGGGCACCCGGTCGGTCGGTGCGGGCGCCCAGTTAACGCCACGCGGACCCGCGTACGCCAGTCCGGTGCATCGTCAACTTCCTTGCCCTATAAGGCTTTCGAGTGACGGGAAGGTTGCCGTCGGAGGGCGTCGCGCCGCACCTTCACGTCGAGCGTGACGCAGCCGCCCGGAACGGACGCGGGGGGAGACGGGTCGCACCGTGCGGTATGCAGAGTCCATGACGACACCTGAGACGACGCGGGACCCGTCCGCGGTCGCGGGGCTGCTGCTCGCCGCGGGCGGCGGACGGCGGCTCGGCGGACGGCCCAAGGCGCTGCTCGTCCATCGGGGCCGGCCGCTGGTGGAGCATGCCGTGGCGGTGCTGCGGGCGGCGGGCTGCGCGCGCGTGCACGTGGTCCTGGGAGCCGAGGCCGCCACCGTGCGGGAGCGGGCGGACCTCGGCGGCTGCGTGCTGGTGGACAACCCGGCGTGGGAGCAGGGCATGGGTACCTCGCTGCGGGCCGGGCTCGACTCCCTCACCGGAACGGGCGTACGGGCGGCGCTGGTCTCGCTCGTCGACCAGCCCGGCATCGGCGCGGAGGCGGTGCGCCGGGTGCTGGCCGGTTACCGGGACGAGGCGTCCCTGGTCTCGGCCTCCTACGCGGGCGTACGCGGCCACCCCGTGCTGTTCGGCGTCCGTCACTGGGCGGGCGTCGCCGCGACCGCGACCGGGGACCGGGGGGCCCGCGCCTACCTGAAGGAGCACGCGCGGGCGGTCACGCTCGTCGAGTGCGCGGACGTGGCCCGGCCCTACGACATCGACACGGAGGCCGACCTGGTCCACCTTGAGTGAGCGGGGCGGCACCGGGAGCCATGGTGCCTCGACCCGAAGAGTCTCGACATCAACAGATCATTGAAGTTCCACCATGAGGAAACTAGTATCCACTGATCAGAAGCACCCGCCGCTCCCCGGGCGCTCCGCGCCCCACCCGGGGCGACCGGCACCCGGTGCCACGTTCGCCGTGCCACGCTCGCTGAAGGAAGTGACAGCTCATGTCCGCACCAGCGCCGTCCCCGCTGGCCATCGTCGACGCCGCGCCCCTGCCCCGGCAGGAGGAGGTCCTCACCGACGCGGCGCTCGCCTTCGTGGCCGAGCTGCATCGGAGGTTCACCCCGCGGCGGGACGAACTCCTCGCCCGCCGGGCGGAGCGCCGTGCCGAGATCGCCCGCACCTCCACGCTCGACTTCCTCCCGGAGACCGCCGCCGTCCGCGCGGACGAGTCCTGGCGGGTGGCCCCGGCCCCGGCGGCCCTGAACGACCGCCGGGTGGAGATCACCGGCCCCACCGACCGCAAGATGACGGTCAACGCCCTCAACTCCGGCGCCCGGGTGTGGCTCGCCGACTTCGAGGACGCCTCCGCGCCCACCTGGGAGAACGTCGTCCTCGGCCAGCTCAACCTGACCGACGCCTACACCCGCGCCATCGACTTCACGGACGAGCGCAGCGGAAAGTCGTACGCCTTGAAGGCCGAGGGCGAACTCGCCACCGTCGTCATGCGCCCGCGTGGCTGGCACCTGAACGAGCGTCATCTCGTCGACGCCGAGGGCCACCCGGTCCCCGGCGCGCTCGTGGACTTCGGCCTGTACTTCTTCCACAACGCCCAGCGGCTGCTCGACCTCGGCAAGGGCCCGTACTTCTACCTCCCGAAGACGGAGTCCCACCTCGAGGCCCGCCTCTGGAACGACGTGTTCGTCTTCGCGCAGGACCACGTCGGCATCCCCCAGGGCACCGTCCGCGCCACCGTCCTCATCGAGACGATCACGGCGGCGTACGAGATGGAGGAGATCCTCTACGAACTCCGCGACCACGCCTCGGGGTTGAACGCCGGCCGCTGGGACTACCTGTTCTCCCTCATCAAGAACTTCCGTGACGGCGGCCCCAGGTTCGTGCTGCCGGACCGCAACTCCGTCACCATGACGGCCCCGTTCATGCGGGCGTACACCGAACTCCTCGTCCGTACCTGCCACAAGCGTGGCGCGCACGCGATCGGCGGCATGGCGGCGTTCATTCCGTCACGGCGTGACGAGGAGGTCAACAAGGTCGCCTTCGAGAAGGTCAAGGCCGACAAGGACCGTGAGGCGAACGACGGTTTCGACGGGTCGTGGGTGGCCCATCCGGACCTGGTGCCGATCGCCCTGGCCTCCTTCGACGCCGTGCTCGGCGACCGCCCGCACCAGAAGGACCGGCTGCGCGAGGACGTCCACGTGCGGGCGGCCGACCTGATCGCCGTCGACTCCCTCGACGCCAGGCCGACGTACGACGGCCTGGTCAACGCCGTCCAGGTGGGCATCCGCTACATCGAGGCCTGGCTGCGCGGCCTCGGCGCGGTCGCCATCTTCAACCTCATGGAGGACGCGGCCACCGCCGAGATCTCCCGCTCGCAGATCTGGCAGTGGATCAACGCGGGCGTCGAGTTCGAGAACGGCGAGAAGGCCACGCCGGAGCTGGCCCGCAAGGTCGCGGCGGAGGAGCTGTCGGACATCCGCGCGGAGATCGGCGAGGAAGCCTTCACCGCCGGTCACTGGCAGCAGGCCCACGACCTGCTGCTGACGGTCTCCCTCGACGACGACTACGCGGACTTCCTGACGCTGCCCGCCTACGAGCAGCTCGAGGGCTGACCCCGCCGGCCCAGGACCGCGGAACCAGGACCCCGGAACCAGGACCCCGGAACCAGGGCCGGGCCGTCACCTGTCCGAGTGGCCCAGGGACTTCCCCGGGGCCACTCGGTCGCGTACGGCCTTCTTGACCGCCGTGGGCTCCGGAAAGCCCTGCTCGCGCCGGTCCCACACCACCTCGTCGTCGACGCGCACGACGAACACGCCGCCCTTGCCCGGCTTCAGCGCCAGCTCGGTCAGCTCGGCCTCGAAGGTGGTCAACAGTTCCTGGGCGAGCCAGGCGGCCCGCGGCAGCCAGCGGCACTGCGTGCAGTACTCGATCTCCACGCGCTGGGCGTCCGTCATTGCAGGTGCACCGACCAATCCTGTTCCGCGGCGGGTTTGCCGTGCAGGTCGGGGACCCGCTTGAGCCAGTCCGGCCGCCCCTCCTGGGACTTCGCCGCCCGCCGGGTCTCCTCGGCGGCGAGCTCCTCCCGGCCGGGGAAGTCGGTGGGCAGCCAGGCCCCGGAGGCCCGCACGCGCGCGTGGAGATGGTCCACGTACGCCGTACGGGCCTCCTCGGGCGTGGCGAAGTCCGGGTCGTCGGCCAGCCAGGCGTCGGGCACCTCGGCGACGACCCCGCGCAGCAGTTCCCCGGTCACCCTGGGGGCGAGTTCGGCGTCGGCGGCGCGGGTGTCCGGCGCGTAGGCGCCCAGGGCGTGGTGACGGAAGTCGTAGGCCTTCTCCGGGTGCGACGCGTCCCAGCGGTGATGGAAGACGAGCGCGGCCCCATGGTCGATCAGCCACAGCTTCGGGGGCACGGTCCCGAACGTGGGCCAGATCATCAGGTTGGAGCTGTGGACGGTGCGGTCGACGTTCACGGTCAGGGCGTCCAGCCAGACGATCCGGCCCGCCTCCAGCGGGTCGACGTCGAACCTCGTGGCCACCTCGGGCGTGAAGTCCTTCGCGCCCGGGAGGTAGTCCATGCCGAGGTTGACGCCCGCGCTGGCGTCCAGCAGGTCCCGCACCTCCTGGTGCGGCTCGTGCGCGCCGAGCTCCGGATCGAAGCCCACCAGGACCAGCTCGGGGAACCGCAGCCCGAGGGCGCGGGCCAGCTCGCCCACGATCACCTCGGCGACCAGCGCCTTGCGCCCCTGCGCGGAGCCGGTGAACTTCACGACGTACGTGCCCAGGTCGTCGGCCTCGACGACGGCGGGCACGGAACCCCCTGACCGCAGGGGCTCGATGTAGCGGGTTGCGGCGACCTCTCTCAGCATCTTCCGAGGCCCCGCAGCTCTCTTACCTCATGTTCCATGGTCAGCTCCCACACGGTGCGCACTGCCTCCGGCATACGAGCATAGTGACCAAGCGTGACAGGCCGGGCGGCGGGCCGCGACTCAGCGCCAGGACGGGTGCCCCTCCGGGATGCTGCCGGTGGTGAGCCTGCGCTCGCCCGTACCGTCCGCGCGGACGGCCCAGAGCGCGGGCGCGTCGAAGGGCCCCCGCACGAAGGCCACCCACTTGCCGCCCGGGGCCCAGACCGGGTCCATCTCCTGGGCGGCGGTCTCCACCAGTTTCCTGTCGTCCGTGCCGTCGGTCCTGACGACGCGGATGTCCCCGCCCGTCCCCTCGCCCGGAGCCCCGGCGGTGTAGGCGAAGTAGCGGCCGTCCGGGGACCAGACGGGGTCGAGCGCACGCCGGGACTGGTGGGTCACCTGCCGGGGTTCGCCGCCCGGCTGCGACGGATCGACGACGTGGATCTGCCAGCCCGACGTCTTCTGCAGACAGATCGCGATGGACCGGCCGTCGGGGGACCACGCCGGGTCCTCCACCTTCGCGCCGCCGGTGGTCAGTTGCTGCGCGGAGCCGTCCGAGACGTTCACGACGAACAGCTGCTGCACGCCGTCCTGCCGGCGCAGCACGGCCAGTCGCCCGCCGTCCGGGGACCAGGACACCCGGCCGCCCGAGATGGCGGCCACCCGGCGGGCGCCGGTGCCGTCCGCGTTCGCCGTCCAGACGGCCGAACCCTGCGACGTCTTGCGTGTGAACGCCAGCGACCTGTGGTCGGGGGACCACTGCGGCAGGGCGTCGCACGTCCCCTCGATCAACTGCTTCGGGTTGTCCGTGGTGGAGTCCCGGCGGCCGATCACGCTGTGGCAGTCCGACGATCCGGGCTCCGTGTCCATCCGGACCAACAGCGGGGCGTCGGGGAACGCGGCGGGGGTCGACCGCCGGGGCGACGGCGAGGCTCCCCCGGCGTCGTCGGCGTCGCCGGAGCCGGAACCGGTCCAGGGGTGCCACACGAGCAGACCCGCGGTGGCCGCCGCGGTGAGCAGCGCCGCGACGACGACCGTCCTACGGCGCCCCCGCGGCGGCCTGCCACCGCCCACCGGCCCCGGGTCGTCCGCCGGGCCGGAACCACCGCCCACCGGCCCCGGGCCGCCCAACCGTCCGGGACCACCGCCCGCCGGTCCGGGGCCGTCGGACGGGACGGCGCCGCCGGGCGGGACGGGAGCGCCGAGGGGTACGGGAGCGCCGGACGGCGGTGTGGGGGCGGGGACGACGTCCGGAGCGGGCCCGAAGCCGGGGCCGGGCGGCGACTGGACGGTCGGGGGGTGGGCGGCCACGGCCGTCCCCCTCCCCTCGGCGGCCGCCGGCGGGGCGGACAGGGCCGTGCGCGGGTCGGTGGGCGCGACCGCCGGGCGATCGGGCGTCGTGACGGACGCCGCGGGGTCCTGACGCCGTACGAGCGCGGTCGCCTCGGCCGGCAGCCAGCCGTCCGAGGAATGGCGGACCGTCAGGAGGTTGAGGAACTCCGACGGTCCTGGGCGGTCCCGCGGGTCCTTGGCCAGACAGGCCGCGACGAGCTCGCGCAGGGGGTCGGGAACGCCCGTGAGGTCCGGCTGTTCGTGCACGACGCGGTAGTGCCGGGCCGCCGACGACCCGTCGCCGAAGGGAGCGCCGCCCGCCGCCTGGCCGAGCACCACGCCCAGGGCGAACATGTCGACCGCGGGGGTGAGCGTGCCCCCGGTGAGCTGCTCCGGCGCGAGGAAGCCGGGAGTACCGATCTGGAACCCGGTCTGGGTGAGGGCCGTACCGTCGAGGGCCCGCGCGATGCCGAAGTCGATGACCCGGGGGCCGTCCTCCGCGATGATGATGTTGGCGGGCTTCAGGTCGCGGTGGACGACGCCTGCCTGGTGGATCGCCGCCAGCGCCTCGGCGAGGCCCGCGGCCAGCACGGTGAGCGTGTCCACGGGCAGGGGGCCCACCTGGTCGAGCACGGCCTGGAGCGTGGGTCCGGGTACGTAGGCCGTCACCAGCCAGGCCGGCTCGCCGTGCGGGTCGGCGTCCACGACCGGCGCGGTGTGGAAGCCGCCGACGCGACGGGCCGCGGCCACCTCGTCGGCGAACCTGCGCCGGAAGCCCGGTTCCGTGCTCAGTTCGGGCCGTACGACCTTGACGGCCACCGCCCGCCCCGACCGCGAGCGGCCGAAGTACACGACACCCATGCCCCCTTGGCCGAGCCGTCCGACCAGCCGGTACCTGCCGTCCCCGACCGACGCGGGATCACCCTCTTCGAGCGGCTTCATGACTCCCCCATCTCGCCCCTCCGGCGCGTGCACGGGAACTCACCATCTCGGCCCCCCTCGCCGCGAATCTCCCCATCCCGGGCTCAGTTTAGAGGTTCGGCCCGCCACGTCATGGAGTCATGACGATCGACTTCCCGCCCGCCGGGGGGGGCTTGACCGGGTCCGTGGGCGGGGCCGCGGGCACGGGCACGGAAGCATTCCCGGGGTGGCTGCCCTTCGTGGCTGTGCCGGTCACCCCGCCAGCGGGTTCGGCAGCGGCAGGTAGCGCGCGTCCGCGCCGTCCGCTCCCGTCCAGCGCAGCAGCAGGTTCGTCTTGCCGGGGAGGGTGGGTGAGGAGAGCAGCGCGGGGATCTCGGGGAGGTCGTGGCGGGTGAGTTCGCGGCGGACGGCGGGCCAGGGGTCGAGGCCGGGGTGGCGTTCCGCGAGGACACCGGCGATCTCGGTCAGGTGGTTGACGACCAGGCAGTACACGAGCCGTTCCCAGCCGGCCGCCCGGGACACCTCCGGCAGCAGCTTGACGCCCTCCGCGTCGCGGAACAGCGCCCGCACCGGTGTGCCGTCCGCGTCGACGGCCACCAGCGTGTTCTGGACGTGCGCCTCCACCACGACGCCGTGGTCGGCGAAGGCCGCGAGGACCGGCGGGACGACCACACGCAGGTACGCCTCCCACCAGGTCGCCGGATCCTTCGTACTCTCCAGCGGGCTGCCCGCGAAGCCCTCCACCAGGCCCGCGGCGAGCAGGGGGGTCGCGCCGGGGCTGACGTGGTCACGCAGTCCGTCGCGGACCAGGACGGCCAGTTCCTCGAAGGCGAAGTCGGCGGTGCGGTAGCCGCGGTCGCTCAGCCAGGCCGCGGCGGCGGGAGCGCCGGCCGCCGTGCGGGCGGCGGCGGCCGCCCGGAACGCGCGGGTCGCCGCCGCGTCCGTCCGGCGCAGTCTCAGCAGGTCGTGGCGCCAGAGGCGGCGGATGTCGTTCGTGATGCGGACGTCCAGGCTGAACTTCAGGAAGAGGTCGTGGTCGGGGGCGTACAGCGTGCGGATCGCGGCCGTGGGCCAGGTGTCGGACGCCGTCGTGCCCAGCCGGATCAGCCGGCCGTCGGCGAAGGCCGGGGCGAGGTCGCGGCCGACGAGGTCGAGTTGCCAGGGGTGGGCGGGCAGCAGCCGGTAGCCGGGCGGGACCTCGCCGGAGAAGAGGGCGTCGAGGGCCGAGGTGTCGCCCTCCTCGACGACCGTGTCCTCGCGCACGCCGAGCAGCGCCAGCGGGAAGCGGGCGTGCGCCTCCGGGGCGTACGGCAGCCAGCCCGCGACCGGGCCGCCGCCGCGGGCCTTCGGGGCCGGGTGATGGGGGTGGCCGGTGAGGAGGCACTGCTCGGAGCGCAGGTAGCGGTCGTCGGGCGGGACGGCCCGGGCGCGGGCGGTGAGCAGCGCGGCCACCGCGTCCCGGCTGTCGATCATCTCGGCGGGCAGTTCGTGGTTGGACAGGCCGGTGTGCCCGCGCAGTTCCTCGGCGACGAGTTTGACGAGTTCCGTGTGGCCGAGCCGGTGCCAGGCGCCCGCCGCGTACACCTCGGGCTCGGCGGGCCGCCGTGTCCCGCGCACCCGCAGCAGGCGGTCTCCGCCGGGCAGCCGGTGGACCGGTCGCTCGCCGGGGTCGGCGGGATCGGCCGGGTTCCCCAGCGGGCGGGCCACCTCGCGCAGCAGGCAGTTGAGCAGTGGCGCGGCGGCGTACGCGTCGGCGAGGTCCGCGATGTCGCCGGCCGGCCCGACGGCGCATGCTGGTGCGGCGTCGTGCGCTGCGGCGTCGTCGCCGGCGGGCGGGGGCAGGAGGTCCACGCGATCCACTCGTTCCCTACGGTCCGTTCGGGCGGAGACGATCAGTATCGCCGTCGCCACCGCACGCGGTGACCGTCCCCGTCGTAACCGAACTCGTACCCGAGGAGCCCGACCGTGTACCGACCCCCCAGCGCCGAGGCAGAGGTCGCCGCCGAACTGGCCGCCGTACGCCCCGACCTCGTGTCGCGGTTCTCGGCCGAGCTGCCCGGTGCCCGGGCGGCCGTCCTGACCCGGCTGTGGCGTGCGCTGGCCCATGAGCCGCTGCCCTGGATCACGCGCCGCGAACCCGGCGGCGACGGGCTCACCCTGCGGCTGTCCGACGGACGCAGGCTGCACGGCCCGGCCCCGGACCCGTACGCCACCGCCGCGTACGTCGGCGCCGTACGGCTGGAGGCGGTGGAGTACGACCGGCCGGACCTGCTGCTCACGGCGCTCGCCGTGCCGCACGGCGCGGGCTTCGCGGCCGAACTCGGCCACAGTGTCGCGTCCTTGGCGCTGTCCCGGGCGGGCCGGCCGGATCACTCGGACGAGTGGCCCGCGACCGACTGGGAGTGGGAGCAGCGGGTGGTCGACGGGCATCCGTACCACCCCAACTGCCGTTCCCGCCCGGGCTTCTCGGTCGCCGAGCAGCTCGCGTACGGGCCGGAACACCGGCCGCTGGTGGAGCTGGGGCTGGTGCCGGTGGCGGCCGACGAGTGCCTGGTGACGGGTGTCTGGCCGCGGTGGCTGCGGGACGGGGGACGAGTGGTGCTGCCGGTGCATCCCTGGCAGTCGGCGCATGTGCTGAAGCGGACGGGAGACACCGCGCTGGGCGCGCGGCCGCTGATGTCCCTGCGGACCCTGGCGTTGCCCACGGGTCCGCATGTGAAGACGGCGCTCAGCGCCCGGCTGACGTCCTCGGTGCGGGACATCTCCGTCTACGCGGTCTCCGTGTCCGCGACCCTGTCGGCGTTCGCGGAGTCGCTGACCGCGCACACGGACGGCCTGTTGCACATCACCCGCACGCTGGGCGCCGCCACCGCCGGCTCGCCCGACCTGGCGGCCGTGCTGCGCGAGTCCCCGCGGGAGTACGGGTCGGCCGGGGAGCATGTGGTGCCGGTGGCCGCCCTCGCCACCACCGCGCTGCCCCGGTCCGCCGACTGGCTGGCCGGGTTCACCCGGCTGGCGCTCACGGTCGGACTGCGACTGCTGGAGCTGGGCGTCGCCCTGGAGGCGCACGGCCAGAACCTGCTGGTGGTGCTGTCACGGACGGGCGCCCCGCTGCGCCTGGTCTACCGCGACCTCGCCGACATCCGGGTCAGTCCGCGGCGGCTGGCCCGGCACGGCATCCCGGTGCCCGCGCTGACCGGACGGATCGTCACGGACGAGGTGACGACCCTGCGGCGCAAGCTGTTCGGCTCGCTGGTGGCGGGCGCGCTGGCCGCGACGGCCGGGTCGGCGGCGGCGCTGCGCACGGCGCTGGAGACGGCCGTACGCGATCTGCCGCGCACCCCGGACCTGGTGGCGCTGCTGGAGGAGCCGCTGCCGACGAAGGCGCTGACGCTGATGCGGCTGTCGCCGGGGGTGGCCGGGGACCAGTGGGCGCAGCTGCCCCGTCCGCTCGGTCCGGTTCCGCGCGGGCACTGAGCGAACCCCGCTGTGTGGCGCGCCCGGTCGGATCAATAGGATCCGGCGATGATCAGAACACAACGGCTGGCGGTGGGGATCTGTGCCCTGCTCGCCGCGTTCACGGCCGGGATCGCGTTCCCGGCCGGGGCGCTCGCCGACGAGACCACCGCCGACGCGCCGAAGGTCGACCTCGTCCTCGATGTGAGCGGCTCGATGCGCGCGAACGACATGGACGGCACGTCGCGGATGGCCGCGGCGAAGCAGGCGTTCAACGAGGTGCTGGACGCCACCCCCGAGGAAGTGCAGCTCGGGATCCGCACCCTGGGCGCCAACTACCCCGGCGACGACCGCAAGACGGGCTGCAAGGACACCGCGCAGCTCTATCCGGTCGGCCCGCTGGACCGGACCGAGGCGAAGACGGCGGTGGCGACCCTCACGCCCACCGGCTGGACACCGATCGGTCCCGCTCTGCTGAAGGCCGCCGACGACCTCGACGGCGGCACCGGTTCCAAGCGCATCGTGCTGATCAGCGACGGCGAGGACACCTGCGCCCCGCTCGACCCGTGCGAAGTGGCCCGCGAGATAGCGGCGAAGGGCATCGGTCTGACCATCGACACGCTCGGTCTGGTGCCGAGCACGAAACTGCGACAGCAGCTGAGCTGCATCGCCGAGGCGACCGGCGGTACCTACACCTCGGTCGAGCACGCCGACGAACTGACCGACAAGGTCAACCAGTTGGTGGACCGGGCGGCCGACCCGGTGGTGACGCCGGTCGCGACCCAGGGCGCGGACGCGTGCTCCCAGGCGCCGACCCTGAAGTCCGGTCTGTACACCGACCGCGCGGAGTTCGGCCGGCAGCGCTGGTACCGGGTGGACGTCAAGCCCGGCCAGGAGCTGCGCGCCTCGGTGAGCGTGAGCGCCGACCGGGCCGTGAACCCCGACCACGGGGTGCTGTTGCGGGCGGTCACCGTGCACAGCCGCGAGATCGTGCGCGGTGAGGCGGCCGGCACCGGCCGTACGGACGTCATCTCGACCGGGCTGCGTTATCCGAAGGCCGAGAGCGACGAGGAGGACGCGCCCGCCGAGACGGTGTGCCTCCAGGTGACCGACTCCTTCTCCGCGGCCGCCGGCGTGAAGACCACGCCCGGTCTGCCGCTGGAGCTGACGGTCGACGTGGTGGACGGGCCGTCCCAGGCGAGCGACGTGGCGTCGTTCGGCCTCGGGCGCGGCTGGTGGCTGCTCGGCGCGCTGATCCTGGCCGGTTTCCTCGCCGGCGTGCTGTGGGGCTGGGTGTCGCGCTGGCGCGTCGCGGTCTGGAGGACCAACTGATGCGAATCACAAGAGTACTGAGCCTTTCCCTGCTGGCCCTCGGGCTGGCCGCGGGTCCCTCGGCGGCCGACGCCACGCCCTCGGCGAGCCCGTCCGACGACAGCGGCGCCCCCACCTCGGCGGGCACCTCGTTCCGTACGGCGACCGAGATCGAGCAGGGTCAGACGGCGACGGCGGGCGGCTCCGCGGGTGACTACCTGTACTGGTCGTTCCCGGCGGACGCCGGACAGCGGCCGACCGTCAAGGCGACGGTGAAGCTGCCGGACACACACGCCGGCCAGTCCTGGCAGATCGACGTCTACGACGGCCTGCGCCGCCGTCAGGCCTGCCAGTACGGGGCGCAGACGCGCATCGCCGCCCAGGACGCGGCCTCCGTCGAGCTGGCCTGCACCCTGCGCACGGTCCGGGCCTGGTCGGAGCCGTGGGCCGATGACCCGCTGCCGGGCACCTACTACCTGCGGCTCACGGTCGTCGGCCTGAAGACCGCCGACCTGGGTCTGCCCGTGCGGACCGAGGTGCGGGTGGAGTCCAAGGACATCGGCGGCTCGGCGGCGGTGGACGGTTCGCTGTCGGAGCCGCTGGTGCCGGGGATCGCGGTCAAGTCCCAGGCCGAGTCGGCTGATTCCGACGACGCCGACGACTCCGACAGCTCGGCGAAGTCGGCGGTGCTGTCCAGCATCGAGCCCGACGACGGCTGGTCCTCCGGGTGGTGGTCCGACCGCTGGGTGTGGACCGGACTGGGCGGCATGCTGGCCGCGCTCGCGGGCATCGGCGGGTACACGCTGACGCGCGGTGCGGGGCGGCCGTCCCGAGTACCCCCCGTCGGCTGACCGCACCGGCGCGAGGCCGCTGCGGCTCCTCGCCGCAGCGGCCTGTGACCCACCGTCGGAAGGCCCGTCGCGTTCGCGCGGCGGGCATTCCGCGTGTCCGCGAGTCCGCGTGTCCGCGAGTCCGCGAGTCCGCGAGTCCGCGAGTCCGCGAGTCCGCGAGTCCGCGAGTCCGGGCGTTCACCGAGTCCGACCGCTCGCCACGCGGGCCGGGCCAACCGGGCCGCCCGCTCCGCTCAAACCCCGCTGATGCCTCGCTCAAGCCCCGCTCACGCCTCGCGCAAGGCCTTGGCCAGCGCGCCCTCGCCGGTCACGTGGATCCGTCCGGCGCGGACGGCGTCCGGCACGGTCAGCTCCCCCCGTCCGACGGCCGTACAGGTGTCGGCGTCCAGCGTCAGCCGCGCGTCCGGCTCGCGGGGCGCGGGCCCGTCGCCGTGGACCGGCCCGTCCCCGGCACCGACGTACAGGTGGAAGTCGCCCTCCTCCAAGGCGACTTCGACGAGCCCCTCACCCTCCAGGCCGCGCAACAGCGGCAGCGCGAACCAGTGGGCGCGTACGGCGTCCGTGGGCCGTCGCTCTCCCAGTTCAGCCTGCCCCCACTCGCCGAGCGCCTGGAGCGCGCGCAGCAACTCCTGTCCTCGGGGGCTGAGTTCGTAGACGTAGACCGCGCCGGGCGGCGGCAGACGGCGGCGGGTGGCCAGGCCGTCGCGTTCCATGTCCTTCAGCCGGGAGGCCAGTACGTCCGTGCTCACGCCCGGCAGATCGGCGTGCAGGTCCGTGTAGCGGCGCGGGCCGCCGAGCAACTCCCGGACGATCAGCAGGGTCCAGCGGTCGCCGACGGCGTCGAGCGCGCGGGCGACGGAACAGTACTGGTCGTAGCTTCGGCGAGGTGACATGCGGCGCAGTCTAGACATGTTGTTGGACTTTCCAAGCGGCCACTTGGTAAAACCAAGTACGCAGCAACACGAACCGGAGGGCGCGGCGCATGGAGTTCCGGCAGTCGAACAAGCTCAGCGAGGTCTGTTACGAGATCCGCGGCACGGTGATCGAGCACGCCGACGCGCTGGAGGAGGCGGGCCACAGCGTGCTGCGCCTGAACACCGGCAACCCCGCGCTGTTCGGCTTCGAGGCGCCGGAGGAGATCCTCCAGGACATGATCCGCATGCTTCCCCGGGCGCACGGCTACACGGACTCGCGGGGCGTCCTCTCCGCCCGCCGCGCGGTGGCCCAGCGGTACCAGGACCGCGGCCTGGAGGTCGACGTCGACGACGTCTTCCTCGGCAACGGCGTCTCCGAACTGGTCTCGATGGCCGTCCAGGCCCTGGTGGAGGACGGCGACGAGATCCTCATCCCCGCCCCGGACTTCCCGCTGTGGACGGCCGTCACGACGCTGGCGGGCGGCAAGGCGGTGCACTACCTGTGCGACGAGCGGGCCGACTGGTACCCCGACCTGGACGACATGGCGTCGAAGATCACCGCCCGGACGAAGGCGGTCGTGATCATCAACCCGAACAACCCGACCGGCGCCGTCTACCCCAAGGAGATCATCGAGGGCATCCTCGACCTGGCCCGCCGGCACGGCCTGATGGTCTTCGCCGACGAGATCTACGACCAGATCCTCTACGACGACGCCGTGCACCACTCGGCCGCCGCGCTCGCCCCCGACCTGGTGGTCCTCACCTTCTGCGGCCTGTCGAAGACGTACCGGGTGGCCGGGTTCCGCTCGGGCTGGCTGGTCGTCACCGGCCCCCGGCAGCACGCCAAGGACTACCTGGAGGGCCTGACCATGCTGGCCTCCATGCGGCTGTGCGCCAACGCGCCCGCCCAGTACGCCATCCAGGCGGCGCTCGGCGGCCGTCAGTCCATCCGCGAACTCACCGCGCCCGGCGGCCGCCTGTACGAACAGCGCAATGTGGCCTGGGAGAAACTGAACGAGATCCCGGGTGTGTCCTGCGTACGGCCGAAGGGCGCGCTGTACGCGTTCCCGCGCCTGGACCCCAAGGTGCACAGGATCCACGACGACGAGAAGTTCGTCCTGGACCTGCTGCTGCGGGAGAAGATCCAGGTGGTCCAGGGGACCGGGTTCAACTGGCCCACGCCCGACCACTTCCGTATCCTCACGCTCCCCCACGCGGACGACCTGGAGGCGGCCATCGGACGGATCGGGCGGTTCCTGAGCGGGTACCGGCAGTAGCGGGCTCCTAGCCTGGGGGCATGGGTGATCTCTTCATCGTCCGGCACGGTGAGACCGAGTGGTCGCGGTCCGGACGGCACACGGGCCGGACGGACGTCCCGCTGACCGAACACGGCCGGGAGGAGGCGCGCGGTCTGGTGCCGCTGATCCGCTCGCACCGGGTGGGCGCCGCGTTCGTCAGCCCCCTCCAGCGGGCGCGGGAGACGGCTCAGCTCATCGGGCTGCGCGAGGCGCGGATCGACGTGGACCTCCAGGAATGGGACTACGGCGGGTACGAGGGCGTCACGACCGTCGAGATCCAGCGCACCCGGCCGGACTGGTTCCTGTTCACGGACGGTGTCGCGCCCGGGCCGCCCGACCATCCCGGGGAGACGCCCGAGCAGGTCGGGGAGCGCGCCGACCGGGTGCTGGCCAAGGTGGACGCGGCGCTCGCCAACACCGAGGGCGTCGTGGTGCTGGTGGCGCACGGTCACTTCCTGCGGGTCCTGACCGCTCGCCGGCTGGGGCTGCCCCCGCAGGACGGGGCGCTGTTCCAGCTGGCCACCGGGGCGCTGGGCCGGCTGGGCACGGAGCACGGGCGGCCGGTGATCGCGGGCTGGAATGTCAGAGCGCGGACGTAGCCTTCACCTGGGCCGTCCGGGTCGTCCGGCGGCCGGTGGGCCCGGGAGGGAGGCGTGCCGTGACACGACCGCCGACCGCCGCGCAGCGGCGGGTGATCGATGCCGCCGACCCCGTGACCGGACGGCTGCGGGGCACGGAGGCACAGCTGGCGGCGCTGGTGGGGCGGGGGCTCGCCTTCCGGCACCCGAGACCGCCGCACGACCACTTCCTGACCCCGGCGGGACACCGGATACGGGAGTCGGCCGACCGGCCGCCCCCGGAGCCGGTCGTCGCGGCGCCCGCGACCACCGGGGTGTTCGCCGCGCGCGTCGGCGGCGAGGACGAGCCGGACCCCGGCTCCGGGGCCGCCCGGACCCGTGAGGTGCACAGTGCCTGGCAGGGCCTGCTGGAGCTGCGCCGGATGACCAACCCGGACGGCGCCACCGACCTGCCGTGCGGCTGGGAGCGGACCCATCTGGTGCGGGCCGCGGCACTCGCTCTGGAAGCGGCCGGGCACCGGCCCGCCGCGGGCCGTGATCCGGACGGTTACCGGGTGCGCGCGACCCCGCAGCCGGAGGCCGTCGCCGTGCGCGATCCGGACGGCGAGGCGCTGCGGGCCTGCGCGCGCACCCTGGAGCGGGCGGGCTGGCAGGTCGGCGAGCACGGCGAACCGCGCACCAGGGCCCGCTATCTGCTGGCCTCCCCGCGCCGGGCGTGAGGACGGCGCCGTGCCAGGATCGGTGGACAGCGCACCGAAGGACATGACCACGAGAGACGAGAAGGGGAAGCAGTGAGCGAGCCGTTTTCCGTCCGGGTGACCGTCCGTGGCTACGAGACGGATGTGCAGGGCCATCTCAACCAGAGCGTGTACCTCAACTACGCGGAGCACGCCCGCTGGTCGCTGCTCCGGGCGGCGGGGATCAGTCAGACCGGCCTCGTCGGCCAGGGCGTGGGCCCGGTCGCCCTGGAGACGACCATCCGCTACCGGCGCGAGCTGGTCGCCGGTGACGAGGTCGACGTGACCTGCGTCTTCGTCTGGGGCGAGGGCAAGACGTTCCGGATCGAGCAGACGATCCGCAGGGCGGACGGCACCGTGGCAGCCGAACTCACCGCGGTCGGGGGGCTGATGGACCTCAAGGAGCGCAGACTGGTGCCGAGCCCGCCGGAGCGCTTCAAGGAACTGGCCACGGATCCCGGCCTGCTCGGACTGTAGGCACCCGGCGGCACACCGGCCGGCGGCCGCTACCTTTCGGTCGTCGCCGGTTCCCGCGCCGCGTCGTAGGCCGCCCGCGACTCGGCGATGTGGACCCGGTTGCGCTCGGCCCAGTCCGTCAGCCGTTGCAGAGTCTCGTGCAACTCAAGCGCCACCGGCGTGAGTTCGTACTCGACCTTGGGCGGAACCGTCGCGAAGACGGTGCGGGTCAGCAGTCCGTCGCGCTCCAGGTTGCGCAGGGTGAGGGTCAGCATCCGGCGGCTGATCCCCTCGATGCTGCGCTCCAGTTCGGTGAAGCGGATCGGGCCGTGCGCGGCGGCCACCAGGATCTGCACGCTCCATTTCCCGGCGACCCTGTCAAGAACTTCGCGGACCGGGCACGCGTGCGCGTTCACGAGCTGGACGGTAACACCGGTGTTCCCCTGGGACATCGAACTGCCTCCTTACCCCGCTCTCCAGGGTCACCCACGATGAGCCCCGTTACAAGTCGTGCACCTATGGACAGGGCGGAGACCGCGCACCATGTCGAGTCCCCTCGCAGCACCCGCGCGGACGACGCCGCGCCGGACGTACTCCCGTCGGGCGTCCCTCGTCGTCCTGTGCGCGGGCACGCTCATGACGATCCTGGACGGCAACATCGTCACCGTGGCGATGCCCGCGATCCAGAACGACCTCGGCTTCGACGGCCCGGGGCTGGCGTGGGTCGTCAACGCGTACCTCATCCCCTTCGGCGGGCTGCTGTTGCTGGTGGGCCGCCTCGGCGACCTGATCGGCCGCAAGCTCATGTTCACGGCCGGGCTCGCCGTGTTCACCGCGGCCTCCGTGCTGTGCGGAGTCGCCACCGGGCCGGGCCTGCTGATCGCGGCGCGGGCCGCACAGGGGGCCGGCGGGGCGATGACCGCGGCGGTGGTGCTCGGCATGCTGGTCGCCCTGTATCCCGAACCGCGTGAACAGGCCCGTGCGATCGCGGTGTTCAGCGCGGTCGGGGCGGCGGGCGGGGCGCTCGGCACGTTTCTGGGCGGCGCCCTCACCCAGGCGCTGAACTGGCACTGGATCTTCCTGATCAATCTGCCGATCGGACTGGTCGCGCTGCTCGCGGCGGCCCGCGTCCTCGCGCCGGAACAGGGGGCGGGCCCGGGTCGGGGCGCCGACTGTCCCGGGGCGGCACTGATCACCGGCGCGCTGATGCTGACGGTGTACGTCATCGTCGGCGCCGACGACCGCTCCCTCACGGCCACCCTGCTCCTCGCGGCCCTCGCCCTGGCCCTCCTCGTGGCGTTCACCGTCCGGCAGGCCCGCGCCGCACGTCCGCTGCTGCGGCTGCGACTGTTCCGCTCACGGCTGCTGAGCGGGGCGAACGCCGTCCAGGTGCTGCTGATCGCCACGATGTACGGCTTCCAGTTCATCGGCGCCCTCTATCTCCAACGCGTACTCGGCTACGACGCGTTGACGACCGGTACGGCATTCCTGCCGGCGCCCGTCGCGATCGGGGTACTGATGCTGGGCCTGTCCGCGCGGACCATCGGCCGGTTCGGCGCCCGCCCGGTGCTGCTCGCCGGACTGCTGCTGGTCGTCGCCGGGATGGCACTGCTCGGACGTGCGCCCGCCGACGGCTCGTACCTCGTGGACGTACTCCCGCCCCTGCTGCTGCTCGCCGCCGGGTTCGCGGCCGCGATGCCCGCACTGACCGGGCTCGCCATGTCGGGTGTCCGGCAGGAGGACGCCGGACTGGCCTCCGGCCTCTTCAACACCACGCAGGTGGTGGGCGGTTCGCTGGGGCTGGCGGTGCTGTCGACGCTCGCGGCGAGCCGCACCGGCGTACTGCTCGACCGGGGTGCGGAACTGCTCCCGGCCACGGCGGAGGGCTACCGGCTGGCGTTCCGGGTTGCGGCGCTGATCGCGACGGGGGCGCTGGCCCTGGCTGCGGTGACCCTTCGCCGTCCCGGCGGGCGAGGCCGGGGCTGACGGCCCGGCGGGCCCGGCCCGCGTCGGTGCAGACGTGGGGTTCATGGAGGTGGCGCGTGCGGTCGTGCGTGCGGGACCGGGGACGGTGACCGTGCCGGGGCGCGCGCGTCCACGCGCGCCCCGGTGACGGCCGCCGTGCACCCTGTCCGGGTCCACGGCCACCGGCCGGGAGCCGTCCCTCCCGGCCGGAGCTCTGCGGCGGCTCAGCCCTGGGCGGCGATCCGCGCCAGACGCTGGGCCTCGGCCCGCGTGGAGCGGGCGATCTCGTCCTCGTCGGCGGTGAGCAGGCGTCCGTTCTCCACGATCTGGCGCCCGTTCACGAACGAGGCCGTCACCGGGGCGGCGGCGCCGAGGACCAGCGCGGTCACCGGGTCGGCGATGGAGGCGTGGGCGAGGGTGTCCAGCTTCCACAGCACCAGGTCGGCCAGCTTGCCCGGTTCCAGGGAGCCGGTCTCGGCCGCCCGGCCGAGGACCCGGGCCCCGCCGTAGGTGCCGAGGCGCAGCGCCTGACGGGCGTTCAGGGCGGCCTCGCGGTGGGCGCCGAGGCGGTTGATGAGCAGCGCGTTGCGCAGTTCGGTGTGGAGTTCGCCGGACTCGTTCGAGGCGGTGCCGTCGACGCCGAGGCCGACCGGGACACCGGCCGCGAGCATGTCGGGGACCCGGGCGATGCCGGCCGCCAGCCTGGCGTTGGACGACGGGCAGTGCGCCACGCCGGTCCCGGTGCGGGCGAAGGCGGCGATGTCGGAGTCGTTCATGTGGACGCAGTGCGCCATCCACACGTCCGCGCCGAGCCAGCCGGTGGACTCGAAGTAGTCGGTCGGGCCCATCCCGAACAGTTCGTGGCAGAACTTCTCCTCCTCGACGGTCTCCGAGCCGTGGGTGTGCAGGCGCACCCCCTTGCTCCGGGCCAGTTCCGCGCCCTGGCGCATGAGTTCGGTGGAGACGGAGAACGGGGAGCAGGGGGCCACGGCGACCTGGGTCATGGCGTCGAAGGAGGCGTCGTGGTGCTCGTCGACGGTCGCGGCGGTGGCGGCGAGCGCGCCGTCGAGGGACTCGACGGCGAAGTCCGGCGGCAGTCCGCCGTCCTTCTCGCCGCGGTCCATGGAGCCGCGGGCGAGGGTGAAGCGGACGCCCAGGTCGCGGGCGGCGCCGATGATGGCGCCGGAGAGGTCGCCGGTACCCCGCGGGAAGACGTAGTGGTGGTCCATGGCGGTGGTGACGCCGCCGCGGGCCATCATGGCGAGCGAGCCCCGGGCCGCCGCGCGCACCATCGTCTCGTCGATGCGCGCCCAGGTCGGGTAGAGCGCGACGAGCCAGTCGAAGAGGTTGTGGTCCGTGGCCAGGCCCCGGGTGATCCACTGGTAGAAGTGGTGGTGGGTGTTGACCAGGCCCGGGGTGGCCAGGTGCCCGCTCGCGTCGATCCGGCGTACGACGTTCGCCAGGCCCTCGGGGGCGGCGCCCGCGCCCACCGACTCGACGCGGTTGCCGGCGATGACCACGTGCCCGGAGGCGAACTCGGTGTCGTGCGCGTCGACGGTGGCGATGGAACAGTTCTCGATGACGGTGCGCCGGACGGCTGCCACGGTGTGTCCTTTTCGCTCTGTGGAGAGGGCACGGCAGGACCCTGGGAGTGTTGAGTGCCGCGGCCCCGGTGCCGGATCCGGGGGCCGCGGGTGCCGAGAGTGCGACGGGTGCCCCCAGCCCCTGAGGGCACCCGGGTAGGTCACGCGGGCCGGAGGCCGGTCAGAGGTTGGTGAGGTCCACCGGGATGCGCGGCTCGCGGCCCTCGCGCAGGACGGTGGCCTCGATCAGGCCGTACGGGCGGTCGGCCGCGAAGTACACGGCTCCGTCGGCGGTGTCGTTCTTGAGGCCGAACGGCTCCAGGTCCACCAGGAAGTGATGCTTGTTCGGCAGGGAGAAGCGGACCTCGTCGATCTCGTCCCGGCTGTCGATGATGCGTGCGCCCATCTGGTACAGGGTCTGCTGGAGGGACAGCGAGTACGTCTGCGCGAAGGCCTGGAGCATGTGCTTGCGCACCTGCTCGTAGGACTGCTCCCAGTGCGGCATGGGGTCGGCGTCGTCGCTCCAGTTGAACCGCCAGCGGGCGGAGACCTGGGTGGCGAGGATACGGTCGTAGGCCTCGGGCAGGGTCGTGTACTTGTCCTTGACGAAGCCCCAGAACTCGGAGTCGGTCGTGTTCATCACGACGAGGTCCTTCAGCCCCGAGACGACCTCCCACGACGAGCCGTCGTACGTGATCTGGGTCAGGCGCGTCTCCTGGCCCTTGCGCACGAAGGAGTGCCTGGCCTCGTCGGCGCCGGCGGACGGCCAGGCGGTGCCGGAGGTGTCGATCCGCTCCCAGGCGTACTCCTCGATGCGGATACGAGCGGTCGTGATCGGCTCCTGGCTGGTCACGAAGTGCCGGGCCAGGTGGATCCCGAACTGTTCGGCCGACTCGATGCCGTGCTCCTTGGCGAACGCGTAGACCGTGTTCTTGGTGGTGTCGGTCGGCAGGACGCTGGCGTTGGAGCCGGAGTAGTGGACCTCGTCCATGTCGCCGGAGAGCGCGACGGAGACGTTGAGGTCCTTGACGTGGTGGGTGGAGCCGTTCCGCGTGATCTTCACGACTCGGTTCTCGGCCTTGCCGTACTGGTTCTGTCCCAGCATCACAGGGCGGCCGGGGCGGGAATTGTCTGCCATCTTCTGCTAGCTCCCTCGGTATACGGAGTAGCCGAACGGGTTGAGCAGCAGCGGTACGTGGTAGTGCTCGCCGGGCTTCACGGCGAAGGTGATCGCCACCTCGGGGAAGAACGCACCGCTGTCCCGATTCGCGGGGGCGTCCTGCTGCGCATCGGCTTGCTTCTTCGCGGTTGTCCCGAAGTACGGCTCCACGGCGAAGTCGAGCCGTACGTGGGTCGTTCCCTCCGGCGGCGCCGGCAGGTCCTTGCAGCGGCCGTCCGCGTCGGTCGCGGAGCCGCCGAGCACCTGCCAGTGCGCCGTGTGCCCGGCGCGGGCGGCGAGCCGGACGGCGACGCCGGCGGCGGGGCGGCCGACGCTGGTGTCCAGGATGTGGGTGGACACCGAGGCTGTGGTGCTGGTGCTCATGCCGCGTCAGTCCTCTTCGACGAGTCGGGCCAGTCGGATACGGTTGATCTTGCCCAGTTCGGCGCGGACGATCTCCCGCTCCCGCTCGGGCGAGTTGCCGATCCGCTCCCGGACCGCGTCCCGCATCTGCTCGCCGGTGCGTCCGGTGGCGCAGATCAGGAAGACATGGCCGAACGCCTCCTGGTAGGCCAGGTTGAGTTCGAGCATCTCCGCCCTGAGTTCCCCGGAGGCGCCCGCCATGCCGTGCTGTTCGCGGGCCGAGGCGGGGTCGCCCGGCTTCGGGCGGCCGATCGGCGGATGGCCGGCCATGGCCTGCGCGAGGTCCTCGGCGGTCAGCTCCGCCATGGCCGAGTCACTGGCCGCGTAGAGGTCGTCGGTGGTGGCGTAGGGGCGGGCGGCGAGCAGCCGGGTGACCCACACCGTGGCGGCGCAGGCCTCATGGAGGGCGGCGGAGGCCGCGTGTTCGTCGAGGACGTTGAACCGGGTCAGACCCGGGGACGCGGAAGTCGAAGTCACGGGAGCCTCCGTGGCCGGATGCGGTGATGCGGCCTTCATGGCCTGATGCGGCCGTCGTGCCGAACGGGCTGCCGTCAGCTAACGCCCTCCGCGTGACGGCGTCAACACTTTGTTGAAAATTCGGGTGACCGGCCCGGCGCCGCTCAGCTCTCCTTCTCCCGGTTGAGGTAGTTGTAGACGGTGAAGCGGCTCACGCCGAGCGCGCTCGCCACGGTCTCCACGCCGTGCCGCACGGAGAAGGCGCCGCGCGCCTCGAGTATCCGTACGACCTCCTGCTTGGCCTTGCGGTCCAGGTCGGCGAGCGGCTCGCCCTTCCTGCGCTCCATGGCGGCCAGGATGTGATCGAGGGAGTCGCCGAGCTGCGGCAGGCGTACGGCGACGACGTCGGCCCCCTGCCAGGCGAGCACGACATCGTCGGGGCCGGCCTCGTCGGGCGGGTGTATCTCGCCGCCCATGGCGTCGACCAGCGGCTTCAGGGCCGCGATGAAGGACTCGTCCCCGCCGCCGGTCATCTGCCGTCCTCCCCGACCACGTTCACCTGGAGCGAGATCCGGGTGGCGCCGGCGGCCAGGGTCTTGCGCAGCAGGGCGTCCACGGCCGTGAGCACCGCGTCGGCACCGCCCTCCGCCGTGTTGCCGAACGGGCCGACGTCCACGGCGTCCAGCGCGGCACCCTCGACGACCTCGCGGGCCACCAGCGCGTGCGCCGGGGCCTCCTCGAGATCGAAGGGCTCGGTCGTGAACTCCACTCTCAATCTCACGCGCTCAACCTAACGCCCGGCACCGGCTTCCGCCGAGCCCCTCTTGACAAGCGACGACGGCCGACGGCAATCTTCCATTAAGCAGAAACGAACTTCCGTAATACGGAAATCGCGACCACGGAAGGGAGCGCCGGACCTCATGCCGGGTTCCGAACCGAGCACCGCCTCCGCGCAGCGCTTCGACGTCAACCTGTCGATCCTCTTCACGGAACTCCCGCTTCTGGAGCGCCCCGCGGCCGCCGCCGCGGCCGGCTTCGGCGCGGTCGAGCTGTGGTGGCCCTGGGCCGACTCCGCCACCCCCGCGCGGTCCGAGCTCGACGCCCTGCGCGGGGCGATCGAGGACGCGGGCGTCCGGCTGGTCGGCCTGAACTTCTACGCGGGACAGCTGCCAGGACCGGACCGCGGCGCGCTGTCGATCCCCGGTGCGGAGTCGGAGCGGTTCCGCGCCAACATCGACGTGGCCGCGGACTTCGCCGGCTCGCTCGGCTGCGGGGCGCTCAACGCCCTCTACGGCAACCGGGTCGAGGGGGTGGACCCGGCCGAGCAGGACGCGCTGGCGCTGGAGAACCTGGTGCTCGCGGCGCGGGCGGCCGACCGGATCGGGGCGATCCTGCTGGTCGAGACCCTCAACGCGCCGGAGTCACCGCGCTATCCACTGGTGTCCGCGCCGGCCGGGGTCGGCGTGGTCGACAAGGTCAACGCGGCCACGGGCCTGGACAACGCCCGCTTCCTGATGGACCTCTACCACCTGTCCATGAACGGCGAGGACCTGCCGCGGGTGATCGAGCGGTACGCGTCGAGGACCGGCCATGTGCAGATCGCCGACAACCCCGGCCGCGGCGCGCCCGGCACGGGCACCCTCCCCCTCGACGACCTCCTCGCCCGGCTGCGCGCCGCCGGTTACGAGGGCTGGGTCGGCCTGGAGTACAAGCCGGGCGGACGCACCGGCGCCGAGGACTTCGCGTGGCTGCCGGCCGAGGCCCGAGCGGCCGGCTGAGCGCCCCCACACAGACGTAGCGGAGCAGTCAGAGAGGCACCCTCACCATGAGCAGTCTTCCCAAGGTCGCCTGGATAGGCCTCGGCATCATGGGCTCCCCCATGTCCGAGAACCTGGTCAAGGCGGGATACGACGTCACCGGCTTCACCCTGGAACAGGACAAGCTGGAGCGCCTGGCCGCCGCCGGCGGCACGGCGGCCGGCTCGATCGCCGAGGCCGTCAGGACCGCCGACGTGATCATCACGATGGTCCCGGCCTCCCCACAGGTCGAGGCGATCGCCTACGGTCCCGAGGGCATCCTGGAGAACGCCGCCTCCGGCGCCCTGCTCATCGACATGTCGTCGATCACCCCGCGGACCTCGGTCGACCTGGCGAAGGCGGCCGGGGACAAGGGCCTGCGCGTACTGGACGCCCCGGTGTCGGGCGGCGAGGCCGGGGCCGTGGAGGCCGTGCTGTCCATCATGGTCGGCGGCGAGCGGGCCGACTTCGACGAGGCCCGGCCGCTCTTCGAGGCGCTGGGCAGGACCATCGTGCTGTGCGGCCCGCACGGCAGCGGACAGACCGTCAAGGCCGCCAACCAGCTGATCGTCGCCGTGAACATCCAGGCGTGCGCCGAGGCCGTGGTCTTCCTGGAGAAGTCGGGCGTCGACCTCGAAGCGGCGCTGGACGTGCTGAGCGGCGGCCTGGCCGGCTCCACCGTGCTGACCCGCAAGAAGGACAACTTCCTGACCCGCGACTTCAAGCCGGGCTTCCGGATCGACCTGCACCACAAGGACATGGGCATCGTCACGGACGCGGCCCGCAACGTCGGCGCCGCCCTGCCGGTCGGCGCCGTGGTCGCGCAACTGGTCGCCAGTCTGCGCGCCCAGGGCGACGGCGGCCTCGACCACTCGGCCCTGCTGCGCGCCGTGGAGCGGCTCTCCGGCGCGCGGGTCTGACACTTCCGGGCCGCGGCGCCGCCGACATCTGTCCTGTCGCGCCCAGGCGGTGCCGCGGCCCGGAACCCACGTCAACGAACCGTTGACATCCTGAGAGCTGATCACGAGACGGCGTCCGGGGCCTGACGGGAGGTCACGCCCCGGACGCGGCCCGCCGTGGCCGAGCGACCCGGTCGAGGGACGCTCACCGGTCGGCGGGCGGGCGAGGACCGCGGCGGTGTGCGAGCCAGTGCGGTGGTGAAGGTCCCGAGGCTCCTTCTCGACCTGAGGGGAGGGCCCCGGCACCGTCGCCGCGGTCCCGGCCATCCGCCCCGCCGGAACCCACCCGAACCCCATCGGCCGGGAACGCCGGACGCGGACGGTCCCCGCGTCCGGCGCTCCCGCGTGGTTCCGGGGTGCGGATCGCCGCCGCCCGCAGGAGCCTGAAGGCATGACTCTTCCACCGACCGAGTTCCCGCACATCGTGGTGCACGCTCCGGCACTGGACGGCTCCCGGCGGGTCACCACGGGTGACCAGACCCTCGGCATCGCCAGCCACCTGGACGATGTCGTCGAGATCCTGCGCATGGCCGACCTGGACCGGATCGAGGTCGAGCAGAGCGACCTCATCGAGTGGCAGGGCGGGGGCCCGGACGACTGGCCGGGACTGTCGGAGCACGAGGGCCGATGACGACCCGTACGGCGCCGGGCGTATCCGGTCTACGCAATCCTCAAATCATCCTCTGAACCGGCCCGCCGAGGCTTCACCCGCCCCCCTCGGCGGGCACATCCTTGTCACGCGGGGCCCGCCGGCACGGGGGCGGCGGGCCCCGCACAGGGGGGTGGGTCATGAGCAGCGACGCGACGATCCGGCTGGAGCCGTACGCGATCGCCCGGCTGCGGGGAGGTGACCGCGCCGCCGTCACGGTCGCCGTACTGGACCTGCATCTGCGCGGCGCCGCCGCCGCGGGCCGGCCGGGCACCCTGCGCAGTGCGGGCCCGGCGACGGGACCGCCCCTGGCGCCGCTCACCAAGGCCGTGCACGCGGCGCTCCACCGGCCCGCGGGCCTGCGGCAGTTGCTGGACCGGCCGGGGGTCCGCCGGGCGCTCACCGACCTGCGCGGCGAACTCGGGGCGGCGGGCCTGCTCAGGACGTTCCCGCCGGGCCGCACCCGCGCCGCCCGCCGCACCCTGAGGGCTTCGCGCGCGGAGCACCCGCCGCCCACCGACGGGTCCGGTCTGTCGACGCGGGACCAGCTGCTGGCCGTCGCCCTGTACGGCGACCAGGCCCTGACCGCGCTGGTGCCCCGCTTCGCGCGGGAGGCGGGGCTGATCGGCCGGAGCGGGAACACCGACGGTGAACTGTCCTGGGGCAGCGGGGGCCAGGGCTGCGGAACGGCGTGAGCCCGCGGGCCGCGGCGCGGTCCCGGAGACGGGAGGCGGGAGGCGGGGGCGGCCCGGCCTCCCCGGCCCTGCCGCGCCCGCGTCGGGCCGCCCCCGCGTCGGGCCGCCCCCGCGTCGTGCCGCCCCCGCGTCGTGCCGCCCCCGCGTCGTGCCGCCCCCGCGTCGTGCCGTGCCCGTGTCGTGCCGCCCTCGCGTCGTGCCGTGCCGACCGGCGGGTCAGACCTTCAGGGTCCTGATCGAGGTCGGCGCGTGACCGGGCTCGGTGGCGATCTCCTCGAACTCCACGACCTCGCCGATGTCGTTGGTGGTCGACATGGAGATGTTCGTGACGCGCTCCAGGATCGCCTCGACGACGACCGGCACCTGGTGCTCGGCGGCCAGCTTCTTGGCCTGCTCGAAGGCGGCGGCCAGCTCGTTCGGGTCGGTGACCCGGATGGCCTTGCAGCCCAGCCCCTCGACGACCTTCACATGGTCGACGCCGTAGACGCCCAGTTCGGGCGAGTTGATGTTCTCGAACTCCAGATTGACCTGGAAGTCGATGTCGAACGCCCGCTGTGCCTGGCGGATCAGGCCCAGGTAGGCGTTGTTCACCAGGACGTGGACGTACGGGATGCGGTGCTGCGCGCCGACGGCCAGCTCCTCGATCATGAACTGGAAGTCGTAGTCGCCGGACAGGGCGACGACCGGCGCCTGCGGGTCGGCCTTGGCCACGCCCAGCGCGGCCGGGACGGTCCAGCCGAGCGGCCCCGCCTGACCGCAGTTGATCCAGTGCCGCGGGCGGTGGACGTGCAGCATCTGGGCGCCCGCGATCTGCGAGAGACCGATGGTGGAGACGTACCGGGTCTCCGGTCCGAAGGCCTTGTTCATCTCCTCGTAGACACGCTGCGGCTTGATCGGGATGTCGTCGAAGTGCGTACGGCGCTGGAGCCGCGCCCTCTTCTCCTGCGCGGCGGCGGCCCAGCCGGAGCGGTCGGGCAGCCCACCGGCCGCGCGCAGCTCGCGCGCCACCTCGACGAAGAGCTCCAGGGCGGCCTTCGCGTCGGAGGCGATGCCGTAGTCGGGGGCGAAGATCCGGCCGATCTGGGTGGGTTCGACGTCGACGTGGACGAAGGTCCGCCCGGCGGTGTAGACGTCCAGCCTGCCGGTGTGGCGGTTGGCCCAGCGGTTGCCGATGCCGAGGACGAAGTCGGACTCCAGGAAGGTCGCGTTGCCGTAGCGGTGCGAGGTCTGGAGGCCGACCATTCCGGCGTTCAGCTCGTGGTCGTCGGGCAGGACGCCCCAGCCCATCAGGGTCGGCACGACCGGGACGCCGGTCAACTCGGCGAATTCGACGAGGAGTTCGGCGGCGTCGGCGTTGATGACCCCGCCACCGGCGACGATCAGCGGCCGCTCGGACGCGTTGAGCATCCCGATCGCCTTCTCGATCTGGGCGCGGGTCGCGGCCGGCTTGTAGACCGGCAGCGGCGCGTACGTCTCCGGGTCGAACTCGATCTCGGTGAGCTGGACGTCGACCGGCAGGTCGACGAGCACCGGACCGGGTCGGCCGGAGCGCATGAGGTGGAAGGCCTGCTGGAAGACGCCGGGGACCTGGGCCGCCTCCAGCACGGTGACCGCCATCTTGGTCACCGGCCGGGCGATGGCGGCGATGTCGACGGCCTGGAAGTCCTCCTTGTGGATCACCGAGGTCGGGGCCTGGCCGGTGACGCAGAGGATCGGGATCGAGTCGCCGAGGGCGGAGTAGAGCCCGGTGATCATGTCCGTGCCCGCCGGGCCCGAGGTGCCGACGCAGACGCCGATGTTGCCCGGTCGGGTGCGGGTGTAGCCCTCGGCCATGTGTGAGGCGCCCTCGACGTGGCGGGCCAGCGTGTGGTGGACACCCCCGGCGGCCTTGAGCGCCGCGTAGAAGGGGTTGATCGCCGCGCCGGGGACACCGAACGCGTCGGTGACACCCTCACGCTTGAGGATCTCGACTGCCGCGCGGGCAGCGGTCATACGAGCCATGGAGTACTCCTGCTTCGGCTGTCGGCTTCGCTCTCCCGTCGCGCCCCGCGTGAGAACTACGTCCTGGCGGACTTCAGACTTCGGACTGTGACTGCGCATGCGCAGTCTCCAGATTTCCGCATTACGGAAACTAACTTCTACTATCTGGAATCAATGTAGGCGGGCCGGGCGAAGGCAGTCAAGGGACGGACAGGCGGGGCCCGGCTGGAGGACGATGGGGCACTGTCCCCACGAGACGTCGTCCTGGAGCGGGCCATGTCCGAGAGCGTGCCGGTGCGCTGCCCGGCCTGCCGGCGCGAGCGCCGCTACACGGCGCCCTCCTACCCGTGCGCGTGCGGTGCGCCCGTGGCCCCACGACTGGACCCGCGCGCGGCGCCGACCGCCCTCGCCCACCAGGTCTGGGAGGAGCAGTGGGTCACCCTCGGCTGTACCTCCTGCGGGCGCCGGACCCCGTGGCCCGCACCGGAACTGGGCTGCCCGTGCGGCACGCTGCTGCGCATTCCGGTCGCGGGCGGACCCGAGCGTCCGGTCACGGGCGAACCCGCGCACCCGGCGACAGGCGGACTCGCGCCTCCGCCGACGGGCACACCCCCGCACCCGGCGGCGGGCAGGCCCGAACTCCCTTCGACGAGCGGCCCCGTTCCCCCGTCGACGAACGAGCCCGCGCCTCCGACGACGACCGGCCCCGCGCTCCCGTCGCCGAACGACCACGGACCCGCCGCGCCGGCCCCACCCCCGCCCCCGGCCGCCGACCCGCCCACGCCCCCGAGACCCGGCGCACCCGCGCCCCGGGCCGCGCGGCCCGCCTTCCGGCCCGTCCCCATCCGTACCGCCGTGGACGCGATCACGGCCGCCGCCCGCTATCTGCGCGGGCTCGGCTACCCGGACGTCCGCCGGGCCGACCAGCGACCCACGTCCGGCATCGGGCTGGCCGCCCGCGGCATCCTCGCGCAGGTGGATCCGACGGTCCGTCCGGCCGCCGTACGCGATGTGGAATGCCTGTGGCTGACCGCGATGACGGACTCCTCGGCCTGCGCCTACTTCTCGCTCGCCGGCTACACCCAGGAGGCCCGCCTTCGCGCCGACGCCCTGGGCGTCCCCCTCTTCGTCCTCGACCTCCTGGGCAGCCCGCGCCCGGTGAACGGCCCGGCGGACCGGCTGCACGCGTCGGGCACGTCCTGACCGACGCCGGGACGACACGGCACTCCGCCGCACCGCCACCACGGGCACGCCCCGGCTCCGTCAAGGAGCCTTCAGACCTCGGGCTCAGACCTCGGGCTCAGACCGTACGGCCCACTTCTCGCGCAGTTCGATCTTGCGGACCTTCCCGGACACCGTCATCGGGAAGCCGTCCAGGATCTGGAGCCTGCTCGGGATCTTGTAATGGGCCAGCCGGTCCGCGCAGAAGGCGCGCAGTTCCGCCAGCGTGAGCGGGTCGGCCGGGTCGGCCGGGATGACGCAGGCGAGGACCTCCTCGCCGTACCGCTCGTGCGGCACCCCGACGACCTGCACATCGCGGATCTTCGGGTGGGCGTAGAGGAACTCCTCGATCTCGCGCGGGTAGATGTTCTCCCCGCCCCGGATGATCATGTCCTTGATGCGTCCGACGATCTCGACGTACCCGTCGTCCCGCATCACGGCGAGGTCGCCGGTGTGCATCCAACGCCCGGGGTCGACGGCCTCGGCGGTCTTCTCCGGCTCGTCCCAGTAGCCGAGCATCACGCTGTAGCCGCGGGTGCACAACTCGCCCGCGCCGCCCCGCGGCCGGGTCACCCCGGTCGCCGGGTCGACGATCTTGACCTCGATGTGCGGCAGGGCGCGGCCGACGGTGCCGGTGCGGTGCTCCAGATCGTCGTCCCTGCGCGTCTGGAGCGAGACGGGGGACGTCTCGGTCATGCCGTAGCAGATCGAGACCTCCTCCATGTGCATCTCGGCGACGACCCGCTTCATCACCTCGACCGGGCAGGGCGAGCCCGCCATGATGCCGGTCCGCAGCGACGAGAGGTCGTAGTCCGCGAAGTCGGGGAGGTTCAGCTCCGCGATGAACATGGTGGGGACGCCGTACAGGGAGGTGCAGCGCTCCCGCTGGACGGCCTCCAGGGTGGCCTTCGGCTCGAAGGACGGCGCGGGGATCACGATGCACGCGCCGTGGGACGTGGCTCCCAGGTTTCCCATCACCATGCCGAAGCAGTGATAGAACGGGACGGGCAGGCAGACGCGGTCCTGTTCCGTGTAGCCGACCGTACGTCCCACCCAGTAGCCGTTGTTGAGGATGTTGTGGTGGGAGAGCGTGGCGCCCTTCGGGAAGCCGGTCGTGCCCGAGGTGTACTGGATGTTGATGGGGTCGTCGCAGCTCAACTCCGCCTGGAGGCGGGCGGGGCGGTCACGCGGCACACGTGCGGCGCCCGCCGTGAACGCCGTCCATGAGGGGTCGCCGATGTGGACGACGTCCCGCAACTCCGGGCACCCGCCCCGGACCTGGGCGACGAGCGCCCGGTAGTCGCTGCCCTTGTGCGCGAGGGAGGCGAACAGCACCGAGATCCCGGCCTGCTTCAGCACGTACTCCAACTCGTGCGCGCGATAGGCCGGGTTGATGTTCACCAGGATGACGCCGATGCGGGCGGTGGCGTACTGCACGAGCACCCACTCGGGGCAGTTGACCGCCCAGATGCCCACCCGGTCGCCCTTGGCCGCCCCCAGGGCGAGCAGGGCGCGCGCCACCTCGTCGACCGCCGCGCCGAACTCGGCGTAGGTCCACCGCCGTCCGGACACCACGTCGACCAGTGCCTCACGGCCGGGCCACGCGGCGACCGCCCGGTCGAGGTCGGCGCCGATGGTGTCGCCGAGCAGCGGGACCTCACTGGTCCCGTGGGCGTAGGAGAGCGCGGTCACCGGAAGTCCTCCTCGCGGTACTCGTCCGCCGAGCCGGCCGCCGTGGCCTCGCGCAGCTCGATCCGGCGGATCTTGCCGGAGACCGTCTTGGGCAGCGGGGCGAACTCCAGGCGGCGGATGCGTTTGTAGGGCGCGAGGACCTCGCGCGCGTGCTCGAAGAGCACCTTCGCCGTGTCGGGGCCGGGTGTCCAGCCCTCGGCGAGCACGACGTACGCCTTGGGCACGGCCAGCCGCAGGTCGTCCGGGGCGGGCACCACGGCCGCCTCGGCCACCGCCTCGTGCTCCAGCAGGGCGCTCTCCAGCTCGAAGGGGGAGATCTTGTAGTCGGAGGCCTTGAACACGTCGTCGGACCGCCCGACGTAGACGATGTATCCGTCCTCGTCCCGGGCGCCGATGTCGCCGGTGCGGTAGTAGCCGCCCGCCATCGCCTCCGCCGTGCGGTCCGGGTCGCCGTGGTAGCCGGTCATCAGGCCCACCGGCCGCGCCGACAGGTCGAGTGCGATCTCGCCCTCGGCCACGCCGGGCGCGCCGGACACCGGGTCGAGGAGTTCGACGCGGTAGCCGGGGCTCGGGCGGCCCATGGAGCCCGTCTTCAGCGGCTGCCCGGGGCTGTTGGCGACCTGCACGGCGGTCTCGGTCTGGCCGAAGCCGTCCCTGATGGTCACGCCCCAGGCCCGCCGGATCCGCTCGATGACCTCGGGGTTGAGCGGTTCGCCCGCCGCGACGACCTCGCGCGGCGGGGTGCGCAGTCCGGTCAGGTCGGCCTGGATGAGCATGCGCCAGACGGTGGGCGGGGCGCAGAAGGTCGTCACGCCGGCCCGGTCCATCTCCGCCATCAGCCGGGCCGCGTCGAAGCGGCTGTAGTTGTGGATGAAGACGGTCGCCTCGGCGTTCCACGGCGCGAACAGGTTCGACCAGGCGTGCTTGGCCCAGCCGGGCGAGGAGATGTTCAGGTGCACGTCGCCGGGCTTGAGGCCGATCCAGTACATGGTGGCCAGATGCCCGACCGGGTACGAGAGGTGGGTGTGCTCGACCAGCTTGGGGTGAGCGGTGGTGCCCGAGGTGAAGTAGAGCATCAGCGGGTCGTCGGCCCGGGTCGGCCCGTCGGGGGTGAAGCCGGGGTCGGTCCGGTACAGGTCCTCGTACGACAGCCAGCCCTCGGGGGCGGCACCCACGGCGACGCGGGTGTACGCGCCGGGCACCTCGTCGAACTTGCCGGTGTCCTCGGCGCGTACGACCACGTGCCGGACCCGGCCGCGCTCGACGCGGTCGCGCAGGTCGGCGGGGCCGAGCAGCGGGGTGGCCGGGATGACGACGGCGCGCAGCTTCATGGCGGCCAGCGCCGTCACCCACAGCTCGGCCTGGTTGCCGAGCATGACCAGGATCCGGTCCCCGGCGCCCACACCCTGCCCGCGCAGCCAGTTCGCGGCCTGGTCGGAGAGCACGGACAGCTCGGCGAAGGACAGCCGGGTCTCGGAGCCGTCCTCCTCGACGATGTGCAGCGCGATGCCGGCGTTGCCGTACGCGATCACGTCGAACCAGTCGAGCGCCCAGTTGAAGTGCTCCGGGCGCGGCCAGACGAAGCCGTCGTAGGCGGTGGCGTAGTCCTCGCGGTGTTCCAGCAGGAAGTCCCGCGCACTGCGGAAGAGCTCCGTCGCCGTCGTCATATGTCCTCCTCGGTGCCGGACCATTGCCGGGCCGCTCTCTGCCATCGTGTAATCCGTGATGCGGGTCTCACTACCCCCGAACGGGGGTGTGCGCCGCACGCAGGCCGCGATGAAGGGGCGAGAGGGGTGAGAGCGTGGCAGCAGACGCGAGCGGGGTGACGGAGATTCGCGGCGCGCTGGCCCGCCTGCGCCGCACGACCGGGCTGCCGGTGGCCTTCGGCGGGCTGGTCGACGTCGGGCGGCGGCAGATGCGCATCAGCGAACTGAGCGGCAACACGACCCCCGCGCTGAGCGCGCTCGCGGTGACCGCGGGCAACGGCCTGGGCGGCAAGGCGGTGGCCCTCGCCCGCGCCTGCGCGGTGACGGACTACTCCTCCTCGCGGCAGATCAGCCACGAGTACGACTCGGCGGTCGCCGCGGAGGGGCTGCGCTCGGTCCTGGCGGTGCCGGTCGTCGTACGGCGCCGGGTGCGCGGTGTGCTGTACGGGGCGCTGCGTACCGCCCAGCCGCTGGGCGACCGGACGCTGACGGCGGCCGTCGAGGCGGCGCGGGACGTGGAACAGGCGCTGGTGGTACGGGACGAGGTGCGCGACCTGCTGACGGCGGTCCGGCCGGCCCCGGCCGCCGAACCGGGTGCCGCCGCCTCCTGGGAGCAGGTGCGGGAGGCGCACGCGGCGCTGCGCGCGCTGGCGCCGAGGATCACGGACGCGGGGCTGCGCGCCGAACTGCTGGCGGTGTGCGGGCTGCTCACGCCGACGGCACCGGAGGGCGCGGCGGGTCTGACGCCGCGGGAGGTGGACGTGCTGGCGTGGGTGGCGGCCGGGGCGACGAACGCGGTGGCCGCGGAGCGGCTGGGGCTGCGGCCGGAGACGGTGAAGGCGTACCTGAGGTCGGCGATGCGCAAGTCCGGCGCCCACACGCGCGGAGAGGCCGTGGCGGCGGCGCGCCGGACGGGAGTGCTGCCGTAGCTCCCGTCCCGAGTTCCGCGGCCGGCCCTGCACCGGGGAATCGGACGTGAACCGAGGGAACCGGACGTGAACCAAGGGAACCCGACGCGGACCAAGGCCCGATGGTCTACGCCAGCGGTCTTGAAATCGGTCACTTTCGGACAGAATGAAGGCTTCTCATTCAGCGGACCCGGCCATGAATTTCCATATGCATCAGCGTTGTTATATCCCTCACCACGCCGTCCGTCCGAATTTCAAAGAGACGTTGCCTAGAATTTGGTCCGGACACGACACACGGAGGGAGCGGTAACCGTGCAACGGGACTTCCAGGAGCCTGCCCGATGCCGCCCCGACCTGGTCATCGGCAGGGAGGAGTTGTTCACGGCGGCCCGCGAGCAGCTCGGCCGAGGCGGCAGTGTGCTGCTGCACGGCCCCGCCGGAATAGGAAAGTCGACCGTGCTGCGGGCATTGGCCGCGGAATACGCCCAGGTGGCCCGTACCGTGTTGCGCTGCTCCGCGACCGAGTCAGAATCCCACCTTCCGTTCCTCGCCCTCGCCGACCTCCTCGGCCTGGCCCTCGACGAGGTCTCCGACAAGCTGCCCGCCGCCCAGCGCACCGCGCTGGAGTCGGCGATCACCGGCCGCGGCGAGTCCACCCTCCAGCGCGACGGCCTCGCCCTGCGCCTGGCCGTGCTGTCGGCGCTGCGCGCCCTCGCCGCCGCGGGACCCGTCCTGATCGTCGCCGACGATCTCCAGTGGCTGGATTCGGCCAGCGCCGAGCTTCTCGGGTTCGCCGCCCGCCGCCTCGGCGACACCCCGGTGCAGATGCTGTGCGCGGTGCGGACCGAGGGCCAGGAGTACGACCGCCAGCTACGCGCGTCGCCGCCCGACACCCTCGCCGTACGCCTCAACCCCCTGTCCCGCGCCAACGTCTCCGCGCTGCTCGACGACCGCGGCTACACCGACCTGCCCCGCTCCACGGTCCGCGACATCCACCGCACCAGCGGCGGCAACCCGCTCTTCGCGCTCGAACTGGGCCGCGCCCTCGGCGAGAACCCCACCCCGCCCAGACCGGGCGAACCGCTGCCGGTGCCGACCTCGCTGCGCGCCCTGGTCCTCAGCCGCCTCGACATGCTGTCGGACGACGTCCGGCGCACCCTGCTCGTGGCCAGCGCGGGCGCCCGCCCCACCCTCTCGCTGCTGCTCGCGGCGGGCCGCGAGAACGCCGAGGCGGAGACGGCCCAGGCCGCCCGGCTCGGACTGCTGGCGACGGAACCGGAGGGCCCGGCCGTACGGTTCGCGCACCCGCTGATCTCCGCCGCGCTGTACGCGGAGGCGCCCGCCCAGGAGCGTCGGGCCGCGCACGTGGCCCTGTCCACGGCGGCGTCCGACCCGATCGAACGGGCCCGGCACCTGGCCCTGGCGACCACCGGCACCGATCCGGACGTCGCCGCCCGGCTGGCCGGCGCCGCCGCGCTGGCCCGGGACCGCGGTGCCCCGTCGGTCGCCGCGTCCCTCGGGCTGCTCGCGGCCCGGCACACCCCGGCGGGCCGCACGCCCGGCCCGGACGACCGGCGGTTGCAGGCCGCGGAGGACGCGATCACCGCCGGCGAGGTGGAGCTCGCCCGGGACATCGCGCACGACGTGCTGACCCGCGCCACCTCGCCCGCCGAGCGGGTGCGGGCCTGGATGGTGGTCATCGAGTCGGCGGGGCAGGCCCTGGGGGACGTCGACGCGGCGTTCCCGCAGATGCTCGCCGACGCGGGCGACGACCCTCGGCTGCTCGCCCTGGTCCACTACCAGCTGGCCTGGCGCGGGCTGGTCGTCGAGGGCGACTTCGGCGAGGCCCGGCAGGAGGCCTCGCACGCGGCGGAGCTGGCCGCGCGCGGCGGCGACCGGCGCACCGAGCTGATGGCGCTGTCCTTCCAGGCCTCGACCGAGACCCTGATGGGCCACGCGGACGCGCCGGCGACCATCAAACGGGCGCTCAAGGAGCCGCAGGACCCGTATGCGGCGTGCCATCACAACGGCGCGGGCGCGGCCAGGTTCCGCTGGCTGATGATGAGCGACCAGCTGCCCGAGGCCCGCACGACCATCACCGCCCTGCTGCGCGAGGTGCAGCGGCGCGGCATGGTCGAGAGCGAGGTGCACTTCCAGCGTTTCCTGGCCGAGACGGAACTGCGCTCCGGCCACTGCGGGCGGGCCCTGGACCTGGCCCGCGAGAGCCTGCGGCTGGCCCGGGACTCCGGTATCGGACTCGGCGCCTCGGCCATGCTCACCTCCCTCGCGGAGTCCTCGGGCGGAGACGTGGACCGGGCGCTGGAACTGGCCCGGGAGGCGGCGGAGCGGGCCGAGGAGGATGGCGACCAGATGTACCTCTCCCGGGCCCTGGCGGCCTTCGGGTACGCCCAGTTGGTGGCCGGGGACGCGGCGGGCACGGTCCGTTCGCTGCGCCGGGTGCGTGAACTGGAGCAGGGGCTCGGGATCATCGACCCGGCGCGCGGCCGCTGGCAGAGCGACCTCGCCGAGGCCCTCGTACGCATCGGGGAGCCGGGCGAGGCGCAGGACGTGATCGACGTCTCGCGTGAGCACGCGCTGCGGCTGGGCCGGGAGAGCGTGCTGGCCGTACTGGACCGGTCGGAGGCGCTCGTGCGGGCGGCCCGCGGCGACCAGGAGGCCGCGTTCTCGCAGCTGACGTCCGTTCAGGACCGGCTCGCCAAGCTCGGATACGGGCTGGAGGAGGCGCGGGCCGCGTTCGCCCAGGCCCGGCTGCGCACGGGGCGGCCGGGTCCGGCGTCGTACGACGAGGCGGCGCGGCTGTTCCGGCGCTGCCGGGCGCTGCCCTGGCTGCGGCAGGTGGACGCGGCGGCCGCGGAGGAGCCGGTGGAGCCGGTCGTCGCCGTCCCGCGCGATCCGGCGCTCGACGCGCTGGAGGGGCTCGCGGCGATGGAGCGTCAGGTCGCCGCGCTGGTGATGGAGGGCGCGACCAACCGGGAGATAGCCGCGCGACTGTACATCAGCGTCAAGACGGTCGAGGCGACACTGACCCGCGTCTACCGCAAGCTGGGCATCCGCTCGCGGGTGGACATCGTCCGGCTGGCGGCGGGGCGCCGCGCGAAGTGAGCGTCCCGCGGGTTTACTGCAAGGACGGGTTTGCCGAGGGGCCACCGAGGGTTTTCCCTGCCCAACTCCCTTAGGGGGTTCCCTCATTGGGAGGCGGCTGCTCCGGGTCCTAGTTTTTGGGGTGTGCCGCCGACCCGGGCACACGGAGGCCGGTCCCGCGACCTCCGTGCAGCACCCCCCACACCCGCGCGCCCCCCACCGGCATCCCCCACTGAGGAGACTCATGTTCGGGCTCAACCGCGCAAAGAGAACCGCCGCCGTCGTCGCGGCGACCGCGGCCACCGCCGCGACCGCGTTGCTCAGCGCCCCCACCGCTGCGGCCGCGCCCCAGCCCATCGTCGGCGGCACGACGACCACGACGACGACGTACCCGTTCATGATGCAGATCACCGACGCCTCGCAGAACCAGTTCTGCGGCGGGACGCTGGTGTCGGCGACCAAGGTGGTCACGGCCGCGCACTGCATGGTCGGCGAGACCACGAGCAGCGTCAGGGTCGTCGGCGGACGCACCTACCTGAACGGCACCAACGGCACGGTCAGCCGGGTCAGCAAGATCTGGATCAACCCGGGCTACACGGACGCGACCAACGGTGACGACGTCGCCGTCCTGACCCTTTCGACGTCGATGCCGTACACCAAGGCGTCCTACGTCTCCTCCTCCCAGACCGGCGTGTACGCGGCCGGCACCACCGCCCGCATCGTCGGCTGGGGCACCACCTCGGAGAACGGCAGCTCCTCCAACCAGCTGCGGACCGCGACCGTCCCGATCGTGTCCGACTCCAGCTGCACGAGCTCCTACGGTTCGGACTTCGTCCAGACCGACATGGTTTGCGCCGGATACAGCTCCGGCGGCGTCGACACCTGCCAGGGCGACAGCGGCGGTCCCCTGCTCATCGGGGGCGTCCTGGCAGGGATCACTTCTTGGGGCGAGGGCTGCGCGGAGGCGGGCTACCCGGGCGTCTACACCCGGCTGACCACCTTCTCGAGCCTGGTGACCGCGCAGGTCACCTCCTGACCCGGCCGGATCGCCGAGGTCGCCCCAGGTGAAGACCGGGGGGCGTTGCGAGCTACCACGAGCAGCCCGCAGCGCCCCCTTTCCACGTCCGGATCCCAGCCCCCTGCCCCGCCCCGCGTCCGCCCCCGGCGGTCGTGACTCCCGCGCCCCGGGCCTTCGTCCGGGGCGCGCTCAGTGGCGTACGACGGTCCCGAAGCGGATGTCGTACGCGGTGCCCGGGTACATCACCCCGAGCATCCGCTCCCCCTCCGCGGTGACCTCGTCCCGCCGCGCCCTGCCGAGCGGGCCGAAAAGCTCGACGACGAGGGCGTCGTCCGTCAGCTTCCACAGCCCGGCGAGGAAGCCGTCGACCAGGAGGGTGCGGTGGGCCTGGTTGCCCTGCCAGCTGCGCCCCCGCAGCTCCTGCGGCACGACGCGGGTGCGGTCGGCGTGGGAGAGGAGCAGGTTGTCGAACTCGGGCAGGAAGCGCGGCGGGGCCGGGGTGCCGGGGTCGGGCCGGGGCGCGTCGGGGAGGTCGAAGAGCTCGACGCCGCGGTCGTCCCGGAAGGTGAGGAGCCGGGAGCGCAGCCGCTCGAAGGCGGCGCCCAGCCGGGTCAGGCCGGCCCAGGTCTGCATGTCCTTGACGGAGGCGGGTCCGAAGGCGGCGAGGTAGCGCAGGACGACGGCCTCGGCCTCCGGAGCCGGCTCGGCGGGCCGGCCGAGCCAGCGCTCGGCGGTGGTGAGCTCGACCTGGCCGCCGCGCCCCCACAGTCCGCGCGGGGTGACCTGGACGAGCGGCAGCCGGCACCGCGCGGCGATGGCGAGGGCCTGCGGGTCGGCGTCGGGCCATGTCACGAGCAGTGCCTCGCGCAGCTGCTTCATCGTGCGCGGGCTCTCCTCGACGAGCTCGCGGGCGAGGACGGCCAGCCGGTCGAGGTCGACACCGGTGAGCCCCGTGCGGAAGTTCGTCAGCTCGCGGTCGCGGGCGGGCTGGACGAAGGGGCGCAGCGTGAGGCAGTCGTCGGCGGTGTGGGTGTGGATGGTCGAGCGCATGGTGACGATCCGGACGATCTCGCGGTCGGCCATCGGCGCCGAGAGCGCGGCGGGGGCGAACCCGTCGAGGCGGGCGGCGAGCGCGTGGTAGGGCGGCTTCACGTTCTGTGCCTGGAGGCCGAGCAGGTGCTCGACGGCCGCGCCGACGGACAGCGGCGAGCGGCTCAGGAGCAGCTGCCGGGCGAGGGTCGCGCGGTTCAGGGCGCGGGTGCCGAGCGGCGGGGCCGTCGTGGCTGTCGTCGTCTTCGTCATGCTCCGCACGCTAGTGGCGCTTGCGGACACCTTCTGTCCGCAACTCTCACCGGATCCCGACCTCGTGAGGCACTCCAGGCCCTTTGCCCCGTATATCCTGCTCCGTGCTCAGGACGAGCAAAGAGAGCGAACAGAGCACACCGGCCGCGCGGAGCGCCCCGATATCGTGGATCACACGAAGCGTACGGATCACGCGCTTCACGTGGATCACGTGGCCGTAGGCTCGACCGGGAGGCAGCCGCGATGCCCGAGCGACGTCCCGCCTCGAACGGGGCCAAGAAGTCCGTCTGGCGCCGCTACCTGCCGCCGTCGGATCCGCACCACGCGCCGCCCGCAGATCGCGCGGACGCCGGCCCCGAGGACTCCGGCCCCGCCGACTCGGCCAGCGTCGTCCAGGCGGCCCTGTACCGCGACGGCGTCCGGGTGTCCTCGCCCGTCTCCCTCGCGGAGACGTTCCGGGAGTTGCGCGAGGAGCCGTCCAACATGGCGTGGATCGGCCTGGCCCGCCCCACGGAGGCCGAACTGCACTCACTGGCCTCGGAGTTCGACCTGCATCCGCTGTCGGTCGAGGACGCGCTCGAAGCACATCAGCGCCCGAAACTGGAGCGCTACGGCGACACGCTGTTCGTCGTGCTGCGCGCCGCCCGCTACCTCGACGCGCCCGAGGAGGTCGACTTCGGCGAACTGCACGTCTTCGTCGGCCCGGACTTCGTCATCACGGTCCGCCACGGCGCGGCCCCGGACCTCTCCGCCGTCCGCCGCCGCATGGAGGAGACGCCGGATCTGCTGAAGCTGGGCCCGGAGGCGGTGCTGTACGCCATCCTCGACGCGGTGGTCGACGGCTACGCCCCCGTCGTGGCCGGGGTCCAGAACGACGTCGACGAGATCGAGACCGAGGTGTTCCGCGGCGACCCCGAGGTCTCCCGCCGCATCTACGAACTCTCCCGCGAGATGGTCGAGTTCCAGCGCGCCACCCGCCCGCTCGTCGGCATGCTGCACGCCCTGATGGCCGGCTTCGCCAAGTACGGCACCGACGAGGAACTCCAGCGCTACCTCCGTGACGTGGCCGACCACGTCACCCACACCAGCGAGCGCGTCGACAGCTTCCGCCAGGCCCTCCAGGACATCCTCACGGTGAACGCGACCCTGGTCACCCAGCAACAGAACGCGGAGATGCGGACGTTGGCGGAGGCGGGCTTCCAGCAGAACGAGGAGATCAAGAAGATCTCGTCCTGGGCCGCGATCCTGTTCGCCCCCACCCTCGTGGGAACGATCTACGGCATGAACTTCGTCCACATGCCGGAGCTGGGCTGGGTGTGGGGATACCCCTTCGCGGTCCTGCTGATGGCGGTCGTCTGCACCAGTCTGTACGTCATCTTCAAGCGCCGGGACTGGCTCTAGGCCCGGTCCCGGGTGAAGCGCCGCCGCGGGGCTCAGACCTCGGCGGCGTCCTCGAAGACGACCCGCGGTGCGGGCCGGGCGGGATCCTGGTCCGGCATCCCCGGCGGGAGCACCGGTGCCAGGGCGCGGAAGACCGCGCGCAGTGCGTGCTCGTCGTAGCCGGCGAGCGTCTCGGTGGCCTGGAGCAGCAGCCCACCGCCGCTCAGCGCGCGCACGGCGTGGAACGCGCCGGTCGCCTCCAGGGCCCGGGCGCCGCCGAGTCGCGCGGCCAACTCGGCGGGGACGCCGGTGACCCAGGAGTATCCGCGCAACAGCGTGCGGGACTCCCTGCGCGACTTGCGCCGAGAGCGTCTCAGGGCCGCCTCCAGGTCGGTGCTCTCCTGGAAGTTGAGGTGGTCCACCCGGGCGAAGGCCGGATCGGCTCCGTCGAGCGCCGTGGCCAGGAAGTCGACGAGGCTCGCGCAGAACCCGGGATCGCCGATCCGCTCCCCGGCCCGCAGCGCCGCGGACAGTTCGAGGTGGCTGCCGCCGCCCGTCTGCATGCCGGCGACGCGGCCGACGTCGTCGACCCAGGCGCCCTCGTTCCCGGACGGCTCGTACAGGCCGGCCGACGCGTAGAACGGCAGCGGCCGCAGCGCGTCGGCGAGCACCCGCCAGTTGGCCCGGACGTCCTGGACCCGGACCTCGCGCCCGCCGCTGACCGACCGCGTCACCAGCGCGTAGGAGTCGCACGGCTCCGTCGTGTCCGCGGGGAAGAGCCGGTCGAGCGCGCTACGGAACCAGCGGACGAGGAGGTCTTCGCGGGACCCGGCGGCCCGCTCGTCCAGCGTGGCCCACAGCGTCACGTCCATGCCGGGTGTCTCGTCGTCCACCGGTCTCTCCTCGCGCGGGTCGCGGCCCATTGTCCCGTATCCACGGGGCGAGGGCCCACCCACGGAACGGCCTCGGCGGTAGCGTCGGCCGGGCGGGGCTCGGCGGACCCCCCGCGCGGTACGGGGAGTGTCTCGCCGAGCAGGTGTACGCGGAGGTGTCCCTACCGCGTCTGCGGCCAGGCGGCCAGGAGAGCGGTGACGGTCGAGCCGACCGTGCGGTGCCAGTAGCCGCTGCGGCGGAGCATCGCGTGGTCGCCGCCCGCCACCAGGTCGGCACGGGCCCGCGCGCCGGCCGCGCGGGCCCGTTGGACGTAGGACACCGACGCGTGCGGGTCGGTGACACGGTCGCGGTCTCCGTGCAGCACGACGACGTCCTTGTCCCGCAGATGCGCGACCGGCTCCCCGTCCGGGCACCAGGGCGCCAGCGTGACCACGCCCCGCACCTGTGGCGCGGCCGCGGCACGCAGCGCCGCGCGGCCGCCCATCGAGTGGCCCACCAGGACGGTGGGCACGTCTCCGAAGCGGTCCGTCAGCTCGGTCAGGGCCCGTCGGGCGTCCTGGAGGGGATCGGCGTCGCGGCCGTTCCAGCCGCGCAGGCGGTAGCGGACCTCGCCGAGGAGAACGGCGTCCGGCGCGGTGGCGGCGACGGCCCGGACGAAGGGCCGCATCCGCAGGGCCGCCAGGTGCCAGGGGCGCGACGGCTCCCGGCTGTCGGCCGTACCGCCGTGCAGAAAGAGCACGGCGGCGCGCGGCGCCGGTGGGACGCGGCGCGTCACCAGCGCGGGCCCGGGGGCGTCCGCCGTTCCCGCCGCGGGTGCGTGCTCGTGCTGCGCCATCCGTGTCCCTCTCCCTCGCTCCGCGTCTTCCCTCGGCCCCCCACCTGCGCGGGGCCGCCGGGTGTCGCCTTCGAAGACTTCGAAGACCTCCCCGAAGACATCGTCGCCCAGACCAATCCCCGGCCTGCGCAGGATCGGATTACGTCCGGAGATGTCCCAGCCGCGGAGGGCGCGCAGTGAGAGAAGCCGTGTACATCGGCAGCAATCCATCGAAAGCACCGGACCTGCAGGAACTGGTGGGCCGGGTGGCGCTCGGTGACGAGCCGGCCTTCGCCTCGGTCTACGACGCCGTCGTCAGTCCGGTGCTGGGTGTGGTGCGCGCGGTCCTGCGCGATCAGGCGCAGTCGGAGGAGGTGACCCAGGAGGTCCTGGTCGAGGTGTGGCGGACCGCTCCCCGGTACCGCTCCGACCGCGGGACGGCCATGAACTGGATCCTCACCCTGGCGCACCGCCGGGCGGTGGACCGGGTGCGCTCGGTGGAGGCCGCGGCCGCCCGGGACCACAAGGCCGCGCTGCTGGAACGGACACCCGAGTACGACGAGGTGACCGAGCAGGTGGAGGCGCGTCTGGAGCGGGAGCAGGTGCGGCGCTGTCTGCGGACGCTGACCGAGATCCAGCGCCAGGCCGTCACCCTCGCCTACTACCGCGGGCTGACCTACCGCCAGGTGGCGGAGGCGTTGGCGCTGCCGCTGGGCACGGTCAAGACCCGGCTGCGGGACGGTCTCATCAGGCTGCGCGACTGCCTGGGGGTGACCGCGTGATCACCGCCGACCTGCACCGGATGACCGGGGCCTACGTCCTGCACGCCCTGTCCGACGACGAGCGCGAGGCGTTCGAGAACCACCTCGCGGACTGCGAGCCCTGCGCGCAGGAGGCCGCCGAACTGGGCGCCACCGCCGCCCGTCTGGGCCTCGCCGTGGCGGTGACCCCGCGCCGGGAGATGCGGGAGCGGGTGCTGCACCGGATCACGACCGTCCGCCAGGAGGCACCCGGCAGTGCCCCGCAGCCGCTCGCCGGCCGTACGGTCCTGCGCACCCGTCTGCTGTCCCGCTGGGCGCTCGCCGCCTGTCTCGCGGCCGCGACCGCGCTCGGCGGCACCACCCTGTGGCAGCACCGGCAGGCGGAGGACGCGCTGAGCCGGGCCCAGCGGGCCGAACAGGGGGCGGAGCAGATCGCCGCCGTGCTGAGCGCGCCCGACGCCGGCACCCGGGCCGCGAAACTGGCCGACGGCGCCACCGGCACCGTGGTCGTCTCGCGCGAACGGGACAAGGCGGTGTTCGTCGTCTCCGGGATGGCGCGTCCGCCCGCCGGGAAGGTCTACCAGTTGTGGTTCGACGACGACGGCACCATGCGCTCCGCCGGCCTGATGGACCCCGGCCGCGGTGACCAGGCCGTCCTGCTGCGGGGCACCGTCGACGGAGCCTCGGGCATGGGCATCACCGTCGAGCCCGCGGGCGGCTCGCAGCAGCCCACCTCCGCCCCGCTCGCCCTGATGAAGTTCCCCGCCTGAGGCGGCTCCGCCGCGTGTTGTTGTCCGGCGAGACGTGGCACGTACCCCTCCCCGCCATAAAGATCATACAAGTTTCACACAAATGCAGGGGGTAAGGGCTTGCTTCCGACTTCCGGGAACCACCCGGATGTTCATCGCACAGCCGCGATAGGGGAGGGAACAGATGGACGGCACGATTGACGGGTTCAGCTACGGACTGGTCACGCCGGTGGTCGCGTTCGTGATGGCATGCCTGGGATCGGCGCTCGGGCTGCGCTGCGTGGTACGGACGGTGCATCACGAACCCGGCTGGAGAGTGGGCTGGCTGGCCCTGGGGGCCGCGTCCCTGGGATGCGGCATCTGGACGATGCACTTCATCGCCATGATCGGCTTCAGCGTCGAGCAGGCACCCATCACCTACGCCGTCACCCCGACGGTGCTCAGTCTCATCGTCGCGATCGTGGTGGTCTCGGCGGGCGTGTTCATCGTCGGCTATCGCGGCGCCGGGACGGCCACGCTCACCGTGGCGGGCGGCATCACCGGGCTGGGGGTGGCGGCCATGCACTATCTCGGCATGGCCGCGATACAGGTCGACGGCGTCGTCTCCTACGACGCGTTCACCGTCGTCCTGTCCGTGATCATCGCCCTCGTCGCCGCCACGGCCGCGCTGTGGGCCGCGGTGTCCGTGCGCGGCTTCCTGGCCTCGCTCGGCGCCAGCCTGGTGATGGGGCTCGCGGTCTCCGGCATGCACTACACCGGCATGGCCGCCGTCAGTGTCCACCTCCACAACAGCTCGGCCACGGCGATCGGCGACCACACCGGCACGTCGCTGCTGCTGCCCATGCTGCTGGGCCCGTTCGTCTTCCTGCTCCTGTCCGGCGTCATCGTCATGTTCGACCCGGTACTGATCCTCGGAAGCAGCGGCCAGGCGAAGGCGGTCACGCCGACGCCCGCGGCGAACTCTGCGCAGCCCGAGCAGCCGGATGCGTTCCGGCGCCAGGACACGGCTCCCTGGTCGGCCGGACGCTGAGACCCGACCGCCACCGGGCGCCATCAGCGGTACGACAGCCGTAGGGCTGCGCCGGCCTCCAGCGGCCGGCGCAGCCCTACGGCAAGATCGATCGTTCGACCCATTCGACGCGTTCGGCCGCCCGGCGCGTTCGCCGTCCCACGGGTCCGAGCCGCCCGGCCGTGGGTGCGTCCGTGTCGCGTCGCGTCAGCGGGAGGGGATCGCGGCCTCGGCCGCCGTCTTGATCCGGGTGCCGAAGGCGTCGGCGTCCTTGCGGACGGCGGCGAGCGCCAGGCCCACGAGGAGCTTGCCCAGCCCGTGGCCCTCCAGGACGTTGAAGATACGGACCCGGGTCCGGCCGTCGCCCAGCGGTGTCAGGTCGTAGCCGCCCTCGCGCGCCGTCACGGTGTTCTTCGACACCTCGGCCCAGCGCAGCTTCACCGGGGCCTCGAATTCGGTGATGCGGAACTCCCTGGCGCTCTTCATCCCGGCGTCCTTGACCGAGCTCCGGAAGATGGTGCCGACGGCGGTCGGGCCGTCCGGCACCCGCTCGATCCTGAGCACCCGGGGGCTGAACTGCGGATCGTTGCGCCCGTCGGCGAGGTAGGCGAACACCTCTTCGACCGGCCGATCGACCTCGACCACTGCTTCGAACTGTCCTGACATGGGCACTCCCGATCGGTCGAGCCGCGACGGCCCGCGCCTTCGATGCGTCATGCGGCACCGCGACCCTACGGGACCTCCGGGCGTCCCGCGAGACGAACGGCCCGACCGCGGGTGAGCACGCCCCGACCCCGCTCGACGGCCCGGCCCGGCTCCGCTCAGAACACCCGGACCGGGATCTCGGCCGGGTCGGTCAGCAGCTCGAAGATCTCCTCGTCCAGCCGGACCAGGGTCACGGAGGCGCCCGCCATGTCGAGCGAGGTGCAGTACTCGCCCACATAGCTGCGCCCGACCTCGATACCTCGCTCGGCCACCCGCTTGTGGGCCACGCCGTACACCAGGTAGAGCTCACCGATCGGGGTCCCGCCGAGGCCGTTGACCATCAGCGCGACGCGGTCCCCGGAGGCGAAGGGCAGGTCGTCCACGACCGCGTCGACGAGCTCGCGCACCATCGCGTCCGCCGGCCGGAGCTTCTCGCGCCTGCGGCCCGGTTCACCGTGGATGCCCACGCCCATCTCGACGGAGTCCTCGGGCAGGTCGAACAGCGGTGAGCCCTTCGCCGGGGGCGTGCAGGCCGTCAGCGCCATGCCCATGGTGCGGGTGACGGAGTTGACCTTCTCCCCGATCCGGTACACCTCGTCCAGGTCCGCGCCCCGCTCGGCGGCCGCGCCGACGGCCTTCATCACGAAGAAGTTGCCGGCCACCCCGCGCCGGCCGACGGTGTACGTCGAGTCCTGTACGGCCACGTCGTCGTCGATGAAGAGCGTCCGCACGCTCACCCCGTCGGCCTGGGACAGCTCCTCGGCCATCTCGAACGCCATCCGGTCCCCGGTGTAGTTGTTGACCAGCAGCAGCACCCCCGGCGGGGAGGCGACCAGTTTGACCGTCTCGTAGACGAAGTCCGCGGGCGGCGCGGCGAACACGTCGCCGGGACAGGCGGCGTCGAGCATCCCCTTGCCGACGCTCATCACATGCGCGGGCTCGTGACCGGAGCCGGAGCCCTGCACGATCGAGACCTTGTTCCGCTGCGGGATGTCGGATCGCATGATCAGGTTGTACTCGGGGACGTACTTCAGCGTCTGGGGGTTGGCCAGGGCCAGTCCCTCCAGCATCTGCGCGACGTAGTCCTTCGGGTCGTTGACGAACTTCTTCATGTCGTGACTCCTCCTGGTGCGGCCGGTCGCGTCAGTCGCGTGCGTCCCACTCGGCGGCGACGCGCTCCGCCATGACCGCGACCGCCACCGCGCCCGGGTCCGGCGAGCCGATGCTGCGCTCCCCGGTGTAGCTCTGACGGCCGCGCCTGGCCTGCATGGATGTCGTCGCGTCGGCCGCCGACCGGGCGGTCGTGGCGGCCAGGGCGGCCAGTTCCGAGGCGCCGGCCGCCGGTTCGGCCGCGGCCAGCCGCCGCTCCAGCGCGTCGGTCATCGGGATCAGCGCGTCCAGCAGCGTCTTGTCGCCGAGGTCGGACCTGCCCCGCGTCTTGATGCCCTCCGCGGCGGCCCGCAGCATGGCCACCGCGTCGGCCGCGTTCAGCTCCGGCCGGTCCTTCACGGCCCCGGCGGCCCGCAGGAAGGCGGTGCCCCACAGCGGCCCCGACGTACCGCCCACCCGCTTGGAGATCACCAGAGCGACCTTCTTCAGGAACTCGGCCGGTTCGTCGCGGGGCAGGTCGTCCCAGTCGGCGAGCACGATCTCGAAACCGCGGGCGAGCGAGTACCCGAAGTCCCCGTCCCCCGCCACGGCGTCGAGGTCGCCGAAGGCCCGTTCGTTGTCCACCGCAGTCCGGGCGATCGTCCGGACGACGAAGGTGAGGTCACCGCCGGGCGACGCCGAGGACGGCACCGACGAGGGCGTGGGCGCTGACATGTCTCTCCTGACTGCCGCGAGGTCAGTGCGGTCGGGGGTCGGCAGGGACGGAGTCCGGGTCGCCGCCGGTGCCGGCGGCGAGCGGACCGGCCAGATCCCCGAGCTCCACATACGGCCCCGGGTGGATTCCGTACGGATCGCTCAGCACCCGGGCGACGGTCTCGTCGGGCGGCGGGTCGCCGAGCGAGGTGACCACCAGGAAGGCGCCGGTGAAATCCTCCTCCGCGGTATAGGCGCTGGTCGTGACCGCGCACGCCAGCCCGGCGCCGAGCGCGGCCAGCATTCCGTTGCGGCTGTCCTCGACGGCGACGACGTCCGCGGGATCCAGACCGAGCCGGTGCACGGCGAAGTCGTAGATGTCCGGGGCCGGCTTCTTGCGCTGGACCACGTCCCCGGCGAAGACCGCGAAGCGGGCGGCCAGTTCGGGCCCCATGGCGAGTTCGAGCACACTGCGCACGGACGCCTCCGCGGAGGTGGAGGCGACCGCGAGTGGCCACCCGGCCGTGTCGGCGGCCTCGGCGACCCGCCGCACGCCGGGCCGGGGCGGGATACGCCCGCCGCTGATGATCCCGGTGTAGATCTCGGTCTTGCGCCGGTGCCAGGCGGCGACCCGCTCGTCGAGTACGGCCGGGTCGGAGGGCAGACCGGCGGCGGCGACGAAGTCAGGGGTCAGCAGCGTCCGCATCCGCTCCTTGCCGCCGCCGACCTTCACCTTCCGCGCGTACTCCGCGTCGCTCCACCGCACCGGCAGACCGAACTCCTCGAACGTCTGGTTGAACGCGGGCAGATGCCCGTCGCGTTCGGTGTCGGCGAGGACGCCGTCACAGTCGAAGACGAGGGCCGGCACGGCTAGGCCCCCCGCCCGGCGCTGCCGAAGAGACGCATCAGGGAACCGGCCAACTCGACGACGTCCTGGCGGACGGCACGGAACAGCGAGGGCGGATCCCACTTCCGCCGTTCCTCAGCCGTCCGCAGGAAGGCCAGGTTCGACTTCATGTACGTCTCCTTGAGCGCCGTCGAGATGTTGACCTTCGCGCACCCCCGGGAGATGAGGTCGCGGAACTGCTCGTCGGACAGCCCGCTGCCGCCGTGCAGCGCGATCGGGACCGGATACGCGGCCACCAGATCGGAGACACGCTGCGCGTCGAGCACCGGCGCCCGCCGGTACGACCCGTGGGCGTTCCCGATCGCCGGCGCGAAGACGTCGACCTGTGTGGTCCGCAGGAACTCCAGCGCGACCGCGAGCTCCTGCCGCTCGGCCGCGGTATCGCTGCCGACGCCGTCCTCCACACCGGTGATCGACTCGATCTCGCCCTCGACCGCGGCGCCGAACGCACGCGCCTGCGCGACCACTTCGACGGTCTGCCGCATGTTCTCCTCCACCGGCAGCTCGGAGGCGTCGAAGAGCACCGAGTTCCATCCCCGGCGCAGGCACTCCGTGATGACCTCGCGCTCCGGGCAGTGATCGAGGTGAAGGGTGACGGGTACCTCGATGCCTGCGGTCATCGACGTCCACATCGCGTAGAGCACGTCGCTGCCGATGGACCTGACGGTCTTCACGGAGGTCTGCACGATCACCGGCGACCTGTTCTCCACCGCGGCCGCGAGGACGGCCTCCAGTGTGAGGTCGTTGAAGACGTTGATGGCCGGTACGGCGTAGCGCTCGGCGAACGGCTCGGCGAGGATCTCGGTCAGCGGTGTCACACCCACGACGCCTCCACGTCTCCGTCCCCGGCCCTTCCATTCCACGCCGCCGCCTCACGCGCCGCCACTTTTGTCCCGGGCGGACCGTGGACCGCCCGGGCCGTCCTCCGTCGTCACCACGGCCCCCGTACGCCCTGCCCTGAGCCGCCCTGTCCCGCCCCGCCGCCACCGCGAGCCGCGCACGGGGTCCCGCGTCGCCCGGACGGCCGGTGCCACCTGTCACCCGAACGGCGCAGCAGGAGTTGCGTCACCCGTACGGCGGACCTGACGTGCGGCGGGTCGCCGCGCCCAGAAGCCTAGGATCCGACACCGGCAGGGGGCGAAGTCCGTGACGCGAAGTTCGCGCCCGGACAGGGGCGGACCCACCTCACGAGTGAAGGAGACGGGATGTCGCACCGTGTCGGCAGAACCCGGTGGCGGCGTTTCGCGGCGATCCTGATCCCCGGCGTCACGGTCTGCGCGGTCCTCGGCATCGCGATGGCCCAGGGGGCGCTGGCCGCGTCGTTCCTCATCTCCGGCTACCGCTTCCAGGTCACCGCGGACACCCTGACCGCTCGTGGAGTCAGCATCTACACCATGGTCGACGTGACCAAGAAGCACGAACTCGTCCCCGTCGTGGTCACCGGCGCCCGGCACGCGACGGTCTCCGGCCTGTGCGAGTCCGCCACGGTCGACCTGCCGGTGGTGGGCACGTACACGGTGACCCTCACCGGCGGCGACGAACAGCCGGCCGAGGCCACGAACCTGTTCATCGACGCCACCTTCGAAGCGGCCGGGCAGGCGAATTTCCAGAACGTCGACATCGGCATCGCGCAGGGGGCGATCACCAAGGGTCCGATCGATCCCGGCGACCGGGACTCACGCTACTTCGACCCCAGCGGCTTCGGGCAGCAGGCCACGTCGGTGACCCTGAAGGACGTCAGCGTGACCACGGTCGCGGTCTCCGCCGCCACGTTCGACATTCCCGACCTGCGTCTGCGGATCGAGCGGGGTCGTCACTCATGTTCCTGACTCCGGCGCGCGCAGCGCTCGTTCAGGGCCCCGTCGCCCCCGCACGGCCACGCGCACGCCACACCGCCGATCAGGACGACACGTGAGCACCAGATTCCGCACCGGACGACCCCTGCCGCGCGTCAGCGTCGCGCCGGCCCGCCACAGGTTCAGGACGTGGCGTGGTGAACGCCCCTTCTGGGCCGGGTTCTTCACCTTCGCGGCGGCCCTGCCCATCCTGTACCTGCCCTACGGGAACCTGGACCTGGGCGGCGTCCCGCTGGTCCTGTCCACCACGTCCGGCGCCGGCTCCCTGATCATCGGAGCTCTGCTCATGACCCTGGGGATCACCCTCTGGTACCACCCCCACCATCGCGTGTTCGCGGGGATCGTCACCCTGCTGCTCGCCGTCGTCTCCTTTCCCGTCGCGAACCTCGGCGGCCTCTTCCTCGGGCTGGCCTCCGGCCTGATCGGCGGCTCCCTGGCCTGCTCCTGGATGCCCGCGGCGGGAGACCCCGTGTTCACGGGCGTTCCGGCGGCGGACGACGACGCCGGTACGGGAGACCGCACAGGTGGCAACTGACGCGGGCTCCGGGCGGCCCCCGGGCCTCCCGGAGCCCGGACCTCGCCCCCTGGGCCGCGTTCCCTCGCCCGGTCTCGTCCCGCGCCGGGTACCGCGGCCCGTCGCCCGCGCGCTGGCCGTGGCCGCCGTACCCCTGGCCCTGCATCTGCCCGCACCCCGGCTGTCGTCCCCGCTCCCCGGCCCCGGCGGCCCCACGGCAGCGGCGAGCGCGCCGACCGCCCCCACGGACACCGCGCCGACGCCACCGAGCGGCACGCCGGTCCCCACGGACACCGCCTCCCGCCCGGCCGGTGCCCCGCCCGCGGTCGTCGGCCCCCGGACCGCGCCGCCGCGGGTCACCCGGACCCCGGCGGGCGCCGCACCGACCGTCACGAGCGCTCCGGCGGCCCCTCCCCCGACGCACCCCGCGAGCGCCACCTGGACCGTGCGCGCCGACCGGCTCGTGCTGCGCGCCCTCACCTTCCAGGGCGTGGTCACCGTGCGCACCGGGACCGGCGCCGCTCGGATGCTGAAGTTCACCGCTCGGTCGGTGGACGCCCTCGACCTCGACGTGAGCGCGGGCCGGGGAAGGACGGCGCTGCGCCTGCGCACCGGGCCCGCGACCACGTCCACGCTCAAAGGGCGGGGCGGCGACGGCGTGGTGACCGTCTACCTGCGCGAACTGGCCGGCGAGGTCACGGCCCTGGACGGCGCCCCGCTCCCGCCGGACCGCACGGTGACCATCACCCCCGACGCCGTACCGTCCTGGCTGTCGGACACGGCCACCCACACCCGCACCATCACCTTCGCGGGCGTCACCGCCTCCCAGCTCACACAATGCGGCGGCGACCTGTCCCTGACCGGTCCGCGGCTCAGTGCCGGGGCCGGGGCCGGGTGACGGTGACCCGGTCGTGGGCGCGCTCGGGCGTGAGGACAGGGCGCGCGGCGCCGTCGTCGCGTACGGCCCTGGCACCGCGTGGTACGGCGGAGGGACCGTCAGCGGGATGAGGCGACGGTCATCGCCCGTCCCCCTCCAGGAGACGGCGCAGGACCCGCTCGTCGTCCGGGCCGAGCCGCGCGACAAAGCGGGCGAGGACCGTCTCGCGGTCGCCGTCGCGGTCGAGCTCCGCGTGCATACGGCGGGCGGTCAGCCCCTGGGGATCCTGGGCCGGGTGATAGGCGAAGCCACGGCCCTCGCGCTCCCTCGCCACGACGCCCTTCTCGTGCAGCCTGGTCAGGATCGTCGTCACGGTCGTACGGGCCAGGCCGGAGTCGAGTGCGAGCCGCACCCGCGACGCGGTGAGCGGCCGGCCGGCGGCCCACAGCACGGCCATGACGGCGGCTTCCAGCTCCCCCGCCGGCCGGCGTTCGTCCTTCGCGTCGCTCATGGGAACGGTCCTCCCCCCTCACCTTCGTCTACAGCCCGGTAGACCGTCTACGGGATCGTAGTCGACGGGCGGTCGTCCACGCCGTCGCGCGTCGGAAGGGGCCCGGGCCGAGCGGCCGCCCTTGTCCGCGCGGCCGTCACACCGCCGAGCGGCGGGCCAGCACCGCCAGGACCAGGAGGCCGGGGGCCATCGGCAGCCAGGCGGTCAGCAGGCGGTAGCCGAAGACCACGGAGACGGCCGCCGCGCCCGGGGCGCCCGCGGCGGTGAGGGAGAGCGCGAGCGTGGCGTCCAGGGAGCCGATCCCGCCGGGTGTGGGCAACAGGGCCGCCGCGCCGCTGGCGACCAGGTACGCCATGACGACCCGGCCCTCGGCCAGCGGCAGGCCGAGGGCGTGGACGACCGCGACGATCACCGTGGCGTGCATCAGCGCGAACGCGAGCGAGCCGCCCCACAGCGCGCACGCCCGCGCCCCGCGCCGGTGCACCTCGCGCACGTCCGCGAGGACCTTGCCGGCCGCCGGCCGCACCCAGGCGCGCAGCCGACGGTTCAGCGCGAGTGCCGCGAGCGCCGCGACGACGCAGCCCGCGACAGGGAGCAGGACGAGAAGGGGCGGGACCCCGGCGGAGAGCCGCAGCGTGCCGGGCGAGGTGAGCAACAGCGCGACGCCGAGGAGGAGCCGTACGATCCCGCCGGCCGCCGCCTTCACCGCGAGCGCGGTCGCCGAGCGGGTGGTGGACAGCCCGCACCGGGTCAGGAAGCGGAGGTTGACGGCGGTCGCGCCGGTACCGGCGGGCAGCAGGTGGTTGGCGGCGGACGCCGCGAACTGGGCGGCGACGAGCCGTCCGCGCGGCAGGCGTTCGGCGACCGCGCCCTGCTGGACGACGGCCGCGCACACCCAGGTCGCGAGGGCGGCCAGGCCCGCCGCCAGGAGCCATTCCCGGTCGGCCGCGGCGAGCCGGTCGGTTCCGGCGTCCAGGGTGTCCCGGTGGGCGACGAGAAGGGCGCAGGCCGCCGCGGCGACGGCGAGGGTGACGCCCAGCTGCCAGTACCGGCGCCGGCTCCGGACCGGGACCTGCTCGGTCGTCGCGGCCATCGTCACCGCCCCCGCCGCGCGGAGGGGGACAAGTACACCGGCAGGGCGCCCGCATGCCCGGCGGGCCAGGAACGGGCGTAGGCGGGTGGCGGGCCGCCGGGCGCGGCGAGGGCGGCGACCGGCGTGGTACGGGCGGCGCGGGCGACCGCCGACGCGGTGGTGGAGGCGTCGCGCCCGACGGCCGGCGCGGAGGCGCACCCGGTGTAGAAGGCGATCGGGGGCGCCTGGTACCCGGTGACCAGGCAGGGCGGCCGGACGCCGAGGAGGCGCAGCGCGGCCGCGGTGCGGGACCAGTCGCGGTGGGCCGCGGTGGTGCGGTGCACGGTGCTCTCCAGAACGGCGTACTGGACGGCCAGATGGCCCGCCAGCCCCAGCGTCACCAGGGTGACGGCGACCCGGCGCCGGGTCCGGTCCCGTGCGGTGACCAGGTGGGTGAGCGCGGCGGCGACGGGGATCGCGAGCAGGGCGTAGACGGGCAGGAGGAAGCGGGGGGCCGCGTAGCCGATGAGGAAGAGGTAGGGGACGGCGGCCGTCGTGGCGCAGGCCAGGGGCAGCAGGGTGGGAGCCGGGCGCCGGGCGCGCAGGGCGACGGCCACGGCGAGGACGGCGAGCGGCGGCAGGACGAACCACCAGGCCGTCACCGCCGGGCCGGGCATCGAGCCGGTGCAGGGGCGGCACAGGACGCGCCCGCCCAGGCTGCGCAGTTGGTCGGCGACGGCGAGGTGGCCGCCGAGGCCGCCCTGGAGGCGGGAGGCGTCGGACAGCCGCTGGGCGAGGCCGCCGTAGCCGAGGTAGGCCTCGACCACCCACTCCCCCGCCCCGGCGACCAGACCGGCGAGCAGGGCGGCGAGCAGCACCGGGGGACGCCCCCGACGCGGGCGCGGCCCCCGCCACAGCCACAGGCACCGCGCGAGCAGCGGCAGCACCACGTAGACGGCGTCCATGGGGCGCATCCACGCCATCAGGGCCGCGCCCGCGAGTACGCCCCCTACGGCCGCCCGGCCGTGCGCGGCGGCGCCGCGCCCGCCCCCGGCCCGCAGGAAGCAGCCGACGCAGAGGAGGGCGCCGATCGCGACCCAGTAGTTGGGCATGGCCTGCGGGCCGTAGAAGAGCGTGACCCACAGCGAGGCGAACAGGGCGCCGCCGAGGGCGAGTACGCGGGTGGGGAACAGCCCGCGCCAGACCCGCAGGGCCAGGAAGAGGGCGAGCCCGGAGAGCACGGCGAGGAAGACGCGCAGCAGCGGGGTGGACGCCGACCAGGCGGCGATCGGTGCGACCAGCAGAGGGACGCCACGGGCGCGGGGGGCGCTGAAGAAGGCGGCGGGTGCGTGGCCGCTGACCTGGCTGACGTACACCGTCTCGTCCCAGCCGAGGCCCATGCCCGGGCGCACGAGGACCAGTTGGGCGAGGGTGAAGGCGGCCGCGACCGCGCCGAGCCACACGTCGTCGCGCCCCCGCCGCGGCCCGACTGCGGCCCGCCGGCGCGCGACAGCGGGCCGCCACGGTACGACGGCCGCTCCCCACGGTGTGGCGGCCGCCCCCGGAGGCGGGCCGGGGCGCCACAGCGCGTCCCGGGTGGCGTGCGTGCTGCCGGCCATCGTTCACCCCTTGCCCCTGCGCGGTGTAGGGCGAAGGCGCGAGCGGTTGTCGTCCCTACCCGGAGTACGGTGTCCGACCGGGACGGCACCGGCCCACTCGGGAGACCCGAACGGCCCAACGCGGACCGGCTGAAGGGTGAACCCGGGCACAGCGGCGGCCGGAACCGCCGTGCGCCCGCCCGGGCCGGCATGACGCCATCGGCGTCCGTGCCCGCGTGTACGTGTGCGTGCAGGCGGGTGGCGGTGGCGGTGTCACCGCGCGGCGAGCTCCTGGTACATCGCGTCCACGTCGCCGGACAGCTGCGCCTTGACCCAGCGGGTGAGGTCGTCGGCCAGCACCTCGTGCGCTCCCGCCTCGACGCCGTCGAGGGCGGCGACGGCGATGTCGCGGGGGCTGCTCTTGGGCGCGTCGATGCCCTCCGTCATGTCGGTGTCGACATAGCCCATGTGCAGCCCGGTGACGTCGATGCCCCGCGGCCGCAGCTCCAGGCGCAGGGAATTGGTCTGCGACCACATGGCCGCCTTGGTGGCGCCGTAGGTGGTGTTGTTGGCGATCCAGGACAGCACGGAGTGGACGTTCAGGACATGGCCGCCGCCGTTGCGCTCGATGACCGGCACGAAGGCGCGGGTCAGCAGCAGCGGACCGTAGAAGTTGATCTCGAACTCACGGCGCACGTCGTCGAGCGGCGAGTCGAGGTAGCGGGTGCCGGCCGCGACGCCCGCGTTGTTGATCAGCACGGTGACGTCCTGGGCCGCCGCGGCGGCGGCCGCGACGGAGGCGGGGTCCGTCACCTCCAGGGCCAGCGGGACGGCGTCGGGGTGGGTCACGGTGCGCGGGTCACGGGCGGTGGCGTAGACCGTGCGGGCGCCACGGGCGTACAGCTCCTCCACCAGGGCCCGGCCGATGCCGCGGCTGCCGCCGGTGACGAGGACCGAAGCGTCCTTGAGCGTGGTCATATGAGCCTCCGAGAAATGGAAAACGATCGGTTTCCAGCATCGTAAACCGATCGGTTTCCGATGTCCATCCTGAGCATCTAAGTGACCGGCTCATGACAATCCCGCGCTCTCGACGCGGTCCCGGGAGTGACCCCGAAGGCGGATCCGGAGGCGGATCCGGAGGTGGATCCGGAGGTGGCGGCGAAAGCGGCGGCGAAGGTGGTGGCGAAACAGGCGGATGCGGCGCTCGACGCCCGACAAGGCGCTATAAATGCCGTGTATACCTCTTATGTATAGTCACGGCATGCCTTCGCTGACCCAGAAGATGAAAAAAACCGGCGCCGGGTTGCGTGCCGTCACCGTCGCGGTGGCGGCCGCTTCCCTGGCACTGGCTCTGACCGGGTGCACCCGGCTCGAGACCACGGCGCCGAGCGCCGCCCGCGCCCACCCCACCGCCCAGGCCCGCTACGGGACCGTCGACTGCCGTGAGGCCAAGTGCATCGCGCTCACCTTCGACGCCGGACCGAGCGAGAACTCCGCCCGGCTGCTGGACATCCTGAAGGAGAAGAAGGTTCCGGCGACCTTCTTCCTGCTCGGCAAGCGCCACATCGAGAAGTACCCGGAGCTCGTCGAGCGCATGGCCGACGAGGGACACGAGGTGGCCAGCCACACCTGGGACCACAAGATCCTCACCCAGCTGAAGCCGGACGAGATACGCGAGGAACTGGAGCGGCCCAACAAGGAGATAGAGCGCCTCACCGGCCACCGGCCGACGCTGATGCGCCCGCCCCAGGGCCGCACCGACGACACCGTGCACGACATCTGCCGCGAACTCGGCATGTCGGAGGTGCTGTGGAGCGTGACCGCCAAGGACTACACGACGACCGACTCCGCGCTGATACGCAAGCGCGTCCTGGCCCAGGCCTCCCGGGACGGGATCATCCTGCTGCACGACATCTACCAGGGGACCGTGCCCGCGGTACCGGGGATCATCGACGCGCTCAAGGAGCGGGGGTACGTCTTCGTGACCGTGCCGCAGCTGCTGGCGCCGGGCACGGCCGAACCCGGGAAGGTGTACCGGCCCTGAGGCGGCGCGGGGGCGCCTCAGAAGACGACCGTCCAGCCCTCCCGCCCGGCCTGCTCGGCGGTGTAGGAGACGCCGTGCACCTTCAGGCCTGCCGCGTCGAGCAGGGTGATCTCGCCGCCGCGGTTGCCCAGCCGGGCGCCGTCGGCCAGGTCCACCCGCAGGACCGCGCCGGGGGCGAGCGCGCCGGGCGGCACCGCGGAACCCCGCCCGATCCGGTCGACGATCCGCCAGCCGGTGAGATCGACCGGGCCGGGCGAGGCGTTGAGCAGGGTCACGTTCTCCGCCTCCGGGGCGGGCCCGCGCGGGTCGACCAGCGCCGCCACCACCCGGACCGGCTGTCCGCCCGGCTCGCCGCGCGAGCCGTCGACGTCGTCGAGCGCGTGGCCGGTCGCGTCGTCGGTGTGCCAGGACTGGCTCTGGAAGGCGAGGAAGACACCCACCCAGCGCGACGGGTCCGGGAAGTGCAGGAGCAGTCCGCCGTCCTGCCAGACCCCGTCGTCGCCGCGGAAGCGCCGGCTGTTGCCCTGGTTCATGTGGATGTCGTGGACGCCGTTGCCCGGCAGGAAGCCGAACACCTTGTCCTCGACTCCGGCTTCGGGTCCCCAGCGCTCGCCGAACACGTACAGGCGGGCGTCCGGGTCGGCGACAGCGCGCCGCACCTGGCGGTCGAGGAGGTCGGCGAGGTCGTTGTCGGGGCCCGTGACGTCCGGAGGCAGCGTCCGCATCAGCGCCGGGTCGAAGAGGTTGCCGCGCACGAAGTCGAGGTGGGGGCCGCCCGGGCCGGACGGCAGGGTGTTCCAGCCGCTCGGCAGACCGGCCAGGCGGTCGGTGACCGGATGCCGGAAGTCGTCGGCGGCCAGGTAGAGCAGCTCCGGGGGCCGCTCCTGCGAGAGCACGTTGACCGACGCGCGGTAGTGCGTGCCGGCCTCGTCCGTGAGGTGGATCTGATAGTGCGGTGAGTCGACGGCACCCTCGCGCCGGGTGTCGACGGCCCGCGCGACCAGTACTCCGTAGGTCTTCAACGGCATGACGACCAACTCCCCCTGGAGACGGGCGGATCGCCCACCCGTGGGGGAAAGGGTAGGCCGCCGGGCGGGGCCGGGTCCGTCCATCCGGCGCATCGCCCGCACTGTTCCTGTGTACGTCTCCTTGTCGACACCGTACTGGGCGAAACGGGTGACTCGGGGACGAACCCGCGGGCGGCCCGGATCGCTTGCCTACGATCGTCCCGTGGTCAACTTCGAGCTCGAACGCACGGCACCGCTCCCCCTCGACGAGGCGTGGCGCCGGCTCACGGAGTGGCCCCGGCATGGCGACGTGGTCCCCCTGACCCGAGTCACCGTGGTCACACCCCCGCCCACCCACGAGGGCACCCTCATCGTGGCGCGTACGGGCATCGGCCCGCTCTCCTTCGCCGACCGGATGGAGGTCACCCGCTGGCAGCCGCCGGACGGTGACGAGCCGGGCCGGTGCCGGCTGGAGAAGCGGGGCCGGCTCGTCCTGGGCTGGGCCGAGATCGAGGTGCGGCCGGGGCCGGGCGGGCGGGCCCGCGTGGTCTGGCGCGAGGAGGTGCGGGTACGCCCGCTGCCGTCGCTCTTCGACCCGCTGCTGCACGCGGCGGCGCGCTCGGTCTTCGGGCGGGCGGTCAACCGCCTGTTGCGGCAGCCGTGACGCCGGAGTCCCGGCTCCGCTGGGAGGCGCACTTCGCGGCGGGGCGCGGCTTCCACCGCGCCGACGCGCGGGAGATCGGGCTGCTCGCCCAGGCCGTCCCGCCGGGCCCGGACGCCCGGGCCCTGGACGTCGGCTGCGGCCTGGGCGGTTACGCCGCCGCTCTCGCCGCTCTGGGCTTTCGCACCCTCGCCGTCGACGCGACGGACTCGGCGGTGGCGGCGACGCGTGACCGGTACGAGGGCCTCGTACCGCGTCTGGAGGCGTGCCGCCTGGACTTCGAGGACGGCGCCGAGGTCGCGGACCGGCTGCCGCCGCGCTCCTTCGACCTGGTGACGACCCGGCTGGTGCTGCCGTTCCTCGCGGACCGGCAGGCGGCCGCGGAGCGGGTGCGCGCACTGCTGTCGCCGGGCGGGGCCTGGGTGGTGACCACCGAGCTGACGGACCGTCTGCCCGAGGAGCGGCGGCGCATCGGACTGACCCCGGTCGACGTCGGCACGCTCGTCGGCGACTGGCGGCACGGCCACTGGTACGACCTGCGGCCGGGCGGGCTGCGCTGCTTCGTCCTGCGCGGCTGAAACCCCTGGTCGGGGTGATCCGCCGCATGTCAGGGTGGGCGCATGACAGCAGGGGCGGCAGCAGTGGAGGACACCGAGGCACTCGCGGCGGACGCCCTGCGGTGGCTGCTCGGGGCGGCGCGGGACACCGGGGACGGCGGCCTCGCCTGGCCGGTCAGGCCTTCGGACGCGGCGACCGACCCGATGTTCTACAACGGGACGGCCGGGGTCGTGCCCGCGCTCCTTGAGGCCTGGCGGCACTTCGGCGACGACACGTACGCGGACGCCGCCCTGCGCGCGGCGCGCTCTCTCGCCGCCGCCGTCGACGACCATCCGGACGACTCGCTGTACTTCGGTCTCACCGGCATCGCGCTGGTGCTGCGGACGGTCGGGCGCGACCTGGCCGACGCCGCGTCGGGTGCCGCGGCGGACCGGGCCCTGGAGCGCGTGCGGTCCCGCTTCGACGGAGAGCGCTGGGGCGAGCTGTTCGAGCTGATGGGCGGCAACGCGGGGATCGGCCTCGGCGCGCTCGCGGCGGGCGACGCCGACCTCGCCGTCCTCGCCCTGGAGCCCTACGTCCGTACGGCGGAGGTCACTTCGGCGGGCGTCAGCTGGGAGTTCCGCCGTGGCGCCCCGGCCCGGCTGCACCACATCTCGCACGGCACCCTGGGCATCGCCTACGCCCTGGCGTCCGTCGGCGCGGAGCTCGGGCGCGCGGACCTGGTCGAGCTGGCGCGGGCCGGTGTCGCGGACGTCGTGGCCCGCGACGAGGCCGGACCGGCCGGCTTCCTCGCCCCCCACTCCGACCCGCAGTACCTCCCCGACCTCATCGAGCGGCACAGCTACGGCTGGTGCCACGGACCGGCCGGGGACGCCCAGGTCTTCCGGCTGCTCAGGGACACGCTCGCCGAGCCCGTCTGGCCGGAGCTCGCCGACCGCTGCTGGCACACCGTGACCCGCTCCGGGCTGCCGCGCCGGGTGCGTCCGGGCTTCTGGGACAACAACGGGCGCTGCTGCGGCACTTCGGGGGTGCTGGCGCTGGCCTGCGACCGGCTGGCCGAGCAGGACGACGCCCCGGACTTCGCCCGCCTGCTGGTCGAGGACCTCGCCGCGCGGGCGACCCGGGACGCCGGCGGCGCCCGCTGGTCGAACGTCGAGCACCGGGCCGCGCCGAGCGACCTCGAACCGCAGACCGGGTGGGCGATGGGCAACGCGGGCATCGCCCGCGAACTGCTGCGCTGGGTGCGGGTGAGCCGGGGCGGCGGCGCGGGGTACGCGTTGGCCTGGCCGGACCAGCCGGCGGTTCGCGAGGGCACCCGGCCGACGGCGGGCCGGGGTACGGATCCTTCGGCGGGCGGGCCCGTGGGTCAGGCGACCGAACCGATCCGGCCCGCGGGCACCGACGTCACGTCGTGATGGATCGGCGTGTGCGCGCCGGTGAGGGAGATCCCGCTGCCGCCACGCCGGTCGGCGACGATCTCGGCCGCGATCGACAGCGCGGTCTCCTCGGGTGTGCGCGCGCCCAGGTCGAGGCCGATGGGTGAGCGCAGGCGCGCCAGTTCGGGTTCCGTCACCCCGGTCTCCCGCAGCCGGCGTTCGCGGTCCAGGTGGGTGCGGCGCGAGCCCATCGCGCCGACGTAGGCGACCGGCAGCCGCAGCGCGAGCCGCAGCAGGGGGATGTCGAACTTGGCGTCGTGGGTGAGGACGCACAGGACGGTACGGGCGTCGACGTCCGTGCGCTCCAGGTACCGGTGGGGCCACTCCACGACGATCTCGTCGGCCTCCGGGAAGCGGGTGCGGGTCGCGAACACCGGCCGGGCGTCGCACACCGTCACGTGGTGGCCGAGGAACTTGCCGACCCTCACCAGTGCCGACGCGAAGTCGATCGCGCCGAAGACGATCATCCGGGGCGGTGGGACCGACGACTCGACCAGGACGGTGAGCGGTGCTCCGCAGCGTGAGCCCCGCTCTCCGATCTCCAGGGTGCCGGTGCGGCCGGCGTCGAGGAGGGCCGCCGCCTCGGCGGCGACCGTGCGGTCCAGTTCCCGGTGGGCGCCGAAGCCGCCGTCGTAGGCACCGTCGGGGCGGACGAGCAGGGCGCGGCCGGTGAGTTCCGCCGGGCCTCGCACGATCCGGGCCAGGGCCGCCGCCCGGCCGGCGCCGGCGGCGGCCAGCGCGGCGGCCACCACCGGGCGGACGGGGTCGCCGGCCCGTACCGGGGTGACGAGGATGTCGATGACACCGCCGCAGGTCAGACCGACGGCGAAGGCGTCCTCGTCGCTGTAGCCGAAGCGTTCGAGGACCGCCTCGCCGTCCTTCAGCGCCTGTCGGCACAGGTCGTAGACCGCGCCCTCCACGCACCCGCCGGAGACCGAGCCCAGCGCCGTGCCGTCGGCGTCCACCGCGAGGGCGGCGCCGGGCCGGCGGGGTGCGCTGCCGCCGACGGCCACCACGGTGGCGACGGCGAAGTCACGGCCCTGCTCGACCCACCGGTGCAGTTCTGCGGCGATGTCCAGCATGTCTCGGTCTCCTTGGCGGTGCGACGGTGAGGGCTTCGGCGCCGGTCACCGGGCCCCGCGAGCGAGGCACCGGGTTCCCGGCGGGCTTCCGGCGGCGGGCTCAGCGCACGCCGAGCCACCCCTCGATCGGGTGGAGGGCGTAGTAGACGAGGAAGATGACGGTCAGGCCCCACATGAAGGCCCCGGTCTCCCGGGCCTTGCCCTGGGCGATGCGGAGGGCGACGTAGCTGATGACTCCGGCCGCGACGCCCGCGGTGATGGAGTACGTGAACGGCATGACCACGACGGTGAGGAAGACCGGGATCGCGGTGGCGCGGTCGGCCCAGTCCACATGGCGGGCGTTCGACATCATCATGGCGCCGATGACGACCAGGGCCGCCGCGGCGACCTCGCCGGGGACGATCGCCGTCAGCGGGGTGAAGAACAGGCAGGCCGCGAAGAAGAGTCCGGTGACCACGGACGACAGGCCCGTGCGGGCTCCCTCGCCGACGCCCGTCGCCGACTCCACGAACACGGTCTGGCCGGACGCTCCGGCGACACCGCCGATCGCGCCGCCCGCGCCGTCGACGAACAGCGCCTTGGACAGGCCCGGCATCCGGCCCTGTCCGTCGGCGAGCCCGGCCTCGGTGCCGACCCCGATGATCGTCGCCATCGCGTCGAAGAAGCCGGCCAGCACGAGCGTGAAGACGATCATGCCGACGGTCATCGCGCCGACCTGGTCCCAGCCGCCGAACTCGACCTTCCCGAAGAGCGAGAAGTCCGGCATCGACACCGCGCCGCCGTGCAGTTCGGGTGCGCCGCTCGCCCACTGCTTCGGGTCGATGACGCCGAACGCGTTGAGGGCCACGGCGAGGACGGTGCCGCCGACGATGCCGATCAGGATCGCGCCGGGCACCCCGCGGGCCTGGAGCATGAAGACGGCCAGCAGGGTCGCGGCGAAGAGCAGGACCGGCCAGCCGGCGAGTTCACCGGCCGGGCCGAGGGTGACCGGGGTCGCCTCGCCCCGGTGCACGAACCCGGCCTTGTAGAAGCCGATCAGGGCGACGAACAGGCCGATGCCCATGGTGATCGCGTGCTTGAGGGCCTGCGGGATCGCGTTCATGATCTTCTCGCGGAGGCCGGTGACGACCAGGAGCATGATGACCACGCCGTAGAGCACGCACATACCCATGGCCTGCGGCCAGGTCATCTGCGGGGCGACCTGCGAGGACAGCACACCGGACACGGAGAGTCCGGCGGCCAGGGCGAGCGGCACCTTGCCGAGGAAGCCCATGAGCAGCGTGCTCAGGGCCGCCGCGAACGCGGTGGCGGTGATCAGCGGCTGCTGCCCGAGCGTGTCCCCCGCCGCGTCCTTGCCGGACAGGATCAGGGGGTTGAGCAGCAGGATGTACGCCATCGCCATGAAGGTGGTGACGCCGCCGCGCACTTCGCGGGCGAGCGTGGATCCCCGCCGGGATATGTGAAAGTAGCGGTCGAGCCAGGACCGGCCGGCCGGGACGCGGCTGCCCGCACCCGCCTCTTGCGCGGTGGTCCTGGGCTCCACTGACTGCTGGGTCATGGGCCGTCTCCCAAGGTTCATAGGGGCACCCGCGCGACCGCCGTGGCGGGCGCGGGTTTTGGGAAGGTGCACGACCCGGGGGACGGCCCGAGACGAACTGCTGGGTGTGCCGCGGACGTCGGCCCTGTGTAGGGCTACGCGGTTCCGGTGAGGTGCTCCGGGCGTACCGGCGTCCGGTCGAGCTCCAGACCCGTCGCGTTCCGGATGGCCGCGAGGACCGCCGGGGTGGACGACAGGGTCGGGGCCTCGCCGACGCCGCGCAGCCCGTACGGGGCGTGCTCGTCGGCGAGTTCGAGCACGTCGACCGGGATGGTCGGCGTGTCGAGGATGGTGGGGATCAGGTAGTCCGTGAAGGAGGGGTTCCTGACCTTCGCCGTCTTCGGGTCGACGATGATCTCCTCCATGACCGCCATGCCGAGACCCTGGGTCGTACCGCCCTGGATCTGGCCGATGACGGACAGCGGGTTGAGCGCCTTGCCGACGTCCTGGGCGCAGGCCAGTTCGACGACCTTGACCAGGCCGAGTTCGGTGTCGACCTCGACCACGGCGCGGTGCGCGGCGAAGCTGTACTGGACATGGCCGTCGCCCTGACCGGTGCGCAGGTCGAAGGGCTCGGTCGGGCGGTGCCGCCACTCGGCCTCGACCTCGACGGCCTCGTCCTCCAGGACGTCCGCCAGGTTCGCGAGGACCTCGCCGCCGTCGGTGACGACCTTGCCGTTCTCCAGCAGGAGTTCGGCGCCGGCCCAGGCGGGGTGGTAGGTGCCGAACTTGCGGCGGCCCAGCTCCAGGACCTTCTCCCGGACCAGTTCGCAGGAGTTCTTGACGGCGCCGCCGGTGACGTACGTCTGCCGCGAGGCCGAGGTCGAACCGGCGCTGCCCACCTGGGTGTCCGCCGGCTGGATCGTCACCTGGGTGACGCCCAGCTCGGTGCGGGCGATCTGGGCGTGCACGGTGACACCGCCCTGGCCGACCTCCGCCATCGCGGTGTGCACGGTGGCGACGGGCTCGCCGCCGACGACCTCCATCCGGACCTTGGCCGTCGAGTAGTCGTCGAAGCCCTCGGAGAAGCCGACGTTCTTGATGCCGACCGCGTAGCCGACGCCCCGTACGACGCCTTCGCCGTGCGTGGTGTTGGACAGGCCGCCGGGCAGCTGGCGTACGTCCGCGCCCTCGCTGCTCTCCCACTGGCACTCCGGCGGCAGCGGCATCGCCTTGACCCGGCGCAGGAGTTCGGCGACCGGGGCCGGGGAGTCGACCCGCTGCCCGGTCGGCAGGAGCGCGCCCTGCGACATCGCGTTCAGCTGACGGAACGCGACCCGGTCCATGCCCACCTTGTCGGCGAGCTTGTCCATCTGGGCCTCGTAGGCGAAGCACGCCTGGACCGCGCCGAAGCCGCGCATGGCGCCGCACGGCGGGTTGTTGGTGTAGAGGGCGATGGCCTCGATGTCGACGTCGTCGACGACGTACGGTCCCGCGCCCAGCGAGGAGGCGTTGCCGACGACCGCCGGCGACGCCGACGCGTAGGCGCCGCCGTCCAGGACGATCCGCGCCTTCAGGTGGGTGAGCTTGCCGTCCTTGGTCGCCCCGTGCTCGTAGAAGAGCTTCGCGGGGTGGCGGTGGACGTGTCCGAAGAAGGACTCGAAGCGGTTGTAGACGATCTTGACGGGCTTGCCGGTGCGCAGCGCCAGCAGGCAGGCGTGGATCTGCATCGACAGGTCCTCCCGGCCGCCGAAGGCACCGCCGACGCCGGACAGCGTCATCCGGACCTTGTCCTCGGGCAGGCCGAGCACGGGCGCGATCTGGCGCAGGTCGGAGTGCAGCCACTGGGTGGCGACGTAGAGGTCGACGCCGCCGTCCTCGGCCGGCACGGCGAGGCCGGACTCGGGGCCGAGGAAGGCCTGGTCCTGCATGCCGAAGGTGTACTCGCCCCGGACGACGAAGTCGGCCTTGCGCGCGGCCGCTTCGACGTCGCCGCGGACGATCGGCTGGCGGTGGACGATGTTGGGGTGCGGGACGTGCCCGATGTGGTGGTCGTCGCGGTCCTCGTGGACGAGGATCGCGTCCGGCGCGGTCGCGGACGCCTCGTCGGTGACGACCGGGAGTTCGCGGTACTCCACCTTGATCTTGGCGGCGGCGCGGCGCGCGGTCTCCGGGTGGTCGGCGGCGACGATCGCGACCGGCTCGCCGTGGTGGCGTACCTTGCCGTGCGCGAGGACCGGCGTGTCCTGGATCTCCAGGCCGTAGTTCCTCACGTCGGTCGGCAGGTCGTCGTAGGTCATGACGGCGTGGACGCCGGGCTGGGCGAGGGCCTCGCCGATGTCGATCGAGACGATCTCGGCGTGCGCGACCGGGGAGCGCAGGATCTGGCCCCAGAGCATGTCCTCGTGCCACATGTCGGACGAGTACGCGAACTCGCCGGTGACCTTCAGGATGCCGTCGGGGCGCAGTGTGGACTCGCCGATGCCGCCCTTGGCCGGGGCGCCCTGGGTGAGCCCGGTGGGGGTGCCGACCGGGGCACCGGTCTGCTTCAGCGAGGTCGAACGCTCGGTGGAGGACACGGTCACACCTCCTCTGCCTGCCGGGCGGCCGCCAGGCGGACCGCGTCCATGATCTTCTCGTAGCCGGTGCAGCGGCACAGGTTGCCCGACAGCGCCTCGCGGATGTCCGCGTCGCTCGGGTCGGGGTTGTGCTCCAGCATCTCGTCGGCCGCGACCAGCAGGCCGGGGGTGCAGAAGCCGCACTGGACGGCGCCGGCGTCGATGAACGCCTGCTGGACCGGGGAGAGTCCGGCGCCTTCGCCGGTCAGGGAGTCGGTGCCCTTGGCGGCCCACCCCCGGGCCGCGTCGAGGGAGGTGCCGCCCGCGCCGGTTCCGCCGGAGCGCCGCCGGGCGTGGTCCGCGAGGCCCTCGACCGTGACGACCTCGCGGCCCTCGACCTGACCCGCCGCGATCAGGCACGCGCAGACCGGCACGCCGTCCAGGCGGACCGTGCAGGAGCCGCACTCGCCCTGCTCGCAGGCGTTCTTGGAGCCGGGCAGGCCCAGGCGTTCGCGCAGCACGTACAGCAGGGACTCGCCCTCCCAGACGTCGTCGGCTTCCTGTGGACGGCCGTTGACCGTGAAATTGACGCGCATTACGCGGCACTCCCCTTCTGATGCGTCCGGCCGCCGGTGCCTCGGTACGACTCCCAGGTCCAGCTCAGCGTGCGCCGGGCCATCACGCCGACCGCGTGGCGGCGGTAGCTCGCGGTGCCTCGGACGTCGTCGATCGGGTTGCACGCGGCGGCGCAGAGGTCCGCGAACTGCCGGGCGACCGACGGGGTGATGATCTTTCCGTTGTCCCAGAAGCCGCCCTCGTCGAGCGCCGCGTTCAGGAACTCCTCCGCTGTCCTCGCCCGGACGGGAGTGGGGGCCGCGGAGCCGATGCCGGTGCGGACCGTACGGGTACGGGGGTGCAGGGCGAGGCCGAAGGCGCAGACCGCGATGACCATGGCGTTGCGGGTGCCGACCTTGGAGTACTGCTGCGGGCCGTCGGCCTTCTTGACGTGGACGGCGCGGATCAGCTCGTCGGGGGCGAGCGCGTTGCGCTTCACACCGGTGTAGAAGGCGTCGATCGGGATCAGGCGCGTGCCGCGCACCGACTCCACCTCGACCTCGGCGCCCGCCGCGAGCAGGGCGGGGTGGGCGTCACCGGCCGGGGAGGCGGTGCCCAGGTTGCCGCCGACGCCGCCGCGGTTGCGGATCTGCGGCGAGGCGACCGTGTGCGAGGCGAGGGCCAGGCCCGGCAGCTCGCCGCGCAGGTTCTCCATGATCTTCGAGTACGGGACGGAGGCGCCCAGCCGCACACTCTCCTCGCCCACCTCCCAGGCGAGGAGGTCGTCGATCCGGTTCAGGTCGAGCAGGTACTCGGGCCGGCGATGGTCGAAGTTGATCTCGACCATCACATCGGTGCCGCCCGCGATCGGCACAGCGGTGGGGTGCTCGGCCTTGGCGGCGAGCGCCTCCTGCCAGCTGGCGGGGCGAAGGAAGTCCATGACCGGCTCTCTTCTTCGTCTCGTGAGTCGTCCGGGCCGACCGGGACGGTCGGCCGGGGCGTCCGGATCGAGCCGGATCGGGTGCGGCGGCCCCGGCTCGTTCATGTGCTGTTTACGCAGAGTGGGCTCAGTACACCGCGCTGTACTCCGACGGGGTCAGTCACCGAAACCATGAAGGAGTTGGCTGGCCAACGCGGGCATCTTGTAGATTCGTATGAACGGAGGTCCTCAGCAACCTCCTGGTTCTCCTGTGGAAACGTGAGACCCGGCCCGGTCGCTCCCGGACGGGCGGCCTCCCGCGTCGAGAACCCGCTCGCGGGTCCCCTCACCACAGGACCCTTCACGACTCATCGTAGATTTCGAGACAAAGAACGGCGGCGACGAGAATGCGGCTGCGCGCACTGCTGGACACCGATGCGCTGGGTCTGCGGCTGCTCGGCGGCGAGGACGAGCTGGACCGCGCCGTACGCGGCGTGATGACCACCGACCTCAAGGACCCCAGCCGCTATCTGGCGGGCGGTGAGCTGGTGCTGACGGGGCTGGCCTGGCGCCGGGACGCCGAGGACTCCGAGCCGTTCGTACGGGCCCTGGCGGGCGCCGGGGTGGCGGGCGTCGCCGCCGGTACGGCCGAGTTCGGATTCGTGCCGGAGGACCTGGTGGTGGCCTGCGCCCGGCACCGGCTGCCGCTGTTCGCGGTGCACGAGTCGGTGGCGTTCGCGACGATCACCGAGCACGTGGTGCGGCAGGTGTCCGGCGAGCGTGCCGGGGACCTCGCGGCCGTGGTCGACCGGCACCGCCGGCTGATGACCTCGGGGCCGGCGGGGGGCGGCCCCGACGTGGTGCTGGACCTGCTCGGCACCGACCTGGACCTGAGGGCCTGGGTGCTCTCCTCCGCCGGACGGCTCATCTCTGACTCGAAGCTGGCGGGCCCCGCGCTGCCCCCCGAGGTGTGCGCGGCGCTCGCCGCCGAACACCTGAACGCGACCCGCGCCGGCCGGCGCGAGCCGCACCGGGTGACGCTCGGCTCCGCCACGTACTCACTGTTCTCGATCCGCGGCGGCGGCCGTGCCGCGCAGGGCTCACGGGACGTGCGCGAGACCGTGCTGTCCGACTGGGTGCTGGCGGTGGAGGCGGACGCCGGGGACTGGCCCGAGGAGCGGCTCGACCTGCTCCAGGGCGTCACCCAGCTGATCGCGGTGGAGCGGGACCGGCGGGACGCGGCGCGCGCGGTCCGGCGGCGACTGGCGCAGGAGATCCTCGAACTCGTCCAGGCGGGCGCCGCGCCGGCCGAGATCGCGGCGCGGCTGCGGGTCGCGGCGCCGGTGCTGCTGCCCGGCCTGGGAGCGGCCCCGCACTGGCAGGTGGTCGTGGCCCGGGTCGAGTGGGAGGGCGGCACGGTCGAGGGCGGTCCGGTCGCCCAGGCGCTCCTGGAGGAGATCCTGGTCGACCCGCTCGCCACCGGTCCCGAGCCCTCCGACCGCATCGCCGTCGCCCACACGGGCGACGAGGCGATCGCGCTCGTACCCCTGCCGGCCGTCTCCAGCGAGCACGACGGCTCGGAGGCCGGGATCCTCGCCGACGCGCTCCTACAGTCCGTACGGGACCCGCTGACGGCCGGGCTCGACGAGGACGGGCGGCTCACGCTCGGCTTCAGCGCGTCCGTGCACTCGGCGGAAGGGCTGCGCGGGGCGCTGGAGGAGGCCCGGCACGCCCGCCGGGTGGCGGCGGCGCGGCCCGGCCGGGTCTGCGCGGCGGGCCACCAGGAACTGGCCTCGCACGTGCTGCTGCTGCCGTTCGTGCCGGACGACGTCCGCCGGGCCTTCACCGCCCGGCTCCTGGACCCGCTGCGCGAGTACGACCGGCGCCATCGCGCCGAGCTGATCCCCACCCTGGAGGCCTTCCTGGAGAGCGACGGCTCCTGGACCCGCTGCGCCTCACGGCTGCACCTGCACGTCAACACGCTGCGTTACCGGGTCGGACGGATCGAGCAGTTGACGGGTCGTGATCTGTCCCGGCTCGAGGACAAGCTGGACTTCTTCCTGGCGCTGCGCATGAGCTGAGGTCAGCGGGCGGAGGGCGGCGTACAGCGGGACGGAAGGGCATCAAGTGTCCTCCCTGCCGACGACTTTGTGAAATCCTTCACCTACCCCCTTGGCCAGGCCGGGGAATTGGTGCTGGAATGCCGCCACCACTCAAGGCTCGATGGCGTGCTCGGGGAGGGCAACGTGGCGCATACCGCCATGTCTGGTAACGGAACGACCGCTGGTGACGATCCTCTCCAGACCGCGGTATGGCGATTGCGCTCACGCGCCTGCTGGGCCGACGCGGCGGCCCTGCTGCCGCCGGACACCGCCGCCGCCGCGCTCCAGCGGGCCGGCCTGCTGGTCGAACGGTGTCTGTACACCGAGCAGGGCTGGCAGGACGCCGAGGACGCGCTGCGTACGGCGGAGGCGCTGGCGGCGGGTGACGAGGAGCGCGGCGCGGCCGCCTGCGAACGCGGGCAACTCGCCTACGCGGCCACGCTGCACGGGGTGCGCGACCGGGCCGACGAGGCGCGGGCCGCGCTGGGGCGGGCGGCGGCGCTGATCGCCCCGGGGGCGGCCGCGCGGGCGCTGCTGGACTTCCGGCGCGGGCTGCTCGCCGAGAACCTGTCCCGTTCGCCGCAGGCGGCGCGGGCGGCCTACCGCCGGGCCCACGCGGGTGCCGCCGCGCACTCCGACGCGCTGCTGCTGTCCTTCACCTGGCGCCACCTCGCGGGCCTCGCCCTGCGGGACGGCGAACTGGCCGAGGCGCGCCACGGCTTCGCCGAATCCCTCCGGATCCGCGAGGAGTTGGGCTACCTCGTCGGCACGGCCCCCGCGCTGGCGTCGCTGGCGGACGCGGAGACGGAACCGGAGGCCTCCCGCCTGCGCGAGGAGGCCCGCCGCCTCTACCGCCTCCTCGGCGGCGTCCCCACCTGGCTGTCCCACCAACTGTCCGCACCGCCACCGGCGGCGACGGCGTGACGAGGCCCCCGCCGACCGTCCCCACGGCGCGGACGGCGGGGCTCCCGACCGGCGGACCGCGCCGCTGAGGCAGCGGGAACCCTCAACGGCCGGTCGAGAACCGGCCGATGGGCGGTCCCGCCGACGGCACAGCGGCTGGGGCCGCCAACAGCCGGTCGCGCCGCCACGACAACGGGGGGACATCAACGGCCGGCCGCTGGCGGACCAGCGGTCCCGCCGAACGGTGCGGCGGAGGCCGCCAACAGCCGGTCGCGCCGCCGCCGACAGCGAGGGGACATCAGCGGCCGATCGCGGGCGGACCAGGCGGTCCCGTCGGCGGGGCGGCGGGGCCGGCCGGCCGGCGGTCGCGCCCGCGAGAACGGCGGGGGACCATCGGCAGGCGGTCGGCGGCCGACCGGTGGGCGGTCATGCCCCGGCCTCAACGGGGTCCAGCGTCGGCCGGTCGCGGGCCGAGTGCAGGGGTGCTCCCCGCGTGACGACGGTGGTCGATCGGCGGGGAGCCGTGCCGCTGGGGCGGCGGGGCGGACCGCGGCCGGGCCGCCGTCGTGGTTCGACTCCGGGTCAGGGAGTGCAGGCGAAGTGTCCGCGGACCAGGGAGCGGACCTCGTCCAGGTCCTGCGCGGTGAGCGCCTCCAGCAGTGCCACGTGCTCCGCCGCGTCCGCCGCCAGCTCCGCGCGCCGCTGCCGCGCCGGTCCCCTGACGAGCGGCCACTGCGCGCGGCGATACAGGTCGTCGGTGATGCGGAGCAGCTGTTCGTTGCCCGCCAGGGACAGCACCGCGCGGTGGAAGACGCGGTCGGACTCGGCGTACGTGGCGGGGCAGTCGCCCGACGCGGCCCGTACCGTCGCCTCGGCGAAGGGGCGCAGCTCCGCCCACCGGGCGGCCGGCACCGCGCGGGCGAGGCGCAGCATCACCGGGACCTCGATCAGCCCCCTGATCTCGGCGAGTTCGGCCAGTTCGCGCGGGTCGCGCCGGATCACCCGGAAGCCGCGGTTGGGGACGACCTCGACGGCCCCCTCCAGCGCGAGCTGTTGCATGGCCTCGCGTACCGGCGTCGCCGAGACCCCGAAGCGTTCGCCCAGCGCGGGCGCCGAGTACACCTCGCCCGGCGCCAGCTCGCCCGTCGCCAGCGCCGTGCGCAGCGCGTCGACGATCTGCCCCCGCACCGAGGACCGCTGGACGACGGGGCGCGGGCCGGCGGCGCGCGGCCGGGGGATCGGCTGCTCGCTGTGGGTGTGCTCGCCACGGGCCACGCCGGCCGACGGTGCGGGTGCCCCCCATGCGCGGCCGCGGTCCGCGGCCCTCGGCTGCTCCGGCACCCGGGGCTGTCCGGGACGCGACTCGTCCCCCGTCCGGACGGGGCCCTGCGCGCTCCGCTCCACGGGCCCTCCTCCGGGCTTGTCGGTACTTGGGGTCATTACGACGGGTTGTTACTCGTCCGTCAAGCACCTTAGGCGCAGAACCGCCCCGTTCAAATCCCGGGCACGCAGGGTAAGGTAAGCCTTACCTCTAACCATCCGTAGTCGACCGTGGATCGGTGGTCCCGGAATGCCCCTGCCCACGTCGGCCGTCACGGACGCGTACACCCGCCTCACCGAGGCCTACGCGGACCTGGCCGTCATCGAGCTGGGCGCCGGCGAGCCCGCCCCCGAGGGCGGCGGCTGGGTCGGCTCCGCCGCGCTCGCGGACGGCGGCCCGGGGCTGGAGGACTTCCTCGCCTGGGACGACGCCCAGGTGCTGCGGGACTACGGACAGCGGGCCCGCCCGGACGTCGTGGCGAGCTTCGGACTGCACCGGTACGCGTGGCCCGTGTGCCTCCTGATCACCGTCCCGTGGTTCCTGCACCGGCGGGTGCCGCGCCTGCCCGTGACGCATGTCTCGTACGACCGGGTCGCCGGCCGCGCGGCCGTCCGCGTCACCTCCTTCGCCTGCCTGCCGGGCGATCCCGCGGCGGCACTGCCCGGCGCCCGGGTCGTCGCCGACGAGGAGGCCCTGCGCGCGGAGGTGCGCGCGGCGGTCGCCGAGCACATGGAGCCCGTGCTCGCCGGGTTCGGGCCCCGCATGCGGCGGCGCGGGCGCGCACTGTGGGGCATGGTGACCGACGAGGTCGTCGAGGGCCTCTGGTACATCGCCGAACTGCTCGACGAGAAGCCGCGCGCGACGCGCGAGCTGGAGCGGCTGCTGCCGGGCGCGACCAAGCCGTACGTCGGCTCGGCCGCCTTCCGCGAGCTGACCGGTCCGGACGGCGAGCCGCTGCCCACCCGGGACCGGGCGAGCTGCTGCATGTCCTACACCCTGGACCCGGACGACACCTGCGCCACCTGCCCGCGCACCTGCGACACGGACCGGATCACCAAGCTGACGGCCGTCGCTGCGAGTTGAGCCCGCGTCACCGCCGGGCGGACGGAACACGCTCTCGTGTGCCGTAAGATCATCCGCGGTCCCGGCTTCCTCCCTACGGTTACAGGCAATTCACAACTTCCTCACTTGCCGCAGGAACTTTCCGTGGAACCACCCGTACGGGTAGTCTTATTCGAACTCAACTCCCGCCCCTCACGCGGCAGTTCGAGCAGAACGTCGCCCTGGGCATCCCCTTGCACTTCCTTGGCGGCCTCTTGCCCCGAAACCCCCTGAGGGCCGGTGGAATTGGGCCACCATGGCGGGCGTTACGCCCTATCCCAATGCAAGGGACCCCAGATGAGACTGACCGACATATCGCTGAACTGGCTGCTTCCCGGCGCCGTACTGCTCCTGGGCATGCTGGCGGCGGTTGCGGTGCTCGCGCGCGGTAAGCGCTCCTCGGGGAAGGACACGAGCGCGGACGACTCGTGGGAGCGCAGCGAAGAGCGCCGCAGGCGCAAGGAGGCCATATACGGCACGGCCTCCTACGTCCTTCTGTTCTGCTGTGCGGCCGTGGCCGCCGCGCTCTCCTTCCACGGCCTGGTGGGATTCGGTGAGCAGAACCTCGGCCTCTCCGGCGGCTGGGAGTACCTGGTGCCGTTCGGGCTGGACGGTGCGGCCATGTTCTGCTCCGTGCTCGCGGTCCGCGAGGCCAGCCACGGTGACGCGGCCCTCGGCTCCCGCATACTCGTGTGGACGTTCGCGGGTGCCGCCGCCTGGTTCAACTGGGTGCACGCCCCCCGGGGCATAGGCCACGACGGCGCGCCCCAGTTCTTCTCCGGCATGTCCCTGTCCGCGGCGGTCCTGTTCGACCGCGCGCTGAAGCAGACCCGCCGGGCCGCGCTGCGCGAGCAGGGTCTGGTGCCGCGTCCGCTGCCGCAGATCCGTATCGTCCGCTGGCTGCGGGCGCCGCGCGAGACGTACGGCGCCTGGTCGCTGATGCTGCTGGAGGGTGTGCGCAGCCTGGACGAGGCGGTCGACGAGGTACGCGAGGACAAGCGCCAGAAGGAAGCGGCCCGGCTGCTGCGGCGCGACAAGGAGCGGGTGGAGCGCGCGCAGCTCAAGGCGATCAGCCGGGGCCACCGCGGGTTCGCCGGGCGGGGCGGCCGCCAGCTGGAGGCGCAGGCCCTGGAGCGGGGTCCCGAGCGCGCCGCCGCGGAGCCTGCCATATCGACACCGGAGCTGGAGCTGCCCGTGCGCTCACGTCCGTCCCTCCAGCCCGTCCGGACCGGTACTGACCCGATCACCGTCGACCTGACGGCCGAGGACGACACCATGGCCCTGCCGCGGCTCGACTCCCTCGAGCGCAAGCTCAAGGACCTGGAACAGCAGTTCGGCTGAGCCGACGGCCCGGTGGCGGGCACCACGGGAGGGGGGTACGGCTCCGGCGAGCCGCACCCCCCTCCCGTTCGTTCGTCATGAACACGCGTCACACGTCACGAAACCCGCGCCCGGCACGTCGGACCGGCCGGTCCCGCGTCGGACCACCCGGCTCCCGCGTCGGACCACTCGGCCCACGCGTCGGACCACTCGGCCCACGCGTCGGCCACCCGGCCCCCGTGTCGCGCTACACCGGCTCCGCGCCGAGCTCGAACCACACCGCCTTGCCCACCCCGTGCGACCGCACGCCCCAGGCGTCCGCGAGGGACTGCACCAGGATCAGCCCCCGGCCGTGCGTGCCGTCGTCGGTGTCCGGCGCCCGCAGCCGGGGCCTGCGGGCCACGAAGTCCCGCACCTCCACCCGCACCCCGTCCGGACCCACGGTCGCGGTCAGCAGCGCCTCGTGGTCGGTGTGCACGAGCGCGTTGGTGACGAGCTCGCTGGTGAGCAGCTCCGCGATCGCCGACCGCTCCGGTTTCCCCCAGTGCCGCAACAGTTCGCGCAGCGCCCGACGGGTCTCGGGCACCTCCCTGAGATCGGCCCGCCCCAGTCTTCGCCGCAATTGCGGCTGCGGCGCCCGCTGCCCGGCGCCGTCGGCCTCTTCCCCCGCAGCCCCCATGTCCGCCGAGGTGGCCCCGCCCGTCATGGGACCGCTCCCTCGTGCCTGCCTCTTCATGACCCCCGCCCGTGCGCCGATGTCGGTTCCCCTCCAGCTCGAACACGTTCACGGGGATCCATGCCCCACGGGCACGGCGCCAGTCATGCCGCGTCCCCGACGACCAGGTGTTCGGCCATGTACGCGGCGCCCCGGGCAATTGCCGGGCCGGGTGTCCACCCGGCCGCCCGGACGGGTAGGGGACCTCCGACACCGCCGTCCGAGCCGCCGAGGAGACCGCCGTGCACGACGACCGAACCCAGGTGGAGGCGCGCCTGGAGCGCGCCCTGCGACAGTTCGTGCGGCCCGCGCAGTACGGGCCGGGGGTGCCACTGGTCCTGTCCGTGTGGCACGTGCCGGGCGAGCCGGTGCCCGTGGACCAGGCGCTTCAGGCGGCCTACGAGCCCTTCGCGGTCGGCACCCGGTGGGGAAAGCCCTGGTCGACGAGCTGGTTCCGGCTGACCGGCCAGGTCCCCGAGGAGTGGGCGGGCCGCCGGGTGGAGGCGGTCGTCGACCCGGGGTTCACCGGCGACGGGCCCGGATTCCAGGCGGAGGGACTGCTCCACGACGCCGCCGGAGTACCGCTGAAGGGAATTCACCCACGCAACCGCCACCTCACCGTCGGCCACCCCGCGCGGGGCGGCGAACCGGTCCATCTGCTCCTGGAGGCGGCGGCCAACCCGGCCGTGCTGCACGGCTTCGAACCGACCCGCCTCGGAGACGTCCTGACCGCCGGGGATCAGCCCCTCTACCGATTCCGCGCTGCCGAACTCGCTGTACTGGACGAGCACGTGTGGCAGTTGGTCCTCGACATCGAGGTGCTGTCGGAGCTGATGCACGAGCTGCCGACGGACCGTCCGCGCCGGCACGAGATCCTGCGTGCCCTGGAGGACATGCTGGACACGCTGGACCTGCACGACGTGCCCGGCACGGCGCCCGCCGCCCGTGCCGCCCTCACCGACGTGCTGTCCCGTCCGGCGTCGGCGAGCGCGCACCGCGTCTCGGCGACCGGACACGCGCACATCGACTCGGCGTGGCTGTGGCCCCTGCGGGAGACGGTCCGCAAGGCCTCCCGCACCTTCGCCAACGTCACCGCGCTCGCCGCCGACTATCCCGAGCTGGTCTTCTCCTGTTCGCAGGCCCAGCAGTACGCGTGGGTGAAGGAGCACCAGCCGCACCTCTGGGAACGCGTCAGGAAGGCGGTGCGGGACGGCAACTGGGCGCCGGTCGGCTCCATGTGGGTGGAGTCGGACGCCAACATGCCGGGCGGCGAGGCGCTGGCCCGGCAGATCGTCCACGGCAGCCGCTTCTTCGCCGAGGAACTGGGCGTGCGGACCGAGGAGATCTGGCTGCCCGACTCCTTCGGCTACACCGCCGCCTTCCCACAGCTCGCGAAGTTGGCCGGAATCCGCTGGTTCCTGACCCAGAAACTCAGCTGGAACCAGTCCAACCGCATGCCCCACCACTCGTTCTGGTGGGAGGGCATCGACGGCACCCGCGTCTTCACCCACTTCCCGCCCGTCGACACGTACAACTCCCAGTTGCACGGCCGTGAACTCGCCCACGCGGAGCGCAACTTCGCCGACAAGGGCCGCGCGACCCGCTCCCTGGTCCCGTTCGGCTGGGGCGACGGCGGCGGCGGTCCCACCCGGGAGATGCTGGAGAAGGCACGGCGGCTGCGCTCGCTGGAGGGCTCGCCCCGGGTGGAGATCGACCGGCCGGCCGCCTTCTTCGCGGCCGCCGAGGAGGAGTACGGACCGCAGGCGCCGGTGTGGTCCGGCGAGCTGTACCTCGAACTGCACCGGGCCACCTACACCACCCAGGCCAAGACCAAACAGGGCAACCGACGCAGTGAACACGCCCTGCGCGAGGCGGAGTTGTGGTGCACGACGGCGGCGGTGCGTAATCCGTCGTACGCCTATCCGCACGAAGCGCTGGACCGGCTCTGGAAGACGGTGCTGCTGCACCAGTTCCACGACATCCTGCCGGGCTCGTCGATCGCGTGGGTGCACCGGGAGGCCCGGGACACCTACGCGCGCGTGCTGGCGGAACTGGCGGACCTCACCGCGGAGGCCGTGCGGGCGCTGGGGCCGGGCGGGCGGGCGGTGCTCAACGCCTCGCCGTACGAGCGGACCGAGGTGGTCGAGGACGCCGTGGTGACGGTGCCGGGGCTCGGGAGCACGGCGCTCCCGGCGCCGGCGGCGACCCGGCGCGTCCACGCCGAACGCGCGGGCGACACCATCGTGCTGGAGAACGCGTGGCTGCGGGTCCGCGTCGACGCCGACGGGCTGATCGCGTCCGTACGGGACCTGGCGGCCGACCGGGAGGTGCTGTGCGGCCCGGGCAACCTGCTCCAGCTGCACCCCGACCACCCCAACGCCTGGGACGCCTGGGACATCGACCGGCACTACCGGCGCCGGCACACGGACCTGACGGACGCCGACGCGGTGGACCTGGTGGAGGACGGGCCGCTGCGGGCGGGCGTGCGGGTCACGCGGACGTTCGGCGGCTCCCGGATCACCCAGGAGATCCGCCTGACGGCCGCGAGCCGCCGCGTCGACATCGTCACGGACGTCGACTGGCAGGAGTCCGAGAAGGTCCTCAAGGCCGCCTTCCCGGTCGACGTGCACGCCGAACGGTCGGCCGCGGAGATCCAGTTCGGTCACGTCCAGCGTCCCACCCACGCCAACACGTCCTGGGACGCCGCCCGATTCGAGATCTGCGCGCACCGCTGGCTGCGGGTCGCGGAGGAAGGCTACGGCGTGGCGGTCCTCAACGACTCGACGTACGGCCACGACGTGACCCGCACCCCGCACGAGGGCGGCCTCGGCACGACCGTACGCCTGACGCTGTTGCGCGCCCCGCACAGCCCCGACCCCGAGACCGACCTCGGCGCGCACCGCTTCACGTACGCGCTGCTGCCGGGGGCGGACGTCGGGGACGCGGTCGCCGAGGGGCTGGCGTTGAACCTGCCGCTGCGGGTGGCGCAGGCACCGGTCGTGGAGCCCCTGGTCCGCGTCGACCATCCCGCCGTGACCGTCGAGTCGGTGAAGCGGGCGGAGGACCGCGGCGGGGATGTGGTGGTACGGCTGTACGAGTCCCGGGGCGGGCGGGCGCGGGCCACGCTGACACCCGGGTTCCCGGTGAGCCGCGCCGAGGTGACCGACCTGCTGGAACAGCCGCTGCACGAGAGCGACCTGACCTTCGAGCTGCGGCCGTTCCAGATCCTCACGGTGCGGCTGCGACCGGCGTAGGGCGTGTTCCCCGTTTTCGAGTCGAACTGTGGTCGTCGACATGCAGTCGTCGTGTGGTCGTGGTCGTGATCGACGACGTGTGATCGACGTCGTGTGGTCGTCGTCGTGTGGTCGTGCCGGAGGCGCGGGGCCGCCCTCCCGACCCCCGTGGCGAGAGGGCGGCCCGGGTCGTGCGGTCAGTGCAGCCTGTTGACGGCGGTGGTCGTCGTCTTCTTGAAGGCCTTCACCGGAGCGCCCGCGAAACCGCCCAGCCGGCCCCAGTCCACGACCGTGACCGTGCGGCCGTCCCGGCCGGCCGAGAGCAGCCGGATGTCGTTCGCGCCCCAGGAGGTCTCGGTGTGCAGGCCGTAGACGTGGGCGCCCTCCTCGACGGGGAGCTTTCCGTAGTCCCTCAACGTCACGTCGAGCTCCGGGTCGGCCCTCTCGGCCCGTGCCGGGCAGGACCGGATGTCCCGGTTCAGCGCCGAGACCAGGCGCTGGGCCGACCGGGTGTCGGGCAGCACGACGGTGATCTGGCGGGCTCCCGTGTCGAGGTCGGTCCGGAAGTCGCGGTGCCAGGCCCGCCGGTGACCGGGCAGGGCCCTGAGGCAGGTGTCCCCGGCCGTGACCCGCGGCACGCCGGCGGTGACCCTGCCCGCCGTCCAGGACGACGAGCGCACCGGCGGCAGGTCCGCGGCCCTGAGGAAGCCGGGCGCCTTCGGGGCGGCCTGCGCCGGTGCGGCGAGGACGGCGGAGAGAGCGAGGCCTGCGGCGGCCAGCGTGCTGAGGGCGGCCGCTCGGGTGTGTCTGGGCATGGATGTCCCCGTGAGTGAGTGCGAGAGTGTGGAAGGTCGCCGCGACACCGGTTGGTCGGTCCGGCCCTGGTCGGTGCGACACCAAGAGCATCGGCGGTCCCGGCGACCCGGCGCAACAGCCGACACCCGATCGGCCGTGGTGGAACCATCCCATCCCTCCTGACGTGCAGGTATAGGGAGTGCCTGGGATGACGGGGACGGGGGGAACGGTGACGGTGCAGGACGACGTGGCGGAGTTCGCGGCGCTGCTGCGGCAGCTGAAGGGGCGTACCGACCGGAGTTACGGCTCGCTGGCCCGCCATCTGGGCATGAACACCTCCACGCTGCACCGCTACTGCGCCGGGGAGGCGGTCCCGGTGGACTTCGCCCCCGTGGAACGGCTCGCGGTCTTCTGCGGGGCGTCCCCCGAGGAACGGCTCGAACTGCACCGGCGCTGGCTCACGGCGGTGGCGGCACGGCAACGCGGCCGCACCGCCGAGGCGTCGGAGGACCGGCCCTCCGGGCACCCCGCGTCGTCCGTGGAGACCGACGCGGTCGCCTCGGCGCGAGGGACCGCCTCGGCGGAGGTGGCGCCTTCGGCGGAGACGGCCCGCTCGGCGGAGGCGGCGCCCCCGGACCGGGCTCCCTCGCTCCCCCGTCCGTGGTTCCGCCGCCGTCGGCTCATGGTCTCCGCGGGCGTCGCCTGCGCGCTGCTCGTCACCCTGGGCGTGTCCGCCCTGTCGGACGACCGCTCCCCGTCGGCCGGCGCCGCCCCCTCCTCGGGCGGGCCCCGCACGACCCCGTCCCCCGGCGCCACGCACAACTCCCCGTCGCCGCAGGCCGGGTCCCCCTCCCCCTCGCCCGGCCGTACGTCGGCCTCCCCGGAGGCACCGGCGAAGAGCCCTGCCTCGTCAGCGTCCGCACCGCGTTCGGGCCCGGGCTCGGCCCCGGGTGCCGCCGTGCCCCTCGCCTGGACCGTCGACTCCCAGGTCTGGGCGCTGGAGTGCGGCCACGACTACGTCATCGACCGGCCCCCGGCCCGGGTTCCGCCCCCGCCGGCCGCGCAGGACGCCGGGACCTGGGCCGCGACGCAGGGCGCGGTGCACGGCCGGGAGACCGACGTGCGGATCTCGGTGCAGGGCCGGTCCGCCACGGCCGTCGTCCTGGAGGCGCTGCGGGTGCGAGTCGTCGGCCGGACCGCCCCCGCACGGGGCACCGCCTACGCCATGGACCAGGGCTGCGGCGGTTCCATCAGCCCCCGCTACTTCGCGGTCGACCTGGACAAGGACCGTCCCGTCGCCCGCTCGGTCGCCGGCAACGACACGGGCACACCGATCCCGGCCGTGAAGCTGCCCTTCCGCGTCTCGGCACGGGACCCGGAGGTGCTGCTGGTCACCGCGCGGACGGAGACCTGCGACTGCCAGTGGTACCTGGAGCTCGACTGGTCCTCGCAGGGCCGCGCCGGCACGGTCCGTATCGACGACCACGGCCGCCCGTTCCGCACCAGCGGCATCGGTGGGCTGCCCCGGTACATGTACGACACCTCCGCGCGCGCCTGGACGCCGTACCGCTGAACAGGCCCTACGGCCGAGGCATGTTGCGCAGGTTCGAGCGGGCCATCTGGACCATCCGGCCGACGCCGCCGTCCAGCACCATCTTCGACGCGGACAGCGCGAAGCCGGTCACCATCTCGGCGCTGATCTTGGGCGGGATGGACAGGGCGTTGGGGTCGGTGACGACGTCGACGAGGGCCGGCCCCTTGTGCCGGAACGCGTCCTTCAGGGCGCCGGCGAGCTGCTTGGGCTTCTCCACCCGCACCCCGTGGGCGCCACAGGCGCGGGCGACGGCGGCGAAGTCGGGGTTCTTGTTGGTGGTGCCGTACGAGGGCAGGCCCGCGACCAGCATCTCCAGCTCGACCATGCTGAGGGCCGAGTTGTTGAACAGGACGACCTTCACCGGCAGGTCGTACTGCACCAGGGTCAGGAAGTCGCCCATCAGCATGGCGAATCCACCGTCGCCGGACATCGACACGACCTGCCGGCCACGGTCGGTGAACTGCGCGCCGATCGCCATCGGCAGCGCGTTCGCCATCGAACCGTGGGAGAAGGAACCGATCACCCGGCGGCGGCCGTTGGGCGAGATGTAGCGGGCGGCCCAGACGTTGCACATGCCGGTGTCGACGGTGAAGACCGCGTCGTCGTCCGCCAGTTCGTCCAGTACGGAGGCCACGTACTCGGGGTGGATCGGGACGTGCTTCTCCACCTTGCGGGTGTACGCCTTGACGACCCCTTCCAGCGCGTCCGCGTGCTTCTTGAGCATCCTGTCGAGGAAGCGGCGGTTGTTCTTGGCGCGCACCCGTGGAATGAGACAGCGCAGCGTCTCGCGCACGTCACCCCACACCGCGAGGTCCAGCTTCGAACGCCGGCCGAGGTGTTCGGGCCGGACGTCGACCTGGGCGATCCGCACGTCGTCGGGCAGGAAGGCGTTGTACGGGAAGTCGGTGCCGAGCAGGATCAGCAGGTCGCACTCGTGGGTGGCCTCGTAGGCGGCGCCGTAGCCGAGCAGTCCGCTCATGCCGACGTCGTACGGGTTGTCGTACTGGATCCACTCCTTGCCGCGCAGCGCGTGTCCGACCGGGGACTTGATCTTCCCGGCGAACTCCATGACCTCGGCGTGCGCGCCCGCCGTGCCGCTGCCGCAGAACAGGGTGACCTTCTCGGCCCGGTCGATCATCTCGACCAGCCGGTCGATCTCGGTGTCCCCGGGCCGGACGCTGGGGCGGGAGGTGACGAGCGCGGTCTCGACGGTCTTCTCGGGCGCGGGCTGGTCGGCGATGTCGCCGGGGAGGGCGACCACGCTGACCCCGCCGAGGCCGATCGCGTGCTGGATGGCCGTCTGGAGCAGCCGGGGCATCTGCTTCGGGTTGGAGATCAGCTCGCTGTAGTGACTGCACTCCCGGAACAGCTGGTCGGGGTGGGTCTCCTGGAAGTAGCCGAGGCCGATCTCGCTGGAGGGGATCTGCGAGGCGAGGGCCAGCACCGGTGCCATGGAACGGTGGGCGTCGTACAAGCCGTTGATGAGGTGCAGGTTGCCCGGTCCGCAGGAGCCGGCGCAGGCCGCCAGTTTCCCGGTGATCTGGGCTTCGGCGCCGGCCGCGAAGGCCGCCGTCTCCTCGTGGCGTACATGGATCCAGTCGATGGCGGAGTTGCGGCGGACCGCGTCGACCACCGGGTTGAGGCTGTCCCCCACGACGCCGTAGAGGCGTTTGACCCCGGCGCGGGCGAGGATGTCCACGAACTGTTCGGCGACGTTCTGCTTGGCCATGGTGGTCGGGTGCCCTCCGGTCGGCGTCGGATGCCTCGTGCCCGACTTCCATGGAGACACAGCCGCCGCCGTCACGCCTCCCAGACGGCGGCCGCCGTACGGTCGTCCGCGTAGCCCTTGACCCGGACCAGGGTGTCGGCGAGGAAGGCGGCGAGGCCGGGCGCCACCGGGCCCGACCACCGTCCGCCCAGGTATCCGGAGAGTTCGGGCTCGCCGCGCAGTGGCTCGGCGAGCCCGCCGGTGCACACCAGCAGCGTGTCACCCGGTCGGGCTACCGAGGCGCGGAAGCGGAAGGGTTCGCGCGGCGGTTCCGGAGCGGGTTCGTACGGGCTCGGAGGGGTCGGGATGCCCAGGTCCATGGTGAGCCGGTCGCCCTCGGGGGTCTCGGCGGGCAGTGAGCCGAAGCCGACCACGGGGGCGCCCGCGGCGTCGGTGACCCGGGGTTCGATGTCCTGCCACTCGCCGTCGCGCAGCCGGAACAGGCCGCCCGCGCCGACGCCGAAGAAGACGCGCGTACGGCAGCCGGGGTCGGCGGGGAGCAGGAGACAGCGCAGGCCGGCCGCGTACTCGTCGGGCTCGACGCCCTGTTCGGCGGCGCTGGCGCGGAGCTTGCCGAGGCTGCGGTCGGTGAGGCGGTGCAGTCCGGACTTGAGGTCGCCGCGTCGGCCGGCCCGGATGTCGGCGGCGAGCCGGGCGTGGCTGAGGCCCACGGCCCGGCCGATCCACTGGCAGGCCTCGGCGGCCGCCCGGTGCGCGCCGGGGGTGGCGCGGGCGCCGGTCGCCATGGCCACCAGCACCAGCGCCGTCTCGCCGTGGCCGAAGCGCGCGGTCAGCAGCGCGTCGCGGCGCGGCTCGCCCCGGAAGCGCGCCGAGTCGCCGCGCGCGGACACCGCGCGCAGGGTGCAGACGCCGTAGCGGGCGCCGTCGAGCACGGTGTCCGCGACCAGGTCGTCGAGGTCGTCGGGATCGGCGGGCGGCAGCGCGGTGGGTTCGGCGTCGTAGGTGGGCGGGCCGGAGCCGACGTGACCGACGGTGGAGAGGTCGAGGTGGGTGGCGGTGCGCACACGTGGCTCCAGAGCGCCTTCCGAGACGCTTTCCGGGGCGCTTTCCGAACCGGTCCGCGGGACGGGGGGCCCGACGGGCACGGCGGGCACGGCGGGGGCGGTCGTGGGCGCGGGCGGAACGGCGGGGACGGCGGGTGGGGTCGCGGGGGCGGGCGGAACGGCTCCCGCGGCGGGGCCGGTCGTGGAGCTCGTACGGTCGCGGGGGGTCCGCTGTTCGAAGCCCGGCGGCATCGGGCCGGGCGGGAAGGGCGCCGTGCCCTCGGCGGCGGGCGGGACTTCCCGGGAGGCGCGGGGGCGGGGCGGACCGCCGGGCCCGGCCGCTTCGTCGGGCGCGGTCCCGCCGTCGCCGAAGGTCCCCGCGGCCGAGGCGAACCGGTCGTCCAGGGAGTCGGCCGCCTGCGTCGCGGGGCCCGTGTCCTCGGTGGAGTTCTCGTACAGCTGCCGCCACCAGTCGTCCTCGCGACCGGTCGGCCTTCCCCCCTGCTGGCTCATGCCCCTAATTGTCCACCGCACGGGCCGGATGAAAACGGGGCATCGGGAAAATCCCGCGCGGCGTCTCCGCGAGGACCGGCGTGTCGGACAGCGACTCGAACAGTGGGGCGGCCACTGCTCGAACACGAGGGGGAACATCAGTACGTGAAGGCCGCCGGGCGGTTCCACCCCCCACGGGAGAACCGCCCGGCGACGTGTGGTGGCCCGGGGCCGGTTCCCCTGAGCGCTCGCGCGCGATCCGGACCCGGGGCCACGTTCGGGAGAGCCGGGCACGGGCACCTCGGCCCGCCCCTGCCGGAGTGCGCACCGCTTCCCTGAAGATCACCCGTGTCCGATGATCTTCTCGCACCGCCGTGGCGCCACCTTGGCAGAGTGAGCGGTGGTACCGCGATGATGTGCCGAGGCGGGTTTCCGCCGTGGCCGGTTTCCGCCAGGCGCCGGACCACCGGTCGCTTTCCCGCGGGAAGCACCCGGGCGGGGGTCCGGAACCCCTCGCGAGAGCCCGGACGAACCGGAGACACCGGATCCGGGGTGTCTCGCGCGAAGTCTTCGGGAGGGGACGAACACCTGATGCTGGGAGCGATAGGTCTCGACGAGACGCACGAGTCGGCGTACCGCGTGCTGGTGTCCGTGGGCGCGGCCGACGTGCCCGATCTGGCCCGCCGGCTGACGCTCGGGGAGCACGACACGGAGCGTGCCCTGCGCCGGCTGGAGCGGCACGGACTCGCGGCCCAGTCCTCGGGCCGGCCCGGACGCTGGGTCGCCGCCCCGCCCGGGGTGGCGCTCGGCGCGCTGCTGACCCAGCGGCGGCACGAACTGGAGAAGGCGGAACTCGCGGCGGCGCTGCTCGCCGAGGAGTACCGGGCGGCGGCGGCCGAACCCGCCGTGCACGACCTGGTCGAGGTGGTGACCGGCGCGGCCGCCGTCGCCCAGCGCTTCCTCCAGCTCCAGCTCGGGGCGAGCGAGGAGGTGTGCGCGCTGGTCACCGACCGTCCGGTCGCCGTGACCGGCATGGACAACGACGCCGAGGAGCAGGCGACCGACCGCGGGGTCCGCTACCGCGTGGTGATCGAGCGGGCGGTGCTCGACCAGCCGCACGGCATCACCGAGCTGTCCGCCGCGCTGGGCCGCGACGAACAGGTGCGGGTCGTGGACAAGGTGCCGACGAAACTGGTGATCGCCGACGGCAGCCTCGCCCTGGTGCCGCTGACCGCGCGGGCCCTGGAACCCGCGGCGCTCGTCGTGCACGCCAGTGGACTGCTGGAGCTGCTGTCGGGCCTGTTCGAGTCGGTGTGGCGGCACGCGCTGCCGCTGCGGCTCGGGGCGGGCGGGATCACGGAGCGGCAGCCGGACGGCCCCGACGCCGTCGACCTGGAGATCCTCTCCCTGCTGCTGGCGGGGCTGACCGACGCGAGCGTCGCCAAACAGCTCGACCTGGGGCTGCGGACGGTACAGCGCCGGGTGAAGCGGCTGATGGAGCTGACGGCGGCGACGACCCGGCTCCAGCTGGGCTGGCACGCCTACGAGCGAGGCTGGGTGGCGCGCGACTGACCTGCGGTTCTCCCCGGGCTCAGGCACGACTGACCTGCGGTTCTCCCTGGCCTCAGGCAGGCTGGGCAGATGGCGGTGTGGGAACTCCTCCTGGTCGGCCTGGTCATTCTGCTCGGCCTGTGCGGAGTGCTGGTGCCCGGGGTGCCGGGGTCGTGGCTGGTGTGGGCCGGGATCCTGTGGTGGGCGCTCAAGGACCCGCAGCCGCTCGCCTGGAGCGTCCTGGTGGGGGCGAGCGCGGCGCTGTCCCTCCTTCAGGTGGCGCGCTGCGCCCTGCCGCCCCGCCGGCTGCGCGAGAGCGGCGCGACCCCGCGCATGGCGGTGTACGCCGGGACCGGGGCGTTCGCCGGCTTCTTCCTCATCCCCGTGCTGGGCGCGGTGCCCGGCTTCCTGGGGGGCATCTATCTCTGCGAGCGGCTCCGTCTGGGCCGCCCCGGCGACGCCCGGGCCGCCGTGCGCACGGCGATGCGGGCGGGCGGCTGGAGCGTCCTGGCCGAGCTGTTCACCTGCCTGCTGATCATGGGGGCGTGGCTGGGCGCGGTGCTGTGGGGGTGACGGGTGCAGGGGTACGGCCTACCCCAGGGGTTCGGCCTACCTCTGGTGGAGCGCGCCTTCGAGGGTCAGCAGCCGCACCTTGCGTTCCAGGCCCGCCGCGTATCCCGTGAGCGAGCCGTCGGCCCCGATCACCCGGTGGCAGGGGCGCACGACGAGCAGCGGATTGGCGCCGATCGCGCCTCCGACCGCCCGCACGGCGGCCCTCGACGCCCCGATGCGCGCCGCGATCTCGCCGTACGAGGTGGTCGCCCCGTACGGCACGGTGTCCAGGGCGGCCCACACCCGCTCGCGGAAAGCCGTGCCCTCGGCGCGCAGCGGCAGCCGGAACTCCTTGAGGTCCCCGGCGAAGTACGCGGCGAGCTGTGCCGCCGCCTCGCGGAAGGGCGCGCCGTCCTGCCGGGACCTGTCCAGGTCGGCGAGGACGCGTCCGCCCTTCTGGCCGGTCAGCGACAGCGAGGTCAGCACGCCGTCGGCGTCGGCGGTCAGGAGCAGCGGCCCGAGGGGGCTGTCGAGGCTGGTCCAGTAGGTCGGGCTGGTCATCGGATCTCCCTCTCGTCCCGCTCGCCCGCGGCGCGCAGGTGGTGCAGTGCGTACGAGCGCCAGGGGCGCCAGGTGTCGGGGACGTCCACGCCGGGTGGCGCGACGTCCGGGTCGCCGAGGGCACGGGTGCGGATGACGGCGGCCGTCCGGGCGTCCATCGCGGGCAGGGCGAGCAGCGCCCGCTGCGCGTCGTCCCGGTCGGCACCCGCGTCCAGCCGTACGGTCCCGTCGGCGAGGGCGGCGGCGAGCGCGCCCAGCGGACCGTCCCCGTCCCGGTCGCCGCCGGCGAGGGCGGCGGGTTCCGGGAAGAGGTGGGTGAGCGTGCCGCAGGGCGCGTCGAGCGCCTTGCCGTGCTCGCGCACGAGGGCCTCGGCCGCGGCCCGCCCCACCAGCGCCCGTACCGCCAGCTCCGCCGGATCGGCGGTGCCCGGTGAGCGCAGTCCCGGCCGGGCGGCGACCAGCGGGGCGAGCCGCGGGTCGGCGCCGAGCCGCTCGTCGACGGCGTACGGGTCGGCGTCGAGGTCGAACAGCCGCCGCAGCCGCTGTACGGCGGTGGTGAGGTCCCGTGGGTCGGTGAGACGCAGCCGGGCGTCGAGCCAGCCGCCGGCGTGGGCGACCGTCGTCCCCCGCTGCGTTCCGGTCCGCTCGTGGACGGCGACGATCCCGGTGCCGTGCGGAAGGCGCAGGGTGCGCCGGTAGGTACGGTCGCCGGGGGTGCCGCGGACCTCCTCGATCCCGGCCACGGCCTCTCGTTCGAGCAGGTCGAGGACGGGACCGGCCTGGTAGGGCCCGCGATGGGCGAGCCGCAGCGGGATCCCGGTGGCGGGCCCCACCAGGCCGGTCCCGCTCCGCGGTCCGCCCCGGGGCGCCGCGGCCCGCAGGCCGCTTGGTGTCGAGGCGTACACGGCCCGGACGGTGTCGTTGAACTGCCGGACGCTGGCGAACCCCGAGGCGAACGCGATCTCCGTGACCGGCAGATCGGTCGTCTGGAGCAGGACGCGCGCGGTGTGCGCCCGCTGCGCCCGGGCGAGGGCGACCGGCCCCGCGCCGAGCTCGGTGGTGAGCTGCCGCTGTATCTGCCGGGCGCTGTAGCCCAGCCGTACGGCGAGCCCGCCGACGCCTTCCCGGTCGACCACTCCGTCGCCGATCAGGCGCATGGCCCGGCCCACGATGTCGGCCCTCACGTTCCACGCGGCCGAGCCCGGTACGGCGTCCGGACGGCACCGCCGGCAGGCCCGGAACCCCGAGCCCTGCGCGGCGGCGGCCGTCGCGAAGAACCGCACGTTGCGCCGCCGGGGGGTGACGGCGGGGCAGCTCGGCCGGCAGTAGATGCCGGTCGTCTCGACGGCGAAGAAGAACTCGCCGTCGAAACGCGCGTCCCGGCTGCGCACGGCCTCGTACCTGCTGTCCTCGTCCATCACAGGTCCAGTGTGAGCGACGGCCGGGACGCGTGGCTGGCGGAAATCGGACACGGCACCCGCGCCCGACACCGTCAGCGCCTCTCCGTACCCCTCGGTACGGAGAGGTGCCGGACCACGCGGCCGATCGCCCCCCGCGCCCTGGCGCCGCCTACCGCACCCGTCCCCGCTTCGCCTCCATCGCCGCCCGTCCCTCCGCGCCCTTGCGCTTCCAGTCCTTGCGGATCTCCGCGCGGAGCCGGGCGTCGGTCTTGGCGACGATCCACTGGTTCTCGCGGACGAGCTTGCGGTAGCTCTCCAGCCGTCGTTCGGGCAGTTGTCCCGTCTCGGCGGCGGCGAGCACCGCGCAGCCCGGCTCGCTCTCGTGCGCGCAGTCGTGGAACCGGCACGCGCGCGCCAGCTCCTCGATCTCGGCGAAGACCTGCCCGACGCCGCTGCCGGCGTCCCACAGGCCGACCCCGCGCAGCCCCGGGGTGTCGATCAGCACGCCGCCGCCCGGCAGGGCGAGCAGGTTGCGTGTGGTCGTGGTGTGGCGTCCCTTCCCGTCGATTTCCCGAGTGGCCTGTACGTCCATCACGTCCTCGCCGAGCAGCGCGTTGGCGAGGGTCGACTTGCCCGCGCCGGACTGCCCGAGCAGCACGGACGTGCCGCCGCTGACGAGGGCGACGAGCACGTCGAGACCGTCGCCGTCCCGGGCGCTGACGGTCAGCACCGGCACGCCGGGCGCCGTCGTCTCCACGTCCTGGACGAGGTACGACAGCCCCGTCCGGTCCGGCACGAGGTCGGCCTTGGTGAGCACGACCACGGGCTGCGCCCCGGACTCCCAGGCCAGCGCGAGGAACCGCTCGATCCGGCCGAGGTCGAGTTCGACGCCCAGGGACACGGCGACGACGGCGTGGTCGACGTTGGCGGCGAGGATCTGCCCCTCGGACCGCTTGGAGGAGGTGGAGCGCACGAAGGCGGTACGGCGTGGCAGACACGTCCGTACGTAGCGCGGGCTGCCGGCGGGGTCGAGGGCGACCCAGTCGCCGGTGCAGACGACCCGCAGTGGGTCGTGCGGGGTGACGAACGCGGTGTCCGCGCGCAGCACCCCGTCGGCGGTGACCACGTCGCACTGCCCGCGGTCGACCCGGATCACGCGTCCGGGCAGCAGCCCCTGGGAGCCGTGGGGGGCGAACTCGTCCGCCCAGGCCTCGTCCCAGCCGTAAGGAGCGAGAGCCGTCAAAACAGAGGTGGAAGTCAAGGGAGACCCTTCACAGGGTGGCCCCGGCAGTCGCGCGCTCAGGCGCGAGGAAAGATCGAGTGTGTGTCAGCCGGTGGCCACGGAGGTGGACTTGATGAACTTCTGGTCGCGGGCAGCACCCATCACAGAGACAGCCATCGGTCACACCTCCCGGTACTCACTCGGTCGACAGCAGCGGCCGGCCGGCCGCTGTGCGAAGCAGTCGTCAGCCTAGAGGCGCGCGCGGCCGGGCGCCACTCATTTGCCGGCAGGTCACAGGCCGTGCTGGTCGAGGAGCCGCATCAGGTTCCGCTTGCGCCGCTGGCCGGACCGCAGAGCGGCGAGGTGCGCGGTGAACTCGGCCTCGGTGCCCAGCAGTCGGTGGCAGTCGCGCATGCCCAGCAGCAGACCGGTGAGCTGCTCGTAGACGGCGTTGCCGGTCTGTCCGCCGAGCGGTTCGGCCAGTCGCAGGTAGACCGTGAGCGCGTCGGCGGGACGGGCGGCGCGGGCCCGGTCGGCGAGGGCGAGCCACTGCCGGTCGTGCGCGCGGGTCTCGGCCGCGGCCCGCCAGGCGGCGTCGACGTCACCGTCGTCGAGCAGGGCGTCGACCAGGACCGGGCCGCCGTGCCAGGGCTGCCGGCGCTGTCCGGCGTCCTCGCGCAGCAGCGCCAGTGCCTGCTCCCGCTCGGCCTGCCATCGGCCGGTCGTCCGGGCCGCCGTCCGCAGGTGCCGGTACGCGGCCAGCGTGCGCAGGCCGGTGAAGTGGACGCGGCGCAGGGCGACGGCGTCGGGGAGCCGGCCGGCGCGGGTGTAGCGGTCGCAGAGGTAGTCGACCAGGGCGAGGTCGGCGGTGCTGTCGGCGGGCGACTCCTCGATGCCGCGTTCGGCCCAGCGCAGGGCCTCGTCCGGGCGGCCGGCGCCGTCCAGCGCGCGGGCGACGGCCAGGTGGGTGCTGCCGTCCGGGGCGAGGTCGGCCGCCTGCACGGCGACCCAGCCGTCCACGTCTCCCTCCGCCTGGGCCAGCCGCTCCATCAGGTGTTTCTCCGCCGCGCCGACGCGGTTGCGACGCCAGGCCGAGGCCGCCAACTCCCGCACCCTCAGGACCCCTTGCGGGCCGAGGACGTCCTCGTAGTCGAGGGGGTCGATGCCGGTGAGGTCGTCCAGCTCGCCGAGCAGATGGCCGACCAGCCACCGAGCGGTCCCGTCCGGGTCGGGGCGGGCCGCACGGCACGCGTCGAGGTGTGCCTCGGCGAGCGCGGACCCGATACGGCCCAGGTGGCCGTCGGAGTCGTCGATCGCGTCCTGCGCCTCGCTGAGCAGTCGCATCGCCTCCCGGGACAGGGCGATCGCCTCCGCGGGCCGCCCGGTGGCGGTCAGCGCGGCGATCGCGGAGACCGCCTGCGCGGCCTGTGCGCCGTAGGCGCGGGCGTCGGCGTACTCGACATAGCCGTACCGCGCGAAGGGGGCGGTGTCGAAGAGTTCCCGGATCCGGGTGCGGACCTCGGCCAGGTCGCCTCGGGCGCTCGCCGCCCGCAGTTCCAGCCGGCGGGCCAACTGTCGGTCCCCGGCGACCTGTTCCCGTACCAGGGCGAGCAGTTCGTCCCCGGGGAGAGCGGCCAGCCACGCGTCCAGCTCCTGGGCCCGGGTGCGGGCCCGCCCGCGCTGCCGCGGCACGGCCTCCGGCTCGGCGAGCACGGTCAGCCCCAGGGCGACCAGGTGCTTGCAGAAGTTGCCCTCCACGCCGTACGGACAGTCGCACTCCCCCGCCAGTCCGTCCGGCCCGTCCAGGGTCAGTTCCGCCTGGTAGACGTCCGTCCCGTGGACGGTGGCCGTGATCCAGCCGTCGCCCACCTCCACGGCGGTCACCGCCGCCAGATATCCCCGGCCCCGGTCGAAGGAGCGTCCCCCGGCCAGCGCCCGCAGATCGTCCTCGTCGAAGTCCAGGTCCGCTGCCACAGGGCCTATTCAACCGGAGGAGCGGGGCGCCGTCCGCACGGTTCACGCTGCGGCCCGCCGCCGACCCCCGCCCCGAGGCGACGACGGGCGGCGGCGCGGCCGGTCGGCGTCCCCGCGGCTCAGGACCGCGCGCAGTCGTGGCCGTTGAGCGTGAAGTCGTACGGGGCCGAGTTCGTGTCCTGCCAGGAACCGAGGAAGCCGAAGGTGAGGGTGCCGTCCGCGGGGACCGACTTGTTGTAGTCGGCGGCGGTGGCGGTGACGCGGGAGCCGTTCTGGGCGACGGTCGCGTCCCACATCTGGCCGACCCGCTGGCCGTCCCGGAAGGACCAGGCGACCTGCCAGCCGGTGAGGGCCCGGGCGGTGGTCACGGTGACCGTCGACTGGAAGCCGTCGGGCCACTCGGTGTCGAGGTGGTACCGGACGTGGCAGACCGGTTCCTGACTCGCGCCGGGGGCGGGCGCGTTGCCGGCTGCGGTGGACGTGGAGGTGCCCTGGGGCTCCGTGTCGGGAGTGTCGTGGCGGGGCGTGGCCGACGTGGCGTCGGCGGAGGGCCGCGGGGAGGGGGAGCCGGTGGCGGCCGAGGCGGACACGGTGGCGCCGGTGGCCGGCGGCGAGGAGGGGCGGGGGTCGGCGACCGGCTGACGGCCGTCGCCGGCGGCCGTGGCGGTGTCGTCGGCGTCGCCGCCGAAGGGCATCAGCGACACGGCGAGCGCGAGCCCGGAGACCAGGACCGCGGCCACGAGAAGTCCATTGCGCACCACGCGCGCCTTGTGGGCGCCTGCCTTGGGCTCCTCGTGTTCCGTGTCCTTGTCGTCGGGGCGGGGGGCGCCGAGACGCACCTCGACGGCCCGGCGGCGGCGCTCCAGGTAGGCGAGGCCGCCCCAGCCGATCACTCCGCCGGCGAGGGCGGCGGGCAGACCGCCCCCGTGCAGTCGCAGACAGGCGGCGGCCTCGGCGCACTCCACGCAGGTGGCGAGGTGCCGGGAGAGGTCCTCGGGGGTCTCGGCCGAGGGCGAGCGGGTGACCGCGTCCAGCAGTCGGACGTAGCTGCGGCACTCCGTGTTCAGCGGGGTGTCGAGGTGGTTGCGGTGGCAGCGGTCGCGGAACAGGCCCCGTACCTGGTTGAGTTCCTCGGTCGCGGCGGCCGGGTCGAGGCCGAGCCTGCGGGCCACCGCCCGCAGCGGCAGCGCCTCCACCTCCGCGAGCCACAGCAGCGCCGCGTCCGGCTCCTGCATGTCACGCAGGCCGCGCAGCGCGATGGGGCGGTGCAGCGGCGGTCCGGTGTACCGGGCGGCCTTGTCCGAGTTGAGCCACAGGCGCAGGTCGGGGTCGAGTTTGTGCCCCTGCCCCGCGACCTCCCAGGAGGCCGCGGTGGTGCGTACGGCGGTCAGCAGCAGGGGGATCCGGGGCAGGCCGGAGGGGCGGCGGCCGGCGCCGCGCCGGGCCCCCGCCTCGCTCTCGCGCGCCTCACGCAGGCCGAGTGCGAACGCGTCCCTGGCCAGTTGCTGGGCCGCGGTGGAACCGGCCGTGCAGAGGTCGGCGTAGGAAAGGACCGCGTCCCAGCACTCCGAGAACAGCGCGGCCTCGGCGGCGTCTCTGGGGGTCGGCAGGTCGGGCATGGGTCTCCTGCATCCACAAGCGAGGTCAACTCACCATAGCGGTAGAGGAGTTGGGGGGAACCTCGCGGCAGAGGCCGAGCCTTTCACGTTTCCGTCACAACTGACAAGCGCCCTGTTCAGATGTCATGACGTGACGGCAGCGCGGCCGGCCGGCCCGGTGCGGGAATCCTCAACTCCGCCCCACTGTACGGATCGCGACCGCGCTTCCACTCACCGTTCGCCTCACGCGTCACACCGTCGCGGGGCCCTCCGCGGATTCCGGCACGGACTCCCCGTCGGATCGCGCCGCGGGCAGGCTGTCCATGAAGGAACTCACGGAGAACACCGCGTTGCCGGGGCCGGGAGGACCGTAGCCGGGGGGCGACGACAGGCCGAACTCGTCCATCGTGGCGCGGTAGGCCTGCAGCAGCCGGATGTGGTACTCCAGCGGCGCGCCCTGCGGGTTGGCCTTGCCGAGCGGCGTGGTGGGCTCCGGGCACCAGGTCGTGAAGCGGGGCGTGATGCCGTGCGACATGAAGAAGCGCAGGCCCTCGGTGGTGGACGCGATGGCCTCGTCGACCGTGGTGAACCCGAAGGGCTCGGCCATCTCCACACCGGCCACGAAGTTGGGGATCACGTTGCGCGCGCCGAAGATCTCCGCCGAGTCGAGGATCCGCTTGTGCCACTCGTCGCGGCCGACATAGCGCTCCTTGCCCGGGCAGTACAGCTCGAACAGCCGGCGGTCCCACACCTCGTAGTTGGGGTGGTAGATCTGCACGCCGTAGTCCTTGAACCGCTGCACGTCGTCCTTCGGCAGCGCCTGCGCCACGACCTTGCCGATCCAGCGCCCCGGGAAACGCTCCTCGATGGCCTTGGCGTAGTGCCCGTAGAAGTCGGCCTCGTCGCGGCCCGCGACCGTCTTGGTGATCGCGCCGCCGGTGAGGGTGTAGGCGGTGGAGGCCTTCTGGGTGTCGTAGCGGTCGATGATCTCCAGCGCCTCCAGGACCTCCTCCACGTCCTTGACGCCCGTGTACGGCCGCCCGGCGGCCTTGTGCTGGCGCCAGTTGTGATTGATGTCGCAGTACTGGCACTCCTCCTTGGCGCCGAAGTACTGGCAGACCCGGAAGACGGTCAGGTAGATCAGGTAGCCCCACTGGATGGTGGGCGCCACCTCCATGACGGACTTCCCGTTGGAGAGGGTGTGCCGGTAGTACTCGGGCATCGGCGGCACGCCGACGTCGGCGACGCGCGCGCCGTCGAGGTAGAGCCCGAGCTGCCCCTCGTCGTCGGCGGCCACGCGGTACGGCGAAGCCGGGTTCACGCGCACGGAGACGACGGTCCGCCGCAGGCCGTACGGTCCACCCGTGAGGATGATCTCCTCCGGCGGGCGCCGCAGCGCGGCCTCGCCCAGCTCCGGCAGGGTGCCGTGGTCGAACGAGAAGATGAAGTACGACTTCGGCTTCACCTCGCCGTCCTCGTTGTCGCTCAGGGCCGACGGGTCGAACGCGACGCCGCCCCGGAGCAGGTCCTCCTTGAAGACCGCCTCCCGCGGCACCTGCGGAAAGCGCTCCATCAGATCCTCGACCAGCGCGGTACGGCTGTCCATCCCGACTTCCTCCTCCGGCTCGGGTGTACGACTCCTCACGGTATGCCCCCGGTCCCGGGCGGCCGGTGCCGGGTCCCCCCGCGTGGCGTGAGGAACGGACATACCGCCGTTTCGGGACTCGGACCGGCGGGTCGCCATCCCGGCCGGGGCCGTCCCGGGTCCCGGGGTAGGTTCACCGGGGAACCCTGGACCACGATCTTCTCCGGAGGGACGACCGCATGGCCGAGACCGTCAGCAACTGGGCGGGCAACATCACGTACGCCGCCGAGGAGGTGCGCCGCCCGCGTTCGTCGGACGAGGTGCGCGCGGTCGTGGCGCGGAGCGCGCGGGTGCGGGTGCTGGGCAGTGGGCACTCGTTCAACCGGATCGCCGAGCCGGGGGCCGACGGGGTGCTGCTCTCGCTCGACGCGCTGCCCGTCGAGGTCGACGTCGACACGACCGCCCGTACGGTCCGGGTCGGCGGCGGCGTCCGGTACGCGGAGCTCGCCCGGCAGGTGTACGGGCACGGGCTCGCGCTGCCGAACATGGCGTCGCTGCCGCACATCTCCGTGGCCGGATCCGTGGCGACCGGCACCCACGGCTCGGGCGTCGGCAACGGACCGCTCGCCGCGCCGGTACGGGAGGTGGAGATCGTCACGGCCGACGGGTCGACGACCGTCATCGGGCGCGGGGACGCGCGGTTCGGCGGGGCCGTCACCTCGCTCGGCGCCCTGGGTGTGGTCACCGCCCTCACCCTCGACCTGGCGCCCTCCTTCGAGGTCGAGCAGCATCTGTTCACCGAACTCCCGCTCGCCGGGCTCGACTTCGAGGCGGTGGCCGCGGCGGCGTACAGCGTGAGCCTGTTCACCGACTGGCGCGAGCCCGGTTTCCGGCAGGTGTGGCTCAAGCGGCGCACCGACCAGCCGCTCGCCGACTTCCCCTGGGCCGTGCCCGCCACCGAGGCGCTGCACCCGGTACCGGGGATGCCCGCCGAGAACTGCACGCGGCAGTTCGGGGTGCCGGGACCGTGGCACGAGCGGCTGCCGCACTTCCGGGCGGAGTTCACGCCCAGCAGCGGCGCCGAGCTCCAGTCGGAGTACCTGCTGCCGCGGGCCGGGGCCCTGGACGCGCTGCACGCGCTGGACGCGATCCGGGCGACGGTGGCGCCGGTGCTCCAGACCTGCGAGGTGCGCACCATGGCCGCCGACGAGCAGTGGCTGAGCCCCGCGTACGGGCGGGACACCGTGGCCCTGCACTTCACCTGGGTCGAGGACACGGACGTGGTGCTGCCGGTGGTGCGGCGGGTGGAGGAGGCGCTGGACGCCTTCGAGCCGCGCCCGCACTGGGGCAAGGTGTACACCGTCCCGGCGGACGTGGTGCGGGGCCGGTACCCGCGGCTCGATGACTTCCGGGCGCTGGTGCGGGAGCTGGACCCGGCGGGTAAGTTCACCAACGCGTTCGTGCGGGACGTTCTGGGCGACTGACTTCGTCAACCCCCTTTCCTAACCCCTTGTCGAACACCGGGCGGCCCCATAGCCTGGCGCGGCGCCGGTGCCGACGTGGTTCCGGACCGGACGGGAGGGGAGGGGCTCCGGTGAAGCGCACCTCACGCGACATCCGCACCGCCAACCGCTACGAAGTGCTGCGCCAGATCATCGCCGCGTCCCCCACCTCGCGCCAGGAGCTGGCGAACGCGACCGGACTCAGTCTCGCCACGGTCGCCACGCTCGTCGGCGAGCTGCTCGACCTGCGCATGATCACGGAGGTCGGCTTCGAGGACTCGGCGGGCGGGCGCCCCCGGGGCCTGGTGGCCGTCGACACCTCCGGCGGCGCGCTGATCGGCGTCGACATCGCGGAGACGTACGTCCATGTCGAGCTGTTCGACCTCGCGCTGAACGTCCTGGCCCGCGCGGAGGAGGACATGCGCCCCGGTGAGAGCCTGCCGGAGCAGGTGGTCGGCCATGTCGCCGCCGCCGTCGGCTCGGTGGTCGCGCGAGCCGGGGTCGAGCCGGACCGCGTCCTCGGCGTCGGCGTGAGCGTGCCGGGACAGGTGGACCGCGACACCGGGGTCTCGGAGTACGCGCCCAACTGGGACTGGCACGACGTGCCGTTGCTCGGCCTGCTCGCCGAACACCTCCCCTTCCCGCTGTACCTGGACAATCCGCTGCGCGCCTGCGCGGTCGCCGAGCTGTGGTTCGGGGCCGCGCGGGGCCGCGGGGACGCCGTGGTGGTCAACCTCGGCACGGGCGTGGGCGCCGGGCTCGTCCTGGGCGGCGGACTGCACCGGGGCGTCAGCAACAGCGCCGGGGAGTGGGGGCACACCACGCTCGTGCTGGACGGGCGGCCGTGCCACTGCGGCAACCACGGCTGCGTGGAGACCTATGTCGGAGCGCCCGGAATCATGCTCAACCTGCGGGAGGCGAGCCCGCTCAGTCCCCTGCTGCACCCCGAGGACCAGACGGCCACCGTCGACGCGCTGGCCCGGGGCGTGGCCGACGGCGACCCGGTAGCGGTCAAAGTGGTCCGGGACACCGCCCGTTACCTCGCCGCCGCCGTCGCCGACCTGGTCAACCTCCTCAACCCCGAGGTGGTCGTGCTGAGCAGCTGGGTCGCCGCCCGGCTCGGCGAACCGCTGGTCGGCGAGGTGCGCGCGGCCGTCGCCCGGCACGCGTTGCGGCGCCCGCTGGCCGCGACCGAGATCGTCCTCTCCCCCATCCCCACCGACCCGGTGTGCCTGGGCGCGGCCACCTTCGCCCTCGAAGGCGCCCTGCAGTCGGTGGGCCACCGGCCCGCCCGGCGCGCCACACCCGCGAGGAGCCGTACCGCACCACCCTCATGACGCTGCACGACCGACACCGCACGACTGACACCGTACGGCCCTCGGCCGGACCAGGACCACGGCGCGGGGGCGGACAGGCCGGCCCTGTCGATCCGCGTCGTCACGCCGTTCCAGGGCAGGCTCATGGGACGGGGAAGGGGTGAGAAGTCCGGATGACCACGACCGCACCCGGGCCGACGCGGACCATGTGCCCGCGCGCGGGTCACTGCCCCGCCGCATCCCCCACCGGCACGCCTACGAGATCCTCCACGGCGTCCGCTTCACCCTGATGGTGCCGAACCGTCGCCTTCCTCCTGCCAAGGGCTGACGCCTTCTTCTCGAGATCGGGAGAACGATGTCCTTCCACGCCTCCGCCACCGACTACGTCGAGGACGTCTCGCCGGGCAGCGGGGCCCTGCCGCCCCGCGCCTGGTACGCGTCCTCGGACGCCCCGTCACTCTCCCTCAACGGCAGCTGGCGCCTGCGGCTGTCGCCGACCGCCGACGCGCAGGACGACTCCTTCACCGAGGAGGGCTACGACTGCGGGAACTGGGCGAAGGTGACGGTCCCGGGGCACTGGGTGCTCCAGGGACACGGTTCGCCCGTCTACACCAACCATCTCTACCCCTTCCCGGTCGATCCGCCGCACGTCCCCACGGACAACCCGACCGGCGACCACCTGCGGTTCTTCGACCTGCCCACGGACTGGCCCGACCTCGCGGACGGCGGTGCGGTGCTGCGCTTCGACGGCGTGGAGTCCTGCGCCCGGGTCTGGCTGAACGGCACGGACCTCGGCGAGTTCAAGGGTTCCCGGCTGCCGCACGAGTTCGCGGTCGGGCACCTGCTGAAGGCCACCGGGAACGTGCTCGCGGTCCGCGTCCACCAGTGGTCGGCGGGCTCGTACCTGGAGGACCAGGACCAGTGGTGGCTGCCGGGCATCTTCCGTGACGTCACCCTGCTGCACCGCCCGGCGGGCAGCGCCCTCGACTTCTTCCTGCACGCCTCCTACGACCACGGCACGGGCGAGGGCACCCTGCGCGTCGACTCCGACGTCGACGGCAGGGTGTCCGTGCCCGGCCTCGACATCGATGTCGCCACCGGCGAGGCGGTGACGGTCCCGGTGCTGCCGTGGACGGCGGAGACACCCCGGCTGTACGACGGTGTGCTGGTCACCGAGGGCGAACGGGTGCCGCTGCGGATCGGGTTCCGGACCGTGCGGCTCGCGGACGGCCTGCTCGAGGTCAACGGCAGGCCGGTCCTCTTCAAGGGCGTCAACCGCCACGAGTGGCACCCGGAGCGGGGCCGCGCCCTCGATCCGGAGACCATGCGGGCGGACGTGCTGCTGATGAAGCGGCACAACATCAACGCCGTCCGCACCTCGCACTACCCGCCGCACCCGGCCTTCCTCGACCTGTGCGACGAGTACGGCCTGTGGGTGATCGACGAGTGCGACCTGGAGACCCACGGCTTCACCGAGCAGGGCTGGCGGAACAACCCCGTCGACGACGACCGGTGGACCCCGGCGCTGCTGGACCGCGCGGCCCGTATGGTCGAGCGGGACAAGAACCACCCGTCCGTCGTCGTCTGGTCGCTCGGCAACGAGGCCGGCACCGGCCGCGGCCTGAGCGCGATGGCCGAGTGGATCCGCGGCCGGGACTCCTCGCGGCTCGTGCACTACGAGGGCGACCGCACCTGCCGCGACACCGACCTGTACTCCCGGATGTACGCCGCCCACGCCGAGGTCGAGGAGATCGGCCGGGGCGAGGACGGCGGACCGGACAGGCGCCGTGAACTCCCCTTCATCCAGTGCGAGTACGCGCACGCCATGGGCAACGGCCCCGGCGGCCTCGCCGACTACCAGGAACTGTTCGAGAAGTACGAGCGGTTGCAGGGTGGCTTCGTGTGGGAGTGGATCGACCACGGCATCAGGCACCCTGAGCTGGGCTTCGCCTACGGCGGCGACTTCGGCGAGGAGCTGCACGACGGCAACTTCGTCTGCGACGGGCTGGTGTTCCCCGACCGGCGGCCGTCCCCGGGGCTCGTCGAGTACAAGAAGGTGATCGAACCGGTCCGCGTCGAGGGCGGCTCGGACGGCACCGTGCGCGTGACCAACAAGCACGACTTCGCCGACCTCGGCGCGCTCGTCTTCACCTGGTCCTACCAGGTCGACGGCGAGGACGTGGAGACGGGCCCGCTGTCCGTGCCGGCGCTGGCGCCGGGCGAGTCGGCCGACGTGAAGCTGCCCGCGCCCCCCGAGGGCACGCCGGGCGCGGAGACCCGGGGCACGGTACGGGCGCTGCTCGCGGCCGACACGCCATGGGCCCCCGAGGGCCATGTGGTCGCCTGGGGTCAGTTCCCCGTCACGGCCCGCCCCGCCGTGTCCCTGGCCGCCACCCGGAAACCCGTGCTCGCCGAGGAGCGGATCACCCTCGGCCCGGGGGTCTTCGACGCCCGAACCGGCACGCTGACGTCGGTCGGCGGGGTGGAGGTCGGCGGACCGCGCCTGGACGTGTGGCGGGCGACCACCGACAACGACGACGGCGCCGCCTGGCAGCCGGACGCCCGCCACGGCGTGCTGTGGCGGAAGCTGGGCCTGCACCGCATGCAACACCGCCTGGACGAGCTGGAGTCGGACGGCCACGCGCTGACGGTACGGACCCGGGTGGCGCCGGCCGGCCGGGCGCTGGGCCTGCGCACCGTGTACCGCTGGACCTCGGACGGGGAGCGACTGCGGCTGACCGTGTCCGTCACCCCCGAGGGGGACTGGACACTGCCACTGCCCCGGCTCGGCGTCCGCCTCGGGCTCCCGGGCTCGGCGGACCGGGTGCGCTGGTACGGCGGGGGTCCCGGGGAGGCGTACCCCGACACCAGGTCGGCCGCCCTGCTGGGCCGTTGGGACTCGCGGGTGGACGACCTCCAGACGCCCTACGTCCGCCCCCAGGAGAACGGCGCGCGCGCGGACGTGCGCTGGGTGGAGATCGGCGGCCTGCGGATCGAGGGCGAGCCGGAGTTCTGGTTCTCCGCCCGCCGCTGGACGACCGAACAGCTGGATCGCGCGGCGCACCTGACCGACCTCACGCCCGGCGACTCGGTGTGGGTCAACCTGGACCACGGCCAGCACGGCATCGGTTCCCAGTCCTGCGGCCCGGGCCCGCTCCCGCGGTACTTCCTGCGGGCCGAGCCGACGGAGTTCTCCTTCGTCTTCTCGCCCACGCCATGACCACCTGACCACCTGACCCCCTGACCGCCGCCGCCCCGCACGACCGGCCGACTCCTCGGCGGGCGAAAAGCGGGGCGGCGAGCCGGGGGGGCTGCGGGTGGGCGGCCCGGCGGGTCGGAAGGGCGGCGGGTCGACGGGTCGACGGCTTGCACTGTTTCCCCAACAGCCCTTGTCCGTCACACCAGTTGGCGTCACGCTGAGCGGCGTCGAGCTGCCGCGCCCGCCCCGTTACCGGGTGCGTCTCCTCCTCTTCTCGCTCCGCCCCCACCCACCGGAGAGACCCCCACCATGAGAAGACTCATCGGCACCCTCGCGGCCGCCGCGCTCGCCTTGGCCGGCCCGGCCGCCGCCGGTCCGACGCCCGCTGCGGCGGCCACCGGCGGCACCTTCGACGTGCTCACCTACAACGTCGCGGGCCTGCCCGAAGGCCTGAGCTCCGGGCACCCGGCGACCAACACCCCGCTGATCTCGCCGAGGCTGGCCGGGTACGACATCGTGAACGTCCAGGAGGACTTCAACTACCACGCGGCGCTGTACGCGGGAGACGGCCACGCGTACCGCACCGCGACCAGCGGCGGAGCCGGGATAGGCGACGGCCTCAACACCCTCTCGGACCAGCCCTTCGAGGACTTCGAGCGCGTGCGGTGGAACGACTGCACCGGTACGAACTGCCTGACCCCGAAGGGCTTCACCCTCGCCCGGGTGCGGCTGGCCGAGGGCGTGTTCCTGGACCTCTACAACGTCCACACCAACGCGGACTCCACCGACGACGCGCTGGCCGCCCGGCGCGCCAACGTCGAGCAGCTCTCCGACTTCATCCAGGCGAACTCCGCGGGCAACGCGGTGATCGTGATGGGCGACACCAACACGCGGTACACGCGCACCGGCGACAACATCCGCACGCTGGCCGACGAGAACGGTCTGACGGACGCGTGGGTGAAGCTGGTGAAGGGCGGCACCCGGCCGGCGCAGGGCGCGGACGCCCTGCTGTGCCCGACCACGGCACCGGCCGACGACTGCGAAGTGGTGGACAAGGTGTTCTACCGCGGCAGCGGGCTGCTGACCCTGAACGCGACCCGCTACCACGACGAGTGGGCGTCCTTCCTGGACTCCGCGGGCGGCAACCTCTCCGACCACTTCCCGCACACGGTCGACTTCTCCTACACCCTCGCCTCCGCGCTGAGTGCCAGTGACTTCTTCGGCGGCCCGCACGGAACGGCCTTCAACGACGCCGACGACCTGCCCGCCGCGCTCTCCCCGCGCACCCTGACCCTGCGCGGCGGCGCCCGTCTCGACGCGGTGTCGCTGACCCACGACGGTGGAACGGCGCTGTCGCACGGCGGCACGGGCGGCACCGCGACCTCACTGACCCTGGCCTCCGGTGAACACCTGACGTCGGTCAAGCTGACGGAGGGCCAGAAGGACGGCCGGACACGGATCTTCTCGGCCGCGTTCGGCACCGACAGGGGCCGCACCCTGTCTTCCGGTACGGCCACGTCCGACACGAGGACGTTCACGGCCCCGTCCGGCCGGCAGATCGTCGGCTTCACGGGCCGCTCGGGCGCCGGGATCGACAAGCTGGGCGTGCTGTACGCGCCGATCGGCTGAGCATCCAACCGCCTGCCGTATGCGCTAGGCTCCAGCCTAGACCCCCTAGGCTGGAGCCTGGTGACATGGAGGAGGCGGTCCCCGTGGCCCGAGCAGGCCTCACGACCGACCGGGTCGTGGCAGCCGCCGCCGACCTCGCCGACGAGGCGGGCTTCGAGAACGTCACCGTGTCCGCGCTGGCCCGGCACTTCGGGGTGAAGGACGCGAGTCTGTACTCGCACATCAAGAACCTCCAGGATCTGCGTACCCGGCTCGCGCTGCGCGCGGGCGGCGAACTGATCGACCGGATCGCGGCGGCCGTCGCCGGGCGGGCCGGCAAGGACGCCCTGGCCGCCTTCGCGGACGCCTACCGCGCGTACGCCCTCCAGCACCCGGGCCGGTACGCGGCCACCCAGGTCCGCGTCGACCAGTCCCTCCTGGCCGGCTCCCCGGCCATGCTGCGCACCGCCGAGATCACCTACGGCATGCTCCGCGCCTACGGCCTCGACGAACCCGACCTCACCGACGCCGTGCGCCTGCTGCGCAGCACCTTCCACGGCTACTGCGTCCTGGAGGCCGGCGGCGGCTTCGGCGCCCCCCGTGACGTACAGAAGTCCTGGGACCGCGCCGTCGACGCCCTGCACGTGGCGCTGGAGCACTGGCCCCGGGAGGAGCCGCACGACGGCTGACCCGGGGGCGGCCGGCCCGGGTCACGGCGTCCGCGGCGGTGTCCCGCGGCGGCCGAACGCCAGCACCTCGTCGTACGTCGGTGTCGTCCCCCGGGGCGCGCGGCCGGCCGTGATGTCCGCGACCGCGTCCAGGGCCGCGCCCAGCGCTCGCCGGTAGAGCAGGGAGCCGAGGCTGATCCGGGCCACGCCGAGCGCGGCGAGATGGGCGACCGTGGGACCGGTGGGCGAGTAGAGGATGTTGAGGGGGACGTCGAGGACGCGCAGCAGCGCGCCGATCCGGCGGGGATCGGTGAGACCGGGCACGAACACCCCGTCGGCGCCCGCCTGCTGGTAGGCGTCCAGCCGCGCGATGGTCTCCCGGGGATCGCCGTCGCCCAGCCAGTGGGTGTCCGTGCGCGCGTTGACGAAGAGCCCGGGAGCGGCCCTCTTCACCGCGGCGATCTTCGCGACGTGCGGGCCGACGGGCCCGAGGCCGTCCTCCAGGTTGATACCCACCGCCCCGACCGCCGCCAGCTCGCGGGCGAACTCCCCCACCTCGTCGGGGTCGGCGCTGAACCCGCCCTCGGCGTCGACCGACAGCAGGAACGGCTCCGAACCGAGCGCGAGGGCGAGCCGGGTCGTCTCGTCACGGGTCGCCGCGGCGCCGTCGGGCAGCCCGGCCGCCGCCGCGGTCCCCAGACTGGTCGTGCCGATCGCCGGGAACCCGCGGGCGGCCAGGGCGCGCGCGCCCGCGTGGTCCCAGGCGTTGGGCAGGACGAGGGGCTCGTCGGCGTGGTGCAGTGCGGCGAAGGCGGTCGGCGGCGCTCCCCCGCGCGAGCGGCGCGGGACCTCGATCCGTCCGGCACGCGCGGGGTCGTCCTGCAAACGGTGCGTCATGCCGACACGCTAGGTCCGCGTCACTTCGGCGGCGGCCGAAGTGTCCGGGGCGCGGTCCCGTACCGGCGTCTCAGTCCGCGCGTTCCGCCGCGCTCCGCTCCACGCAGAACTCGTTCCCCTCCGGGTCGGCCAGCACCGCCCACCCCGTGCCGTCCTCGTCGCGGCGGTCGTCGACGAGCTTCGCGCCGATCGTGAGCAGCCGTTCGACCTCCTCGTCCCGGGTGCGGTCCTGCGGCTGGAGGTCCAGGTGCACGCGGTTCTTGACGGTCTTGGCGTCCGGCACGGTGACGAACAGCAGACCCGCGTCCTCGATCTGCGCCTCCGGGTCGCCGGGATGGTCGTCGGCGTGCAGGGGGCTGCCCAGGACCTGCGACCAGAAGCGGGCGAGGGCGTAGGCGTCGGCGCAGTCGATGGTCGTGTGACGGATCGCGGAAGTCATGTGGGGGATTCTCCGGTACGCCCCTCGAGCCGGGCGACATCCACTCCGTCCCGGTCCAGCCGTACCCGCAGCGCGGGCCCCCGGCTCCAGCGCACGTCCCACTCCCCCGCGCCGCTCCCGCGCAGCGACACCAGGCCGGGCAGCGGGTCCGGATCCGGCTCTGCGGTGAGCCGGGCCAGGGCCACGAAGAGGCTGTCCCCGGCGCCGGTGACGCCGGTGAGTCCGGCGGTCAGGCCCACGGCGGGCAGCAGCTCGGCCCGGACCCCCTCGGGCGCCGCCCACCCGGTCAGCCGCACCGGTGTGCCGGGTTCCGCGCCCGTCACCAGGTGCGCCCGCACCTCCGCGGCTCCGTGCGCGAGCACCAGGCTGGTGACCCGGGCGCCGGAGGCCGTCGTGTGCCGCGAGGCGGCCCAGCCGTCGCCGACGCCCAGCGGTTCGATGGAGGTGCGGCTCGGATCGCCGCCGACGACCACGCTGTTGTCGTACGACGCCGAGGGCGCCGTCACGGTCGAGTAGGCGAGGCGGGTGTAGTAGGGGTCGTAGCGGACGTCCTCGCTGCCATGGTTGTGCAGCCGGACCAGGCCGTCCGAACGGGTCGACTGGAGCAGCCAGTTGGGGGCGGCGACCGGGGTCACCGCGTCGGCGCGCTCCGCCGGGCCGGGCTCCTCGGCCGCCGTCCAGACGGCGTGGTCCGGCGGCAGGAGCAGGCCGAGGAATCCCTTGCTCGCCCAGTACGGGGACGCCGGGCCCGAATAGCCCTGCAGGACACTCTCGTCGGGGCCGTGCCAGCCCAGGGTCAGCAGTCCGCGCTCGTCGACGGCGCCCCGGTCGAGGAAGTACGTCAGCGCGCCCGAGGTCAGCCTACGGGTCTCGCCCGGCGACAGCGGCGTACGGCCGGTCAGCGCGCCCAGCCACAGCGGGGCCGCCGTCGCGAAGCGGTAGGTCAGCGACCGGCCCTGGCGCATCGGGGCACCGTCCGCGCCGAACAGGCGGGCGTAGTCGGCGAGATGGCGTTCCAGGCGGTCGCCGTAGTGGCCGAGGAGCCGGGTGTCGTCCGCCAGCCAGGCGTGCAGGACCGGATAGAGGTGCATCGCCCAGCCGTTGTAGTAGTCGAACTTGCGTCCGTCGCCGTCGGTGTACCAGCCGCCGCCGACGTACCACTCCTCGACGCGTGCCAGTCCGCGGTCGATCGCCTTGCGGGCCGTGTCCGGCTCGTGGCCGATCTCCTGGAGGAATCCGCCGACGGTCACCGGGAACAACTCCCAGTTGCAGGGCCAGGCTTCGGCGGTCAGCGCGTCGGCCAGCCAGTCGGCGGCCCGCTGTCGCACGGCGTCGTCCAGGCGGTCCCACAGCAGCGGGCGCGTCAGCCGCAGGGCGAGCGCGATCGAGGCGGCCTCGACCAGGGGCTGGCCGCGGTCCTCGATGCGGGGCCAGCCGCCCGCGGCTCCGGCCGCGAGGCCCTCGGCGTAGCGCCCGAGCACGTTCTCGTCGCGCCGGAAGGCGGCCAGCAGCAGCGTACGGGCGTAGCCCTCCAGGCCGTCGGAGCGGCGGCCCGACCAGCTCTCGTGGTCGCCGGGCAGGTGGTAGAGGGCGCGGTCCTCGGTGGCGTAGGGCTCCACCGAGGCGAGCAGGGCGTCGGCGGCCGCCTCCCAGTGGGCGCGGGTGAGGCCGGTGCGGGGGCTGAGGGCGCGGTCGGGCGGGGGAAGCCGCATCAGGGGATGTCGTCCTCTCGGCGGGGGTCCGGGCACCCCGGTTCCGGCCGGGACGCCCCTCGACGTGTGCTCAGGTGGTGTGACGACCTCGAAAAGGTAGGGGCGCGCGCCCAGGAGGTCAACGGACCGGACGTCGGTCCGTTCCGCCCGTCGATCCGTTCCGCACGTCGGTCCGTTCCGCCCGGCGGACGTGCGCGGCCGTCGTCCGCCGCTTCGACTAGCGTCGTCGCATGACCCGCGACACCCCCGCCCCCACCCCCGCCCCCACCGCCGCAACCTTCGCCGAGGCCCTCGCCTCGGGTGTCGTCGTCCTCGACGGCGGGATGTCCAACCAGCTGGAGTCCGCCGGACACGACCTCGGCGACGAACTGTGGTCGGCGCGGCTGCTCGCCGAAGGGCCCGAGGCGATCACCGAGGCGCACCTCGCCTACTTCGGGGCCGGCGCGGACGTGGCGATCACGGCCGGCTACCAGGCCACCTTCGAGGGCTTCGCCCGGCGCGGTATCGGCCGGGCCGAGGCGGCCCGGCTGCTCGGGCTGAGCGTGGAGCTGGCGCGCGAGGCGGCCCGGCGGGCCCGCGCCCGGGGCGCGACCCGTGCGCTGTGGGTGGCCGCGTCGGCCGGCCCGTACGGGGCGATGCTGGCGGACGGCTCCGAGTACCGGGGGCGCTACGGCCTGAGCGTCGACGAACTGGAGCGCTTCCACCGGCCCCGCCTGGAGGCGCTGGCCGCCGCCGGACCCGACGTCCTGGCCCTGGAGACGGTCCCCGACACGGACGAGGCGCGGGCGCTGCTGCGGGCGGTGCGCGGGCTCGGCGTGCCGGCCTGGCTGTCGTACTCCGTCGCGGGCGGCCGTACACGCGCCGGGCAGCCGCTGGCGGAGGCCTTCGCGCTGGCCGCCGACGCCGACGAGGTCATCGCGGTCGGCGTGAACTGCTGCGCCCCCGAGGACGTCGAGGCGGCGGTCTCGACGGCGGCGCGCGTCACCGGCAAGCCGGTCGTGGCCTACCCCAACAGCGGCGAGGGCTGGAACGCCGGGGCGCGCGCCTGGACGGGCCGCTCCTCCTTCACCCCCGGACAGGTCACGGGCTGGCGGGACGCGGGCGCCCGGCTGATCGGCGGCTGCTGCCGGGTGGGCCCCGAGGCGATCGCGTCGATCGCCAGGACGCTCAACCCTGCCTAGTCACGCGGCACTTGACGGATCCTGAACTCGGTATATCAGCACGGCACTTCGGCGGCACCCCATCGGCAGGGTCGCGGGGCACACGCGTGACGGCCGGGACGCGCGGCTGCCGGGCGCCGTCCGGTCCGGGTCCGGGCGCCGCCCCGTCCGGGCCGTGTCCGGTGCCGTCCCGTCCGGTCCGGGTCCGGTGCCGTCCCGTCCGGTCCGGGTCCGGGTACACATGTGCGGGTACGGGACTCGGCCTGGGGGAGGTAGCCCCGCCGCGCGCCGGGGCAGGATCCCTGTCGCGTCCCGGGTCGTCTCTCACGCTCCCCGGGACAGGAACCGGTTGCCTCGCCCCGACCGCACGGCAGACACGGGAGTGCCCGCATGAGCTCCGGCCCCATCCGCCTCACCCGCCGTGCCCGTACCGCCCTGCGCCCAGCGTCCGCCGCCCAGGTCACCGGCGGATTCTGGGCCGAGCGGCGGGTGCAGGGGTCCTGGCGGATGGCGCTGCTGACCGGCGAGGCGAAGTACTCCGACCTGGTGGAACGCACCCTCTACAACGGCTTCCTCGCGGGCGTGGGCCTGGACGGCACCCGCTGGCTGTACGTCAACCCGCTCCAGGTGCGCGACGAGTACGAGGGCGCGGGCGAGGCGGACGGGACGGCGCGCCGTACTCCGTGGTTCCGTTGCGCCTGCTGTCCGCCGAACGCGATGCGGCTGCTCGCCGCGCTGCCCCACTACCTGGCGAGCGGGGACCGCGACGGGCTCCAGCTGCACCAGTACGCCACGGGGGTGTACGCGGCGGCCGGGTCCGGGTGGCCACCGAGTACCCGTGGGAGGGCCGGATCGCCGTCACCGTCGAGGACGCGCCGGCGGCCACCGACTGGACGCTCTCCCTGCGGATCCCGTCCTGGTGCGCCGGCTTCACGGCGACGGCACCGGACGGGGCCGTGCTCACGTCGGGCGGCGCCGCGACCGCCCCGGGCGGCCCGGACGGCACCGCGGGCGGCACGGTGCGCGGGCGCGGCGCTGCCGGCGAGGGCGGTGACGGCGCGGTTCCGGGCGTCGACGGGGTGAGCGAGGGATGGCTGCGGGTGCGCCGCCGGTGGCGGTCCGGGGACACGGTGACGCTCGACCTGGACCTCACCCCCCGGCTGGTGCGCCCCGACCCGCGCGTGGACGCCGCCCGTGGCTGCGTCGCCCTGGAGCGCGGGCCGCTCGTGTACTGCCTGGAAGGCGTCGACCAGCCGTCCGGCGTCCGCTTCGACGACCTGACCCTGCCGTCAGGGGCCGCCCTCGCCGTCCGGCACGATCCCGACCTGCTGGGCGGGGTGCGGGTGATCAGTGCCGACGGACGCCGCCGGAGCGACGGAACCGCCGTACCGCTGACCGCAGTTCCGTACTACGGATGGGCCAACCGGAAGGCGGGTCCGATGCGGGTGTGGATTCCGCGGGACTGACGTCCGCCGCCCACAGGGCGCGCTCGGCGTCCCGTGGGCCGTAGGCGACACGCGGGGCGCCGTCGCCGAACACACGCACCGGATGCGTCTCGTCCCACGCGGGCCACCCCGGATCGCCCTCGACGACGAACCGCACCCAGGCCCCGTGCATCGCGTCGGCCAGCTCCGGCGGGGCACCCTCCCCGGCGAGTTGGCGCGCCTCCGGGACATCCCCGGTGTCGAACACGAAGCCGAGCTCCAGCGCGTGGCAGGCGCCGAGGCCACCCCGCCGCGACGGCCAGGCGAACTCGTAGACGTACGCCGACCCCGGCCGGGCGTCGGCCAGCCGGTGCAGCGGGTTCCGCAGCAGGTGGTCGGTGACGAGCTGACCGACGATCTCGGCGGTGCCGGCGTCGGGGTGCAGCGCGCGGTAGCCGCGCACCACCTCGCTGCCGCACCGGCAGCGGGCCATGGCACCGGCCAGCGCCACCGGTCCGAGCCGGTCGACGCGCTCCAGCAGCCCGCCGGGCACCAGCCACAGCCGGTACTCGTCACGGGTCCAGCCCAGCAGCAGGTCGGCGTCCGGGGCGGCGGCCCCCGCCCCGCCGTCACAGAGCGCCTCCAACGGATCGCGCGGTACGAGGTCGCCGTCGACGACGATGCCGAAGGCCGGCCCGCCCAGGACCGGGCTGCTGAGGCGGCCCACCTCGGCCTGGATCCTGAGCAGCAGCGCGGGGTCGACCTCGGCGAAGGCCTCGGCGGTGGCGGGGACCTTCAGCCGGGTCGCCATCCGGCGCACCACCCGCCGCACCTTCTCCCGGTCGAGGGCCTCCGGCGGCCCGCTCTGCAACACCGCCCGCCGGAACAGCCCCTGCGCCCGCGGGGCGGCGATCAGCGCGCCGATGCTGATGGCGCCCGCCGACTGCCCGCACAGGGTCACCCGCCCCGGGTCGCCGCCGAAGGCCTCGATCGACGCGTGCACCCATTCCAGGGCGGCGAGCTGATCGCGCAGGCCGGGGTTGGCGGGGGCATCAGGGAACAGCCCGTAGCCCTCCACGCCCAGCCGGTAGTTGACGGAGACGAACACGACGCCGTCCCGGGCGAAGGGATGTCCGTCGTACACGGGGACGGCCGACGAGCCGCGGGTCAGCGCGCCGCCGTGCAGCCACACGAGGACCGGCAGGCGGGCGGCCGGGCCCGGGTCCGGCGTCCAGACGTTCAGGTTGAGGCAGTCCTCGCCCGGTACGACCGGGTCGGCCAGATACTGCGCGAAGGCCTCCGAGTACGGCGGTTTCGGCGCCGTGGGCCCGAAGTCCACCGTGTCGCGCACCCCGTCCCACGGCTCGGGCGGAACCGGTGGGCGGAACCTGCGGGGGCCGAAGGGGGGTGCCGCGTACGGGATGCCCCGGAACACCGCGACGCCTCGCTCGTATCTGCCGCGTACCGCCCCGTACGGGGTCGTGACCACGGGGTCCGCCCGGCCTGCCGTCATGTGCCCACCAGCCCTTCGCCGCGCAAACGCACTGGTATGGACAGAGCACCACAGCGGCGCACGGTATTCCGCGCCACGAGCCGGATACGGGGCCGTTCGGCGTACGACCGGGCCGTCCGGCGTACCCGAGACCGGGAACCCGCTCGGGTGACCGAGGCCCTGCCGTGCTCCCGTACCTCCGTGCCCCCGTCCGCCGTGCCTCCGTGCGCCCGTGCGCCCGTGCCTCCGTACCTTCCGGCCGGTTGACCGGCTCGTCTGCGCCCGCCTACCGTGGAAGACGCTTTCCGAAAGCGGTTTCTACGCCCCTCAGGAGCCTCATGCCCCGCGCCCGACCGCCCCGGGCCGTGTTCGCCATGGATCCGGTGCACCTTCCGGCGCTCTTCCCGGCGCCCCTCCTGGCCCGGCTCCGGCAGACGGCCGACATCGACCCCGACCTCGTCGTACGGGACTTCGCCGACCCCGTCACCGCCCCGGCGCTCGCCGGCGCCGAGGTACTGATCTCCGGCTGGGGCTGCCCCCGCCTCGACCCGGACGCCCTGGCCGCCGCACCCCGGCTGCGCACGGTGCTGCACGCCGCCGGCTCCGTGCGCGGTCTGGTCGACGATGCCCTGTGGGACCGCGGGATCACCGTGTCCAGCGCGGTCACCGGCAACGCGCTGCCGGTCGCGGAGTACACGCTCGCGATGATCCTGCTCGCCGGCAAGGACGCGTTCGCCCACCGGGACCGCTTCCGGACCACCCACGCCCCGCCCACTCCCGCCGAGACCGCGGCCACCGGCAATCTCGGCCGCCGGATCGGGATCATCGGCGCCTCACGCGTCGGCCGCCGACTGCTCGCGCTGCTCCGTCCGTTCGACTTCGAGGTACTGCTCCACGACCCTTACGTCGACCCCGCGGAAGCCCGCGCGCTCGGTGCCGAACCGCGCACGCTGGAGGACCTGTTGCGCCGGAGCGACATCGTCAGCCTGCACGCTCCCGACATCCCCGAGACCCACCGCATGCTCGACCGCGGCCGGCTCGCCCTGATCCGCGACGGCGGCGTACTGATCAACACGGCCCGGGGCGCGCTGGTCGACCCCGACGCCCTCACCGACGAACTGGTCTCGGGGCGGCTGCACGCGATCCTGGACGTCACCGAACCCGAACCCTTGCCCACCGGCTCCCCGCTCTACCGGCTCCCCAACGTCTTCCTCACCCCGCACATCGCGGGCTCGCTGGGCAACGAACGGGAGCGGCTCGGGCGTATCGTCGTGGCGGAACTGGAACACCTGGCCGCAGGGCTTCCCCTGGCCCACGAGGTACGGCGCGCGGACCTGGCCAGGGTCGCCTGACGACCACGGCCGCGACACCCGGCTACACCCCTTCGCCTCCCTCTCGTTCCTCCCGTTCCTTCGCTTCCTCGCCTTCCGCGCCTTCCGCGCGCAACCGTGCCCAGGTGCGGGTGTCGAGGCTGTCGTGCGGGCCCAGCCGGGAGAGCTCGGTGCCGTCACGGCCGAGGGCCACGACGACCGGCCGGACGCCCCGGCCGCCGGGCGGGGACATCCAGGCGACGACGAGTCCGCGCCGCTCAGAAGCCTCGAACGGCCGGTCCGCGACCAGGTCGAACCGCCGGTCTCCGACGAGCAGGTGGCCCACGTCCGGACCGAGGTGGATCGTGGCGCAGGCGATCCAGGGGGCTGTCCCGAAGGAGCGTGGCGGGCCGCGTCGGCGCGTGCGGCTGAGCGTTCCCGCACCGGCACGGACCTCCATCACGTCGAGATCCACCGGATCGTCCAGCGGCCCGCTGCCGCCGCCCAGATGCCACCACCGCCCGCCGTCCCACTCCAGGAGCTCGGTGTGCTCCCGCGCCCGCGCCGACCGGGGGCGCCGGACCCACCAGACCGCCCCGGCGCCCACACCGACATCGAGATCGGCCGACACCACCGTCAGCACCCTGCGCGGAAGCCATCGCGGCTGCGCGCCGCGCCCCGCCGACACCCGCCGGACCACCCCTGGCACCAGGGCATCCACCCGGCGCCCCGCCCACCAGCTCGCGTCCCAGGCCCGCATGGGCCGGTGATACCCGAGCGGCCGCGCCGCCAAGCCCGTGGGCCCGGGTTCCCGTCCTCGACGCCGGCGAAGTCAACCGAGCGCGTGACGGTCACGCCTTCGAGGCCGACGCGCGCGAGCAGTTGTGCGGCCGTGTCGCCGAAACCCGGTCGGGGTCAAGAGACCGTGACGCGCGGCACATGGTGAACTTTTGGGATCGCCGCCAAGGAAAGCGCAGGTCAACGCCCTACGCTTCCTGCGATCCCGCAAACAGGGGCTCATCCGCCCTGTCTCTGTCGGGCAACGAATGCGGACGGCCGCAGCGGACGGGCATGCGTAGGCGCATACTGGAGTCAATGACGAAGCCAGCTGCACCGAAGCGATATCTGCCCACCAGCCCCTTCAAGGCCCCGGTCGCGCCGCCGCCGAGGCATTTCGCCGTGGGTGACCAGGTCACCCACGACATGTACGGCCTCGGCCGGGTCATCGGCATCGAGGACGGGATCGCAGTGCTCGTGGACTTCGGTTCGGCGCAGCAGCGGATCTTGAGCCCGTACAGCAAGATGAGCAAGCTGTAGAACCGTCGTGCCCGCGCACGGCACGCCAGGCGCCTTCGTGGCCCTGTACCGATTGGGAGACCTCTCATAGACCTGACCTCGCTGTTCTCCGCCCCGGAAGGGACGCCCGGCCTTGCCGTCGCGGCCTCGCCCCGCCCGGCGACGAACCCCTTCCAGAGCCCGGACTTCGGAGAGGACGAGTCCTTCCTGTTCGAGGACGCGCCCGCGTCCGTCCCGAGCAGGGGTGCGGCTCGGCGCAAGGCCGGCTAGTTCCGGACGGTGGCCACCCCGGCCACCGTCGCGTGACCCGGACCGTTCATGATCGCTTCCCGGATGTGAACCTCACCCCGCGCGTCACCGCAGCGTTCGCCCTCGTGGCGGCCGTTCTCACCACCCTCACCAGTACCGGCACCGCCCGGGCCGCCGTCGGTCACACCGACGGCCGCATCTCCGTCACCGCCCCCGTCGACGAGCCCGAGGACGTCGAGCTCGACGAGGCCGGGCGGCCGGATCTTCGCGAGCACTGACCCGGACGTACAGCGGCGGCCTTCCGCCGCGCACCGCGTGTCGGCCCCCCGCACACCGGACACGGAACGGCCGGGCCCGCTGAGTGCGGTACCCGGCCGTCGTCACCCGCGCAAGTACGTCAGTCCTCGTCCCCGTGCCGTTGGGTCCCGATGAGCGCCCTCACCATGCCGACCGCGCCGGCCTCGTGATCACTGCCCGCGGTGCCGCCGCTGCCCCGCTGGACGTTCGCGGCCCGGTCGATCTCGAGGATCGAGTCGGCGTGGGAGTTGTCGATCACGGTGATCAGAGCGCCGCCGGCCGCGGCGGGCGCCGCCGCCACGCCCGGCAGGGCCGCCGCCAGTGCCGCGGTCGTGCGCAGTCGCGGCGGACCGGCAGGGCTCACACGCCCACGCCCTCGGACTCCGACCGCAGCCGGGCGATGTTGCGCTCCAGCAGTTCGGTGGCGGCCTGTACGCCGACCCCGCTCGCGGAGTCCACCTCGGGCAGCCGGCCGTCCGCCGTCTTCAGGGCGGCGAGCGCGGAGTGCATCGCCTCATGGGCCGCGAACAGACACGGCGTGCTGTAGATCGCGACGTCGACGGAGAGTTCCGCGAGCTCCGTCAGCGAAAGCCGCGGGGACTTGCCGCCCGCGATCTGGTTGAACAGCAGCGGCTTGTCCCCCACCACGTCACGGATCCGCCGGATCCACTCGACGCTGCGCACGCCGTCCACCAGGACCACGTCGGCGTCCGTGGCCGCCAGCGTCTTGGCCCGGTTCAGGATGTCGTGCTCGTCCGTGGCGTCGGTGCGGGCCACCACGACCATGTCCCGGCGGGTCGCGAGCACCATCTCCAGCTTGGCGAGGTACTCGTGCAGCGGCAGGACCTGCTTGCCGTCGGCGTGCCCGCACCGGCGCGGCCGCTTCTGGTCCTCCAGGATCACCCCGGAGGCCCCGATCCGCTCCAGCCCCTCCACCACGTGGCAGGCGACCTCGGGGTCGACGTACCCGTCGTCGATGTCCACGAGCAGGTGGTGCCGCGGGAACGCGCCCCGCAGCCGCTGGACGAACGCCATCATGTCCGGCCAGGCGATGAATCCGATGTCCGGCAGCCCGTAGTGCGAGGCCGCGAAGCCGAAGCCGGAGACGAACATCCCGTCGTAGTGGTCGGCCGCGATCGACGCCGAGTACATGTCGTACACGCCGATCAGCGGTGTGGTCCCCGGCCCGGCGATCCGCTCCCGCAGCTTCTTCCCGTACGTCAAGGTCCGTTTCCTCCCAAGGTGGTTGAACACGTCGCGCCGCGCGGGTCGTCGTCACACGGCGCCCTGTGCCAGGACCAGAGGATCTCCATGGCGAGCCGGGACGCTTCGCTCGGACGGACTTCGCTCACCCCATCGGCGCAAGCGGTTCACCGGAGAAACGTCACGCGTCCGCCAACCGGGCCGCCCAGGCGATCCCGCCACGCAACTGGGCCAGGAAGTCCGGGTCGAGCCAGGCGGCGCTGGAGTGGCCGAGGGCCGTGTAGAAGACGCGGCCCAGGCCCTGCTCCCGGCACCAGACCAGTGGATGGTCGTCGCCCATGCCGCCCCCGGCGTACGACGACTCGTCGGCGCGGGCCAGGACCCGTACCCCGGCACGCGGGTTGGTCCGGAAGTCGTACCACTCGTCGGTGAACTCCCAGACGGCGGGCAGCGGTCGGGTGGCGGGGTGCTCACGGTCCTCGACGACGACCCGGCCGGGCTGGTACTCGGGGTGGCGGGCGAAGCGGGCGCCGAGCAGTTCGCCGTAGTAGGGCCAGCCGTACTCGGTGCAGGCCGCCGCGTGCACGCCCGCGAACCCGCCGCCCGCCTCGACGTACTGGGCCAGCCGCTCACGGCCGGCCGGGGTCAGCACCTCGCCGCTGGTGGAGAGGAAGACGACGGCCGCGTAGGCGTCCAGGGGCCGTTCGAGGGCGGCGGGGTCCTCGGTGTGGTCGGTCTCGAACCCGCCGAAGGCGCGTACGGCGGCGACGGCGTCGGGGATGGAGTCGTGGTGGTAGTCCGTGGTGCGCGTGTACACGAGCAGGCGTGGCAGCGTGGTCATGGCGACCGACCCTATGCGGGCCGGCCCGCGACGTCCCGGGCGTCGTCCCACGGGAGGCGTAGGCTCCGGCGTGATGGATGCCGACGTCCGTGTCCCGTTGCTGGACCACCTCGTGCTCGCGACGCCCGATCTGGCGGCGACCGTCGCCGAGTTCACCCGGCGTACCGGTGTGACGCCCGCTCCCGGCGGGGCGCATGTCGGGCTCGGCACCCGCAACCATCTGGTCGGACTGGGCGGCTCCGGCTACCTGGAGATCATCGGGCCGGACCCGGAGCAGTCCGCGCCGTCAGGTCCGCGGCCCTTCGGTGTCGACGGCCTGGCCGCCCCGCGGACGGTCACCTGGGCGATCGGGCCGCCCGACCTGGACGCGGCGGTCGCCGCCGCGCGGGCCCGCGGCTACGACCCGGGTGCGGTGCGCTCCATGAGCCGCCGCCGGCCCGACGGCACGCTGCTGGAGTGGCGCCTGACCGACGGGGCCTCGGCGCATCCCTCGGGCCTGGTGCCGTTCCTCATCGACTGGGGTGCCTCGGTCCATCCCTCGGCGTCGGGCCTGCCCCTCGCTCCCCTGCTGGCCTTGTCCGCGACGACGCCGGATCCGGACGGGATCCGGCCGCTGCTCGCCGCCCTCGGTACGGAACTCCCCCTCTCGCAGGGGCCGGTCGGGATCTCGTTCACGGTACGCACGCCCAGGGGGCCGGTGACCTTCGGCTGAGGGGCGCGTCCGTTTCGTTCAAGACCGGCGGCCCGGTCGCTGCCTACGGTGGTCCCATGAGTCCACGATTCGATGCCATCGGGCTGGTCGTCGCCGACCTGCCCGCCTCCGTCGCCTTCTACCGCCGGCTCGGCTTCGCGTTCCCCGAGGGGGCCGAGCGGGAGCCGCACACCGAGGCCGAACTGCCGGGCGGGCTGCGGCTGCTGCTCGACACGGAGGACACCGTCCGTTCCTTCCACCCTCGGTGGCGGGCGCCGTCCGGCGGGGGCCGTGCCTCGCTGGCGCTGCGCTGCGACGAACCGGGCGAGGTCGACGCCGTGTTCGAGGAGCTGGTGGGCGCCGGGTATCACGGCGAACTGAAGCCGTGGGACGCAGACTGGGGACAGCGGTACGCCGTCGTGCTCGACCCGGACGGCAACGGCGTCGACCTCTTCGCACCGCTAGCGCAGTAGCTCGCCCAACGTCATGCCCGTCAACTCCCTCACGTTACGGGCCAGATGGGCCTGGTCGGCGTATCCGGCCCGGGACGCGGTCTCCGCCTGGGGGACGTCGTCGCGGGCCAGGGCGAGGGCCCGTTGCAGGCGCAGGACGCGGGCCAGCGTCTTGGGCCCGTAGCCGAAGGCGGCCAGTGACCTGCGGTGCAGCTGGCGTGCGCCGAGGCCGAGTTCGTCGGCGGTCGCGGCGACCGGGCGGCCCGCGTCCAGGGCGGCGACCAGCCGGGCCAGCAGCGGGTCGGGCGGGTCCGTGGCCGCCGCCAGCTCCGACGCGATCTCGTCCAGTGCGGCCGGTGGGTCGGCCGCCGCGTCGACCCGCGCGCGCAGGCGCCGTACCGCCGTGGCCGGCCACAGGTCGGCCAGCTCCACCCGCCGGTCGCGCAGTTCGTGCGCGGGGACGCCGAGCAGGGCGGGCGCGGTGCCGGGGCGGAAGCGGACACCGGCCCAGCGCGCGGGGGCGCCTTCGGGGACGTACGGCCGGGTGTCGGGGCCTGCGACCAGCAGCCGGCCCTCGGTCCACAGCAGGTCCATGCAGCCGTCGGGCAGCACGGGGCGCGCGCCCGGCGCCGACGGGGTGTTCGTCCACACCACCGCGCCGCTCAGCTGTCCGGGCCGCTCCACGTACACGTGGGCCAGGCTACGCCGCCCGTGGGTGCGCGGTCCCGCCGTGAGCGGGGCGGTGGCGCGCACGGGCGGTGAGCCGCTCACCGGGAGCGGCGAGGCCTGGTGCCACCGCGCCCACGCCACCGTGGCGAGCCCGACGGGGCCACCGTGCCGCTGAAGAGGCCGGCGTGCCACCGTGGCCGGTCCGCCGTCCGGCGGAGCCGTGCCGGGTCGTCGGGCGGGTGTGGGCGGCTCCCGCGTCACTTCTGCGGGGGAGGTTCCTCCGTGTTCGCGCCGTTGCCCTTCGGGGTGCTCTTCGCGTGGGCGCGCAGGCGTCCCGTCACGTCCTCCGGGGGCAGGAAGCGGGACCAGCGCTCGGGGAACTCGGACGGCATGTCCGGGTCGTCGGGATCGTCGTAGACCTCGTCGTCGTAGGCCCGTGCGGCCGTCAGACGGGCGACGTACTCCGCGGCCACCTCCCCCCGCAGCCGTTCGTTGGCCGCGCGGGCGGCGGCGGTCGCGGCCGCCGGCCAGACGCGGTCGATCGCGGCGTTGACCGCGGCCCCGACGAGCACGGCGAACGCGGACACACCGATCCACAGCAGGACGGCGACGGCGGCGGCGAGGGAGCCGTAGATCGTCGCGCCCTCGATGGTGCTCTGGAGGTAGATCCGCAGCAGTGAGCTGCCGAGCACCCACATCGCGAGCGCCACCAGGGCCCCCGGCACGTCCTCGATCCACGGGGAGCGCACCGGCACGGACACGTGGTAGAGCGTCGTCAGGAAGGCGATGGACAGGACGATCACCACGGGCCAGTAGAGGATCTGCACCACCGTGGTGGACCAGGGCACGATCCGCACCACCGCGTCCGGGCCCGCGACCATGAGCGGCAGCGCGACCGAGCCGATCAGCAGCGCCACGATGAAGAGCAGGAAGGCCATCAGGCGGGTCTTGACGATCCCCCGGACGCCGTCGAGGCCGTACATGACGGTGATGGTGTCGATGAAGACGTTCACCGCCCGGGAGCCGGACCAGAGGGCGAACAGGAAGCCGATGGAGATGACGTCGGGGCGGCCGCCCTTCATGACGTCGTCCAGGATCGGCTGGGCGATCTCCGTGACGCCCTTGTCGGACAGCACCGTGCGCGAGGCCTCGAGGATGTTGCTCTCCAGGCTGCTGATGCTGTCGGTGCCGGTCCAGTCGTCGACGTAGCCCAGCAGACCGATGAGGCTCAGCAGCAGCGGCGGGACGGACAGCAGCGAGAAGAACGCCGCTTCGGCCGCGAGGCCGAGGATGCGGTACTCGATGCAGGAGTTGACGGTGTCCTTCAGAAGCAGCCAGGCCGTCCTGCGCTTGGAGACGTTCCGGTAGAGGGCACGCGCCCGGTGGAAACGCCCGGACGGGCTCTCGGGTTGCTCGGGAGACTGGCTTACTGGCTGCACGTCCTAAAGGTATCCGCCGCGCGAGGCCGCACTCACCTCTGGTGTGACGGTCGGACCGGCGACGCCCGTGGTGTCGCTCCCCTCCCTCACGCAGCGCAATGCGGCAGAAATTGATGGGCAACCCACCAGATACCCCAGGTGGAATCGAACCATTTTTCTGTCATGTCCGCGATGGCTGATTTTGCACCCCGGCACCGACCGAAGCCGGCCACGGCGACCGCCCCGCCTGCCCAGCGATTTTCCCGGTGGGAGCGATATACGACCCATCCGCGCGACCCGGCGGGCGAATGGATGGCCGATGCGAAATCGCCAATGACTGAAACGGCCTTGACCCGTTCTAAGTGGCTCGAAAGAATTCTCATTGCATTCGTTGCGCGCTCCGAGGACGGCTCGGCGCACACGACACGGGGGACAAGTGGGGTCTCTGACCAGGGCCCGATTCAGCCGCGTTACCCGTGACCCACGTGACACCACGTGGGTCATGCCGTGCTGCACCACGCCATTTCACGCACGACCTGTTTCACGCGGCCACTCCAGATAGTTATCGAACATATTTCCCGAACATGCTTTGCGAACGATTACCACTCGAACATCCCTGGGGCACACCTATGTCCGGTGCCCCGAATTCTCGCGCCACCGTGGACGGCCGGCGCCATTTCCGCCATATTCCGCTCCGGAGAAATCACCATGCCGGTACCGCATCCGTTGACGCCTGTCGCGCCGTCGCCCCTCCCGGCCGACGGCCGACGCTCCGCCGCGCCGCGGATCGCCGGGGTCGACACCGCCCGGGGACTCGCCCTGCTCGGCATGTTCGCGGTCCACGTCTTCGGCGCGTTCGGGGACGACGGCTCGCCCACCTGGGCCTGGACCATCGCGGGCGGCCGGTCGTCGGCGGCCTTCGCGCTGCTGGCGGGAGTGGGCCTCGCGTTCACCACGGGGGGCCCGCGCCCGGTGACCGGCCCGGCCGCCCGGGGCGCCCGCGCCGCCGTCGCGGCGCGCGCGGCGGTCGTCGGGCTGACCGGACTGCTGCTCGGCTTCGTCTCCCGGGCCGCCGACCTCGACGTGGACGTGATCCTCGCCTGCTACGCCCTGATGTTCCTGCTCGCCCAACCCCTGCTCGGCCTGCCCCCGCGCACCCTGCTCGCGCTCTCCCTCGCCCTGGCGGTGACGGGCCCGGTCGCCGTACTGGGACTGGGCGGGACGCTGCCGCGGCCGGACTTCGCCGGCGACCCGACGCTCGTGGACCTGTGCACCGACCCGCTCGGCCTGCTCTCCCACCTGCTCGTGTACGGCAACTATCCGGTGCTCGCCTGGATGGCGTACGTCTGCGCGGGGCTCGCCGTCGGGCGGCTGGACCTCACCTCGCGGCGCGTCGCGGCCCGGCTGCTGGCCGGCGGACTGGCGCTGGCGGCCACCGCCTGGCTGGCCGCCACCGTATGGCTGCTGCGCCTGGGCGGACTGCGGCACCTGTGGCAGGCCGAGTTCTCGGGCATCCCCTGGCACCAGGCGCGCGACGAGGTGCTGTGGGACGCGCCCGACGGCGCCACCTGGTGGTCGCTCCTCTCCCGCGCCCCGCACTCCACCTCACCGTTCGACATGCTGCACACCCTCGGCTCGGCGGCGGCCCTGCTCGGCGCGGTCCTGCTGCTGACCCGGTCCGCCCCGGTCGCACGGCTGCTCGCGCCGCTCACGGCGGCGGGCAGCATGCCCCTCACTCTCTACAGCGCCCACGTACTCGTCCTCGCCACGGGCGTGCTGGGCGACTCGCCCGGCCTGCTGTACGCGGCGCTGGCCACGGGCGCCCCGCTCTTCGCCGTCGTATGGCGCCAGGCCCGCGGTCGGGGGCCGCTGGAGACCGTGGTCGCCGCGGCGGCCCGGCGGGCGCGTGCGGCGGTCACTCCACCGGTCCCCGACCGGCATCAGGCAAGCAGCAACAAGGAGCACATGTGGTGAGCAAGCCCAGCACCGTCCGGGCCACCGTCGACGAGAACGTCCTGGCCGAGGTCCTGGCCGGGGTCGTCCGCAGAGATCACGTCCCCGTCGACAGCCACTTCTTCGACGACCTAGGCGCCAACTCACTGGTCATGGCGCACTTCTGCGCCCGGGTCAGAAAACACTCCGACCTGCCCGCGGTGTCCATGCGGGACGTCTACGGCCATCCGACGATCCGCAGCCTGGCCGCCGCCCTCGCCGACGCCCCGGCCGACACCGCCGCCCCCGTCGAGGCACCCGCACCGCTGCCCGGCAGCACCGGCCGCTATCTGCTGTGCGGCGCGATCCAGTTCGTCGTCTTCGCGGCGTACTGCCTCATCGTCGGTCTCGTCAGCGCCCGCGGCTACACCTGGGTCTCCGACGCCGACTCCGTGGCCGGGGTCTACCTGCGCTCGGTGACCTTCGGCGGTGCGGTGTTCGCCGGCATGTGCACGGTGCCGGTGCTGGCCAAGTGGGTGCTCGTCGGCCGGTGGAAGGAGACCGAGTTCCCGGTCTGGAGCCTCGCCTACGTCCGCTTCTGGACCGTCAAGTCGCTGCTGCACGCCAACCCGATGGTCCTGTTCGCCGGCAGCCCGCTGTACGTCCTCTATCTGCGGGCCCTGGGCGCGCGGATCGGCAAGGGCGTCACCATCCTCTCCCACGCCCTACCGGTCTGCACCGACCTGCTGACCGTCGGCTCCGGCACGGTGATCCGCAAGGACTCCTCCTTCCTCTGCTACCAGGCGCACGCCGGCCGCATCCGCACCGGCCCGGTCACCCTCGGCCGCGACGTGTACGTCGGTGAGAAGACCGTCCTGGACATCGGCACCTCGATGGGCGACGGCGCCCAGCTCGGCCACGCCTCCGCGCTCTACGGCGGGGTCGACGTCCCGGCCGGCGAGCACCGGCACGGCTCGCCCGCCCAGCCCACGGACGTGGACTACGTCCGCGTACCCGCCGCGACCGTCCGCAGGGGGAGCCGGGTCCTCTACGGCCTCGCCGGGCTGCTCCAGCTGCTCCTCGTGTACGTCCCCGTCGCGGTCGGCGGAACGTACCTGCTGTTGCCGCTGGTGCCCGCGCTCGACCGGCTGATCGACCCCGACACCCAGGACCTGGGCACGGCCCGCTTCTACGGGGAGGCCCTCGGCCTGTCCCTGGCCCTCTTCGTGGGCTTCGTGGTCCTCGGCTTCGCCGCCGTGTCCCTGGTGCCCCGCCTGCTGAGCCCGCTGCTGCGCCCCGACCGCACCTATCCGCTCTACGGCCTGCACTACTCCGTGCAGCGCGCGATCGCCCGGATGTCCAACGTCCGGTTCTTCACCTGGCTGTTCGGCGACAGCTCGTACATCGTGGGCTACCTGCGGGCCATCGGCTACGACCTGTCGCACGTCGAACAGACCGGCTCCAACTTCGGTTCGGAGGTGGTGCACGAGACGCCGCACCTGGTCACCGTCGGCAGCGGCACGATGGTCGCCGACGGGCTGTCGGTCGTGAACGCCGACTTCTCCGCCACGTCCTTCCGGGTCTCGCACGCCGTCATCGGGCCGCACAACTTCCTCGGCAACCACATCGCCTACCCGGCGGGCGGCCGTACCGGCGCCAACTGCCTGCTGGCGACGAAGGTGATGGTCCCGCTCGACGGCGAGATCCGCGAGGGCGTCGGACTGCTCGGCTCACCGAGCTTCGAGATCCCGCGCACCGTGGAGCGCGACACCCGCTTCGACCACTTCCGCGAGGGCTCCGAACTGCGCCGCCGGCTGGCCGCGAAGAACCGTTACAACCTGCGCTCGATGGGGCTGTTCCTGTTCCTGCGGTGGCTGCACTGGTGTCTGCTCACCGTGCTCGGCTTCGCCGCCGTCGACCTGTCCGGCGTCTACGACGAGGCGGGCGGCCTGCTGATCGGCGCCGCCATGATCCTGGCGCTGATGTTCACCACCGGCTACTGGGCGCTGGTGGAGCGGGTGATCGGCCGGTTCCGGCCGCTGGAGCCGCGGCTGTGCTCGATCTACGACCCGTACTTCTGGTGGCACGAGCGGCTGTGGAAGGTGCCGGACCACCACCTCGCCGTGTTCAACGGCACGCCGTTCAAGAACGTCGTCTGGCGGCTGCTGGGCGTCCGGCTCGGCCGCCGGGTCTTCGACGACGGCTGCTACATCACCGAGCGCACGCTGACCTCCATCGGCGACGACTGCACGCTCGGCGCCCACAGCAAGGTGCAGTCGCACTCCCAGGAGGACGGCACCTTCAAGTCCGAGCACATCACGATCGGCGCCGGCAGCACCCTCGGCACCGGCGCGCTCGTGCACTACGGCGTCGCGCTGGGCGACGGCGCCATGCTCGCCGCCGACTCCTTCCTGATGAAGGGCGAGGAGGTACCGCCGCGCGCGCACTGGGGCGGCAATCCCGCGGTGGCCCTGCGCCGCGCCTGACGACACGGAGGAAAAGGAACGATGGACACGATCCCCAGGTGGACGACCGCCCCGGTGCCGGGCACGGCGACCCACGAGGTACCCCTGCCGGAGAACCTGCCGGTATCCGGTCGCGCACTGCTCGCCGCGCACGCCAAGGTGCTCGCCACGCTGTCCGGCGAGCGCGAGGTGACGACCGGCCTGGTCCCGGCACGGGGTGAACAGCCGGTCGCGCACCGGCTGTTCGCCGGACCCGGCGCATGGCGGACCCTGATGGACGGCGCGGCAGCGGGCGGCGATCCGGAGGCCGAGACGGTACTCGATCCGTACGGCGACCACACACCCGACGACGACACCGTGCTGCATGTGAGCATGCGCGACGGCAGGCTGCGGCTGCGCTACCGCACCGACGTCCTGGACGCCCCGGCCGCCGCCCGCGTCGCCGGCTACCACCTCACCGCCCTCGGCCTGATCGCCGCCGACCCCGACGCCGACCACGACCGGCAGAGCCTGCTGTCCGGGGACGAACAGCGCACGCAGCTCGACGGGATGGCGGGCCCGTACCGCGCGCTCCCGGACCGCCGGGTGCACGAGCTCTTCGAGGAGCGGGTGGCGCTGCACCCGGACGCGATCGCCGCCGTCGAGGGCGAACGGCACTGGACGTACCGGGAGCTCGACTCCCGCGCCAACCGGATCGGCCGGGCGCTGCTCGCCCGGGGCCTGCGTCCGGAGGACGTGGTCGCCGTCGTCATGGAACGCGACCTGGAATGGATGGCGGCCGTCCTCGGGGTGCTGAAGGCGGGCGGGGTGTATCTGCCCGTCGAACCGCACTTCCCGGCCGAGCGGATCACCGCCGTCCTCTCCCGCGCCGACTGCCGGCTCGTCGTCAGCGAGCGGGGCAGCACGGTCACCCTCGACAAGGCCGCGGTCGACGCCCCCACCCTCCTGGTCGACACCGCGTGGGCCGAGGGCCACGCCGACACCGCCCTGGGTGTGGACGTCTCCGCCGGTCAACTCGCCTACATCTACTTCACGTCCGGCTCCACCGGCGAGCCCAAGGGCGCGATGTGCGAGCACGCGGGCTTCCTCAACCACATCCTCGCCAAGGTCGACGACCTGGGGATCGGCCCGGGCACGACGGTGGCGCAGACCGCGCCGCAGTGTTTCGACATCTCGCTCTGGCAGCTGCTGGCCGGGCCGTTGGCCGGTGGGCGGACGCTGCTGGTCGGGCAGGACACGATCCTGGACGTGGCCCTGTTCGTGGACACCGTCGAGCGCGGCGGCGTCGAGGTGCTCCAGGTCGTGCCGTCGTATCTCGACGCGGTGCTGGCGGAGTTGGAGCGGCGGCCCCGCGAACTGCCCGATCTGCGCTGTGTGTCGGTCACCGGGGAGGCCGTCAAGAAGGAGCTGGTGCAGCGCTGGTTCGCGGCCCGGCCCGGGATCCGGCTGGTGAACGCGTACGGGCTGACGGAGACGTCGGACGACACCAACCACGAGGTCATGCACGGCGTACCGGAGCGGGAGCGGGTGCCGCTGGGGCCGCCCATCGCGAACGTGCGCGTGTACGTCGTCGACGGAAACCTGTCGCCCGTGCCGCTGGGGGCGCCCGGTGAGATCGTGTTCTCTGGCGTGTGCGTCGGACGCGGGTACGTCAACGACCCGGAGCGCACCGCGGCCGCGTTCACCGACGACCCGTACCGCCCGGGCGAGCGGCTGTACCGCAGCGGTGACCACGGGCGCTGGCTGCCGGACGGGAAGCTGGAGTTCCTGGGGCGGCGCGACAGCCAGGTGAAGGTGAGCGGCTTCCGGATCGAGCTCGGTGAGATCGAGAACGCGCTGCTGCGGGTGCCCGGTGTCCGGGACGGTGCGGTGGTCGTCGTACGGGGCACACGGCTGGTGGCGTTCTGCACCGGGTCGGAGCCGGTCGAGGCGCGGGCCGTGCGGGAGCGGCTGGCCGCCTCGCTGCCCGCCTACATGGTCCCGTCGGTCGTCCACTGGCGTGAGCGGCTGCCGTTGACGGCGAACGGCAAGATCGACCGCAGAACCCTGGGCTCGCTCGCGGAGCGGCTCGGGGCGGTCGAGGGCGCGCCGGACACGCCGGGCGAGCACCGGATGGCCGCCGCCTGGTCGAAGGTGCTCGGCATCCCGGCCGACCGGATCGGCCGCCTGGACCACTTTTTCGACCGCGGCGGCACCTCGCTGGCCGCCGTACGGCTGGCGATCGCCCTCGATCGCGCGATCACGCTCAAGGACGTCACCAGCCACCCGGTCCTCGCGGACCTGGCGGTCCTGCTGGAACCGCCGGCCTGAGACCCCGAAGACCATCGACTCCCGCGCCCCGCCGCCGGTTCGCCCTCCGCGAGCCGCTCTCCACGAACCGCCGCCCTCCTCGACCCGTCCCACCTCACCGGTCCTCCGTCGATCCGTCCTCTCTCGCCCTGTCCCTCCTCACCTGTCCCTCCTCACCCAGCACCACAGCTCATCCGCACCACCGAAAGGAACACCGAGATGGCCCATTCGTCTCCGACCCTCCTACCGGACCTCGTCCTGGTCCCCGGCAGTCCGCCGCTCCTGCACGCCGATCCCGGCGGCGACCCCGTCGCCTGGGCGGGCGCGCACCGCGACGCGTTGCGGACGGTCGTCGCCGGGCACGGCCGTGTCCTGGTGCGCGGACTCGGCCTGGGCGATCCGGACCTCTGCGCGGCCGTCTTCCGACGGCTGACGGACACCCTGATGCCGGACCGGGAGCCGTTCGCGCCCCGCCGGACGTACGCCGACGGCGTGTACTCCTCCACCAAGTGGCCGCCGAGCCAGCAGATGTGCATGCACCACGAGATGAGCTACGCCCTCGAATTCCCCAGCCTGCTGCTGTTCGCCTGCCCGGAGGCGCCGGCCGAGGGCGGCGCGACCGTGCTCGCCGACGCCGCCGCGGTCCTGGCGGCGCTGCCCGCCGAACTGACCGACCGGTTCGAGAAGGAGGGCTGGACGCTGACCCGGACCTACCACGACGAGCTGGGCGCGTCGGTCGCCGAGGCGTTCGGCACCGACGACCGTGCCGCGGTCGAGCGCTACTGCCGCGCGCACGCCATCGAGTACGCCTGGCAGGACGACGGCTCCCTGCGCACGCGGCAGCGGCGCGGCGCCGTGCTCCGGCATCCGGTCGACGGCGGGCGCTGCTGGTTCAACCAGATCGCGTTCCTGAGCGAGTGGACCATGGACCCCGAGGTGCGCGAGTACCTGATCGACGTCTACGGCCCGGACGGGCTGCCCTTCAGCACCCGGTTCGGCGGCGGTGATCCGATCGGTGAGGACGTCGTGAAGTGCATCAACGAGGCGTACGAGGCGCACACCCTGCGCGAGCCGTGGCGCTCCGGCGATCTGCTGCTCGTCGACAACGTCCGTACGGCACACGGCAGAGAACCCTTCACCGGTCCACGTGAAGTGCTCGCCGCGCTCGGCGACCCGGTGCGGCCGGCCGGCCGCACTCCCGGAACGGAGGGGACGGTATGACGACGACACCGGCACGCATGGACGCACCGCCGTTCGCGGTCATCTCCGGGGAACAGGTCCAGCAGGCCCTGCGCGGACGGGAGCGGGAGGTCGCCGAACTCGTCGAGGCGGTCTACCGGCTGCACGGCGAGGGCGAGTCGGTGAACCCGCCGTCGTACTTCCTGCGCTTCCCGGACCGGCCGTCGGCGCGGATCATCGCGCTGCCCGCCTCGCTGGGCGGTCCGCTGCGGGTGGACGGCCTGAAGTGGATCTCCAGCTTCCCGGAGAACACGGCCTCGGGCCTGCCGCGGGCCTCGGCGGTGCTGATCCTCAACGACCACGACACGGGATATCCGTTCGCCTGTCTGGAGAGTTCGGTCATCAGCGCCACGCGGACGGCGTCCTCGGCGGTGCTGGCCGCGGACCGGCTGAGCAGATCCCGGACGCGTCCGGCCCGGGTCGGGTTCATCGGCACCGGTCTGATCGCGCGCTACATCCACACCCATCTGACGGCCACCGGGTGGGAGTTCGAGGAGACGGGCGTGCACGACCTGTCCGCGGACAGCGCGGCCGGATTCCGCGGCTATCTGGAGAGATCGGGGGCCAAGGGCCGGATCACGGTGCACGACAGCGCGGAGTCGCTGGTCCGGTCGAGCGACCTGCTGGTCTTCGCCACCGTCGCCGCCCGGCCGCACGTCCACGACCTCACCTGGTTCGCGCACCATCCGCTGGTGCTCAACGTGTCGCTGCGCGACCTGGATCCCCGGATCCTGCTCGCGTCGGCGAACTTCGTCGACGACGTCGAACACTGCCTGAAGGCGGACACCTCACCGCATCTCGTCGAACAGGTCACGGGGAACAGGGACTTCCTCGACGGGACCCTGCACGACGTGCTGACCGGACAGGCGTCGGTCCCGTCGGACCGGACGGTGGTGTTCTCGCCGTTCGGACTGGGCGTCCTCGACCTCGCGGTCGGCAGATACGTCCACGACGAGGTGGCCCGGCGGGGCGCACTGCACGTCGTCGACAACTTCTTCCACGAACTGCGCCGGCACGGATGACCGGCGGGGCATGCAGCGGGAACAGGGGGACACCATGCCCATCATCTCCGATCCCTCGGAGTTCAACGAGGAACAGCTCTACGTCGACCTGCGGGCCGCGCTGGGGCTGCCGCTCTTCCTCAAGTGCGAGGGCTTCAACTTCGCCGGATCCATCAAACTGAAGGCCGCTCGCGAGATGGTGGACGCCGCCGAGCGCGACGGCAGCCTGCGGCCGGGCTCGGTCCTGGTCGAGTCGTCGTCCGGGAACCTGGGCGTGGCGCTCAGCATGATCGCGGCGAGCCGGGGCTACGGGTTCCTGTGCGTGACCGACACACGCTGCAACCAGCCGACCATCCGGCTGATGGAGTCGCTCGGCAGCCGGGTGCACATCGTGCGCGAACCCGATCCGGTCGGCGGTTTCCTGGGCGCCCGGATCTCGTACGTGCGGGCGGTGTGCGCATCGGACGAGCGGTACGTGTGGCTCAACCAGTACTCCAACCCGGGCAACTGGCGGTCGCACTACCGCACCACGGCGCCCGCGATCGCCCGGCAGTTCCCGCATCTGGACGTGCTGTTCGTGGGAGCCGGAACGACCGGGACGCTGATGGGCTGCGCCCGCTGGTTCTGGCAGTGGCGGCGCCGGGTGCGGGTGGTCGCCGTCGACAGCGTCGGCTCGGTGACGTTCGGCGACCCGCCGGGCCGCCGGATGATCCCGGGTCTGGGCACGAGCGTGCCGCCGCCCCTGCTCGACCCGTCCTACGTCGACGACGTGGTCCGCGTCGAGGAGCCGGACACGGTCCGCACCTGCCGCCGCCTCGCCGGACGGGGGTTCCTGTTCGGCGGCTCCACCGGCACGGTCGTCAGCGGCGCCGACCAGTGGCTGACGCACCACGGCCGGCCCGGCCTCACCGCGGTCGCCGTCGCCCCGGACCTCGGCGAACGCTATCTCGACACGGTCTACCGCCCCGGCTGGCCCGAGGAGGTGCTGACGGAGGACCCCCTGGAGACGGCCCTCTCCCCGCTGGGCTGACCCGGCCGGACCGACCCGGCGCCGCCCGCCGCGTCGGCGTGGTCATCACCGTCCCGGCTCGGGGTAGGTTCCGGGGCATGGCAGGCAGTACGCACACCGTGACCAACCAGCCCCCGCCCCTGACCGGATACGACGTCTACTCCGCCGACCGGGCGCTGGCGGAGGCGGTCGAACGGCACGTCGACCCGGCGGTGCTCGACGAGGCGCGCGACGAACTCGTGGCGCTGGGTCGGGCCGCCGGGTCGGCTCAGGTGCAGGAGTGGGGGGCGCAGGCCAACGAGCAGCCGCCGAGGCTGCGCACGCACGACCGCTACGGCGACCGGATCGACGAGGTCGACTTCCATCCGGCCTGGCACCGGCTGCTGGGCAAGGGTGTCGCGGCGGGCCTGACCGGGGCGTGGGTCCGGCCGGGCGGGCATGTCAGGCGGGCGGCCGGCTTCCTGGTGTGGACGCAGGTGGAGGCCGGCAACGGCTGCCCGCTGTCGATGACCCACGCGGCGGTGCCGGCCCTGCGGCACGACCCGGAACTCGCCGCCGAGTGGGAGCCGCGGCTGACGTCCACCGTCTACGACCGTGAGCTGCGGCCGGCCCGTCTCAAGGCCGGGGCGCTGTTCGGGATGGGCATGACGGAGAAGCAGGGCGGCAGCGACGTGCGGGCCAACGCGACGGCCGCGGTGCCGCTCGCGCAGTCCGGGACGTATGCGCTGACCGGGCACAAGTGGTTCTGCTCGGCGCCGATGTCGGACGGCTTCCTGGTACTGGCGCAGGCCCCGGAGGGCCTCACCTGTCTTCTCGTGCCGCGGGTGCTGGAGGACGGCTCACGCAACGTGTTCCGGCTCCAGCGCCTCAAGGACAAGCTGGGCAACCGGTCGAACGCCTCGTCCGAGGTGGAGTTCGACGGGACCTGGGCGCGCCGGGTCGGCGAGGAGGGCCGCGGGGTGCGCACCATCATCGAGATGGTCGCGGCGACCCGGCTGGACTGTGTGCTGGGTTCGGCGGGTCTGATGCGGCAGGCCGTGGCGCAGGCGGTGCACCACTGCGCCTACCGGGAGGCGTTCGGCGGCCGGCTCCTCGACAAGCCGCTGATGCGCAACGTGCTGGCCGACCTGGCGCTGGAGTCGGAGGCGGCGACGGTCCTCGCGCTGCGTCTCGCGGCCGCCTACGACGACGGCGGCGAGCAGGAGCGGGCGCTGCTGCGGATCGCGGTGCCGGCGGCCAAGTACTGGGTGACCAAGCGGTGCGCGCCGGTGGCGGTGGAGGCCGCCGAGTGCCTGGGCGGCAACGGGTACGTCGAGGAGTCGGGCCTGCCCCGGCTGGTGCGCGAGTCGCCGCTGAACTCGGTCTGGGAGGGCGCGGGCAACGTCCAGGCGCTGGATGTGCTGCGGGCGCTGCGCCGCGAGCCGCAGGCGTTGAACGCCTACCTCCAGGAGGTGGGGCGGGCGCGTGGCGCCGACCACCGGCTGGACCGGGCGATCAAGGACCTGCTGACCGAACTCGCCGATCTGGAGGGCATCGAGGGGCGGGCCCGGCGGCTGGCCGAACGGCTGGCGCTGGTGCTCCAGGGCGCGCTGCTCGTGCGGTACGCGACACCCGAGGTGGCGGACGCGTTCTGCGCCTCCCGGCTGGGCGGCGACTGGGGCGCGGCCTTCGGGACCCTGCCGCCCACGCTGGATCTGGCGTCGGTCGTGGAGCGGGCCCGGCCGGTGTCCTGAGGGTTACGGGCCCCCCGGGGTGACCACGCGGGGGTGGTGCTGCGCCGACACGGCACCACCCCCGCGAAGTTGGCCCTGCGAGGCCAGGAACGCCGCTCGGGACGGCGTTGCTCAAGTTTCAGCCACCCCGTCGGATGTCCACCAGGGTTGCAAGGGGTTGCAACTCGACGGTTTCTGTGTCCGGACTGTGCCCCTCCGACATCGGTGGGCGGCAGTATGGAAGGCGCCGCCCGAACCGGCGGAACAGGACCGGAAACCGTCGGCCGCGGGGCTTGACTTCTCCGGTCGTCGCAGGACCGTCCCGGGAGGCCCCAGTGGCGAAGTCGCCGAAGAACGTGCCGCGATCCACCCCTGCCGACGCGGCGCAGGCGGCCCGGTTGCTCAGCGACGTACGCGACGCCACGCTCGCCGGCCGGCCCGCGCGGATCGCCCCGCGCCCGGTGATCGAGCAGTCCTGGGAGCGGGTGCTGCGCGGTGGCGTGGATCCCGAGCACACGTTCCGGTCAGGGCTGCTCGCCCCGGACGAGGTCCTGCGGCGCCGTGCGGACTCCCCGCTGCGGCACGTCCTGCCGGTGCTGCGTGAGGGGCTGCTCCAGGTGGCGGACGCCGCCCACCACATCATGGTGATCGCCGACCCCGGGGGCCGGGTGCTGTGGCGGGAGGGCTGCGCGCCGGTGCTGCGCAAGGCCGACGGGCTCGGGTTCGAACCCGGCGCGGACTGGAGCGAGGACGCCGTCGGTACCAACGGAGTGGGCACTCCGGCGGTGGTGCGCCGTCCCGTCCAGGTGTTCGCCGCGGAGCACTTCGCGCGCAGTCTCGTCTCCTGGACCTGTTCGGGCGCGCCGATCACCGACCCTCGCGACGGCCGGCTGCTCGGGGTGGTGGATGTCAGCGGCCCGCTGGAGACGATGCATCCGGCCACGCTCTCGTGGGTCGACTCGGTGGCCAAGCTCGCCGAGGCCCGGCTGCGGGAGTTGCACCAGGGCTCGCTGGAGCGGCTGCGCGCGGTGGCGGCGCCGGTGCTCGCGCGGCTCGGGGGGCGGGCGGTGGTGGTGGACCAGGACGGCTGGACCGCGGCCGTGACCGGAATGCCGTACACGAACCGGATCGCGCTGCCCAAGTCGCTGTCGGCGAGCCGCCGGTGGCTGCCGGAGATCGGCCTGTGCTCGGTGGAGCCGCTGGCCGGCGGCTGGCTGGTGCGGGCGGCCGACGAGCCGCTGCCGAGGGCGGCCACCCGGGTCGTGCTGGACCTGGGGCGGTCGCGCAACTGGTCGGTGACGGTGTCGGGCGGCGCGGGTTCCTGGAGCCGTGAACTGAGCCCCCGGCACGCCGAACTGCTCTATCTGCTGGCCGTCCACCGCTCGGGCCGCAGTGCGGCGGGCCTGGCCGGGGACATGTTCGGCGACCCGGGACGTACGGTGACGGTGCGGGCCGAGGTGTCGCGGATGCGGAGGTACCTCGGGGGGCTGCTGGAACACCAGCCGTATCGTTTCTGCGATGACGCGGACGTCGAGGTGCTGCTGCCGGACGACCCCCGCGACCTGCTCCCTCACTCCACCGCGCCGGCGGTGGCGCGGACGCGGGCGTCGGCCGCCCGGCCGTAGGCGCACGCCGACCGGCCTACCGTAAGTGACTCACCCGGTGGCATCTTCCGCATATTTGCGGGGTCTTCGTCCCCGACGGTGCCCACCTGCCGTAGCATCCCTGATACGGGCCACCCCACCTGCTCCTCGGTCAACGTACTGATCATCAGGCGCAGTTGGCTCGCCTCGGGAGGTCGGATGAAGCAACGTGGCAGACACCGCCGACGCAGGCGGGGCCAAGCGGCGCGCGCGTTCCTGGCCGGTACGGCGCTGGCCCTGACCGCCGCCGCGACCATGATCAGCGCCTCGCAGGCCACGGTCGCCGACGATCCCGGCGCGCTGAAGCCGCTCACCTCGTCCGCCGAGACGGCCCGGCTGCGGCTGACGGAGAACCTGGTGCCGCCGGCCGACCTGGACCGGCTCGCCGCGGAGATGGGGCGGCCCGTCGGGGTCGGCGCCGTACTCGCCGGGGCCGACCACACCCTGCGCGGCACGGCCGACTGCACCTCCGCCGAGAAGCGGGCACTGCCCGTCGAACCGACGGCCACCCGCGCCTACTGCTGGAACGCCGCGGACACCGCCGCGTGGCGGCCCGGCGCGGTCACCACCTCCGGTGACGCGGACGACGACGGCCGCTGGGGCCCGAACCGCGTGATCCTCTCCGGCTGGTCCGGCCGGGGCGGCTCGGCGGCCGACCGGGGCCTGGCCCGGGTCGCCTTCGTGGACGCCAACGACCTGGACCACCTCAGCTACACCTGGGCGCTCCTCGCCGTCCCGGTCGACGGCGGCCGCGACTACCGCGGGCTCGTCTCCCCCGTGTCCGGCATGGTCTGGTACCAGGACAAGCTGCTGGTCACCACCGGCGACCGCGACAGTGCCGCGCTGTACGTCTACGACATGAACCGCGTCCAGCGCGCCACGGTGGACGCCGAGGCGATCGGCCGGGTGACCGGCGGCTGGTCGGCCCACGGCGACCGGTACGTGCTGCCGGCCGTCGGCTCCTACCGGTTGACCGGCGCCGACGGCGCCCCGCGTCCCGCCGCCATCTCCCTGGACCGCAGTACGACTCCGGACAGCCTGGTCGCCGGCGAGTGGACCCTCGACGGCGGCGACCGGCGCGCCCGCCTGTGGCGCTACTCGTTCGACACCTCCCCCGGCCGCACCGGACTCCTCGCCACCGACGTCTCGGGCGGCGCGGAAGCCGCCGAGGCGTACACGACGAGGACCTCCGAGGTCCGGGGCGTGCTGTCGTACGGGGCGCACTGGTACGTCAGCCGCGCGCCCTCCGACGGGGACGGACCCGGCGGTCTGTGGCGGCAGGACACCGACGGAGCCCAGGCCACGAAGTGCGGATCCGAGGGCAAGCGCCGCTGCTGGAGCCCGCGGACGGAGTCGCTCTCGTACTGGCAGGAGACCGGCGAGGTCTGGTCCCAGTCGGCGCGGACGCTGTTCGCACTGCCGCTGGCCTCGATCGACAGATCTCTGGACTAGATGATTCCCTGTCCGGCATGACCAACATCGCCGTGACCACCTGGTCCCTGGAGCAGACCGCGCCGACCGACGTCCTGCCGGCCGCCGCGCCCGAGGGTGACGTCCGGATCGTGCGCGCCGAGATCCCCTCGCCCGAGCTGAGCCGCTATCTGTACGCGTCGGTGGGCGGGGACATCCGCTGGATCGACCGGCTCGGCTGGCCGTACGCGCGGTGGCAGGAGCACCTGGACCGGCCGGGCGTCGAGACCTGGATCGCCTACGACCGGGGTACACCGGCGGGGTACGTGGAGCTGGAGCCGCAGGACGACGGGGTCGTGGAGATCGCCTACTTCGGGCTGATCCCGGCCTTCCGCGGACGCCGGATCGGCGGGCACCTGCTGGCGTACGGCGCGGCCCGCGCCTGGGACCTCGCGGAGCGCCGGCCGGGGCTGCCGCAGACCAAGCGGGTGTGGCTGCACACGTGCAGCCTGGACGGCGAGCACGCGATGGACAACTACCTGCGCCGGGGCTTCAAGCTGTTCGACACGAAGGTCGAGGAAAAGCCGCAGGTCGCCGCACCGGGTCCCTGGCCGGACGCCTACCCCGCCTGACCTGCGCTGACAAGGCGGCGTGCACGTCATGTGACCGAAGACACCCCCGTTCCGACATGTGGGACCAGGGTGTCCACATGACGGACGAAGCTGGACTGCGTTCAGATCGCCGTGACACGCTTCCGTCATGTCTGGAACTGGAATCGCCTTGGTGAGTCGGCGGCACGTCGACCTCGGCCGCATGTCCAGCGCCATCTGTCCGGCGGGCTGACGAGTCTCAGCACCGCCGCTTTCCCGTACTGGTTCTCCCCCTGCGCCGAGCCGCGCACAGCCCGTTTCCGTGCGCCCGTACGCACAGGTCAGAGCCGCTTTCCGCCTGTCCCGAAGGACGTAGAACCATGGCCGCCACCCCGGAGAATCCTGCTGCCGCAGCGCCCCGCCGCAAGGTGAGCCGTCACCGCGGTGAGGGTCAGTGGGCCGCTGGTCACTTCACCCCGCTCAACGGAAACGAGCAGTTCAAGAAGGACGACGACGGTCTCAATGTGCGGACACGCATTGAGACGATCTACTCCAAGCGCGGGTTCGACTCGATCGACCCGAACGACCTGCGCGGCCGGATGCGCTGGTGGGGGCTGTACACCCAGCGCAAGCCCGGGATCGACGGCGGCAAGACCGCGATCCTGGAGCCGGAGGAGCTGGACGACAAGTACTTCATGCTGCGCGTCCGGATCGACGGCGGCCGGCTGAGCACCCGGCAGCTTCGGGTGATCGGCGAGATCTCGCAGGAGTTCGCCCGCGGTACCGCCGACCTCACCGACCGGCAGAACGTCCAGTACCACTGGATCCGGATCGAGGACGTGCCCGAGATCTGGAACCGCCTGGAGGCGGTCGGCCTGTCCACCACCGAGGCCTGCGGTGACACACCCCGCGTCATCCTCGGCTCGCCCGTCGCCGGTATCGCGGCGGACGAGATCATCGACGGCACCCCGGCCGTCGACGAGATCCACCGCCGGATCATCGGCAACCCGGACTTCTCGAACCTGCCCCGCAAGTTCAAGTCCGCGATCTCCGGCTCACCGCTCCTCGACGTGGCCCACGAGATCAACGACATCGCCTTCGTCGGCGTCGACCACCCCGAGCACGGTCCCGGCTTCGACGTGTGGGTCGGCGGCGGGCTGTCCACCAACCCGAAGATCGGCCAGCGCCTGGGCGCCTGGGTCCCGCTGGACGAGGTCCCGGACGTCTTCGAGGGCGTCATCTCGATCTTCCGCGACTACGGCTACCGGCGGCTGCGCACCCGGGCCCGGCTGAAGTTCCTGCTCGCGGACTGGGGCGTGGAGAAGTTCCGCCAGGTGCTGGAGGACGAGTACCTCGAGCGCAAGCTCGTCGACGGCCCCGCCCCCGACCAGCCGGTCGCCCGCTGGCGCGACCACGTCGGCGTGCACCGGCAGAAGGACGGCCGTTTCTACGTCGGTTTCGCGCCGCGGGTCGGCCGGGTGGACGGCGCGACGCTGACGAAGATCGCCGAGGTCGCCGAGGCGCACGGCTCGGGCCGGGTGCGCACCACCGTCGAGCAGAAGATGGTCGTCCTCGATGTCGAGGAGACGCGGGTCGACTCACTGGTCGAGGCCCTGGAGGCGCTGGACCTGACCGCCCGGCCCACCCCGTTCCGGCGCGGCACCATGGCCTGCACGGGCATCGAGTACTGCAAGCTCGCCATCGTCGAGACCAAGGCGCGCGGCGCCTCCCTCATCGACGAACTGGAGCGCCGTATGCCCGAGTTCGACGAGCCGATCACCATCAACATCAACGGCTGCCCGAACGCCTGCGCCCGCATCCAGGTGGCAGACATCGGTCTCAAGGGCCAGCTCGTCGTGGACGCCGACGGCGAGCAGGTGGAGGGCTTCCAGGTGCACCTGGGCGGCGCGCTCGGCCTGGAGGCCGGGTTCGGCCGCAAGGTCCGTGGCCTGAAGGTCACCTCGGCGGAGCTGCCGGACTACGTGGAGCGCGTGCTCAAGCGGTTCCAGGCCGAACGCGAGGAGGGCGAGCGGTTCGCGACCTGGGCCGCCCGCGCCGGCGAGGAGTCGCTGTCGTGACCGCGGCGAGCGAGACGGAGAGGACCTCATGAGCGAGCGCGCGGCCCCCTTCTACTGCCCCTACTGCGGCGACGAGGACCTGCGCCCGAGCGAGCAGGGCCACGGCGCCTGGGAATGCGCGGCCTGCAACCGCGCATTCCAGCTGAAGTTCCTCGGGCTGCTGGCCCGCGGACTTCGCGACTCCAACGCCGGAGGGGACGACCAGATATGACGGCCACTCAGGACACCCAGCACACGAAGCACCCGCAGGACACGCGGGACACGCGGGACACGCGGGACACGCGGGACACGCGGGAAGACCGTACGGCCGAGGAGCTGAAGTCCCTCGCCGAGCGGGCGGGCCGCGACCTGGAGGACGCCTCCGCGCCGGAGATCCTCCGATGGGCCGTGGACACCTTCGGCAGCCGCTTCTGCGTGACCTCCTCGATGGAGGACGCGGTGGTCGCGCACCTCGCGTCCCGCGCCCGTAAGGGGGTGGCCGTGGTGTTCCTCGACACCGGCTACCACTTCCCGGAGACCATCGGCACCCGCGACGCGGTCGAGGCCGTGATGGACGTCGAGGTCATCACGCTCACCCCGCGGCAGACGGTCGCCGAGCAGGACGCCGAGTACGGTCCCCGGCTGCACGAACGCGACCCGGACCTGTGCTGCAAGCTCCGTAAGGTCCAGCCCCTGGAAGAGGGACTGACGGACTACCAGGCCTGGGCGACCGGCCTGCGCCGTGACGAGTCCCCGACCCGGGCGGACACCCCGGTCGTCGGCTGGGACGAGAAGCGGCAAAAGGTCAAGGTCTCCCCCATCGCCCGCTGGACCCAGGCCGACGTCGACGCGTACGTCGCCGAACACGGCGTCCTGACCAACCCGTTGCTGATGGACGGCTACGCCTCCGTCGGCTGCGCCCCCTGCACCCGTCGCGTCCTGGAGGGCGAGGACGCACGCGCCGGCCGCTGGGCCGGACGCGCCAAGACCGAGTGCGGGCTGCACGGCTGACCCCCATGACACAGATCCAGGAGACACACGTGACGACCGGAGCCACCGTCTGGCTCACGGGTCTGCCGAGCGCCGGCAAGACCACCATCGCCTACGAGCTGGCCGGACGGCTGCGCGAGGACGGCCACCGCGTCGAGGTGCTCGACGGCGACGAGATCCGCGAGTTCCTCTCGGCGGGCCTCGGCTTCAGCCGCGAGGACCGGCACACCAACGTGCGGCGCGTCGGCTTCCTCGCCGAACTGCTCGCCCGTAACGGCGTCAAGGCCCTGGTACCGGTGATCGCGCCGTACGCGGACAGCCGGGAGGCGGTGCGCAAGCGGCACCAGGAGAGCGGAGCGGCGTATCTCGAAGTGCATGTCGCGACCCCCGTCGAGGTCTGCTCGGTACGCGATGTGAAGGGCCTGTACGCCAAGCAGGCCGCGGGCGAACTCACGGGGCTGACCGGGGTCGACGACCCGTACGAGGCGCCCGAGTCACCCGATCTGCGGATCGAGTCCCAGAACCAGACCGTGCAGGAGTCCGCGGCGTCGCTGTACGCGCTGCTCAGCGAGAGGGGACTGGTATGACGACCGCAGCCGAGGTCAAGGGGGGCGAGGAAGGCACGGCCGGCCCGTACACCCTCAGCCACCTGGACGCGCTGGAGTCCGAGGCGGTGCACATCTTCCGCGAGGTGGCGGGCGAGTTCGAACGACCGGTGATCCTGTTCTCCGGCGGCAAGGACTCCATCGTCATGCTCCACCTGGCGCTGAAGGCGTTCGCTCCCGCCACCGTGCCCTTCTCCCTCCTGCACGTCGACACCGGGCACAACTTCCCCGAAGTCCTGGAGTACCGCGACCGGGTGGTCGCCGCACACGGGCTGCGGCTCCATGTCGCCTCCGTCCAGGACTACATCGACCGCGGTGTCCTCAAGGAACGCCCGGACGGCACCCGCAACCCCCTCCAGACCCTCCCCCTCACGGAGAAGATCCAGGCGGAGAAGTTCGACGCCGTCTTCGGCGGCGGCCGCCGCGACGAGGAGAAGGCCCGCGCGAAGGAACGGGTGTTCTCACTGCGCGACGAGTTCTCCCAATGGGACCCCCGCCGCCAGCGCCCCGAACTCTGGAACCTCTACAACGGACGCCACGCCCCCGGCGAACACGTCCGCGTCTTCCCCCTCTCCAACTGGACCGAACTCGACGTCTGGCAGTACATCGCCCGCGAGCACATCGACCTGCCCCAGATCTACTTCGCCCACGAACGCGAGGTGTTCCAGCGGGCGGGAATGTGGCTCACCGCCGGCGACTGGGGCGGCCCGAAGAACGGCGAGACGGCGCAGAAGCGCCGGGTGCGCTACCGCACCGTCGGCGACATGTCCTGCACCGGCGCCGTCGACTCCGACGCCACCACCCTCGACCAGGTCATCACCGAGATCGCCGCCTCCCGCCTCACCGAACGAGGCGCCACCCGCGCCGACGACAAACTCTCCGAAGCCGCGATGGAAGACCGCAAACGCGAGGGGTACTTCTAGCCATGAGCGCCACCACCACCCAGGCACTCGCCGCCACCACCCTGCTGCGCTTCGCCACCGCCGGCTCCGTCGACGACGGCAAGTCCACCCTCGTCGGCCGCCTCCTGCACGACTCCAAATCCGTCCTCACCGACCAGCTCGAAGCCGTCGAGCGCGTCTCCGCCGGCCGCGGCCAGGACACACCCGACCTCGCCCTCCTCACCGACGGCCTGCGCGCCGAACGCGAACAGGGCATCACCATCGACGTCGCCTACCGCTACTTCGCCACCCCCCGACGCCGCTTCATCCTCGCCGACACCCCCGGCCATGTGCAGTACACCCGCAACATGGTCACCGGCGCCTCCACCGCCGAACTCACCGTCATCCTCGTCGACGCCCGCAACGGCGTCGTCGAACAGACCCGCCGCCACGCCGCCATCGCCGCCCTCCTCCGCGTCCCCCACGCCGTCCTCGCCGTCAACAAGATGGACCTCGTCGAGTACCAGGAGTCGGTGTTCGCCGCGATCGCCGAGGATTTCACGGCGTACGCGACCGAACTGGGCGTCCCCGAGGTCACCGCGATCCCGATCTCGGCGCTCGCCGGGGACAACGTGGTCGAGCCGTCCGCGAACATGGACTGGTACGGCGGTCCGACGGTGCTGGAGCACCTGGAGACGGTGCCGGTCAGCCACGACCTGGCGCACTGCCACGCCCGCCTTCCCGTGCAGTACGTGATCCGGCCGCAGACCGCCGAACACCCGGACTACCGGGGGTACGCGGGCCAGATCGCGGCCGGTACGTTCCGGGTCGGCGAACCGGTGACGGTGCTGCCGTCCGGCCGTTCGACGAGGATCTCCGGCATCGACGTCCTCGGCGATCCGGTGGACGTGGCGTGGACGACGCAGTCGGTGACCCTCCTGCTGGAGGACGACATCGACATCTCGCGCGGCGACCTGATCGTGCCCAGCAAGGACGCGCCGCCCACCACGCAGGACATCGAGGCGACCGTCTGCCATGTGGCCGACCAGCCGCTGACCGTCGGGCACCGCGTGCTGCTCAAGCACGGCACCCGTACGGTCAAGGCGATCGTCAAGGACATCCCGTCCCGCCTCACCCTGGACGACCTCTCCCTGCACCCGCACCCGGGACAGCTCGTCGCCAACGACATCGGCCGGGTGAAGATCCGCACCGCCGAGCCGCTGCCGGTCGACTCCTACGCCGACTCGCGCCGCACCGGTTCGTTCATCCTGATCGACCCGAGCGACGGCACCACGCTCACCGCGGGCATGGTCGGCGAGTCCTTCGCCGCGCCGGACCCCGTCAAGGACCCCTCCGAAGACGACGGTTGGGACTTCTGATCATGTGGACCAACGACTACTTCTCGACGTTCGCGAAGGAGGGCGGCCGCGTCGGCAGCGGCGCCCTCGGCAGCGGACAGGGCGGAGTCGGGCGATGTACGCGCTGACGTACGCGCACCGCCTGCGCGCCCTGTCCCCCCACCCGACGTCTCGGAAAAGACGAAGACCGTCTGCCGACCTCCCGGCCACGACCTGAGAGACGTGACCGCCGGGCCAACGAGAGGAAAGCCTCCCGTGCCTGCCAAATCCGCCCTTCGCTCCGCCTTCGCGGTCGTCGCCGCGCTGCCCCTGCTCACCCTCGCCGCCTGCGGCTACGGTTCCGACGCCAAGGACACCAACGCGAACGAGAAGGTCGCCGCCGGATCCCAGAAGATCGACGGCCTGGACTCCGTGAAGATCGGCTACTTCGGCAACCTCACCCACGCGACCGCGCTGGTCGGCCGCCAACAGGGCATCTTCCAGAAGGAGCTCGGCGCCACCAAGGCCTCGTACGCCACCTTCAACGCCGGTCCGTCCGAGATCGAGGCGCTCAACGCCGGTTCCATCGACATCGGCTGGATCGGCCCCTCCCCGTCGATCAACGGTTACACCAAGTCCGCCGGCAAGAGCCTGCGCATCATCGGCGGTTCGGCGTCCGGCGGGGTGAAGCTGGTCGTCGACCCGGACAAGATCAAGTCCCTCAAGGACATCAAGGGCAAGAAGATCGCGACCCCGCAGCTCGGCAACACCCAGGACGTGGCGTTCCTCAACTGGATCGCCGAGCAGGGCTGGAAGGTCGACGCGCAGAGCGGCAAGGGTGACGTCACGGTCGTCCGCAGCGACAACAAGGTGACCCCGGACGCCTTCAAGGCCGGTTCCATCGACGGCGCGTGGGTGCCGGAGCCGACGGCCTCGAAGCTGGTCGCCGAGGGCGGCAAGGCGATCCTCGACGAGGCCACGCTGTGGCCCGACAAGAAGTTCGTGATCACGAACATCATCGTGTCGCAGAAGTTCCTCAAGGAGCACCCGAAGGTCGTCGAGGCCGTACTGAAGGGCTCGGTCGAGTCCAACAAGTGGATCAACGCCAACCCGGACGAGGCGAAGGCCGCGGCGAACAAGCAGCTGGAGGTCGACTCGGGCAAGGCGCTGTCGGCCGCGGTCCTGGACCCGGCGTGGAAGTCGATCCAGTTCACCAACGACCCGCTGGCCGCGACCCTCGGCACCGAGGCGGAGCACGCCGTCAAGGCCGGTCTGCTGGAGAAGCCCGACCTGTCGGGCATCTACGACCTCTCGCTGCTCAACAAGGTCCTCAAGGCCCAGGGTGACAGCGCGGTCGACGACGCCGGTCTCGGCGTGAGCTGACCGAGGTCCCCGATGAGTACCCAGGAGGTGACGACCATGGCCACGACCCTCGCCACGGCGGACCAGTCCGTCGGACACGCGGCACGCCTCGAGCACGTCTCGAAGTCCTTCGCGGTACCGGGCGGACAGCAGCTCGTCCTGGACGACATCAGCCTCGATGTCGCGCCGGGTGAGTTCGTCACCCTCCTGGGTGCCTCGGGCTGCGGCAAGTCCACACTGCTGAACCTGGTGGCGGGCCTGGACCGGCCCACCGCCGGCGCCATCACCACGGACGGCCGCCCGGCCCTGATGTTCCAGGAGCACGCCCTCTTCCCGTGGCTCAGCGCGGGCAAGAACATCGAACTCGCCCTGAAGATGCGGGGCGTGGCGAAGCCCGAGCGGCGCGGCAAGGCCGAGGAGCTGCTCGGACTGGTCCGGCTGAAAGGCGCGTACGGCAAGCGGGTGCACGAACTGTCGGGCGGGATGCGGCAGCGGGTGGCGCTGGCCCGCGCGCTGGCGCAGGAGAGCGGCCTGCTGCTGATGGACGAGCCGTTCGCGGCGCTGGACGCGATCACGCGGGACGTGCTGCACGACGAGCTGACCCGCATCTGGGCGGAGACCGGGGTCTCCGTCCTGTTCGTCACCCACAACGTGCGCGAGGCGGTGCGGCTCGCGCAGCGTGTGGTCCTGCTGTCCTCCCGTCCGGGCCGGGTGGCCCGCGAGTGGACGGTGGACATCCCGCAGCCGCGCCGCATCGAGGACGCCCCCGTGGCGGAACTGTCCGTCGAGATCACCGAAGTCCTGCGTGGGGAGATCCGCCGCCATGGCCAGCACTGAGACCACGACGTCGGCGGCCGCCGACCTGCCCGGCATCGGGGCGGGCCTCGACGCGCTGGAGGTCACGCCCACCGGGCGTACGCCGTTCCGGCAGACCTTCGTCAGCAAGGTCGTGCCGCCGGTCACCGCGATCCTCGTGGTCCTGGTGGTCTGGCAGGGCCTGATCTCCCTGAAGATCGTCGACGATCCGACCAAGCTGCCGTCGCCCGCGGCGGTCTGGCGGGCGATCCAGGACGCCTGGCTCCAGGGCAACCTGCTCGACTACATCTGGACCAGCGTCTCGCGCGGTCTGCTGGGCTTCTGCTTCGCGCTGCTCATCGGCACGCCGCTGGGTCTGCTAGTGGCGCGGGTGAAGTTCGTCCGCGCGGCCATCGGACCCATCCTGTCCGGGCTCCAGTCGCTGCCGTCGGTGGCGTGGGTGCCGCCGGCCGTGATCTGGCTGGGTCTGAACAACTCGATGATGTACGCGGTGATCCTGCTCGGCGCGGTCCCCTCCATCGCCAACGGTCTGGTGTCCGGCGTCGACCAGGTACCGCCGCTGTTCCTGCGGGCGGGCCGCACGATGGGCGCGACCGGTCTGAAGGGGATCTGGCACGTCACCCTGCCGGCCGCGCTGCCGGGCTATGTGGCCGGCATGAAGCAGGGCTGGGCGTTCTCGTGGCGCTCGCTGATGGCGGCGGAGATCATCGCGGTCTTCCCCGACCTGGGCGTCGGTCTGGGCCAGCTGCTGGAGAACGCCCGCACCAACGGCGACATGGCCATGGTGTTCGAGGCCATCCTGCTCATCCTGTTCGTCGGTATCGCCATCGACCTGCTGATCTTCAGTCCGCTGGAGCGGTGGGTGCTGCGCAGCCGTGGGCTGCTGGTGAAGAGCTGAGTCGCCCCATGCGCCGTCCGGTCCCCCGTCCCGTGCTCGTGGTCATCGCCCACGGCAGCCGCGATCCTCGGCACGCGGCGACCGTGCACGCCCTCGTCCGGCGGGTACGGTCGCTGCGGCCGGGGCTGCGGGTGGAGACCGGCTTCCTGGACTTCAACATCCCCTCCGTCCCAGGCGTGTTGGAGTCGCTGGCGGCGGAGGGCGTACGGGATGTCGTCGCCCTCCCCCTCCTGCTGACCCGTGCGTTCCACGCGAAGACGGACATCCCGGCGGTCCTGCGGGAGGCGCCGTCACGGCTGCGGATCCGGCAGGCGGAGGTGCTCGGCCCGTCGCCGCTGTTGCGCTCCGCGCTGGAACGCCGTTTGTACGAGGCGGGGTTGACGCCCGCCGACAAGTCCTCGACCGGGATCGTCCTGGCCTCGGCGGGGTCCACGGACCCGGAGGCGATCGCGGTGATCGCGGACCTCGCGCGGGAGTGGCGGCGCACCGGCTGGCGCGCCGTGCGGCCCGCGTTCGCCTCCGCGGCCCTGCCCCGCACCGAGGACGCGGTACGGGAGCTGCGGGCGCTGGGGTGCGCGCGGGTGGCCGTCGCCCCCTATGTGCTGGCCCCCGGCTTCCTGCCGGACCGCATCGCGCGGGGCGCGGCGGACGCGGACGTCCTGGCCGAGGTGCTGGGTCCGGCTCCGGAGGTGGCACGGGTCCTGCTGGAACGCTACGACGCGGCACGCACACCGACGTTGGCGGCCATGGGGGCGTGACGCCCGCCCGGCGAGAGGGTCCCGGTCCTCCACCCCTTTCGGTCGATCGCCGGGCCGGGGTGGGACCGGCGTAGGAGGCCAGGTGGACGGCGGCCGGGAAACCGGTCGCGTCGCCGACGAACGGGAGAGCCGCCGTCCGGATAAACCTCCCCGGTTCAGGCAACCTTCGGCATTCTTCCCCTGTCTGGTCTGTCGAGTCATTCGACTTCACCTGCACACCAGGGATCCGGGCGCCGGAACAGGCGTCCGCGACCAGGCTCAGACGTGGGGAAAAACATGTGCATACCCGCCGCCGTCGGCATCGTGACCGCCGCGTTGGCTCTTTCCGCCCTCGCCGCTCCGACCGCCCAGGCCGACCCGAAGCCGGCCGCCTCGAAGACCGCGCCACTCTCCGCCGCCCGCGGAGACGAGACGCGGGGCGACACGAAGATCACGGCCACCAGCGTCGGCGGCAACAACAACGTCGTGGTCGCCGCCACCCAGAAGAAGACGTTCACGATCTGGGTGACGGCCACCGACGACTCCGGCATCCAGGACGCCTACGCCGCTCTGTGGCACGGGCCCGACATCCGCCACGCCGACGGCATCCTGCTGCCGGACCTGAGCAGGGCGCAGATCGGCACCTGCTACGAGATCAACGCCACGATGTCGACCTGCGAGGTCAAGATCGAGGTCGACGCGAGGACCGACCTCGACAACTCCCTCGCCGGGACGTGGAAGATCTGGACCGCGGCCGTCGCCAACGACGGCGACCACGTCCTGCGCGAGGCGTTCGGCACCGCCCGGGTGCAGCGCTCCGCGCAGGTGACCGTCGACGCCGCTCCCGAGCCGGTGAAGAAGGGCAGGACGCTCACCGTCACCGGGCGGCTGACCCACGCCAGCTGGACCGCCGGCAAGAACGTCGCCTATACGGGACAGCCGGTGAAGTTGCAGTTCCGCAAGAAGGGGACCGACACCTTCGCGACGCTCAAGACGGTCAGGACCGACGGCAGGGGAAATCTGAGGACCACGGTGAAGGCCACCGCGGACGGCCAATTCCGCTACACCTTCTTCGGTGATTCCAGTAACCCCGCGACCACTTATCGCACCTCGATTCCATCGACGTGCGATAAGTGGTGTCACGCGGCCCCGGGAATTCCCGGGGCCGTACGCGTGTCAGGCGTCGGTCCCCCCTTTCCGGCTCCGCGTTCGGCGGTCCGCCGCGGCGCTCTGACACGGGTTCCCGCCGTCGGCCGCCGGACAGCCCGCGTCAGGCCTCTCGATCGGACGCGGCGGCCTCGTCGGCCAGCCGGACGAGCTCGCCGACCGGCATCGAGCCGGCGGCCCGCCGTTCGCGCGCGAACCGATTGGCCAGCCGCTGGAGCAGCTCGTTGACCGGCGTAGGCACCCCGTGCAGCCGCCCCAGGAGCACGATCTCGCCGTTGAGGTGGTCCGCCTCGATGGTGCCGGTGCCCCGGACGAGGGACTGCCATGAGGAGCCACCCCCGCGCGGGGCGCCGGGCAGGGGCACCAGGGTGACCTTGTCGCCACGGGCCTCACGCTGCTCCTGGTCGCTCGCGTAGGCGATCCCGGCGGCGTCCAGCACCGCCTCGCCCTCGGCGCGCACCCGCGCGTACAGGGCCGCGCCCTCGGCGTCCGTGAGGGGTCCGCTGACGGCCTCGACGGCGTTGACGAGGTTGCCCAGCAGCTTGGCGTACTGCCAGCGGCGCACGTCCGGCGGCAGCGGCGCCTCGAAGCCGGACTTCTCCAGGTCGGCGGCGATCGCCCGCGCGGTGGCGTCGGTGCCCCGCGGATACCGCCCCAGATGCAGGATGCCGGTGAGGGGGCTGCCGGCCGCGGAGACGACGCCGGGTTCCACGTACGTCGACGGCAGCCAGACGCAGACCCCGTACACCCGCCGGAAGCGGCGCAGGGCCAGGCGCTGGCTCTCCACGCCGTTCTGCGCGCACACCAGCGGCAGCCGCTCGGCGGCCGTACCGCCACCGGCGACCGGCGCCGGGCCCCAGGCCTCCAGCGCCGCCTCGCTGTCCTGTGTCTTGACGGCGAGGACCAGGACGTCGTCCGCGCGCAACTCGCCGAGCGGGCCCGGCCCGTCGACCACCGGCAGCCGGTACGTCAGTTCGCCCTCCGGCACCCTCAGGCGCAACCCGTCGTCCCTGAGCGCCGTGTGCTGCGCGCCCCGCGCGACGAGCACGACCTCGTGCCCGGCTCCCGCCAGTCGTCCGCCGACGGTGCCGCCGACCGCTCCTGCCCCGATGATGATGTAGCGCATGGACCGAGCCTCGCACACCGGCCGGCCCGGTCAGCCCGTCAGTTCCACCAGCTTCACGACGGTGTTCCAGTTGCGCGTGGTGGCGGTCAGGCCCTTGGTGAGCCGTGGCCTGGCCAACTGCTCGGCGAGCTTGGAACGGCCCAGGCCGTCCGGGGCGTACAGGTACAGGGCGCGGTCGCCGAGGCGGAACTCCTCGGGCAGGTACGCGGCCTGATCGACCCCGGCGAAGCGGGCCGCGTCGACGGGCTCGGAGAAGTACGTGACGTGCAGCTGTCTGCCCTGGAGTTCGGCGGCCGGGAACGGGCAGGCGTCGTGGACCGCCTTCAGGTAGGCGTGGTCGCGCACGATGACGTCGACCGGGAAGCCGAAGTGCCGCTCGATCGCCCCCGCGATCTCGGCCGCGAGGGATTCCCCGTCGCCGTGGCCGGAGGTGAACACGGCCTGGCCGCTCTGGAGATGGGTACGCACACCGTCGTACCCGAGGCCCGTCATGAGGGTGCGCAGGTCCGCCATCGGGACCTTCCTGCTGCCGCCCACGTTGATCCCGCGCAGGAGTGCCGCGTACGTCGTCATCCGTACAGCCTAGAGCGGTCGCCGTGCCTCGTGGGGGTCGGCACGACGACCGTCCGGACCCGGCCGGTCCCGGGCCGGGCAACGTAAGTTACTCATTGGTCAGCATGCGGCACAACCGCCCGCCCCTGATCCACATCCCCGACGGGCCCGGATGCGTGTAAGGGACCGTCGTCGTCCCCAGTGCGGAGACGGCGCGGTCCGAGGGGATGAGCCGGGCCCACCCGACGTCACCGGGCAGTACGACGAGATGCCTTTATCCGCGCCCTACCTTCGAAACGAAAGGTGGCGGCAGGGGCTGTCACCGCGGACGAGGGGGCAGGCCCGTCATGGGGAACGCAGATTCACGGGTGCGGGGGCTCGCCGCCCGGGCCGGCGGCTGGAGCGCCCGGCACCGGTGGGCGGCCGTCGGGATCTGGGTACTGTTCGTCGTCCTGGCGATGGGGCTCGGCTCGGCCGTGGGCCGGGTCGACGTCGACGAGAGCGACCAGCTCAAGGGCGAGACGCACACCGCCGCCAGGATCATCGAGGACGCGGGGATCGAGGAGCCGGCCGGCGAGACGGTCCTGATCCAGGGCAAGGACGCCGGAGTCAAGGCCACCGACACCGAGTTCCGGACCGCGGTCGCCGATGTCATCGCGGCGGTGGAGGCCACCGGCAGGGTCACGGACGTGACCTCGCCGTACGACACGCAGACGATCTCGAAGGACGGCCGCAGCGCGCTGGTGCAGTTCGACATGCGCGGCGACGCCGAGACCGCCGGGACGCGGGTGGAGTCCGTCCTGAAGGCCGTCGAGGGCGTCGGCGAGAAGCACACGTCGCTGCGGGTCGAGGAGATCGGCAGCGCCAGCATGATGAAGACGTTCGACGACGCGTTCGGGGACGACTTCCAGAAGGCCGAGATCTCCGCGGTGCCGGTGGCCCTCGGCATTCTGCTCATCGCCTTCGGCGCGCTGGTGGCCGCGCTGCTGCCGGTCGCCCTGGCGATCACCGCGATCATGGCGACGATGGGCCTGATGGGCGTCGTCAGCCATGTGATGCCGATGAGCGACACCGCCAACTCCGTGATGCTGCTGGTCGGTCTGGCCGTCGGCGTCGACTACTGCCTGTTCTACCTGCGCCGGGAGCGCGAGGAGCGCGAGGCCGGCCGGGACGCGCGAACGGCCCTGCGGATCGCCGCCGCGACCAGCGGCCGGGCGATCGTGGTCTCGGGTGTCACGGTGTGCGTGGCGATGGCGGGCATGCTCTTCACCGGGCTCGCCGAGTTCGAGGCGATGGGTCTGGCCTCGCTGATGGTCGTCGCGGTCGCCATGGTCGGTTCGGTGACCGTGCTGCCCGCGCTGCTCTCGCTGCTGGGCGAGCGGGTCGAGAAGGGCAGGATCCCGTTCCTGGGCCGGCGCCGGCGCTCCGGCGGCGGGGACAGCCGGTTCTGGACCGCGGTCCTCAAGGCTGTGCTGACCAAGCCGGTCGTCTCCGCCGTGGTCGCGACCGGCGCGCTGCTGGCGATCGCGGCTCCGGCGGTCGGCATGAAGACCCAGAACCTCACGCTGGACCAGGAGTTCGGCGACTCGCTGTCCATCGTGCAGACGTACAACCGCGTCAACGCGGCCTTCCCCGGCGGCTCCGAGCCGGCCGAGGTCGTCGTCAAGGCGCGGGACATCAACGCTCCCGAGGTGAAGAGCGCGCTCGCGCGGTTCAAGGAGCAGGCGATCAGCTCGGGCGCCTCGCGCGGTCCGGTCGAGATCAAGCTGCACGACACGCAGAACGTCGCCTTCGTCTACGTCCCGCTCGTCGGCGGCTCCGACCAGGACAAGGCGAGCGCGAGCCTGGAGAAGCTGCGCGACGAGGTGCGGCCCGCCACGCTCGGCAAGGTCGCCGGTGTGCAGGCCCCGGTCACCGGAGGGGTCGCGGGCAACCACGACTTCAACGAACAGCTGGTCGGCTCGGTCGTCCCGGTCTTCGCGTTCGTCGTGGTCTTCGCCTTCCTGCTGATGCTGCTGTCGTTCCGCTCGCTGACCGTCGCGATCACGTCGATCGCGCTGAACCTGCTCTCGGTGGGCGCGGCGTACGGCATCCTCGTGGCCGTCTTCCAGCACGGCTGGGGCGCTTCGCTGGTTGGCGCCGAGGGGGTCGGCGCCATCGTCACCTGGCTGCCGCTGTTCCTCTTCGTGATCCTGTTCGGCCTGTCGATGGACTACCACGTGTTCGTGGTCTCGCGGATCCGCGAGGCGCGGCTGCGCGGCCGGACGACGAAGGACGCGATCCAGCACGGTGTGGTCACCACGGCCGGTGTCGTGACCAGTGCCGCCGTCATCATGGTCGCCGTGTTCGCGATCTTCGGAACGCTGTCCATGCAGTCCATGAAGCAGATGGGCGTCGGCCTCGCGGCCGCGGTGCTCATCGACGCGACGGTCATCCGGGGTGTGCTGCTCCCGGCGGTGATGGCGCTGCTCGGCGAGCGCAACTGGTACCTGCCGAAGTGGCTGAACCGGATGCCCGACCTCACGCACGACGAGTCGGCGGAGGCCGTGGTGGCCGCCCCGGTGCGGGACGAGGGTGAGCCGCTGAGGGTCTGACGCCCGTTGTCCGAGGGCCCGTCGGTTTCCCGGGGGAACCGACGGGCCCTCACTCATGACCGTCGTGGCGGCAGTTCGGCCTCGATCAGGTCGGCTGCCCGTCGGGTGCCGCCCTCCTGTGCCATCCCCGCCCGGACCTCCCTCAGCCGACGGGCCACCTCCGGGTCACCGACCAGGGACAGGGCGGTGGCGCGCAGGGTCTCGGCGGTGGCCTCCTCGGTCGACAGGCGCCGGGCGACGCCGAGGCCCTGGAGCAGGTCCGCGTTGCCGAACTGGTCGACGGCCTGCGGTACGGCGATCATCGGCGTGGCGGTGGCCAGTCCCTCCTGGCTGCCGCCGGCGCCCGCGTGGGTGACGAACAGGTCGGCCTGTTCCAGGATCGCGGACTGCGGGACCCAGGACCGTACGTCGACGCCCGCCGGCACGTCGCCCAGCTCGGCCGGGTCGACGTGCCGGCCGATCTGGAGCACCAGGTGCCAGCCGGGCAGGTCACCGAAGGCCCGTACGCACTCCCGGTAGAAGCCGGGCCGCTTGGTGAAGGCCGACCCGAGCGAGACGAGCACCACCTTCCCGGCGTCCGCGGGCCGCCGCCACTCGCCCTCGGGCGCGCGGTCGGCACGGCAGGCGCCCACGAAGGTGTACACGCGCTGGTCGACCCGGTCGGCGTGCGGCTGGAGGGCCTTGGGAATGAGTACGAGGGAGCGGTCGGGGCGCCCGGCGAACGCGTCGGGGTGCCGGGTGATGCCGTTCTCCTCCAGCCAGGCCCGGAAGCGGGCGTAGTAGGCCCGTCCGCGCTCGGTCTCGCGCGGCTCCGCCCACATCGGCTCGGCGACCTCCTCCTCGTAGCCCTCCCAGGCGACCATGGTGGGCGAGAGGGAGATCGCGGGCACGCCCCAGCGGTGGGCGAGAACACGGGCCGGGTAGGCGGCGATGTCGTGCAGGACGAGGTCGGGTTCGTCGCCGTCGTAGGCCTCCGCCAGCCGGGGCAGGGCCTGGACGGCGTCGTCCAGGAACGGCTCGACGTTGTCCAGCAGGGTGCTTCCCCAGGCGGCCGGGTCGTCGTCGGGCCCGGGCAGCGTGGAGTGCCAGGGCCTCACCTCGGCGCCGATCGCGGCGACCTTGTCCGCGAACACGGGCGGCACCGCGTAGGTGACCCGGTGTCCGCGCGCGACGAGTTCACGGATCACCTCCAGGCTCGGGTTCACGTGACCGTGGGCGGCAATGGAGAACATGGCGATGTGGGCGGGGGTGGTCATGCGATCGACGGTAGACGAGACGAGACGTCTCGTGCAACCGGAAAAGCGGTGGGATGCCTGGGTGCGGTGCGGTGCGGGACGGGCTCGCTCGGCGGTGGTGGGCGCCGAGCGCTCGTGGTGGGCGTTCGGCGGGGGCGGCGAGCGTTCGGCGGTGGTGGGCGCTCGGGGTGGGCGCTCCGTGCTGGTGACGGGCACTCAGCGCTGGTGCGGGTGCTATGCGCTGGTAGCGGGCGCTCAGCGCTGGTAGCGGGCCAGGACCAGGTTTCCGTCCCGCTCCAGGCGGGTGCGCAGTTCGTCCAGGCCGATCGCGCCGCTGTAGTACTCCTGGAAGGCGGGGGTGGCGACCTTGTCCTTCCACTCCGGGTAGCCGCGCACCGACTGCGCGGGGGCGGGGCGGAGGTGGGCGGCGAGGGCGGTGCCGGTGGACCAGCCGTCCTTCGCGGTGTGCAGGGCGGGGTCCGCGAGCGCCTCGGTGCCGGTGGGCAGCATCCAGTCTCCGAGGGCCAGTCGCACCATGTTCTCGGGGCGCAGCAGGAAGTCGACGAACGCGGCCGCCTCCCTCTTGTGCGGGCTGTCCTCGGCGACGGACAGCGTCTGCGGGCTGACGCCCTGGGCGAGTCCGTCGGCTCCGGCCGGGGCGGGCAGCACCTGCCAGGCGAAGCCCGCGGGTGCCTGCTGCGCGACCTGCTGGCGGTAGGAGAAGCCGAGCGGGACCATCGCGTACCGGCCGCCGAAGAACCCGGGCAGGGTGTCCGAGCCGCCGCTGCCCAGCGTCGAAGCGGGGGCGCTGTGATCGGTGTCGACCTGGTCGTGGATCGTGCCCGGCACCACCGCGTCGGCCGCCCCGAAGCGGACGGTCACCCTGCCGTCGGTGCCCCGGTGGAAGAGCTGCCCGCCGGTGGAGAGGGACAGGTTGAGGGTGGCCGAGACGGGTTCCTTCAGCGGCCAGGCCACCCCGTACCTGCCGCCGTGGCCGTCGCCGAGCTCGCGGGTGACGCTCCTGAACTCCGCCCAGGTCCACGGATCGTCGGGGGTCGGGATCCGCACCCCGGAGCGCTTCAGCCAGGTCGCGTTGGCGATCAGCACCCGTGGCTCCTGGAGGAACGGCACGCCGTAGATCCCGTCCGCGAAGGTCGTCGTCCGCCAACTCCGCCGCGGGATGTCGGACTTCAGACGCGTGGACAGCAGGTCCGTCAGGTCGGCGAGATAGCCGCCGTAGGCGAAGTCCGCGAGGTCGTCCGACGCGTCGTGGATGACGTCGGGCGCCTCGCCGCCCTCGAAGGCCGTCAGCAGCTGGTCGTGGACGCTGCCCCAACTGCCCTGTACGTACTCGACCCTGATGTCCGGGTGGGCCGCGTTCCACTCGGCGACCAGTTCCTTGTTGGCGTCGACCGACTCCTGCTGCCAGGCGAGCGACTGGAACCGGAGCGTGATCCGGCCGTCGTCGTGGCCGCCCCCCGAGGTGCAGCCCGCGAGAAGCAGCAGCAGGACCACGGCCAGCAGGCGGGCGCGCATCAGCTCTTCACCGCCCCGGCGAGCATGCCGCCCGTGATCCGCCGCTGCACGACCGCGAAGACCACCAGCGAGGGCAGGGTGGCGAGGAAGGCGGCGGCCAGCGGGCCGAGGTCCGCGACGCCCTCCGCGCCGATGAAGTGGGTGAGGACGACCGGCAGGGTCTGTTTCCCCGGGGACTTGAGCAGGACCAGCGCGAAGAAGAACTCGTTCCACGCCGTGACGAACGCGAACAGCGCCGTCGCCACGATCCCCGGCGCGAGGAGCGGAGCGGTCACCGACACCAGCGTCCGCAGCCGTCCGGCCCCGTCGACCGCGGCCGCCTCCTCCAGTTCGGCGGGCACGGCACGGACGTAGCCGACGAGCATCCACAGCGCGAACGGCAGCGCCCAGACGACGTACACCATGACCAGCCCGGCCAGCGAGTCGATCAGACGCAGGCTCTTCAGCACCAGGAACAGCGGGATGATCACCAGCACGAACGGGAACGCCTGGCTGACCACGACCCACCCGGACGCGGCCCGCGCGAGGCGGCCCCGGTGCCGGGCCATGACGTACGCCATCGGGGTCGCCACGCACACGGCGATCACCGCGGCCCCGAGGGCGGCCAGCAGCGAGTTGAACGCGGCGTGCAGCAGCGGCTGTTCGTCGAAGGCCTGCCGGAAGTTGGCGAGGGTGGGGTGCCGCGGGATCCAGGTGGGGTGCAGGTCGGCCAGCTCGCGCGGCGGTTTGAAGGCGATGGAGAGCAGCCAGACCAGCGGGAAGGCCAGGAAGACGAGGTACGCCAGCAGGGCCGCGTACTGGCCGGCGCGGGCCGCCGGACGGGTCCTCATCACCGTGCGTCTCCCTTCAGCCGGCCCACGAGGAAGCCGGCCAGCAGGACCGAGACCAGCGCGACCATCACACAGCCCATGGCCGCCGCGTACCCGAACTGGCCATAGCGGAAGGCCTCCTCGTAGGCGAAGAGCATGGGCAGACGGGTGCGGCCGCCGGGACCGCCGTTGGTCAGCACATAGACCAGGGCGAAGGAGTTGAAGTTCCAGATCAGGTTGAGCGCGGTGATCGCCAGGGCCACGGGGCGCAGGGCCGGCCAGGTGACCGTGCGAAAGCGGCGCCAGGCGCCCGCGCCGTCCACCGCCGCCGCCTCGTGCAGTTCCCGCGGGGTGTTCTGGAGACCGGCCAGCAGGGCGACCGTCGTCTGCGGCAGGCCCGCCCAGACACCGACGACGATCACCGCGGGCAGGGCGGTGGCCAGGCCGCTGAGCCAGTCGCGGCCGTCGCCCAGGCCGACGTCGCGCAGGGTCTCGTTGAGGATGCCCGCGTCGGGGTTGTAGACGAGCCGCCACATGACGCCGACGACGACCTCGGGCATGGCCCAGGGGATGATCGCGAGGGCCCGGGCCAGCCAGCGCAGCCGCAGGTCCTGGTCGAGGAGCAGGGCGAGACCGAGGGCCAGCAGGAACTGCGGGACGGTCACCCCGACCGCCCAGACCAGCCCGATCCGGAACGACTCCCAGAACAGCGTGTCGTGCAGCAGGTCGCGGAAGTTGAGGGCGCCGATCCACCGGGTGGGCGCGGTGCGGCCCGACTGCGCGTCGGTGAACGCCAGCAGGATCCCGTACAGCAGCGGTCCGACGCTCAGGACCAGGATCGGGATGAGCGCGGGCAGCACCAGGAACCAGGCGCCGTGGCCGCCCGTCGGCCGCCGCTCGTTCCGTGCCGGGCCCGGCCCTCGTCGCGGCCGGCGCCCCGCCCGCAGCACCGACGTCACGACATCAGCCCCTTCACACGGCTCGGGTGGGCCCCGTCATGGTCGTGAAGGCGGTACGTCCCGTCAAGACACCGCGCACACGGGCCGACCTGTGCGGATGCGAGACTGGCCGACGATCGGCGGGATCCCGACGGCGAGTGCACCCGCACATCGGGACGGCGCGGACCGGCCCGCCGGGACAGCGAGTACGGACACGGAGGCGGACGATGGACGAGGCACGGGCCCGGGAGGTACTGGCCGTGGCAGGGGTGTCGCCGGCGCCGGCCGGGGACGCGACGCTGCTCGCCCTGGGCGAGAACGCGGTGTTCGCCACCGGTGACCTGGTGGTCAAGGTGGGCCGCGACGTCGAACTCCTCGACCGGGCGCGGCGCGAACTGGCCATCGCCGCCTGGCTCGCCGAGGCCGGTGTCCCGGCGGTGCGGGCCGCCGCCCCCGAGGCCCGTCTGGTGGCGGGACACCCGGTGACCGTGTGGCAGCGGCTGCCCGATCCGGTACGGCCCGCCGAGCCCCGCGATCTGGCCGAACTGCTGCGGGTCGTGCACGCCCTGCCCTCCCCCGGCTTCGCCCTGCCGCCGCGCGAACTGCTCGGCGGGGTGGAGCGCTGGCTGCGGCTGGCCGGTGCCGCGATCGACCCATCGGACGCGGCCTTCCTGCGCGAGCGCCGCGACGGCTTCGCGACGGCCGCGGCCGCGCTCACCCCGCGGCTGCCGTCCGGGCCGATCCACGGCGACGCGCTGCCCCGCAACGTGCACATCGGGCCGGACGGGCCCGTCCTGGTCGACCTGGAGACCTTCTCCGCCGATCTGCGCGAGCACGACCTCGTGGTGATGGCCCTCTCCCGCGACCGCTACGGCCTGCCGGCCGAGGCCTACGACTCCTTCACCGACGCCTACGGCTGGGACGTGCGCGAGTGGGCGGGCTGCTCGGTGCTGCGCGGCGCCCGCGAGACCGCCAGCTGCGCCTGGGTCGCCCAGCACGCCCCGAGCAACCCCGGGGCGCTGGAGGAGTTCCGGCGCCGGGTGGCGTCCCTGCGGGACGGGGACGAGACGGTGCGGTGGTATCCGTTCTGATCTGAGACACCCCCGGGCGGGCGGTGCGTGACGGACGGCGGAGGCACGGTCAGGTGTTCTGGGCGTCCTGGCTGTCCTGGCTGTCCTGGGTGGCGGCCCCGGTCCGGGTTCCCGTGTCGCGGTTCTGGATCGTGCGGGCGGCGCGGCGGAGTTCGCTCAGGACCGTGCGGACCGCCGTACGGGCCGTGCGCTCGGGACGGCACAGGGCGTCGATGTGGCGTCTGGCCTGGACGCCGCTGAGCGGCCGCAGGACCAGCGCCGGGTGCGGGCGCATGGTCCATCGGGGCAGCAGCGCGATGCCGCCCCCGGCGGCGACCGCCTCGGCGACCACCGTGAACTCGTTGACGCGGTGGGCCAGCCGCACCCGGCGGCCGGCCGCGGCGGCGATCGCCTCGACGGTCGCCAGAACGGGGAACCCGTCGTGCGCGGTGATCCACGGTTCGCCCGCCACGTCCCGCGGGGTCACGCGCCGTTTCGCGGCCAGCGGATGACCGGCGGGCATCGCCACGTCGAGCGGTTCGCGCAGCAGCCCGGTCACGGTCACCCCGCGCGGCCACGGCGGGGCGTGGTCGAGGCGGTGCGCGAGCACGAGGTCGTACTCCCGGGTCAGCCGGGGGAACTCCTCCTGCGGCACGTCCGCGTCGGCGAGGCCGAGCGCCGGCGCGCCGGGACCGGCGCAGGCCCGCAGCAGCAGCGGGAAGAAGGCCGAGCCCGCGCTGTGGAACGCCGCCACCGACACCTCGCCGTCCGGCCGGCCGACGAACTCCGCCACGGTGTGCCGGGCCCGGGCCAGCGCGGTCTCCACCTCGACGGCCGCGCCCGCCAGCGCCTGGCCGGCGTCGGTGAGCACCAGCCGCCGCCCCTGGCGCTCGGTGAGCGGCACCGGCAGGGAGCGCTGGAGCAGCCGCAGCTGCTGCGAGATCGCCGACGGCGTCACCAGCAGTGCCTCGGCGACCGCGGTGACACTGCCCAGTTCGCCCAGCTCCCGCAGGATCCGCAACTGCCGTTCGTCCATTTCCGCAGTGTACGGGCACGTTGTAGGGACACTAAAAGATCGTTTTAGAAACTGGTTCTGGGCTTCAGGGACGTCTCGGTGCACGGTGGGCGGGTGTCCGACGCCCGCCGTACCGACGCGGTACTCCTCGTGGTCGCGCTCGTCTGGGGTTCCAGTTATCTGTCCGCCCAGACGGCCGTCGCCGCGCTGCCCGTGCTCACCGTCCTGTTCGCGCGGTACGCGCTGTCCGCCGTCGCCTGTCTGGGCGCGCTGGGCGCCGCCCGTCGCGGTCCGCGCCGGTGGACCCGCGACGAGGTCCGCGCGGGGCTGCCGCTGGGGGTGACCCAGGCCGTGGTGCTGGTGGTGGAGACGTACGGCGTCGCCCACACCAGCGCCGCCAACGCGGGCCTCATCATCAGCCTGACCATCGTCCTCACCCCGCTGCTCGACCGCTCCGGACATCCCGGCGGACTGCCTCCCTCCTTCTACGCCGCGGCCGGCGTGTGCGTGCTGGCCGTCGCACTGCTGATGTCCGGCAACGGCTTCCATGCGCCCCGCCCCGGCGATCTGCTGATGCTCGCGGCGGCCGGTGTGCGGGCGGTGCACGTGGCGCTGGTCGGCCGGTTCACCGCGCGCCGGGCGGTCCGGCCCCTGCAACTGACGGTGCTCCAGACCCTGGTCGGCACGGCGCTGTTCCTGCCGCCGGCCGCCGCCACCGGTCTGTCCGGCCTGGTCCGGGCGGACGCCGCGACCTGGACACAGCTGCTGTATCTCGCCCTGTTCTGCAGCGTGTTCGCGTTCCTCGCCCAGACCTGGGCGGTTCAGCGCACCTCGGCCAGCCGGGCCAGCCTGCTCCTGGGGACGGAGCCCGTCTGGGCCGCGGTGGTGGGCGTCGCGCTGGGCGGCGATCGCTTCGGCCCGCTCACCGGCCTCGGCGCGGCGCTGATGGTCGCCGGCACCTACTGGGGGCAGTCCGTGGAACGCGCCCACCGCACGAGAACCCTCGACACACCACCGGCACCCGTGCCCACGGTCGCCCCCGTGCCCGGCAGCGGTCCCGACGCCCGGCACGGCCCGCACCCCGAGAAGGACTCCCCCTGTCCGACCACGGCGCCTACGACCGGCTGATCTCCCAGCTCGGCACTTCCGGCGCCGACCACGCCCGGACCGCCGCTCCGCGCGTGGCGCGTGTCGCCGGTCCGGCCTGATCCGTGCGGAGCGGGCGGGACGGGGCCGGGCGGGGCGGGTCGGTCAGGTCGGGGAGGTCGGGTCCGCCCGGCTCAGACCCGGTCGTCCGCCGGCTCGCGCAGCGGCCAGGTGCCGTCCACCACCGCGTCCGCGTCGCCCTTGCGGCGCAGGAAGCTCTGGAAGTCCGCCGCCCAGTCGGCGTACCACTCGATCTGGCGGCGGTGCAGTTCCGCCGGGCCGAGGGCCGCGACCTTGGGGTGGCGGTCGGCTATCGCGCAGGCGAGCCGGGCCGCGGCGAGGGCGTCCGCGGCGGCGTCGTGCGCGGAGTCGAGGACGACGCCGTACTCCGCGCAGACCGCTTCCAGGTTGCGCTTGCCTCGGCGGTAGCGGTCGGCCCAGCGGTCGATGGTGTACGGGTCGACGACCGGCGCGGGATCGGCGCCGCCCAGCCGGTCACGCAGGGACGGCAGGCCGTACCGGCGCAGTTCGGCGGAGAGCAGGCTCAGGTCGAAGGTCGCGTTGTAGGCGACGACCGGGACGCCCGACTTCCAGTACGTCGTGAGGACGTCCGCGATCGCGTCGGTGACCTGGTCGGCCGGTCGGCCCTCGGCGGTCGCGCGCTCGTTGCTGATGCCGTGGACCGCCACCGCGTCCGCCGGGATCTCCACGCCCGGGTCCGCCAGCCACTCCCGGCGTCCTGCGGGCTGCCCGCCGCTGACCTCGATCACGGCTCCCGTGACGATGCGCGCCTCACACGGGTCCGTCCCCGTCGTCTCCAGGTCGAAGCCGATCAGCAGCTCGCGGTGCCAGGCCATGGTGGCCCCCCTTCTCGTGGTGCTTTCCCCCAGTGGTCTCCACGATCGCATGCGCCACTGACAATCCGAGGACCGCGTTCCGCTTACCCGTCCCAGAGCGGACAGTTCAGGACACAGGACGCGAATCGGCCCAGGCGAGTTCGAACTCCTCGCGATATGCGGAGAAGAGCCCGCCTTCGTCCACCTCGTCCGACTTGACCAGCCGGCTGCCGTTGCGCAGCACCAGCACCGGGGCCTCCATGCCCCGGGTCCGGCGCAGATAGGACTGCACGACGGCGATGCCGTCCGAGCCGTCGCCGTCGACCAGGTAGGCGGTGAACCGCGGGGTCTCGTCGTAGACCTGGATCTGGAAGGCGTCCGGGTCGCGCAGCCGGGAGCGCACCCGGCGCATGTGCAGGATGTTCATCTCCACGGCCCGGCTCAGCTCGCCGCGCTTGAGACCGAGTTCCCGCTCGCGGCGCTTGACCGCGCTGGAGGCCGGGTTCAGGAACAGCAGCCGTACCCGCGCGCCCGCCTCGGCCAGCCGCACCAGGCGCCGCCCGGAGAAGTTCTGCACGAGCAGGTTGAGACCGATACCGATGGCGTCGAGCCGGCGGGCCGCGCCGAAGATGTCCTCGGCCGGGAACCGGCGCAGCAGCCGCACCCGGTCGGAGTGCACGGCGACCACGTCCGCGTACCGGTCGCCGACCAGGTCCTCGACCGCGTCGACGGGCAGCCGCCGCGCGGAGGGCACGTCACCACTGGCGTCGAGCATCTCCAGGAGCCGCGCGGAGGCCCGCTCGGCCTGGTTCAGGACGGCCTCGGACAGGGCCCGGTTGCGGGAGACGACGTTGCGGGTGACCTCCAGCTCGTCCAGGGCGAGTTCGACGTCGCGGCGCTCGTCGAAGTAGGGCTCGAAGCACGGCCAGTGCTGCACCATCAGCTCGCGCAGCTGCGGCAGGGTGAGGAAACTGATCACGTTGTCGTCGGCCGGGTCGAGCAGATAGCCCTTGCGGCGGCTGACCTCGCGCACGGCGACCGCGCGCTGCACCCACTCCTGGCCGGCCGGCCCGGCCGCGGCGACCACCCACTCGTCGCCGTGGACGGGCTCGTAGATGGGACGCAGAACAGCGGCCACGACCGCGCGCAGCCGCTGCTCGACGAGGTTCAGCCAGATGTAGGCCCGGCCGGCTCGCTGGGCACGCGTACGTACCTCGCGCCAGGCGTCGGCGTCCCAGTCCAGCTCCGGCCCGATGGAACTCGTCTCCATCGGCCGCGCCAGCGACACCGTGCCGGGCGGGACGTCTGCCGAGTTCCCCTCGTGACCGTCGTCACCAGGGGGCAACTCAAGCCCTCCCGAGCCCACCCGCGCACCGCCTTCCGCTCCCCCGAGCATCCCCGTCCCAACGATCAAGGAAGGGTACTCCGGGAGCGGTCGGCGGTGCAGCCGGATGGGCAGGGTCGTTTCTCAACTGGTGGGTTCCACTTGACCGTTCTGCCCGGCCAGTTCGGCCGGAGTGAGCGGATTCATAGCGGTCACGTCCCTGGGGGCGATCGAGAAGCCCTGCCAGTGGACCGGCATGGGCTGCTGGTCCTCGTCACGCGCGATGTGGTGGAAACCCACGTTCATCCAGACCACGGGGTGGGTGAGGGGCTGTCCGCCGACCCAGGTGTCGACCGACTTGCCGTGCCCGGTGCCGCAGTCGAGCGGGTTGTTGCTGGCGTACTGCTCGCACTTGTTGTACTCGGTGAAGTACACGTCGTGCTTGGTGAACGGGCGGCCGAGGTACTTGGAGGTGGTGCCCGGGACGATCTCGTACGAACGGGCGTGCCCGTCCTTGTTCTTGCCGGTCGCGCTGACCATGCGCCACCAGCGCATGTTCTTGGCGTCGCCCGCGAGTTCCTTGGTGATCTGGGTGCGGGTGGTCTTGTTGGTCGGGCCCTGCTGGCCGGCCACGGGCGGGCTGACGACCGAGTCGTACTGCTCGACGCGGCCCTTGGAGGAGCCGTCGAGGCCGAAGTCGAGCCGCCAGAAGACGTTGTGGCTGTGGCTGGTGGCGTAGGACTTGGCGCCCTTGCCGAGCGGCCAGCCGCGGCCGTCCCCGGCGTCGTAGTCGTACGGCGAGAGGCTGCCGGTGGCACCGACGTTCATGTTGATGGTGCCGTCGTCCTGGAAGCGCCACTCGGTCATGTACTCGTACCAGCCGACCTTGTTGACCGAGTAGACGAGCAGGTCCTTGCCCTGGGCCTGGTAGACCTTGTCGCCGGTGTCGGCCTGCATGCGGTAGGCGTGGCCACGCGAACGGGTGGTGGTGCACAGGCCCTTGACGAAGGGGTGCGCGGGGTCCATGCCGTCGGGGACCTTGACCACCCGGAGGGTGCCGCCGGGGCACTCGGCCGGGTCCAGGTTCACCAGGCCGGAGCCGAAGTTGTAGTCCGTGACGTCGTTGAACTCGTTCTTGCCGTCGTCGTAGGGCACATGGATCTGGGCGAGCTTGGCGCTGTTGAGGACCTTGATCGGAGCGGCCTCGCCGGGCGGCTGGTAGGAGACGTCCTCCAGGACCAGTCCGGACTTGCTCTCGAAGCGCCAGCACATGCGCCAGGTGGTGCCGCCGGCGAGCGTCTGCTCGATGCGGTACGTGGTGCTGCACGACGCCGCGGGTGCGGGCGCCGCCTTCGGCTGGGCGGCCGCCGGTCCGGCGGCGGTGGTCACACCGGCCGCCAGCGCCGCCAGGGACAGCCCCACGACCGCCTTCCGGGACCGGCCGATTCTGTTCACGCGCATGAAGAAGTGACTCCCTTACCGGAGGTACGGGTGGGCGATGCGAACGGAGGGCGCCTCAGTGGGCGAGCCTGCCGACCTTGCCGGTGCTCAGGTCGATGACGAGCGTCCTGGCGTCGATCCACGGCCCGTTCCTGACTTTCGGGAACAACCGGACGCAGCGGTGTTCGCCGCACCGGTCGAGCGCGGCCGGCTGCGCACCCGGCGATGCCAGGTACACCATGCCGGTGAGCTGCAACTGGTCCGGCGAGGTCAGTTCCTTGTCCGTGGCGTCCTTGTAGTCCGCCTTCAGGCCCGCGCCCGCCGGATCGGCTATCAGTACCCGGGCGGCCTCGGTCTGCTCGTCACGGCTCAGCGGCGGCTGGACGCCGTGCTGCGTGCTGGTCCGCTCGACCTTCCCGGTACCGAGGTTCACGGTCCTGGTGACGAGCGTGTCCGTCCGGTAGTCGTAGAACGTGACGTCGGCGCGCCGGGGCGCGTCCGGGTCGTCCAGCTCCGCGGTCTCCGGTTCGGCGAGTTCGACGCCGATGCGCTGCGGGCCGCGCGCGCCCTCGACGTCCTCGCCGTTGACGAGCAACTGCCGGTCCAGCGCGATCCGCTGGACCCGCTCGACCTCGTCGTCGGTCAGCGGGTCACGGCCCGTTCCCTTCGCGCCCTCGGCCGGGGCCTGTGCCACGACACCCGGCGCGACCGCGCCGCCGCCCTGGTCCTGGGCCGCCTGCCCGGTCGACTGTCCGCTCTTTCCTCCCTTGCCGGCTCCGGTCTCGTCGGCCCCTGCCGTACCCGGCAGAGTGATCGCGACCATGACGGCGGTCCCCGCCACCGCCATGGCCGCACCGGCCACCACCTTTCCCAGATGGCGGTGCACTGTCTCGCGCACATCTTCCCCCTACTCCCCGCTGCATCCCCGGGAGTATGTGTTTGCCCCACTGGTTCGGCATATCGCGTATGCACTGGTCGCTGGGTAAGAGGGACGTAAGTCACAGGTGGTTCCATCACTTTCGGGGACACTCGGCGCCAAGGCGCCCCCAGCGTCGCCGTACAACTGAAAGAGTCGTGTCCATGCAGGTCTGGCCTGGAGAGGCATACCCACTCGGTGCCACCTACGACGGCGCCGGCACCAACTTCGCGGTCTTCACGGAGGCCGCGGACCGAGTCGAGCTGTGTCTGCTGCACGACGACGGCTCGGAGACGGCGGTCGAACTGCGCGAGAGCGACGCCTTCGTCCGGCACGCGTACGTGCCCGGCGTGATGCCGGGCCAGCGCTACGGCTTCCGGGCGCACGGCCCGTACGCCCCCGAGCGCGGTCTGCGCTGCAACTCGGCGAAGCTGCTGCTCGACCCGTACGCGAAGGCGGTCAGCGGCTCGGTCCGCTGGGGAGAGGAGGTGTACGGCTACCACTTCGGCAGCCCGGACCGGCGCAACGACCTGGACTCGGCGCCGCACACCATGACGTCGGTCGTGGTCAACCCGTACTTCGACTGGGGCGACGACCGCCGTCCGCGCACCGAGTACCACCACACGGTGATCTACGAGGCCCATGTGAAGGGCCTCACGATGCGTCACCCCGACCTGCCCGAGGAACTGCGCGGCACCTACGCGGCGCTCGCCCATCCGGCGGTCATCGACCATCTCACCTCGCTCGGGGTCACCGCCCTGGAGCTGATGCCGGTGCACCAGTTCGTCAACGACCACCGGCTGGTGGACATGGGGCTGAACAACTACTGGGGCTACAACACGATCGGCTTCTTCGCCCCGCACAACGCGTACGCCTCCTGGGGCGACCGCGGCCAGCAGGTCCTGGAGTTCAAGTCGGCGGTGCGGGCGCTGCACGAGGCCGGCATCGAGGTCATCCTCGACGTGGTCTACAACCACACCGCCGAGGGCAACCACCTGGGCCCCACGCTGTCCTTCCGGGGTCTGGACAACGGCTCGTACTACCGGCTCGCCGACGACCCGCGCTACTACATGGACACCACGGGCACCGGGAACTCGCTGCTCATGCGGTCCCCGCACGTCCTCCAGCTGATCATGGACTCGCTGCGCTACTGGGTCACCGAGATGCACGTCGACGGGTTCCGCTTCGATCTGGCGGCGACGCTGGCCCGCCAGTTCCACGAGGTGGACCGGCTGTCCTCGTTCTTCGACCTGGTGCAGCAGGACCCGGTCGTCTCCCAGGTCAAGCTGATCGCCGAGCCGTGGGACGTCGGCGAGGGCGGCTACCAGGTGGGCAACTTCCCGCCGTTGTGGACCGAGTGGAACGGCAAGTACCGCGACACCGTGCGCGACCTGTGGCGTGGCGAACCGCGGGCGGTCGGGGAGTTCGCGTCCCGGCTGACGGGGTCGTCCGATCTGTACCAGGACGACGGGCGGCGCCCGCTGGCCTCCATCAACTTCGTCACCTGCCACGACGGCTTCACCCTGCACGACCTGGTCGCGTACAACGACAAGCACAACGACGCCAACGGCGAGGACAACCGGGACGGCGAGAGCCACAACCGGTCCTGGAACTGCGGTGCGGAGGGCGAGACCGACGACGCGGCCGTCCTGGCGCTGCGGTCCCGCCAGATGCGGAACTTCGTCGCCACCCTGATGTTCTCCCAGGGCGTGCCGATGATCAGTCACGGCGACGAGGTCGCGCGCACCCAGCGCGGCAACAACAACGCCTACTGCCAGGACAGCGAACTGGCCTGGGTGGAGTGGCCCGGCGCCGGAGGCAGCGAACTGCTGGACTTCACCCGGGCGGTCGTGCGGCTGCGCAAGGACCATCCGGTCTTCCGCAGGCGGCGCTTCTTCCACGGCCGGCCCGTGGAGGGCACCCACGACGAGCTGTCGGACATCGCCTGGTTCACCCCGGAGGGCAAGGAGATGGTCCAGCGGGACTGGGACTCGGCGCAGGCGTCGGCGCTGACGGTGTTCCTCAACGGCAACGCCATCTCCGAGCCCGGCCCGCGCGGGGAGCGGATCGCCGACGACTCCTTCCTGCTGATGTTCAACGCCTCGCCGAAGCAGCTCGACTTCGTGGTGCCGGCCGACCACGGGCGGCAGTGGCAGGTCGTGGTCGACACGGCGCTCCCGGAGGGCGTGCCGGCCGAGACGAGCGCCAGGGTGCGGGCCGGGGACCGGCTGCCCCTGGTGGACCGGAGCCTGACGGTGCTGCGGCGGCCCACCTAGGCGTTCCCGGTGCGCCGCGGCCCGCGGGCCGCGGCGCACCGCGGGCGGTGGCGTACGGGCGGAGGTGGGCGCGCGGATGACACGAAAGGCGGCGGGGCGGGTACGTAGGTCTGCATGACACCTGAGCGACCTGACCCGACGGTGCCCACCGCCACCTACCGGTTGCAGTTGCAGCCAGAGTTCCCGTTCGCGGCCGCGGCGGCGGCCCTGCCGTACCTGGCCTCGCTCGGCGTCTCGCACGTGCATCTGTCCCCCGTCCTGGAGGCCGTACCGGGCTCGGCGCACGGCTACGACGTCGTGGACCACGCGCGCGTACGGGACGAACTGGGCGGCGAGGAGGGGCTGCGCGCGCTGTCGCGCACCGCGCGCGAGCACGGGCTCGGCCTGGTGGTGGACATCGTGCCGAACCACATGGCGATGGCCCCGCGGCACAACCGCGCCCTGTGGGAGGTGCTGCGGGAGGGACCGAAGTCGGCGTACGCGCGCTGGTTCGACATCGACTGGGACGCGCAGGGCGGCCAGGTGCTGCTGCCGGTGCTGGGAGGCCCGCTCGGCTCGGAACTCGAACACCTGTCGGTCGACGGCGACGTGCTGCGCTACTACGACCACGTCCTGCCGCTGCGCGAGGGCACCGCCGAGCTGCCCTTGCCGCGGCTCCTCGAAGCCCAGTGGTACCGGCCGGTGTGGTGGCGGCTGGCCCGGACCGAGCTGAACTACCGGCGCTTCTTCAGCATCTCGGAGCTCATCGGGGTCCGGGTCGAGGACCCGGAGGTGTTCGACGCCACCCACGCCAAGACCCTCCAGCTGCTGCGCGAGGGCGTGATCGACGGCCTGCGGATCGACCATCCCGACGGCCTCGCCGACCCCGACGCCTATCTGCGGCGGCTGCACGAGGCGACCGGGGGCCGCTGGACGGTCGTGGAGAAGATCCTCGCGGACGGGGAGCCGCTGCCCGCCTCCTGGCCGGTCGCGGGCACCACCGGCTACGACGCCCTGCGGCACGTCGACGGCGTCCTCACGGATCCGGCCGGGGCCGGGGAACTCCTCGGGCACTACCGGCGGTTCGCGGCCCCGCAGACGGACCGGGGCGGCGACTGGGCGGCGACGGTACGGCGGGCGGCGTACCGGGTGCTCTCGCACGAACTGGCCGCCGAGGTCGACCGGCTGACCCGGGTGGCGGACCGCCTGTGCGCGACCTCACCGGACCTGGCACTGCGCGACCGCGCGCCCTGGGCACTGCGCACGGCGTTGCAGGAGCTGCTCGTCCGCATGGAGGTCTACCGCCCCTACACCTCGGGGGACGCGGCCGCCGTCGTCACCGAGGAGGCCGCGGCCGAGGCCCGGCTCGCCTTCGTCGTCCCGGAGGAGGCCGCCGCGGTCGATGTCGTACGGGGCCTGCTGCTCGGACGGCACGGGGACGGGGACGGCCATACGGAGTTCCGTACGCGGTTCGCGCAGACGGCGTCCGCGCTGCGCGCCAAGTCCGTGGAGGACACCGCGTTCTACCGCTATGTGCCGCTGCTGTCGGCGACCGAGGTCGGCGGGAACCCGGCGCGTCCGGCCGTCTCCCCGGCGGACTTCCACGCCTACTGCGCGCGCGTGCAGCGCGACTGGCCGCTCGGCGGGACCGTCGTGTCGACCCACGACACCAAGCGCAGTGCCGACGTCCGGGCGGCCCTGGCCGTGCTCACCGAGTGCCCCGAGCGGTGGGCCGACGTGCTGGCCGAGGTGACCCGGGACGGTGACGGCGTGCCCGACGCGCAGCTGGCGTGGGCGGCCTGGCAGACGGCGTTCGGGCTCGGCCGCGCGGCGCCGCGGCGCGTCCAGGAGGCGCTGCTGAAGCATGTGCGCGAGGCCGGCCTGTACACCAGCTGGACGGAGCAGGAGCCGCCGTACGAGGAGACGGTGGCGCGGTTCGTCGCGGCGGGACCCTGCGGGGCGCCGGGCGAGCGGGTGGCCGCCTTCCGGGACTCGCTGGAGCCGCACATCCGGGCGAACGTGCTCGGGACGGCCCTGGTCCAGCTGACGATGCCCGGTGTGCCCGACCTGTACCAGGGCACCGAGGCCGAGTACCGGGCGCTGGTCGACCCGGACAACCGGCGGCCGGCGCGGTTCCCGCCGCGGGACCCCGGCGACAAGGGCCGGGTGACGACGGCCGCGCTGCGGCTGCGCGGGCGACGCCCCGCCGCCTTCGGGGACGCGGCGGCGTACGCGCCCCTGACCGCCGAGGGACCGGCCGCGCCGCACTGTCTGGCGTTCGCACGCTCCGGGACGGTCGTCACGGCCGTGACCCGTCTCTCGCTGCGGCTGGCGGGCGCGGGCGGCTGGCAGGACACCCGGCTGCCGCTGCCGCCGGGGCGCTGGGCCGATGTGCTGCACCCGGGGCGGGAGTTCGAGGGGCACGCGCGCGTGGCGGAGCTCCTGGCGCCGCTGCCGGTGGCCCTGCTGGAACGGGTCGACGCGGACGGGCCGTCCGGGGACACGGCAGGCACCGGCGACGCGTGACACCCGACTGCCGGCGACAGCTCCCGGCCACATGACAGTCGCCGTGCGCCCAGCAGTCGCCCCCGTGCCCAGGAGCCACCGTGCCCCGCGCGCGCCCGCGTGCGCTCCCGGGGCGCTGTTCACCGGGCCGGCGCACGGGAACGAGCCGCGGCGCGGGGTGCGCGCCGGGCGCCGTCGCACCGCGCTGAGCGGCGGATACCGTGCCGGGCCCGGACGGCCCCGGCCCCCCTGCCGGCGCCCGGCCCCCTGCCTGCCGGCGGTGAACGCCCCTGGGCGCCCCCTGGAGCCTCTCCCCAGATGTCCTTGACAGTTCACAGAGTCCATGGGGTACTGCGGTTGCGAAGCAGGGCGGACCAAACGGGGGTGAGTCTCCTGCCGGAGCAGCGTTACCCCAGCGTTCCCGAAATGGTCATGTACGCAAGGGCGTTGGCCGCTCGGCGACCCGGCCTGTGCAAGCTGCGGCAGGTGGGCCTCTCACGGGCGGGCCGGCCGTTGCGCCTGCTGTCCGTGGGGCACGCGCGCCGCGCCGTCCTCGTCGTCGCCGGCGCCCACGCGAACGAACCGGCCGGCGGCTCGACTCTCCTCTCCCTCGCCGAACGGATCATGGAGGAGCGGGAGTTGCGGGCCGACACCTCCTGGCACTTCCTGCTGTGCGCGGACCCGGACGGAGCCAGCCTGCATGTGACCCCGGCTCCGCGCAGCCTGTTCGACTACCACCTCGGATTCTTCCGTCCCGCGGGCCCGGAGCAGCCGGAGTGGTCGCCGTCCGTGCTGCCGCCGGACCGGCTGCCGCCCGAGACCCGTGCCCTGACCGGCGTCATCGACGAGCTGCGCCCCTATCTCCAGGTCACCCTGCACGGCACCGACCTGGGTGGCAGCTGGGTACAGCTGACGAAGGACATCCCCGGTCTGGCGGAGCCGTTCGCCAAGTCCGCGGCGGAGCTGCACATCCCGGTGGAGACGGGCGCCTCCGACGCCGCGGGCTGGCCCGCGAGCGGCCCCGGGGTGCATGTGATGCCCGCGCCCGGCGCGGACGCCGCGTACCCGAGCATGCCGGACGACGCACGGCACAGCACCTGGTACCACGCCCACCGGTACGGCGGGCTGACCGCGGTCGTCGAGGTACCGATGTGGGCCAGCGACCTGGTGGACGACCGCGCGCCACACCCGGCTCCCGCCGCCGCGATAGGACGCCTCGCGCAACGGCTGCGCCGCGACACCCTGGAGGTGGAGCGGATCCTCACCGACGCCCTGCCACGCCTGGAGGGCGTCGACGGGCCCCTGCTGCGGGCCGCCGGCTGGGTGCTGGAGCTGGTGCCGGGGCTGGCCGACGACTGGATCCGCACGCCCCCGGCCGACACCACGATGGCGTACGTCGGCAGCGTCGACGCGTTCGCCCGGCGGCTGCCGCTGCGGGCGGCGGCGATGCTGCTGCGGGTCCTCCAGGAGAGCGGCGACCGCGCGGCACCGCGGCTGGAACGGCTGGTGGCGACCTGGAGCAATGCCTTCGCCGCCCGCTTCCGCGCCCGCTGGGTCCCCCTGGAACACCAGGTCGAACACCAGTCCCGTACCGCCGTCGCGGCCGCCCTCCACGCACGCGACCAGGCCGCGTGAGGCGCGACCGTCACACCGGACACGCCCACGACCAGGTACGGCGCGAGGGTCATTCGAGCGGCATCGGCACGGCTGTCTCCGTGCGCAGACCCCGGTCGCCCGGCGGTGCGTCCTCGTGCGGGTGGCCCGTGGCCAGTTCGAACGCGGCGAGCACCACCCGGGACTGGTACTCCACCTGGCGCCCGACCGGGATCCAGCGCGCCCCGCAGCCGTCGCGGTAGTCGGCGCACCACTCGTCGATGAGCCGGTCCAGGTCCGGCAGCGCGTCGGCCGGATCGCGGCCGGCGTGGCGCACGAGCTGGTGCAGCAGTCCCGCCGTGCGCAGCGCGAGGCGCCGTCCGGCGATGCGCAGGGCGGCGAGGTGGGCACAGTGCAGGGGCGGCAGCGGACGACCGGAATCACCGGTGTCGGGATCCCACGCGTCGGCCAGGCCGGGGCAGACCAGTAAATAGTCGTCAACCGGCGCGAGCAGGCGCGCCACGTCCGGCGCGTCGTCGAGGTGCGGCCGGATCCGGCCGAGGAGCCGCTCCAGGAGCCCGGTGTCGTGCCGCAGGACGCGGCTCACCGTGCGCAGCGCCTCGTCCGGGTCGGCGGGCGGGGAACCGTCCTCCACGGCCGCCACCCCCCACATGGGGGCCTCGACGACCGCGGTGACCGTGCCGTGCCGGTGCGGATGGAACCAGGTGGACTCGACGGCGGCCTCGGTGATGGCCGCGGCGAGGTCGCCCCGGCGCGGGGGCGGGATCCGGTAGACGGCGGGACCCAGGCTGGGCCAGTACAGGGTGTCGTAGGGCCCGAGTTCGCGCGGGATGCCGAGCCGGGCCGCGGTGTGGGCGACGCGCCCGGCGAGCCCCGGCAGGTCACGGGTCAGCTCGACGAAGCCGCCGCCGACGTCGACGCCGTGCAGGGAGCACTGGAAGAAAGGTTTCAGTTCGTCCTGGAGGTCGAGCAGGGCCCGCGTCTCCGGGAGAGTGACGGCGTCCGCGCCGTCGGGCAGCCACTCGGGCTGTTCGAGGAAACCGGGACGGAAGAAGTTCCGGAAGTAGTTCTCGAGGGTGTACGGGCCGGGCAGCCAGCCCTCGTTGCGGCGCAGGCCGTCCGGGTCGAGGCACAGCAGCAGGTTCCAGGTCGCGTCGGCACCGTCGGCGAGCCGGGGGTCGGCCAGGACGCGTTCGGCCAGCCGCAGGGCGGTGGCGCCGCCCACGGGTTCGTTCGCGTGCGGGCCGGCGACCACCAGGGCCTGCCGGGTGCCGTGTCCGACGGACAGCAGCCACAGCGGTGTTCCCGCGCGTGAGGTCCCGATCCGGCGCAGCCGGGCGTCCTGGGGGCGCGCGGCGACCAGTGCCGCCGCCCGGGTGCCCAGTTCGTCCACGGTCGGATAGCGGAGGAGTGGCGGCAGGGCACACCTCCACGAGTGGTGCCGTCGGTTCACCTGATGTGCATGGTGTACGCACAGTCAGTCATGGCTCGCCGAGTACGTCAACACCGCGGTACGCGAGGGAATGCGGCCGCGCGCGGGCCGACGCGGAGCCGTTCAGTCCGCGGCGAGGCGGAACGCGATGCTCCCGAAGCCGATCTGGTCGCCCTCGCGGACCACGGCCGCGCCGATCACCCGGCGCCCGTTCACCGTCGTGCCGTTGGTCGAGCCGAGGTCGCGCAGGACCCACAGGCCGCCCTGGCGGCTGAGTTCGGCGTGCACACGCGAGACGGTCTCGTGGGTGAGCCGCAGTCCGCTGGCCGGGTCCCGGCCTATCCGCAGCGCGTGACCGGCGCCCGGGTGCGGCAGCAGCAGCTTGGGCAGCTTCTCGGCCAGCCAGGCCCGGCGCAGCCGTACGGAGAAACCCGAGACCGCCTCGACGGTGCCGAACACCACGCGCGCGAAGCGGCTCTCGGTGGCGAGGTCGGCGGTGAGCACGGCGAGTTCGTCGGACCGGCGGGCGGCCAGCGCCAGTTCCATGCGCCGGATGAACGTGTCGTGGGACAGACGGCCCATGGCGACGCCGTCGTGCAGCACCTTCAGCGCCCGGTCGCGCTCCGCGTCGGACAACCGCGCGGGGTACGTGTGGAACTCGAAAGACGACGTCACGCTCGTGATTGTCGGTCAGTGAACCCCGGGTGTCCAGAAGACACGGAAACGGTCTTCACGCGCGCGTACCTTACGACACCCGCCGCAAAAGGACGCTTTCACGGGCGGATTGATCGCGTTTGCAGGACCATGGTCGGGCTACATCACGGTCAGCAGACGAAGGGGAACCGTCCGTGCAGTTCGAGGTGTGGGCACCGCAGGCCGACCGGATCACGCTCCATTGCGAGGGCGTCACGCGCGCGTTGGAGCGCGATCCGACGCGGGTCGGCTGGTGGAGCGGTGTGGCGGAGGCGGAGGACGGCACGCGGTACGGGTTCGCGGTGGACGACGGCCCCGTGCTGCCCGATCCGCGCTCGCGGCGGCAGCCGGACGGACCGGACGGCCCGAGCGCGGTCGTCGATCACGGGCGTCACGTCTGGCGCGCCGAGTGGGCGGGCCGGCCGTTGCCCGGAGCGGTGCTGTACGAGCTGCACGTGGGCACGTACACGCCCGAGGGCACCCTCGACGCGGCCGCCGAGCGACTCGGCCATCTGGTGGAACTGGGCATCACCCACGTCGAGTTGATGCCCCTGTGTCCCTTCCCGGGCCGACACGGCTGGGGGTACGAGGGGGTCTCGCTGTGGGCGGTGCACGAGCCGTACGGCGGCCCCGCGGCGCTGCGGCGCTTCGTGGACCGGGCGCATGAGCTGGGCCTCGGTGTGGTGCTCGACGTGGTGCACAACCACCTGGGCCCCTCCGGCAATCATCTGCCCGCGTTCGGCCCGTACTTCACCGACACGCACCACACCCCCTGGGGTGTCGCGGTCAACCTCGACGCGCCCGGCTCGGACGAGGTGCGCGCGTTCCTGCTGGGCAGCGCGCTGGCGTGGCTGCGGGACTACCGGATCGACGGGCTGCGCCTCGACGCGGTGCACGCGCTGGCGGACACGCGCGCGTGCCACTTCCTGGAGGAGCTGTCGCGGGCCGTGGACACCCTCGCCGCCGAGACGGGCCGCCCGCTGTTCCTGATCGCCGAGTCGGACCTCAACGACCCGCGGCTGATCTCCGCGCGCGCGGAGAACGGTCTCGGCCTGCACGCCCAGTGGAGCGACGACTTCCACCACGCGCTGCACACCGCGCTGACCGGTGAGTCCCAGGGCTACTACGCGGACTTCGCGCGCGCCCCCCTCGCGGCGCTCGCCAAGACCCTCATGGGCGGCTACTTCCACGACGGTACGTACTCGAGTTTCCGGGGCCGGCGTCACGGCCGCGTCCTGGACCGCAGCCGGGTGGCCGGACACCGGCTCGTCGGCTACAGCCAGACCCACGACCAGGTCGGCAACCGCGCCCAGGGCGACCGGCTCGCCGCCACCCTCTCCCCCGGGCTGCTGGCCTGCGCGGCCACGCTGACGCTGACGGCTCCGTTCACGCCGATGCTGTTCATGGGCGAGGAGTGGGCCGCGGGCACGCCCTGGCAGTTCTTCACCGACCACACCGATCCGGAGCTCGCGGACGCCGTACGCCGGGGCAGGCGCCGGGAGTTCACCGCGCACGGCTGGGCCGAGGAGGACGTACCGGATCCGCAGGACCCGGCGACCCGCGACCGCTCCTGTCTGGACTGGTCCGAGCCGGAGCGCGAGCCGCACGCGCGCGTACTGGACTGGTACCGCCGCCTCCTCGCGCTGCGGCACGCCCAGCCCGACCTCACCGATCCCGATCTCGCCGACACGAAGGTGGCGTACGACGAGGGGAGCCGCTGGCTGGCCTTCCGCCGTGGTGACGTACGGGTGGCGGTGAACCTCGGCAAGGAGCCCGCGGCGATCCCCCTGGGCACCCGTCCGTCCCGGGTGCTCGCCGCCTGGGAACCGGTCGAGAAGCCGGGCGCGGACGGGGTGCTGCTGGTGCCCGGGGAGTCGTGCGTGGTGCTGGAACAGAGCTGAGGGCGGGCTCGGCACGACGGGGGCGGACCCTGCGGCGGGAAGGCCGTCGACCGGGGCCGTCGGCTACAGGTCGTCCCCCTCGTCGTCCGGGTCCTCCTCCCGGCTCTCCGTCACCCGTTCCAGCAGGATCGCCTCCCAGGCGCGGTGCAGCCGGGTCCGCAGCAGCGGCAGCGGGCTGTCGTCGCGGCCCTCCAGGCGCTCGGCGAGCCGGATGACCGTGTCACAACGGGCGAGCCACAGGCCGCGCAGACACGGCCGGGCGCCGTAGCCGGCGAGGGTGGCGGCGCGTACGGCGGCGGGGGCCCCGACGGCGAGCGCGAGCCCGGCGATGTCCTCCGCGGGGTCGCCGACGATCGCGTCGGTCCAGTCCAGGACGCCGCGCACCCGGCCGTCCGCGCCGACCACGAGGTGCTCGCCCCTGAGGCCGTGGTGGACGAGGACGGCCACACCGGGCTGGGCGACGAGCCGGGCCGCGCCGGACGGGGTGAACCGGTGCAGCGGGGTGGGATCGAACTCGTCGGCCGCGCCCAGGAGTTCCGCGGCCGGGACGGCCATCCGGCGCAGCGCCTCCAGGGAACGCGGGGCGGTACGCGGCACACCGAGCGTCTCGGCCTGCCGGGCGGGCACCTCGCGCAGCCCGGTGAGCAGTCCGGCCAGGTCGGCCTCCCCCACGGCGGACACGTCGTGTTCCTCCGCCGAGCCGCCGGGCAGCTTGGTGTCGAGCGTGTAGGCGAGTCCGGGCGCCCAGTCGCCGCGTGCCACGCTCGTCGGGACGGCGACGGGGACATGGGGCCGGACCAGTTCGCGCAGCCGCAGTTCACGGCGTCGGCGGGTGGTCGCCTCGCGGTCGGTGGCGAGCCGCAGCACGTGGTGAGCGCCGACCCACCACGTGGTGTGCGCGCCGCCCTCGGTGACGGGGCGCACGTCGGGTCCGGCGACGGCGTCGTCCGGGCCCGCCCCGCCGCCGTCACCCGCCTTGTCCGCCCTGTCCTTTCCGCCCGCCGTCCTGCCTGCCGTGCCGGAGAGGTCCCGGTCGCCCTCCTTGGTCAGGGAGCGGATCAGTCGGCGGACGGTGTCCGCGGTGGGTGTCGGTGCCTGGGTCATGGGCCGCGCCGTCGCTCGGGGTGTCGTCTCGGAGTGGGGGCTCGTGGACGTCGTGGAGATCGTGGGGATCCTGGAGATCGGCGATCGTGGGGATCCTCGGGACCTTTCGGGATCGCGTCGTCAGTCCACTATGACCATCTCGCGGGTCGTGTCGTTGAGGCGGCGGCCGCCGTCCTCGGTCACGGCCACGATGTCCTCGATGCGCACCCCGAAGCGGCCGGGCAGATAGACCCCGGGTTCGACGGAGAAGCACATGCCGGGGACGAGGGGCTGCTCCTCGCCCTCGATCATGTACGGCGGCTCGTGGGTGGTGACGCCGATGCCGTGGCCGGTGCGGTGGATGAAGTACGGGCCGTACCCGGCGTCCTCGATGACCTTGCGGGCGGCCCGGTCGACCTCCTGGCAGGCGACGCCGGGCCGCACGGCCGAAAAGCCCGCCTCCTGGGCCGCGCGCACGAGGTCGTGGACCGTCCGTTCCTCGTCCGTCGGCTCGCCCACGTGGACCGTGCGGCTGGTGTCGGAGCCGTAACCGTCCTTGAGGCCGCCGAAGTCGAGCACCACCATGTCGCCGCTACCGATGACACGGTCACCCACCTCGTGGTGCGGGTTGGCGCCGTTCGGGCCGGAGGCGACGATGGTGAAGTCCACCTGGGAGTGTCCGAAGCGCCGCAGCAGGCCGGCCAGGTCGGCGGCGACGTCGGACTCCCGGCGGCCGGCGAAGCGGACGTCGCGGATCTCCTCGAAGGCCTGGTCCGCGGCGGCGCCCGCGGCCGCCAGCAGTTCCAGCTCCGCCGCGTCCTTGACGGCGCGCAGCATCGGCAGGGCGTCGGTGAGGGAGGCGTAGGAGGTGCCGGGCAGCGCTCGCTGGAGGGCGAGCAGGTGCATCGCCCAGGCGTTGTCGCTGACCCCGAACCGGCCGGAGGCGTCGAGCAGGGCGGCGGTGACGGCGTAGGGGTCCTTGCCGTCGGTCCAGTCGCGCAGGGTCAGGACGGGGGCGCCTACGGCCTTGGCCGCGTCGGGGGCCTCCAGCGTCGGGACGACGAGGACCGGGTCCTGGCCGGCGGCGAGGACCAGCAGCGTGAGCCGTTCGGTGGCGGCGGGCGGCGCGTAGCCGGTGAGCCAGACGAGGTCCGGACCCGGGGCCACCAGAAGCCCGGCCAGTCCGCGGTCGGCGGCGGCGCGCGCGGCACGGTCCATCCGGGTCCTGTAGTCGTCGGCGGTGAAGAGCGCGGCCGTACTGCCGGACATCCGGGCCTCCCTGGGCGGGCGAAGAGGAACTACGGGCAGCATCCTGCCCGGCCGGAGGGGCCCGCGCGAGCCGGTCTGCGGAGCCGGACGGGCACATCGCGCCGACCGCGGCCGGGAACGGAGCGGGACTGACGGGGGTGTCGGCCGTCGTTGCCCCGCGGCAGCCGCCGGGAAAGGAACGGGACTCACGGGGGTGTCGGCCTTCACCGCCCCGCGGCCATGGGCGTACGAGGATTGATCAGCCGTCAGATCTAATGGTTAAATTCCCTCTATCCATTACTGGACAGGGGAGGGTGACGACCGTGCTGGTACTCGCACACATCAGCGATCTGCATCTGGACGGCAGCGCTCGCGCGACGGAGCGGGCCCGGCGGGTGCGCGACCGGCTGTGGAGCCTGCCGGGCCGGGTGGACGCACTGCTGGTCACCGGGGACATCGCGGACCACGGCACGGAGGCGGAGTACGAGGAGGCGGCCGGACTGCTCGGGCCGCGGACCGCCGACGCGCCGTTCCCGGTCCTGACCTGTCCGGGAAACCACGACAGCCGCGCCCCGTACCGCAAGGCGCTGCTGGGACTGCCCCCGGCCGACGGGCCGGTCAACAGCGCGCACGTCTTCGACGGCGGCGCCGTACTGATGTGCGACTCCAGTGTCCCGGGGAGCGACGAGGGAGCCCTGGACGAGGAGACGTACGCCTGGATCGAGGCGACGCTCGACGACCTCGGCGGCGACCTGCCGGTCCTGCTCGCCTTCCACCATCCGCCGGTGGCGCTGCACCACCCGCTGCCCGACTCCTACCGGCTGGACGACCCCGCGGCGCTGGCGGCGCTGGTGGGGCGCAGGCCCGAGATCGCCGGCTTCGTCACCGGGCACGCGCACACCGGGGCCGCCACCTCCTTCGCCGGCCGGCCGCTGGTCGTCGGCCCCGGGGTGACCTGGACGCTGCGGCTGCCCTGGGAGGGCGAGCAGGTCGCGGACCGGGACGCGCCGGTCGGGCTGGCCTTTCACGTGCTGGACGACGAGGGACGGCTCACCAGCCACTTCCGGACGGTCACGTGACGATCCCCGGGACGGCCGTCAACTGCTGGTAGCCACCGCCGCGGTGGCGGAGCGTCAGTGTGATCTCCGCGCCGGGTCGGGCCAGGGCGACGGCGCGCGCGAGGTCGGCGGCCGAGTCGACCCGGGTCCGGCCGAAGGCGAGGAGGACATCGCCGCGGACCAGCCCCGCCGTGTAGCCCGGCCCGGGGACATGGACACCGACGACCAGCGCGCCGGCCTTCTCGGCGTCCACCACCTCCACACCGAGGGTCGCGCCGGGCCCGTACGGCGAAGGGGACGGCGCCGGGGACGGGACGGCTCCCGGGCGGCCCGGGGCGGACCCGATACCGGGCGCTCCCGGACCGTGCCGTTGTGCCGCCTGCCGCTGGAGTTCCGCGAGCTCTCTCATGCCGATCACCGTGGCCCCCACGGTGCCGAGCCCCACCCCGGACAGCACCAGCACGGTCCCGACGAGCAGGCCGGACAACAGGGTCGCGAGCCGTCGGCCACGGCGTCGCGCGGCATGCGGACGCCGGGACCGGCCGCCCGACCTCGCGGCGCCCGGCGGCTCCTGGCCGGGCATCGGCTTGGGACGCAACGCAGTCTGTTCCATGGATCGCCTCCGGCTGATGCTCTACCCGGAGCACCGGCACGGCACGAGACACGAACGAGTGAGACTGCGCGGGGAACGGGAGGCATCCGCTTCCTCGATCGGGAAAACATGGCGGCGATACGCGGCGGGGCGGCCGGCAGCTCCGTGAGGAGTGCCGACCGCCCCTGTTCAGAACGCGGTTCGGACCGTCAGTCCTTGTCCGCCTTCGAAACCAGCAGGTTGACCTTGCTGGTGATGCCGCCCGTGGTCACCGAGATCGTCGTGGTGCCGGGCTTGAGCGCCGTCAGCGCCCCGGTCACCGGGTCGATCTTGGCGACCTTCTTGTTGGAGCTCGCCCAGACGTGGGACATCGGGTCGGCCACCGGCATCGTCGGCGGCTCGTTGATGTCGTTGCCGTTGGCGTTCACGGCGGTGGCCGTGAACTGCTTCGCCTGACCGGCCACCATGGTGTCGGTGCGCGGAGCGGCCGCGTCGGAGCCGGCGGTGCCCTGGTCGATGGTCATCGACTTGAGCATGGCCTGGACCGAGTACTGGACCGTTCCGTCCCGGTTGACGTGGAACAGCGCGAAGTGGAAGAGACCGCCCCTGTCGGCGGCCACGTACGGCCGCGTGCCGATGTCGGCGATCGTGAACTGCGGGATGCCCAGCTTCGCGTCCGCCTCGTTGCCCAGCGGGTCGATGAGCTGGTTGGCGAAGCCGCGCGAGTGGCCGTACATCAGCACCACGCGCTGGTTCGGGTGCGACAGCCGGTAGTCCTGGATCAGCTGGAGGTACTGCTGCGCCTCCCAGCGGTTCGAGAACTGGTTCGACTTGTTCGGCGCGTGGTCGTAGGCGGGCATGTGCACACCGACGAACACCACGGGGGTGGTCGCCTTGTCCAGCTGCTGCGCCAGCCACGGGTACTGCGGCTCCGCGGGCTGCTGGAACTTGTCGGAGACCGCGATCGAGCCGCTGGAGTTGTCGAGGCCGATGAACGTCGCCTGGCCCTGCTTGAACGAGAAGTGCGTGTTCTGCTGGAAGACGTCGTAGAAGTTGGTGTTCTGCGGGATGGTGCCCTGGCTCACCTCGTGGTTGCCGACCACGTCGTACAACGGCAGGCCGAACCGCTCCCACTGGGCCTTCGCGTAGGAGAGGTCGTCCTTGGTGCCGGTGTCGGCGATGTCACCGAGGCTCAGCGCGACGTCCGGACGGGCCTGCACCGGCAGCGGTTCGACGGTCTGACCGGACGCGGTCTGGAACGGCTTGCCGGTCGTGCGGTTGACCATGCCGGCGATGTTCTTGACGCTCGTCGAGTCGGGGTTGGCCGCCACCAGGTGGCCGTCGTCGCCGATGATGAACGTCTGGCCGCCGGGCCGGAAGTCGGCCGGGTCCTGGGTGTACTGCAGCCAGGACGGGTTGTTCGGGTTGATCGCCTGGTAGGGCGTCTCCTGCGCGGGCGTGCCGACCGAGTACTGGAGCTTCATCCCCGCGAAGGTGAACTTGCCGACGTTGGCGCCGGTCGCGTTCTGGCCCACGAGGCTGATGTCCTGGATGGTCAGCGGGTAGGACGTGAAGACACCCCAGACCAGCTTCGCGCTGCGCTCGTTCCACCGGTTGTAGTCGGTCGGGGCCAGCTCGAGCCAGAGCCCCATCAGGTGCCCCTCGGGGTCTGAGACGTTGAGGACCATCCACGACTTCTGCGGGGCGGCGCTCTCGACCTTGAACTGGAAGCGCAGGCTCTGCGGCACCTGGCCGAGCTCGTTCTTGTCGGCCTTGACACCGGCGCCGTTGTTCGGGACGACCCGCACCCGGTGCTGCTTGGTGTCGTTCGGGAACGAGTACGCCACCTGCAGCGCCCGCGCCTGGCCGGAACCCGGCGGCACGTCGGTGGTCTCGGCGAAGCGGTCGGCGGGCACCGTGACGGCGCCACCGTCCGCGCGCATCTGCCACTCCGCGGCGTTGTCGGCGGTGAGCAGCGGCTTGATGACCGAGCCGATGCTCAGCACCGCGGTCGCCGTGCGGCCGCCGGCGGCGGCGGTGAGGCGGACCTCGCCACTGCCCGTGGCGGCCGCGGTGAACACTCCGGTGGCCGCGTCGATCCTGCCCAGGTCGCTACGGTCGAGCGTCCAGGTCACCGACTCCGGTGCGACGGTGACCGCCGGGGACTTGCCGTTCGTGCCCTGCGCCGTGAACTTCTGCGAGGCGTTGTTGGCCAGGCCCTGCTGTGCGGGGGAGACGCTCAGCCGGTCGAACGCCGCCGACACGGTCAGCTTCACGTGGGCGGTCTTGCGACCCGCGCGCACGGTCAACTTGCCGGAACCGGCCGAGCCGGCCTTGAAGACGCCGTTCGCCCAGGTGCCCAGGCTGCTGGGCTCGGCCGTGACGAAGACCGGGTCGCTGGTGGGGTTCCCGGCGCGGTCCGTCGCGAACGCCTTGACCTTCGAGACGACGCCCTCGGCCGTCGACAGCGCGGCACCGTCGTTGACGAACGCCTTCCTCGCCGGTCCGGCCGTGGTCGAGGTGGAGTACACGAACAGGCCGTTGGCGACCGGCCGCTCCGAGAGGTCGGAGGGCGTGTTGGCCAGCGTGGCCTGCGTGTCGCCCGGGCGGCGCACCGCCATGGCGGTCGACCCGCCGCCGTCGAGCAGGACCGCGTCCCGTACGCCGACCGACCGCATGTAGGAGGCCACCTGCTGCCAGCCCACGCCGAGCGCGACGCCGGCCGCCTTCTGGCCGTCGAACGTCGCCATGACCAGGTGGCCGTCGGCGGTGCTGCCGATCACCGATTCCGGGTGCAGGCCGCTGGGCATCTGGTTGACCGGGTCCTGGAAGACCGCGCCGTCCTTGAGGATGCGGCCCGGGCCCTGGATCATTTCCTGGATGTCGTTGTTCGGGCTGATCCGGTGCGTCGTGGTCACGACCGAGCCGACCTTGACGTTCTGCTGGATCCACTGGCCGCTCGCGCTGGCCGCGTCCCCGCCGACCAGGCCGTACTGCCGGCCCGAGACCGAGTCACCGGTGGTCACGCTCGTGATCCGGATCGTCGCGCCCTGGTCGTCGGAGGTGCCCAGCGCGACGACCTTGCCGCCGCCGAACCAGGTCTTCGCGACGTCGCCCAGCCGCGGCGTGATCTGCGTGATGCCGTCACCGGACGCGTCGGTCAGCCGGTTCACCGAGCTGAGCGGACGGCTCGCGCCGCCGTCGACGGCGACAGAACCGCTGAAGACCTGGTTCCCGTACGCGACGGAACCGTCGCGCAGCACCGAGATCGTGCCCTCGTGGTTCGACGTCGGGCTCTTCCAGATCTCACCGCCGACGATCTCGCCGTCGTTCGCCTGACCGGAGGCGTTGATCTGGAAGTAGCCGCCGTTGATCCCGGCCACCGCTCCGGTACGCACCGCCATCGACGTGGTCGTCTCGTCGAGCGGGTCGACCACGGCGTCGTGCGAGACCACCACGCCGAGCCGCACGTTCGCGTCCCGGGTGTCCGCGGACACGAGGTTGACCGGCACCCGGCCGTCGATCGCGTCGACCGCGCCGCCCGAGTAGGTGACCCCCTTCGTCACCGACACCGGCTTGGTCATCGTGTGCTGAGTGATCGTCGACCAGGAGTCGAGCTGCTGGGGGAGCCACGAGGCGCTGTCGGCGGAGGCGGAGACGGCCGGCGTGGACGTACCTGTCAGAACGAGTGCGAGTGCGGCGACGCCGGTCGCCAACGTCCCGCGACGTCTCACCGAATGACCCGGTGAGACGTCACGATGTCTTATCAAAGTGAACATGGTCGACAGTGAACGTTCAGCCACTGAATGCGACGGTTCATCGGATTGAGGAAAGATCATCATTTGGATGAACGTCGAACCACGTTCGTGGTCAGCCACCCTTCCGGGCTCGCTGACGGTCATGCTCCGTGGGGCATGGGGATCTGACGAACGGCCAGTGGGCACGGCTTGAAACGATCGCCGCCGCAGGCCCCCGAGCCGGTCCGACCGCAGGCGTGGACACGGCGGCGCCGGCAGGGGTCACGGGCACACCGCCGGGGCGGCGAAAGGGAGATACGGCATCAACCGCCCCGAGCGACACCGGGCCAGCGCCGCGAGAAGCGATACCGGGCCACCGCCACGAGATCCGACGCACTCGCCGTCGGCCACGAGGCGGCCGTGCCGGTCGCCGCGTCAACGAGCGGCCGTGACCCACGCTTTCGCGACGAACCCTAGGCGCAGGAAGGGCACAGCCCCCGGTAGGTGACCTCGACCTCGGACACCACGAAGCCGAACCGCTCCATCGCGGGGAGGTCGGCCAGCAGGTCGCCCGTCGGGTGGACGTCCCGGATGGTGCCGCAGCTGGAGCAGACGAGGTGCTGGTGGGGGTGGTGGGCGTTGGGGTCGTAGCGCTTGGCGCGGCCGTCGGTGGCGACCTCTATGACCTCACCGAGCAACACCATCTCGCCCAGGGTGTTGTAGACGGTCGCCCGGGAGATCTCGGGCAGCCGCCGGGCCGCGCGGGCGTGCACCTCGTCGGCCGTGAGGTGCACGTGGTCGCCGTCGAGGACCTCCGCAACGACACGCCGCTGGGAGGTCATCCGCCAGCCACGTCCTCGCAGTCGCTCCAGCAGGTCACTCATATCGGTTTCACCTTTTCAGGTTCGGTGGGTCACCGGATTTTACCAGTGGGCATCCGGGTTCCTATCGGATATGGGTTTGGCATGCTTCTTGACTAAGACTCTGTCCATCGTAGGATCGGATCCGGCGCCAGCCAAGGGACAGGGAGACTCCGGTACGACGGGAGACGAGGTGGTGAGTGTGGGGCTGCCCGCCACGGCCTTACCCGCGCCTCTCCGTCCCATCGGGTCCTGCCCCCCACGCTGTTCCACCACACGCAGCGGCACCCGAGCACCGTGATCCGCCCCGTCCGGAAGAAGGATTCCCATGTCCGAGAACCACGACGCAATCGTCACCGACGCGAAATCGGAGGGCGCGGGTGGTTGCCCGGTCGCGCACGGACGCGCCGCGCACCCGACGCAGGGTGGCGACAACCGCCAGTGGTGGCCGCATCGCCTCAACCTGAAGATCCTGGCCAAGAACCCCGCGGTGGCGAACCCGCTGGGTGAGGACTTCGACTACGCCGAGGCGTTCGGCAACCTCGACCTGGCGGCCGTGAAGCGGGACATCGCCGAGGTGCTGACGACCTCGCAGGACTGGTGGCCGGCCGACTTCGGCAACTACGGCCCGCTCATGATCCGGATGGCCTGGCACAGCGCGGGCACCTACCGGATCAGCGACGGCCGCGGCGGCGCCGGCGCCGGACAGCAGCGCTTCGCCCCGCTGAACAGCTGGCCGGACAACGGCAACCTCGACAAGGCCCGCCGTCTGCTGTGGCCGGTCAAGAAGAAGTACGGCCAGAACATCTCGTGGGCCGACCTCATGATCCTGACCGGCAACGTCGCCCTGGAGACGATGGGCTTCAAGACGTTCGGCTTCGCCGGCGGCCGCGCCGACGTGTGGGAGCCCGACGAGGACGTGTACTGGGGCCCCGAGACCACCTGGCTCGACGACCAGCGCTACACCGGCGACCGCCAGCTGGAGAACCCGCTCGGCGCCGTCCAGATGGGCCTCATCTACGTCAACCCGGAGGGCCCCAACGGCAACCCGGACCCGCTGGCCGCGGCCCGCGACATCCGTGAGACGTTCCACCGGATGGCGATGAACGACGAGGAGACCGTCGCCCTGATCGCGGGCGGTCACACCTTCGGCAAGACCCACGGCGCGGGCCCGGCGGACAGCGTCGGCGACGACCCCGAGGCCGCCTCCATCGAGCAGCAGGGTCTCGGCTGGAAGAACTCCTTCGGCACCGGCAAGGGCGCCGACGCGATCACCAGCGGCCTCGAGGTCACCTGGACCGCCACGCCGACCCAGTGGGGCAACGGCTTCTTCGAGAACCTCTTCGGCTACGAGTGGGAGCTGACGACGAGCCCGGCCGGCGCCCACCAGTGGGTGGCGAAGGACGGGGCCGGCGCGGGCACCATCCCGCACGCCCACGACGCGTCGAAGAGCCTGGCCCCGACGATGCTGACCACCGACCTCTCGCTCCGCCTCGACCCGGCCTACGAGCAGATCTCGCGCCGCTTCAAGGACAACCCCGAGGAGTTCGCTGACGCCTTCGCGCGCGCGTGGTTCAAGCTGACCCACCGTGACATGGGCCCGCTCGTGCGCTACCTCGGCCCCGAGGTCCCGTCCGAGGTGCTGATCTGGCAGGACCCGATCCCCGCGGTCACCCACGAACTGGTCGGCGCCGAGGACATCGACGCCCTCAAGGAGCGGATCCTCGCCTCCGGTCTGACGGTGTCGCAGCTCGTCTCCGCCGCGTGGGCGTCGGCCTCGTCGTTCCGGGGCAGCGACAAGCGCGGTGGCGCCAACGGCGCACGCGTCCGGCTCCAGCCGCAGAGCGGCTGGGAGGTCAACGGGCCGGACGAGCTGGCGACCGTGCTGCGCACCCTGGAAGGCATCCAGGAGTCCTTCAACGCCTCCCTGTCCGGCGGCAAGGAGATCTCCCTCGCCGACCTGATCGTGCTCGCCGGTGCCGTGGGCGTCGAGAAGGCCGCCAAGGACGGCGGCTTCGACATCGAGGTGCCCTTCACGCCGGGTCGCGCGGACGCGTCGCAGGAGCAGACGGACGTGGAGTCGTTCGCCGCGCTGGAGCCGACCGCCGACGGGTTCCGCAACTACTACGGCAAGGGCAACCGGCTGCCGGCCGAGTACCTGCTGGTCGACCGGGCGAACCTGCTGACCCTGAGCGCGCCCGAGATGACCGTCCTCGTCGGTGGCCTGCGGGTCCTGGGCGCGAACCACCAGCAGTCCTCGCAGGGCGTTCTCACCTCCACGCCCGGCACGCTGACCAACGACTTCTTCGCCAACCTGCTCGACATGGACACGACGTGGACGGCGACGTCCGAGGACGCTCACACGTTCGAGGGCCGCGACGCCTCGGGTCAGGTCAAGTGGACCGGCAGCCGGGCCGACCTGGTCTTCGGGTCCAACTCCGAGCTGCGCGCGCTCGCGGAGGTCTACGCGAGCGACGACGCGAAGGAGAAGTTCGTGAACGACTTCGTCGCGGCCTGGGCGAAGGTCATGGACCTCGACCGGTTCGACCTCGTCTGATCGCTCGATCGCGCGATCCCCTGATCGTCTCCTCCGATCACCTCGCCTGACGCGCGAAGGCCGGGTGGGCCCGCACGGGCCCACCCGGCCTTCCTCGTTCCCGAAGGCCGGTGCGAAGGGCGGCGCGAAGACCGGCGCCAAGGCCGCCGCAGGGCCCACCGGGGAGAGCGCGCGGCGGGTGCGCGGTCTCAGCGCAGGATCGGCGTGGGAGCGGGCGCGCGGTCCGGGACGAACCGGTGTGCCCGGCTCGCCAGATGCGCGGACTTGTAGCGGTCGACGGACCGGTGCCAGTTCAGGATGCCCGCCATCCAGTTCCGGAGGTCGCCCACGTAGTCCCGCATGACCTGCCGCGCCTCCTGCGACAGCCCGAAGTCGTCGTACAGGACGGGCAGTTCGTGCGCGGTGACGTGTTCGAACTGCTCCATGCGCCGGTTCAGCAGGTCACCGACCACGCGCACGGCGCTCGGGTAGTCGCAGCCGAAGAAGTTCCGCACGACGAGGACGGCGTTGTGGATCTCGCCCTCGTACTCGATCTCCTTCTGGTAGGAGAAGACGTCGTTGACGAGGCAGGCGTAGTCGACGGCGGCGTTCTCCAGGGAGCGGACCGGGCCGCTGCGGTACAGCTCCGGGGGGACGGCGGGACCGTGGCCCAGCCGGCACAGACTCAGCGTGAGGTCCGAGCCGAAGGTGGCGCGCCGCATCTCCAGGTAGTCGACGGGGTCGGGGACGCGGTTCTGGAGCTGGTTGGACAGTTCCCACACCCAGCTCTCGGTCATCACGTTCACCGAGTTCTTGAAGGTGGTCCGCGCCTCGGGGGTCATGCCGGCCGTGGTGTGCGCCCACAGCTCGAGCAGCCCGCGCTCCATGCCGTTGGCGGGGACCGGGACCGCCTCCCCCGCGACGGGCATGCAGGCGGACAGGCGCTGCGTGGTCAGCCGGGCGGCGGCCAGGTCGCGGCGGTGCCCGAAGACGAGGGGGTAGTAGTCGTCGCCGTACGTACCCCAGGCGAGCCACCGGGAGCTGAGGTCGAGGGCGTCGGCGGTCGCGTCCGGGTCGAGACCGGCGGCGCACAGCGGGAGGTCGGCCGCCGCGAGCTTGTCCTCGTCCCAGACACCCTCCTCCAGCATGCCCACGCGGTGCATCCACCCGGTCAGCCGCTGCCGGGCGCCGTCCAGGTGCGGGCTCAGCTCCACCTCGAACGGCATGTGGAAGTCGGGCAGCAGTGAGGGGCCCACCTTCTGGTGCGGCACATGGGAGTGGGCCCGCAGGCGTTCGGCGGCGGCGGAGGCGAGCAGCGCGCCGATGTCGAAGGCGGAGGTGCCGGGGCCGGCCGGACTCCGCCAGGGCGCCTCGGACACCGCGCCCTTGTTCATGTAGCGGCTGGAGCGCAGGTGCCACTCGTGGCCGCCGGACTGCCAGTCCTGAAGTCCCTTCGTGTACGCCGCCACCGCCGCCACCTCGCCCCCGGTGAGGCCTCGCTCCAGGGCGAGGGCGGGCACTTCGGTGAGGGCGGTGTGCTCGAACTGGTGCAGGCGGGAGGTGAGGATGTCGTTGACGGTGTCGGCGGCCTCCTGGGTGGTGCAGCCGAAGAAGGTCTCCAGGACCAGCACACCGTTGCTGAGCTCGCCCTCGTCCTCGACCTCGCGCTGGTAGGAGAACAGGTCGTTGCGCAGGTGCACGCCGTCGGAGAAGGTCTCCATCAGCACCCGCAGCGGCCTCGACCCGGCTACGGAGGCGGGTACTTCGGCGGTGGCGTACTCCACGAGCCCCGCCGACCAGGGCGCGCCGCCCACCTTGCGGCGCATCTCGATGTACTCGACCGGGTTGGCGATCCGCCCCTCGCCGATGTTGGACAGTTCCCACATCGACTCGTTCAGCAGGTGCTCGGTGGCGACGGCGAAGCGGCGCCGCCAGTCGGCCGACATCGACGGCACCGTGCGCGTCCACAGGTCGGCGAGCCCCGCCTCGACCGGGTTCCGCGGCTCCGGCACGGCGGCCGACAGGTCCAGCGGCATGAACAGCGGCAGCCGGTCCAGATGCGCCTTGGCCGCGGCCCGGTCCGGGGTGCGCTTGAACATGTCGAGGAAGTGGTCGTCGAAGAAGAACACCCACACGTACCAGTCGGTGATCAGCGACAGCGCGGGGCCGTCGCAGTCGGGGTGGGTGTAGGCGCAGAGCAGGCCGTAGTCGTGCGCGTCGAGGTCGGCCTGCTCCCAGATCCCGGATCCCTCCAGCATGCCCATCTCGCGGGCCCACGTGGTCGAGTGGGCGCGGGCCTCGTCCAGGTGCGGGTTCAGCCTCGCGGGGTACGGCATGTAGAAGTGCGGGAGTTCGAACGGCTGGGTCATGGCCGGGCCCTACCCGTGCCCCGCGACCCCCATCCGCCGGGCCGGACATGATCACACCATCGCGTGAATCAGGGCCGAACCGCCGGCTTCCACTCGTCGGTGCGCTTCGCCGTACGCGCTCTTGCCGAGCCCCCCGCCCCGGGCCACCGTGGTCGCATGACCTCCTTCCCGCTCCCCCATGAGCTGCACGGCGACGGCGCCCACAAGGTGTTCGCGGTGCACGGCTGGTTCGCCAACCGTTCCGCGTACGCGGCCGTGCTGCCGGACCTCGACCGTGTGAGCTTCCAGTACGCCCTGGTCGACCTGCGCGGCTACGGCCTGGCCAAGGAGGCGGTGGGCTCGTACACCACCGCCGAGGCGGCCCTGGACCTGGTGGCGCTGGCCGACCGGCTCGGCTGGGAGCGGTTCTCGGTGGTGGGGCACTCCATGGGCGGCACGGTCGGGCAACGGTTGCTCGCCGTGGCCCCGCACCGGCTGCGGCGGCTGGTGGGGGTCTCCCCGGTGCCCGCGTCGGGGATGGCCCTGCCGCCCGAGCAGTGGGCGCTGTTCGCGGACGCGGCGGACAGTCCGGCGAACCGGCGGGCCATCATCGACGTGACCACCGGCGGCCGGCGGCCCGCGGCCTGGCTGGACCGGATGGTCACCGGTTCGCTGGCCCGCAGCGACCGGAAGGCGTTCCGCGCCTGGCTGGACTCGTGGGCGGGCGAGGACTTCCACGACCAGGTGGAGGGCGCCACCGTGCCCGCGCTCGCCGTGGTCGGCGCCCTCGATCCGGCGCTCTCCGCCGACCTGCTGCGGCGGACCTGGCTGGCCTGGTACGCACGCGCGGAGCTGCGCGAACTCCCCTGCGCGGGCCATTACCCCATGGACGAGACCCCGTTGGAGCTGCTCCGGGTGGTGGAGGACTTCCTCCGGGCGGACGACGAGGACGAGCGGGCGGGCGAGGACCGGCGGGCGGTCCCGGACGGGCAGGCGTGAGCGCGCGCGAGGTACCCCCGCACGAGGTGTCCCCACATGAAGTGACCTCACATGAAGTGACTCCACGTGAAGTGGCCTCACGTGAAGTGCCGCCCGTCCCCGACGTCTTCGATCCCCGCGGGTACGCCGTCGGCGTGCCGTACGACGCCTACCGCGTCCTGCGCGACCACCACCCCGTGGCCTGGCAGCGGGAGCCGGAGGTGCTGGGGTGGCCCGCGGGACCCGGGTTCTGGGCGGTGACCCGGCACGCGGACGTGGTGCGGGTACTGAAGGACGCGACGACGTACTCCTCCTGTCTCGGCGCGACCCAGATCCGGGACCCGGATCCGGACGACCTGCCGTTCATCCGGCGCATGATGCTCAACCAGGACCCGCCCGCGCACGGGAGACCGCGCCGGCTGGTGAGCCGGGCGTTCACGCCCGGCCGCGTCGAGCGGTTCGCCGCGCTCGCCGGGCAGCGGGCCCACGACCTGCTGACCGGGGCGGTGGAGCGGGCCCGGGACGGGGACGGCACCGTCGACCTGGTCGACGCCGTCACCGACGACTACGCGCTGCTCAACCTCGCCGACCTGCTCGGCGTCCCGGAGAGCGACCGTGGGCTGCTGTTGCACTGGACGCGGCGCGTCATCGGCTACCAGGACCCGGACGAGGCCGCCGCCCCCGTCCGGGACGCGGACGGCCGACCGGTCGATCCGCGTTCACCCGCGATGCTGCGGGACATGTTCGCCTACGCGCGGCAGCTGGCCGCGTACAAGCGACAGCACCCGGCCGACGACGTGCTGACCACCCTGGCCCTCGACGGCGGCCTCGCCGACGGCGAGCTGGAGATGTTCTTCTTCCTGCTGACGGTGGCCGGCAACGACACCGTGCGCGGTGCCGCGCCGGGCGGGCTGCTGACACTGGCGGAACACCCGTCGGCATACGCGGAGCTGCGTGCGGGGAAGGTCGAACTCTCCTCGGCCGTGGACGAGTTGCTGCGCTGGCATCCGCCGGTGCTCACCTTCCGGCGTACGGCCCGGCAGGAAACGGAGCTGGCCGGCCGGCTGATCCGCGCCGGTGACAAGGTGGTCGTCTTCCACGCCTCCGCCAACCGCGACGAGCGTGTCTTCACCGACCCGGACCGGCTGGACCTGAGCCGGGCGCCGAATCCGCAGGTGTCCTTCGGCGACGGCCCGCATGTCTGTCTGGGCGCGCACTTCGCCCGGTTGCAGCTGCGGGTGCTCTACCGCGAGGCGCTGCGGCTGCTGCCCGCGCTGCGGACGGCCGGGCCGCCCGCCCGGCTGGTGTCGAACTTCATCAACGGCGTCAAGTCTCTCCCGATGGAGGTGGTCTGAGGCCGCATCACCCCGTGGCCTGGATCAGGGCGTGGGTCCCGCCCGTCCGCCAGCGCTGTCCCTCGGCGGCGACGAGCGCGTCCTCGGTCCGGGCGTCGAGGCCGGTGATCACGTCGGACTTCAGGGTGCGCAGGGCGGCGACCGGGCCGGGGAAGTAGGCGGTGACGTCCGGGAAGGGGGTGGTCGGCGGCCAGCGGCGATCACCCACCAGGCGGCGGTAGTTGAGATCGCCCTTGACGACGGTCAGTCCGGCCGCGCCGAACTCCTGGTACAGGTCGGCGGGCATCGCCTCGTACGGCAGGGGGGCGCAGGCGAAGGGGTGCGCGCGGATCTGGATCCGGCCGTCGGCCATCGCCTCCCGCACACGCCGTCCGTACCCGGCCGCCGCGCCCGGCGCCGCGACGAGCCGGCGCACCGCGTCGACCACGTCGGCGGTGGTGGCGTCGGAGACGTAGTACGGGTACGGCTTGATGTGCAGGACCGCCCGCGCCACCCGTCCCTGTTCGAGGAGTTCGGCGACGAGGAGCAGGTCGGGGATGAGTTCGCGGCCCGCGTTGTCGGCGACCAGGCAGAGGGTGCCGGTGCCGGAGGGCGGGAGCAGCGACCAGAGGGTCTCGCTGTCGTCGGCGACCAGGGCCGGGACGGTGTCCGCGGGGTGGCCGCCGGGTCCGGAGAGGCGGAAGCCGAGGTCCGCGCGGTTGCCCCAGAGCGAGCCGTGCAGCAGGGCCCTGGCCCGCTCGTCGGCCGGACGCTTCGCGAGGTCGTCGAGGGCGGCCAGTTCCGCGTCGGTCTCCGGGGCGTCGAGTTCGGTGAGCTTGGCGGCGCGGAAGGGGTCGATGCCCTGCCAGGCTCCGGGCGTGAAGTACTCGACGGCTTCGAGGAGTCGGCGGTAGAAGTAGCTCTCCGACCACAGCCACGGCACGTCGAACCAGGACCGGCCCGCGTACTCCCCGAGACCCCACGCCTGCCAGCTGTCCCGGTCGTGCGCCTCGGCGGGAAGCGGTTCCAGGACGCCCTCGGCACAGTTCACCAGCAGCGCGTCGAGCGCCCGGCCGACTCGGGGGCCGTAGGGGACGGCGTCCCGGACCTGCCGGATGATGGCCGGATGCCGCTCGGCGAGCACACTGTGCGGGAAGGAACCCGGTTCGTCACCGAGGATCACGGGCGGGGCGGGGGTGTCGGGCATGCGGTTCACCGTAGCCGCTCGTCCTGGTCACACGATGCTGATCTCCCGCTCCAGCCGGGTGACGAGCGTCAGGTACCGGGGGCGGCGCGGCACCGGGACCAGCCCCCGGATCAGCACGTGCCACATCTCCGCCATTCTGCGCGGGAGTCGGGCGACGGGCTCCAGGGAGCGGCCCACGACGCGGGTGCCGACGAAGAACGAGACGAGGGAGTGGGCGACCGCGTCGACGTCGACGTCCGGGTGGACGTCGGACTCCCGGACCGCGCCGAGCAGGCGGCGCGTGACCAGGTCCAGCCATTCGGTGAACGGGTGCGACAGCGGCGGCCGCACCTCGACCCCGCCGGTGGCGAGCCGCAGCCCGGCCCGTGTGATGGGCCCCTCCACGGCCAGTCGCGCCATGCCGAAGGTGATCCGCATCAGCGCTTCGAGCGACGGATAGCCCCGGCCCTCGACCTGGCCGGCCACCTGCCGCGAGGCCTGCGACTGGAGCTCCATGATCGCGTGCGCCAGGTCCTCCTTGGCCGCGAAGTGGAAGTACAGGGCGCCCTTGGTGACCCGCGCGTGCTCGACGATGTCGCTCAGACTGGTCGATTCGTAGCCGCGCTGGTCGAACAGGTCGGCGGCGGCCGTGAGGATCGTCGCGCGGGTCTGTTCGGCGCGTAACTGCCTCGCCATCGGCTGGACACTCCCAGGGGCCGCAAAGAACGGGTCATGCCGTTTGTTTTGACTCCCTGCACACGATAACTCACCGTCCCGCCGTCCCCACCCGGCACTCGAAGATCGTCGACTCGCCTTGTTCGCCCACGACTTGCAACTCGGCGCCGTCCTCGCTCGTCAGTCCGATCCAGAGGGGACTGTCCAGCTCGGCGTACCGGTGGAAGCGGGCGTGATAGGTCACCGGAGCCCGTTTCCCGTCGGTCCACCACCAGGCGGCCTGCCGGGCCGCCTCCAGGAGCAGCATCCCGGGCACGTGATCGAGCGGATGATCGAAGAAAACGGGGTGTGCGGTATCCACACGCAGTTGCCAGCGGTCCGGGGTGTCCGTCGGGGCGAGGACGACATCGGCCGGACCGACGCGTTCCACACCGGTGGCCGGCAGCCCGGGCCGCAGGGGCACGGCGGAGGATCGGGCCGGGTCGCGCACGCCACGCAGCCGCCGGTAGACGGCATCGCTCAGGCAGGTGAAGGAGACGTCCGCGCGCGCGACGCGCTCGCCCGCGCGCAGGACCTCCGCGGTGTAGCGGGCACCGGACGGGCGGGTACCGCGGTGGCGGACCTCGGTGAAGGCGACCTCGACGACCAGTTCGGCGGGCAGCGCCCCGACGGCCAGATGCCGGCGGAACGTCTCGACCTGGAACTCGTTGAGCACGAAGTGGTGGCCCAGAGGCACGTCGTACTCGGTGTGCGCGATCAGCGTCCCGCTCTGCCGTACGGTCTCCACGACCAGGAGCGGGTCGTACGCGGTACGGTCGGACGACACGTGTAACTCGTGTGCTCGCGGCCACTGCGCCGACACCTGGAACCGGTCGGGCGCGGTCCGGCTCCAGCCGGTGAGAAGGGTCTCCGCCACCGCCGCGCGGTGGACGAGTTCGCGGGGGACGGTCGCCGTCATGGACGGGGTCCCGGCACCCTGGCGAGGTCGCTGCATGTCGCTCCCTACGGTCCCCCGAAGGCCACGGCGGGCGGCGAAACGTCCGCACGAGTAAGCGTTAGAGTACGAGGCGACCGGTTTGTTTTCAATGAGATCAGTGGACGACGCCCGATGATCGGGCCGATCCGGCACCAGATCGCGGGGGTCGGCCGACTCGGCGGTGCGGAGGGGCTCTTATGGCAAGACAGGAGCGCGCCATCAGGACGCGCAGGGTGATCCTGGAAGCCGCCGGTGCGGTATTCGACGAGCACGGTTATACCTCCACCACCATCGCCATGGTGCTGGAGCGTGCCGAAGTCACCAAGGGTGCCCTGTACTTCCACTTCCCCTCCAAGGAATCCCTCGCGCAGGCGGTCCTCGACGAGCAGGTCCCGTTCGGTGCCGTGCCGCCGCATCCCTGCAAGTTGCAGGAGATCATCGACATGACCTTCGTGGTGGGTGTGCGGCTGCTGGGCAACTCCCTGCTGCGGGGCAGCGTGCGGCTCGCGGTCGACCAGGCGACGCCGTCCGGTGTCGATCACGGGCAACCGTTCCGGCAGTGGGCCGAGCGGCTGACCGAGCTGATGGAAGAAGCGCGCCGGCAGGGCGAGTTGCTGCCCACGGTGCGGTCGAGGGACACGGTGGAGCTGCTGGTCGGCTCGTTCACCGGCGTCCAGTTGATGTCGCGGGCCCTGACCGACCGGACGGACCTGGGCGGACGGCTGTCCGTGCTGTGGGCGCACATGCTGCCGAGCATCGCGGTGCCGGGTCTGCTGCCCGCGCTGGACAGCGGCGCCGACCGCGGCGCCCGCGTCCTGTCGGCGGCCGACGTGGCGGTCGGGTAGCGGTTCCGGTCGACGGACCGGCCGGGCGGCGGCTCCCGTCGCGGACCCCTCTGCCCCGCCGCCTCCGACTGCCCACCGCCGCACCTGGACCTCCTGACCTCCGGCTCGGGTACGGCGGACCGGCCGCCGGCTGAACGCGCGGGCCCCGGCCGCCGTACTGCACTCAACAGACCGTTCCCGCCTCGGCCGAGGAGACGTTCCGGATGTCCCGGATGAGCACATACCGCCGTACCGCCCTGGCGGCCACCGCCCTGAGTCCGCTCCTGCTGGGCCTGTGGACCGCGGCACCGGCGCTGGCGCACGGCGCGCCGACGGATCCGGCCAGCCGGGTGTTCGCCTGCTCGCCCGAGGGCCGCTCGACCGGCTCCGCGGCCTGCCGGGCGGCGGTGGCCACGAACGGCACGTCCTTCGCCGCCTGGGACAACCTGCGGGTCGCGGACGTGGCCGGCCGGGACCGCCAGGTCATCCCCGACGGAAAGCTGTGCAGCGCGGGCCTGGCCGCGTACAGGGGTCTCGACCTCGCCCGCTCGGACTGGCCGTCGACGCGGCTGTCGCCGGGCGGGACGCTGACGATGACGTACGCCTCGACGATCCCGCACGACGGCACGTTCAAGCTGTTCCTGACCAAGCCCGGCTACGACCCGGCCAAGCCGCTGACCTGGTCCGACCTGCCCACCCAGCCGTTCGCCCAGGTCAAGGACCCGAAGCTGACCAATGGCGCCTACCACCTCTCGGCCCGCCTGCCCGCGAACCGGACGGGACGTCAGGTGCTCTACACCATCTGGCAGAACAGCAGCACGCCGGACACCTACTACTCGTGCTCGGACGTGGTGTTCCCGGCCGCGGCCAGGTCCACCCCGGCCACGAGCGCGCCGGCCCGCGCGAGCGGTGCCGGCCCGTCGCCGACCGCCGAGGCACGCAGGAGCAAGGCGCCCTCGGCGAGCGCGTCCACGGCGCCGGTGACGCGGACCTCCGGTCCCGCGACGCCGTCGGCCCCGCCGGCCGCCGACAGTACGCCGGTGGCCGCCGGCACCGCCCCGGGCTCCGGTCCCTCCGCGCCGCTCGTGGCGGGCGGCGCCGCCGCGGTGCTGGTGCTCACCGGGGGCGCCGCCCTGTTCCTGCGGCTGCGTCGGCGCTGAACCACACGCCGGGAACGCCTCAGTTGACGTAGACCGGCGCTCCCGCGTCCGTCACCGGGGCGTACTTGGCGGTGAAGAAGCCGTTGGCGAAGCACAGGGACGAGCCGGACGCCTTGACGAACTGCTGGTTGGCGAAGGTGATGCTGTTGTCGGTGTTGCTCGCCGTGCCGGACAGGGCCGCCGTCCGGTAGACGCAGTTGATGCTGCCCAGCAGGGTGCGCAGCTTGACCGTGGTCTGGATGGTGGAGCCGGCCGCCGGGGTCACGGTGACCGTGCCGTCGGAGGCCACGGCCGTGGTGTACGGCAGGTTGTCGACCGTGATGCTGGTGACGCCCAGCACGCCGATGACGTTGCTGGTGCAGCCGGCGGAGTCGAAGGTGTGCGCCGACAGGGACTCGGTGGCCGTGCCCGGCGCGGTGGGGTTGTCCCCGACGGTGGCGGTGAACTGCGACGCGGTGCACGAGACGCCGCTCGTGCCGGTCGCGCTCGAGTAGAGCGTGGCGGCGGTACCGCTCGCCAGGTTCGCGACGAGGGTGTCACCGCTCGCCACAGCCGCGCCGCCGGCGCCGCCGGTGGTCAGGACCGCGGAGTCGGCCGCGGCGGCGGGGACGGCGGCGGGCAGCGTCAGGGCGACGACGGCGCCGGCGAGGGTGAGGAGGGTGCGAGTGCGCATGGCGGGTGCCTCTTCTCGGAGTGGGGGGCTGGTGGGGGGTTGAGGGGGGCTGAAGGGTGGTCGAGGGAGGGGGAGGGCGGGCGTGAGGACGCGCGGACGCGTCCGCCCTTGCCGGCCCGTGACGCCTTCTCCGAACGTGACGGGCCGGCAACGGCAGCCACCGGGCGGCCGACGACCGTGGGGGGAGCCTGCGGCCGGGCCGGAGGGAAGGGCGGCCGGTCACGGTTCGCGGGGAAGCAACCGTGGCGGCGCCGAGGAGGGATCGGACTCGTGGGTCACTGCGGACGGAGGCCGGGAACGCGGGCGGTCGCCGCGTCACGGATCCGGCGCCACGGATCCGGGCTGAGCCAGGGGCAGTTGTAGACCTGATGGTCAGTCAACGTCAATACAAAACAAGGAAGTTGGCGTTAATCAGCGGGTCGGGAACGACCTTCTGGACTCCTCGATCCACAGGCGAAACACAACCGACACTCTTTTTCCACATCTCTCTTGACCCCCCGGTGTAACCATCGGTAACTTCCTCGGCGGCTACTGCTGCGTAACCGCGAAAGCCCTTGCAAACGCCGGGAGTTGCGAGGAGAGGCGCGCGGCAGCCGATGTCCGCGCCAGGACAACGTGCCACGAAGCCCGACCCGCACTGACTATGCCCACGGGAGCAGACATGGCCTCGTCCGCCGACCACACCCCCGGGAACCCGGAAAGCGGTTCCGCACCAGCGACGCCCGAGGTGCCGCAAGGCTCCGCCGGGCGCGGCCGCGTCCGGATGCGCCGGGCCGCGGTGATGGCGGTTCCCGCCGTCCTGGCCGCCGCCGGCCTGGCGGTCCTCACCGCCCAGGGCGCGCTGGGCGTGCAGTTCGCGATCTCCGGCATGCCGTTCACGGTCACCGCGACCAACCTCGACGGCACCGGATTCGAGCAGTTCGGCGCCCTCGACACCATGGCGGAGGGCAGCCCGAACGCGGGCGACACCGGCGGCCAGGTGCTGGTGGTCACCTCCGCCATCAAGGACGCGACGCTCACCAAGCTGTGCCAGAGCGTCGACCTCGGCGGCATCAACCTGCGCATCACCGCGGGCGACGGCAAGGACAAGGTGGTCGCGACCGACCTCACCACCGATTCGACGGTCCTGTCCGGCGACGCGAAGTTCGAGGGCATCGAGATCGGCAATGACGCCAGCACGCTGGACAAGGCGGGCGTCAAGGGCCCGATCGGCGTCTTCAGCCAGCAGGCCGACACCGTGCACATCGGCAATCTGCGGCAGACCAACTACGCGACCACGGCGGGTGTGTTCACCCTGCCGAACCTCCACCTGAGTTTCAGTGACGATGCATGCTGAGCCGGCGCCGAGCCGTCCACGACAGGCACTGAGGCCCGCCTTCAGGAGCTGGCGGAGCGGTCGGCCGTTCTGGGGCGGGCTGCTGCTCGCCCTGGGCGGGGCGGAGATCCTGCTCACCGAGAAGGCGTCGCTGAAGGTCGTGATGCACATCGGCATGCAGGGTCTGGCGGGCTATCTGCTGCCGGTCCTGATGGTCCTGCTGGGGCTGCTGATCCTGTTCAACCCCACCCAGCGGCTCTTCTACTCGATCACCGGCGTCCTGCTCACCCTGGGCACCTGGATCACCTCGAATCTGGGCGGCTTCTTCGTCGGCCTCCTCCTCGGGATCGTCGGCAGCTGCCTGGCCTTCGGCTGGCTCCCCGACCAGGAGCCGCGCCGCGGCCGCCGCCGGCGTCGCGAGGAGCGGGCCGCAGCACGGCTCCACCGGCCGGGCGGCACGTCGCCGAACGAGGCCGGGCGGCCCGCCTGAACCGGGGCCGGCGGGCGCGCCCCGCCGGCCCCGGACGCGGCCGAGCACGCGAGGATCCCCTCCGTCCAGGTGTCCGTAAGTCACCGGAACTTATCGTCCGGCTCGTTAGTTTCTACGGTGCTGTAGAGACTGATGGCTACGAACACTTGGAGTTCTCATGGCCCTGTGGGACCGCATCAAGGAGTCCGCGTCGACGATGCAGACCCAGTTGGTGGCGAAGAAGAACGATCTCAAGAGCGGCGCCTTCCGTGACGCGAGCATGGCGATGTGCGCCCTGGTCGCGGCGGCGGACGGCACCATCGACCCGGCCGAGCGGCAGCGCGTCGCCCAGCTGATCGCCACCAACGAGGTGCTGCAGAACTTCCCCGCCGACGACCTGCGCCGTCGCTTCGAGGAGAACCTGAACAAGCTGACGGCCGACTTCGCCTTCGGCAAGGTGAGCGTGCTGCAGGAGATCGCCAAGGCGAAGAAGAAGCCCGCCGAGGCGCGGGCCGTGATCCAGATCGGCATCGTCATCGGGGGCGCCGACGGCGACTTCGACAAGACGGAGCAGGCCGTCGTGCGCGAGGCGTGCTTCACGCTCGACCTCCCGCCGCACGAGTTCGACCTCTGATGCCGTGCCTGCCGGGGACGCGGGATGTCCGGTCCCCGGCAGGACGGGTCCTGGCCACGGGGATTCGGCCGGGCCGGACCTGGTGACGGACGCGTCCTCGCCACACGCCTACGTACGGCTGCGTCCCGTGGCGTTCACAACTTCGCCAGCAGCGGCAGCAGTTCCGTCGCCGCCGCCACGTCGGCCGTCAGCGGGCGGTCGTCCGTGTCGGCGGGCAGGGCGGCGCCCGCCAGGAGCAGGGCGGGCAGCGGCGGCGGGACCGGATGCATACGCAACGCCCGTACGGCGACGACGAGTTCGCAGGCCAGTACGATGCGGTGGGCGTCCGCGGCGCGCAGGGTCTGACGGGCCGCCTGGGTGGCGAAACCGGCGGCCTCCTCCAGACCCCGGGAGACCACGGTGTGCCCGGCGGACGCCGGCGCGGCGCACGAACGCAGCTCGGCGAGCGCGGAGTTGGCCGTGTACTCCAGGATCATGATGCCCGAGCTGCCGGCGGGCCCCGTGGCGAGGGACGCGGGCAGTCCGGTGAGGTCGGCGTCGCCGAGCGCGCTCAGCCGGGCGGCGGACAGGCGCGCGGTCCCCAGCAGGGCCAGGTTCAGCCCGTCCAGGGCGAGGCCCAGCGGCGCGGCGAAGAAGCCGCCGTGGTGGTGGGCCCGGGTGTCGCCGGGTGTCACGAGCGGGTTCTCCGAGGGGCAGTTCACCTCGACCTCGACGACCCGCCGCAGGCCGTCGGCGGCGTCCAGCGCACAGCCGTGCACCTGCGGGAGGACGCGGAAGCCGCACGGGTCCTGGACACGTCGTCCGTCGCCCGGCCGTGGCCGGTCCGCCGCCCCGGACAGCAGCCGCCGTACCTCCGCGGCCGTCCTGGCGGCCCCGCGATAGGGGCGCAGCGCGTGCACCGGCTCGGCGTACGCCTCCAGCGATCCGGACACCGCGGCGAGCGACAGCGCCGCCACGGCATGCGTGGCCCGCAGCAGTACGTCGACCTCGTGCCAGCCGATGGCCGCCTGAGCGAGCGTGAGGGCGTTGCTGCTGAGCAGCGCCAGCGCGTCACCGGCCTGCGGCACGACGGGGGCGGGCAGCCGGGCGGCGCCCGCCGTGGCTCCCGTTCGCCGGGCCTGAGCCGCGGCCGGCTCCCCGTGGCGCACGGCGAGCGTCGCGGCGGGCCCCCCGTCCGGCGGGCCGGCCGTCCAGGCCATCCCGGCCGCCGGTGAGGTGCCCGTCCCCTCGGCCGGCCGACGACCGGCCGAGGCCGGGGGCGCCGACCCGTCCTTCGCGCCGACCGGGGGCGCGCTCTGCGGCCCGGCCCCCCACGGCTGCCCGGCGGCCGGGCGGGCCGTGTCGCCCGCCGTCCCACCGGGCAGCGGGTCCGCCGCCTCCGGCAGGGGGTCGCTGAGCCAGGGGCGTTCGCCGATCAGGGTGAGGGCCGTCTGGGCCAGGGCCGTCAGGTCGCCGGTGCCGAGGCCGCCGTACTCGTTGACGGCGGGGTGGACGCCGAGGCGCAGGGCCTCGGCGAGGGCGTCGGCGAAGGCGGGCTGGACACCGGAACCGCCGGCGAGCAGCTGGTTGGCGCGGACCGCGAGCATCGCGCGGATCTGACGGGCGGGCAGCAGACAACCGGCGCCGCCCGCGTGACTGCGCAGCAGGCGCAGGCCGTGCGCCGCCCCGTCGGTCTCGTCGACCGGCACCGAGCGGTGGGCGCCGACGCCGGTGCCACGGCCGTAGAGCCGTCCGGTGGCGGCGAGGTGCTGGGCGGTGCGCCAGGACCGCGCGGCCCGTTCACGTGCCTCGGGGGCGACCTCGGGCACGGCCGCACCGTCGGCGAGCCGGATCAGCTCGCCGACGGTGAGGGTGCTGCCGTCCAGGACGACGGGGCCCGGCCGCGCGGAGGGCTGTGCCGGTTCCGTCATGGCAGGGAGACGTCGTGCGCGGTCAGTCCAGGCCGACCGACGTCAGCCACGCCTTCGCGACGTCCAGCGGGTCCTTGTTCTCCAGCTGCACCTGGGTGTCCAGGTCCAGCAGCGCCTTCGTGTCGAGCTTGGCCGAGACCGCGTCGAGCGCGGCCACGCCCTCCTGGGAGAGTCCGCCCTTGTAGACGAGCGGCTGCACGTTCTCGAATCCGAAGAGGTTCTCCGGGTCCTGGAGAACGACGTGCTTCTCCTTGACGATGGTCGGGTCGGTGGTGAAGAGGTCCGCCGCCTGCACGGTGTTCTTCTTCAGCGCCGCCTGGGTCAGCGGGCCGCCCGCGTCCAGCGCCTTGAAGGACTTGAACGTGAGCCCGTACACGTCCTCCAGGCCCACCAGGCCCTGCTGCCGGGTCTGGAACTCCGGCGAGGCGCCGATGACCAGGTCCTTCGCGATGGGCTTGAGGTCCGCGATGCTGGACGCGGCCGTCAGGTTGTACTTCTTGGCGGTCTCCGCGTTGACCGTGACGGAGTCCTTGTCCTGCGCCGGTGCCGGGTCCAGCAGTTCCAGCTTGGCGTCCAGCTTGGCACCGATCGCGGCCGTCGTGGCCTCGATCGTCTTCGGCGTGGCCTTCGGGTCGAGGTAGGCCAGCAGTGCGCCGTTGTACTCGGGCAGCACCGTGAGGGAGCCGTTCCTGAGCAGGCCGTAGGTCGTCTCACGGCTGCCGATGTTCGGCTTGTAGGTGACCTTGATGCCCTTGGCCTTCAGGGCCTCGCCGTAGATGTCGGCGATCAGGATGCTCTCGGCGAAGTTGTTCGAGCCGACGACGACCGTCTTGCCGTCCGACTTGCCGCCCGCGAGCGGGTCGTCGGTGCTGTCGGAGGAGGAACAGCCCGCGAGCAGGGCAGTCGCCGCGGCGAGCGCGACGATCACCGCGCCGGGGTGTCTCCGGATGGACCTGCTGCTGTGGGCGTTGGAAGTCACGATTCCCGTTCCGGGCTCAGAGGTTGGTGAAAGCTTCGGTGAAGAAGTCGGTTCAGAACTCTGTCCTGATCCAATCCAGCGGCTTCTCGGTCAGTCAAGAGGATTCCGGTCACCGATTCGCTTCGATGTACCGCCTGTTGTGAACGGCGTATGAACGAGGGGGACATAGGCCGCACGAGGCGGGTTGTGATTGATTCTTGACGTAGAGCGAGCACCTTGATCGATCAAAGAGCAGGTAGTCTCGCGGCAGTTGGCGTCGGGTGGCGCAATACCATCTGTCCGAATCGTTCGAATCCGGTCACGTGCCAGGTCACGCACCGTGCAGCACCGATGAAGGAGGCCCGGTGTCCACGAACCAGGTGGACGCGCCCTCCCCCAGACTCTCGGCTTCGCTCGAGCAAGGGGGATCCCCATGGCCGCCACCGCCCCAGCGCAGGGGCGTACGGGACTTCGCCGACCGGTGGCCCTTCCGGCGCAAGCTCAACATCCTCGTGGGCGTACCGCTCACCGTGGTCGCCGTGCTGCTCGCCTACCTCATCACCGATCTGGTGCGGGAGTCCGACCAGGCGACGGCGGCGGCGGAACTGGTCCGCGACAGCACCCAGGTCGCGGAGCTCGTGGCCCGGGTGCAGGCCGAGCACCAGCAGGCGGTCCTGCTGTCCGTGCGGCACCAGGCGTCCTTCGACGGCGGTACGCCCTCGTCCGAGGCCTACCGCGCGGCGCAGTTGGCCGTCGAGACCCAGGTCGGGAAGGTGCGCGACACCTTCGGGGACCGGTTGCCGCCGGCCGAGGCGCAGGCCCTCAAGGAGATCGAGGGTCTGGAGAGCCTGCGGGACACCGTCGAGCAGGACTACCTGCCCGCGGACAACATCGACCCGGCGTACGCGGGCGCCGCCCAGGGGCTCATCAGCGGCCTCGACCTGGACCGCAACACGGCTCTCGCGGCCACCTTCACCGGCAACCTGCTCGACTCCCTGCTGCGCGCCGACGCCGCGCACGGTGCCTTCGAGACCGGTGTGTTCTCGGCGCGCACCGGTGACGCCAACGCGCTCATCGAGTTCACCGGCGCGGTCGGCTCCTACCAGCTGTACACCTACCAGGCCGAACGGTTCGCCCGGTTCGCCTCCGAGGAACAGGCCGACGCGCTCGGCGCCATCGAGCACAACACCGCGCAGGCCGGCATCACCGAGCACTACGCCGAACTCCAGGTCGACCCCAGCGCGCTCCAGGTCCAGACGCCCGCCGGGATCCGCTCGGCGCTGCGGGCGTCGATCGCCTCCTACCCCGGCTACCGCGAACAGGCCGAGGCCCGGCTGAAGATCACCGCCGCGCTCATCGACCAGATCGCCGACCGGGCCGACGACGCCTCCAGCAGCGCCCAGTGGCGCGCCGCCCTGCTGCTGAACCTGGCGCTGATCGGTTTCGCCGTGTGGATCGCCTTCTCCGTGGCGGTCCGCCGCTCGGTGGTGCGTCCGGTGCAGGCGCTGACCGGCGCGGCCCAGGAGGTCGCCGACGTGGCCGGCCGCGAACTCGCCCGGGTGGCCGACGACGACGCCGAGGACGACGGAGCGCCGCTGCTGCGCGCCATACCCGTCACCGCCCGCGACGAGATCGGTGAACTGGCCGAGGTCTTCAACCGGGTGCAGGCCACCGCCGTCGCCCTGCTGGAACGTCAGGTGCTCAGCCGCCGCAACGTCGCCGAGATGTTCGGCAACGTGGGCCGCCGGGTCAGCAACCTCACCACCCGCCAACTGGCGCTGATCGACTCGGTCGAGCGGGGCGAGACCGACCCCGCGCTCCTCGAACGCCTCTACTCCATCGACCACATCGCGGTCCGGCTGCGCCGCAACTCCGACAGCCTGATGCTGCTCGCCGGCATCCGCGAGACCGTGCTGGACTCGGGCCCCACCGCCCTCACCAACGTCGTACGGGCCGCGCTCGGCCAGATCGAGGGCTTCCAGCGGGTCGAACTGCACGCCGGCACCGAGGTCATGGTGGAGCCGGACATCATCGGCGACCTGACGCTGATGGTGGCCGAACTCCTGGAGAACGCCGTGTCGTTCTCTCCGATGGGCAGCCCGGTCGAGGTGACCGTACGGTCCGGCGACGCCGGTGCGACGATCACGATCGCCGACCACGGCCTGGGCATGAGCGCCGAGCGTCTCGCCGAGGAGAACGGCCGCCTGATCCGCCGCGAGCGTCTGGACCTGGTGCCGACGAAGGTGCTCGGCCTGTTCGTGGTGGGCGCCCTGGCCCGTCGCTGGGAGGTCGGCGTCGCCCTGTCCCGGACCCAGGGCGGCGGAGTGACGGCCGAGGTGACGATTCCGTCGTCCCTGCTGCTGACGATGAGCGCGGTGCTCTCCGGTGGCGCGGGCACGGCTTCGGAGCCGTCGTCGGTCATGTCACCGGGCATGTCGCCTGGCATGTCGTCGGACGCGCTGTCGAGCAAGCTCTCCGGCCCGGCTTCAGGCGCGCTCTCCGGCGCACCGTCCGGTACTCCTTCGGGTACGCCGACGAGCGCGCCGTCCGGTACGGCCGGCGCCGGCGACCCGTCCGGCACCGCCCCCGCCTCGGGACCCCGGCCCTCGACCGCCGCGCCCGCGCCGGCGGCGAGCACGTCGGACGACGACCGCACCGGTCACCTCCCCCGCCGCGTCCCCCGGCGCGAGCCCGACCCGACGCACGACCGGCCCCCCCTGGTCCCGAGGGCACGCGGCGAGGCCGCCGCGCCCGACGACGCCGCCGACGCCCGCCCCCTGCGCCGTCGGGTCCGCGGTGCCACCCTGCACACCACCGTGGACGCGGCACAGCAGTCCGCCCGGCAAGCCCCCCGGCCGTCCGACGCGGAGGCGGTGCGATCCGCGCTGGAGGAGTTCGAGGCGGCCGTGGAACGCGCCCACCAGGACACCGCCTCGTCCCCCGCACCGTCCGAGCCCACAGAGACCCCCCGCGCTCCTCGCGCACCGCATGACCCGAACCACCTCCCGGAAGGAGCCGAGCAGTGAGCACGTCGACAGGTGACACGCCGTCGGGCGGCCCCGCACCGACCGATCTGCAGGCCGCCGCAGCCGACTTCACCTGGCTGCTCAACCGTTTCGCGACGGAGACCGCCGGTGTCGTCGACGCCATCGCGGTGTCCTCCGACGGGCTGCTCATCGCCGTCTCCGAACTGCGCGAGCCCGCCGACTCCGAACGGCTGGCCGCGATCGTCTCCGGCATCACCAGCCTGGCCGCCGGGGCCTCCGGCAACTACGGTCTGGGCGGCCTCAACAAGGTCATCATCGACCTGGAGGGCGGCCATGTCCTGGTCTCCGCGATCGGCAGCGGCGCCGTGCTCGGCGTGGTCACCGACAAGGAGGCCAAGCTCGGCAACATCGCCTACGAGATGACGGTGTTCGCCAACCGGGCCGGCACCGCGCTGAGCCCGCAGCTCGTGCTCGAACTCAAGAACAGCGTCGGCGCGGCGTCCCGGCGCTGACCGGCCGCCGTCCCCGTCGCGAGAGGAAAGAGAGCCACTCATGGCGGACGGCGTCGCACCTCCCCCGGACCCGGCCCCGGTTCCGGTCGGGCCCGCCCCCGCCGTACGGCCGTTCCTGGTCACCGCCGGCCGGGTGGCGGGCGCGGGCGAGAAGGCCGAGTCCGGACCGGCGATGCCCGTCGAGACCCAGTTGGTGGCCACCGTCGCCGGGCTCGACGGTCTCGACCGGCTCTCCTTCGAACGGCACGACATCGTCGCCGCCTGCCGGCAGCCGCAGTCCATCGCGGAGATCGCGGCCCGGCTGCGGCTGCATCTGAACGTGGTGCGGGTCCTCGCCGAGGACCTGCGCTCCGCCGGGCAGCTGACGGTGCACGTGCCCGACGCGGACGTCACCCACGACGCGTCCGTCCTGCGCAGGCTCATCGATGGCCTGCGGGCCATCCCCGACTCCCGAGGGGTACTCCGTGACACCGACTGAACCGCTCACCCGGAGCGAGGCCGCGCAGAGCGCCGTACGGCCGCCGCTGCCGGTGAAGATGGTGATCGCGGGCGGCTTCGGCGTGGGCAAGACCACCGCCGTCGGCTCGATCTCCGAGATCGAGCCGCTGACCACCGAGGCCGCCATCACCGAGGTCGCGGCCGGGGTGGACGACCTCAGTCACACCCCGCAGAAGACCACGACCACGGTCGCGATGGACTTCGGCTGCATCACCATCGACCCGACCCTGAAGCTGTACCTGTTCGGCACGCCCGGCCAGGAGCGGTTCGGGTTCATGTGGGACGACATCGTCGAGGGCGCGGTCGGCGGACTGGTCATCGTCGACACCCGCCGCCTGGACGACTGCTACGCGGCCGTCGACTACTTCGAGCACCGGCAGATCCCGTTCGCCGTGGCCGTCAACGCCTTCGACGGGAAGGTCGAGCACACCCTGGACGAGGTCCGCTGGGCGCTCGACGTCGCCGGGCACGTCCCGGTCCTCGTCTTCGACGCCCGCGAACGCGGCTCGGTGCGCGACGCGCTGCTCGTCGTACTGGAGCTGGCGCTGGCGCGCACCGAGGGGTGACCCGGGCGTCGCTCACCCGTTCCTGCGTACTCCCGGCGAGACCGTGATCCGGTTGGCCGCCCAGAACAGCGCGAGGGTCGCCAGCGCCAGGGCGGCGACCAGGGTGGCGCCGCCCACCACCTTCTCGTAGTTGCGCTGGTAGAGGCCGTCGATGACGTAGCGGCCGAGGCCGCCGAGGCTGACGTAGGCGGCGATGGTGGCCGTGGAGACGATCTGGATGGCCGCCGAGCGCAGACCGCTGAGGATCAGCGGGAGCGCGACCGGCAGTTCCACCTGGAACAGCACCCGCGGCTCGGCCATGCCCATGCCGCGGGCGGCGTCCACGGGCGAGGGGGCGACGGAACGGACCGCCTCGTACGTGGTGACCAGGATGGGCGGGATGGCGAGGACGACCAGCGGGATCATCACGGGCACCAGGCCGAAGCCGAGCAGGATGAACATCAGCACCAGCAGGCCGAAGCTCGGCAGCGCGCGGGCGGCGGTGGCGATGAGCGCCAGCGCGTTGCCGCCACGGCCGGTGTGGCCGGTCAGCAGGCCGACCGGCAGTCCGACGGCGGCGGCGATGGCGAGCGCGATCAGCGAGTACTGGAGGTGTTCGCGCAGCCGGGTGGGGATGCCGTCGTAGCCGTGCCAGTGGGTGCTGTCGCTGAAGAACGCGTTGACGAAGTGGATCACGTTCATCGGACGGCGTCCTCCAGGGCGGGCGCGGCCGGTTCGGGCCGGGCCTCGGCGGCGGGGCGGGCCTTCTGGGTGCCGCGGGGCATCCAGGGCGTCAGGAGCAGACGGACGACGACCAGGGCGGCGTCCGCGAGGACGGCCAGGACGGCGGTGCCGATCACCGAGAGCCAGATGAGGCGCGGCTGATGGTAGATCATGCCGTCGTTGAGCAGGTTGCCCAGGGCGCCCTGGTTGCCGATCAGCATGCCGACGCTGACCAGGGAGATGCTCGACACGGTCGCCACCCGCAGTCCGGCGATGATGGCGGGCACCGCGATCGGCAACTGCACCAGCAGGTAACGGCGTACGGGTCCGAAGCCCATGGCGGTGGCGGCGGCGAGGGTCTCCTCGGGGACCGAGCGGACGCCGTCCACGATCGCCGGGACGAACACCACCAGGCTGTAGACGGCCAGCGGGATCATCACGGTGAGTTCGCTCTGGCCGGTGAAGTCGATGAGGATGACGAAGAGGGCCAGGGAGGGGATGGCGTACAGCACGGTCGCCACACCCAGGACGGGCGCGTACAGCCAGCGCAGTCGGACACAGATCTGGGCGATCGGCAGCGCGACGAGCAGGCCGGCCAGCACCGGCAGCAGCGCCTCGCGCAGATGCAGGCCGACGAGGCCGAAGTAGCTGTGCTGGAGGTCGCTCGGGATGTCGAAGAAGCCGCTCATCCGCGGGCCTTCCCCGCGCCCGCGGTCCGGCCGTCGGCGCCGACGCCCGAGACCGCCTCGGCACCGGCCTCGGCGGCCGTGCGTCGCTGCGCGTGCGCGCTGCGGATCGCCTCGCCGATGGTCTGCTGGGAGACCACTCCGCTCGCCCGGCCCTCGTGGTCGACGGCGACGGCCCAGCCGGTGGGTGAGAGCACGGCCCCGTCGAGCGCGGCGCGCAGCGAGTCCTTGCCGGCCTCGAAGGGCCGCCCGTGCGAGAGGAGTTGCTCGGCGCGGATCTCGCCTGCGGTGAGGTCCTTCGGCTCGCTCCAGCCGAGCGGCCGGCCGTCCAGGCCGGTGACGAGCAGGTAGGGGGCTTCCTCGGTGGTGCGGGAGGCGATCTGCTCGGCGGTGGCGTCGATCGCGACGATCGGCGTGGTCAGCAGGTCAAGTCCGGCGGCGGAGAAGAAGGACAGCCGCCGGATGCCGCGGTCGGCGCCGAGGAAGTCCTCGACGAAGGCGTCGGCCGGGTCGGACAACAGCTCGGCGGGCGGGGCGTACTGGGCGAGGTGGCCGCCGGTGCGCATCACCGCGACCATCGTGCCGAGCTTGATGGCCTCGTCGATGTCGTGGGTGACGAAGACGATGGTCTTGCCCAGTTCCTCCTGGATCCTGAGGAGTTCGTCCTGGAGTCCCTTGCGCACGACGGGGTCGACGGCGGAGAACGGCTCGTCCATCAGCAGCACCGGCGGGTCCGCGGCGAGGGCCCGGGCCACTCCGACGCGCTGCTGCTGTCCGCCGGACAGCTGGTACGGGTAGCGCTTGGCGAGCGTGGCGTCCAGACCGACCCGCTCCATCAGCTCGTGGGCCCGGGCCCGCGCCCGGTCCTTGCTCCAGCCGAGCAGCCGCGGCACGGTGGCGATGTTGTCGACGATCGTGCGGTGCTGGAAGAGCCCGGCGTTCTGGATGACGTAACCCATCGAGCGGCGCAGGGTGTTGACCGGCTGCCGCTGGATGTCGACGCCGTCGAGGAGGATCGTGCCCTCGCTGGGCTCGATCATCCGGTTGATCATGCGCAGGGTCGTGGTCTTCCCACAGCCCGACGGACCGACGAAGACGGTGATCGAGCGTTCGGGTATGTCCAACGAGAGCCGGTCGACCGCGACCGTGCCGTCCGGGTACCGCTTGGTGACTGAATCTATCCGTATCAAAACGCCGAATACCCTTCGGGTTTGGCAGAAAACTGCCTTTTTTCGGCCACGGTCGTCGTTGCGCAGGCCGTTGCGGGGAGAGTCTAGACCGGGAATGTTGCGGCACTTTGGCGGGCGGGTTCCCGGCCCCGGCTTCGGCACACTCCCGGCCGTCCGACGGGCCGTCCGACGGGCCGTCCGACGGGCCGTCCGACGGGCCGTCCGACGGGCCGTCGTCACGCCGCTGCCGGCCCCGCTCCGGCCATCGCGAGTCCCGGTGTCCGCAGGACCCGTCGGCGGGCGTCCACCGCGTACACCTCGCAGCCCGCCCGCGCGGCCGCCCACTCGACGCCCTCCTCGCCGAGCGCGAAGGCCGCCGTGGCCACCGCGTCCGCCTCGGTCAGGGTCGGGGCCACGACGGTGACGCAGAGCAGTCCGGTGGCCGGACGGCCCGTGCGGCCGTCGAGGATGTGGTCGCCGCGCTCGTAGCGGGCGGAGGTCGCCACCGCGCCGTCGGTGACCTCCACGACGGCGCAGAGCCGGTCGGCGAGCTCGGGGTGCCGTACGCCGACCCGCCACGGGCCGCCCGCCGTCACCACGTCTCCCCCGGCGTTCAGGCAGAACCGGGTCAGCCCGGCGCCCGTGAGCAGTTCCGCCGCCCGCTGCGCCGACCAGCCCTTCACGACCGCGCAGGGATCCAGGCCCCGGCCCGGCAGCCGTACGTCGAACGCGCCGCCGGTCGCGACCCGGTACTCCTCGCCCAGGGCGAGCACCTCGCGCAGGTCGGCGCTCACCGCGTCGGCGGACAGCTCGCCCCGGCCGAGGCGGGACACCTCGCTGTCCGCCTTGAAGGGGCTGAACCGCTCGTCGACCTCGCGCAGCCACGCGAACACCGCGTCCCCGACGCCCTCGGGGACGCGTTCGTCGTCGATCCGCAGCGAGACGGGGAACCCCATGACGTGTTCGACGCGGCGCACGTCAGGCGCCCTTAGCGTCGATCGCGGCCTGGAGCGACCGCCGGTAGCCGTCGCTCGTGATCGTGGCGCCGGACACGGTGTCGATGTCGGCGTCCTGCGCCTGGAGCGTCTCCTCGATCAACCGCGGCACCGCGGCCGTGGTCTGGGGATGGTCCGGCTGCTGGAGCATCCGTACGGAGGCGATCTCCTCGCCCTCGAACGTCACCTCCACCTGCACGGTCCCCTTCTCCGTGTTCACCGTCGAACCCGCGACGACCTTCGACGAGGCACCCGAGGAGGACGACGACGAGGTGGAGGTCGAGGACGGCGAAGAGGACGATGGCGACGCGGGTGCGGCGACCTCGCCGGACGACGTGCCGGTGGACGCCTCGTAGCGCCACACCGGGATCAGACCGGCGATGCTCAGCACCAGGACGGGTATGGCTCGTTTCACGGTGTTTCCCTCGTCTCCCTCATCCCGCGAGGCTGAAGCGTTCGAAGTGGATCTGCGGCTTGGGCACGGCCAGCGCGCGCAGGCTGCCGAGCACGGCGTTCATCATGGGCGGCGGTCCGCACAGGAAGACGTCCCGGTCGGTGATGTCCGGTACGAGCCGCGCGAGTTCGCCCGGCGCCAGCTTGTCGGGGCTGACCGGGCCGGTGACCAGGTGCAGCTCGGCGCCCTTGACCCGGGCGAGTTCCCGCAGCTCGTCGTAGAGGACCGCGTCCCGGTCGGCGGCGACGCGGTAGATGACCACGGCGTGGCCGTGCAGTTCCTCCAGCAGCGCCCGGATCGGGGTGACGCCGACGCCGCCCGCGATGAGCAGGGCGTCGGGCCGGGTGCGGTGCAGGGCGGTGAAGGCGCCGTAGGGGCCCTCGGCGAAGACGCGCGTGCCGACCTTCACGTGCCGCAGGGCGGCGGTGCCGTCGCCCGCGGTCTTGGCGGTGAGCCGCAGGGTGCGGCCGTCCGGCGCGGCCGACAGGGAGAACGGGTTGGCCTGCCACCAGCGGTCCCGGGTCAGGAACCGCCACAGGAAGAACTGGCCGGCCCGCGCGGGCAGCCGGTCCAGGTCGCGCCCGGTGACCTGGATCGAGACGACGTCGTCGGACTCGGGGACGACCGCGGACACCCGCAGCTGATGGCGCCGGTTGCGCCACAGCGGCAGCACCACCCGGCCGACGACGACCGCGCCGAGCGCGACGCCCCACACCACGTACCAGTACGTCGTGGCGGCGGACGACGAGGTGAAGGTCGTACCGGCCGCGACCTGGTGGGTGAAGGCCAGCACCACCGCGACGTAGGTGTACAGGTGGATGAAGTGCCAGGTCTCGTACGCCAGCCGGCGCCGCGCGTAGCGGGCCGAGACGGCGCCGATCACGATGATGACCGCCAGTGCGACGACGGCCCGCAGCACGCCCTCGACCGTCTCGGCGAGGTCGACCACCTGGCTCACGGGGTCCAGGCCGGAGGAGTCGGCGTAGCCGAAGGTGATGAACACGGCGTGCGCGAGCAGCGTCCACAGGATGCCGAAGCCGGTCCAGCGGTGCCACGAGGTCAGCCGGTCCATGCCGATGCGGCGGTCGAGCCAGGGCAGCCGGGCCACCAGCAGCAGTTGGAAGGCCATCAGGAGCGCGCCGTAGAGGCCGGCCAGCCGGCCCAGCACAATCAGGGCGTTCGAGGCGAAGCCCGCCTGTACGAAGAGGGAGGCGACCACGGCCACGTTCACGGCCAGCACGGCGTACAGGCCGGTGCGGGCCACCACCCTGGGGCGTATCGCCGCTGGGGGCGCAGGGGGTGAGGGGACGGTCGTCACAGGCGATGGCTCCTAGATCGGGTCCGGGGTATCCGAGCTTGTCCGTACGGAGCTGTCCATTTGCTGTCGTTCGTCTTTCAAGTGGTTATCGAAGTGGTCGCGGCGGTGCCCCCGCCCTGGCGCGGATCGCCGGGTGAAGCACTATGAGCGGGTGGAAAAGGTACGACTTCTCGTCGTGGACGACGACCCGCCGATCGCCGACCTCGTGGCGACGGTCGCGCGCTACGAGGGCTGGGAGGCGGTCACCGCGAACTCGGGCGAGGAGGCGCTGCGCCGGGCCGCCGAGTTCCACCCGGACATCGTGGTGCTCGACCTGATGCTGCCCGACGTGGACGGCTTCGGTGTCCTCGACCGGCTGCGCGGCTCCGGCACGATGGTGCCGGTGGTGTTCCTCACCGCGCGCGACACGGTCGCCGACCGGGTCGCGGGGCTGACCCGGGGCGGGGACGACTACCTGGTCAAACCGTTCGCCGTGGAGGAGCTCATGGCCCGGCTGCGCACCGTGCTGCGGCGCAGCGCCGGACCCGGTTTCCAGCGGTCGGTGCTGCGGGTGGCGGACCTGACGATGGACGAGGACACCCGTGAGGTGCGCCGCGACGGCCGGCTGCTGACCCTCACCCCCACCGAGTACGAGGTGCTGCGCTTCCTGATGCGCAAGTCGCCAACCGTCCTGACCAAGGCACAGATCCTCGACCACGTATGGGAGTACGGCTTCGGCGGCCGATCCAACGTGGTGGAACTGGTGGTCAGCCGGCTGCGCCGCAAGCTCGACGCCACGGGCGATCCGCTGATCCACACCATGCGCGGGTTCGGGTACGTGATACGGCAGGCCGCGGAGTGAAGGCGGCGATCGGACGGCTGCGGCGCACGTACCGCCGGCTGCGTCTCGGCACCCGGCTGGCGCTCGGCCTGGGCGCGCTGTCGCTGGTGGTGTTCGCCGTCGTCGGGACCGTGCTGACCATGTACATGCGCGACTACCTGGACCATCAGCTGGCCGCCCAGATGAAGCTGGTCCAGGTCGTGCAGTCCAAGGACGCGGCGGCGCACGGCACGGTGACCCGGCAGCCGTACTACGGCTGGTACACCGCGGTCTACGACGTGACGGACGCCTCCGCCGTGCTGCGCACCCCGGCCGAGGTGCCGTCCGACAGCCGCACCCTGACCGCCCTCGCCAGGACCCGCGCGCACACGGACTACGAGATCCAGCGCACCGTGCGGATCGACGGAGCCGGCAGCTACCGGCTGCGGGCCTGCGAGGTGCGGCCCGGGGTGGTCCTGGTCACCGCCGCGCCCATGACGGGCATCGACGCCACCATGCGGCAGCTGATCACCGTGCAGGTGGTGGCCTTCGTGCTCGCGCTGCTCGCGCTGGTGGTGGCCGGGCGGGCGCTGCTGCGGCGCGGGCTGCGCCCGCTGAGCGAGATGGCGCACACCGCGCACGGCATCGCCTCGCACAATCTGACCGGGTCGGCGGCCCGGCTGCCGCTGCGCGCGGACGCCCCGGGCGGCGCCCCGGAGGTGGAGGAGCTGCGCACCGCCTTCAACACCATGCTGGAGCACATCGACGACTCCCTCGCGGTGCGCGCGCGGGCCGAGCAGCGGCTGCGCCGGTTCGTCGCCGACGCCTCGCACGAGCTGCGCACGCCCCTGATGTCGGTACGGGGCTACGCCGACCTCTTCCAGTACGCGGCCGCCAACGCCCCGGAGGAACGGGACCGGCACCTGGCCCGGCTGCGGGCCGAGGCCGCCCGGATGGGTTTCCTGCTGGACGATCTGCTGCTGCTCGCCCGGCTGGACGCGGAGGAGGTGGAGGCGCCGCTGCGGATGCGGGACGCCGACCTGGTGGAACTGGTCGAGGAGGCGGCCGACGCGTTCCGCGCGAGCCACCCCGCCCACCCGCTGGCCGTGACGGCCGGTCCGGCGCCGGTGCGGCTGCGCCTGGATCCGCAGCGCATCCGGCAGGTGCTGGACAACCTGCTCACCAACGCCGCCGTGCACACCCCGGACGGCACACCGGTCTCGCTGGTGCTGCGGGTCGTCCCCGGCCGGGCGCTGGTGCGGGTCGCGGACACCGGCCCCGGCATCCCGGCCGGGGACCGGGAACGGGTCTTCGACCGCTTCTACCGCGTCGACAAGGCCCGCAGCCGTGACCGCGGCGGCAGCGGCCTCGGCCTGTCGGTCGCCGGCGCGCTGGTCCGCGCGCACGGCGGGGCCATCGAACTGGGCGACGAGACCGGCGCCACGGTGTTCACGGTCGGCCTCCCGCTCGCGCCGGCCCCCGGCTGAGCCCGGACACGGGGACGCCGGGCCCGTGGCGTAGCGTGCGGCCGACGGCGGATGGCCGCCGGGCAGGGGGCTTGCGGGCGATGAGGTGTCGTTCTCGAAGAGTGCGCGCCGTCGTGTGTCTGGGCGCGGCCGGGCTGGTAGCGGCAGCGGTGCTCGTGGTGCGCGAGGGGGACTCGGCCGGGCCCGGCATGACGGCCGCCGAACGCGGTGGCGACCCCGCGTGCGCGCGGATCGCCCGGGGGTATCCGGCGGAGCTGGCCGGGCAGCGGCGGTCCGACCCCGGGGCAGCGGGCGTCACCACCTGGGGCGACGGCGCGGTGGTCCTGCGCTGCGGACTGCGCCCGCCCGGGCCGACGGTCGACAGGTGCGTGAACGTCGACGGCGTGGACTGGGTGCTGCGGGACGCGGAGTTCCGCGACGGCCGCAAGGTGCTGGTCACCTACGGCCGCGACCCGGCCGTCGAGATCACCCTCACCGACCGGGCCACCGGGACCGACACCGTGCTGGTGGAACTGAGCCGAGCGGTCGAGCCGATCCGGCAGGGCGCGAAGTGCGTGGGAGACACGGACGTGTGAGCCGGGTTCAGTGCGGCGCGGCGCGGCGCGGGCGGGCGGCCAGCAGCGCCACGTCGTCCTCCGCGTGTCTCGCGTCCAGCCGGCCGAGCACCGCGTCGAGGATGTCCTCCACCCCGGCCGTGACCGGGAACCGGAGTGCGGCGAGCCGGTCCAGCGACCGGTCGATGTCCTCGCCGCGCCGCTCCACGAGCCCGTCGGTGAACAGCAGCAGCGTCTGGTCCTGCGCCAGCCGGTAGGTGGCGAGTTCGTAGCCGCCGAACCCGGTGCCCAGGGGCGGCCCGACCGACACCGGCAGCAGCGAGGTGCCGCCGTCGCCGTCGATCACCGCGGGCGGCAGGTGGCCCGCGCCCGACACCGTCAGCTGTCCGCGCACGGGGTCGACCCGGGCAATCAGACAGGTCGCCGGCCTGCGGTCGGGCAGGTCGGCGGCGAGCGCGTCCAGCTGACGCAGCACCCGGTGCGGGGGGAGGTCGGTGGCGGCGAGCGTCCTCAGGTCGGAGCGGTAGGCGGCCATGTCCACGGCGGCCTCCACCCCGTGTCCCATGACGTCGCCGACGACCAGGAGCGTGCGTCCGAAGTGCAGCCGTACGGTCTCGCACCAGTCGCCGCCGACCAGTGCCTGCTCGCCCGCGGGCAGGTAGCGCACGGCGACGTCCAGGTTGGGGTGCGGCCTGCCGGGTTCGGCGCGCAGGGCGCGTTGCAGGTCGCCCGCGGTGCGGCTGACGCGGGCGTGCTCACGGGCGTGCCACAGATGCGAGGCGGCCCGTTCGGCCAGGAGGGCGACGAACTGCGTCTCGGTGTCCGTGAACGGCGCCCCCTCCCGGGCACACACCAGGACGCCGTAGCGGCGCTCGCCGCTGGCCAGGGGCACGCAGAGCGCCGCGTGGAAGCGGCCGGTCGCCGGGTCGCCGACGCGCTGCTCGCCCCACCCGCCGAGTTCCGGGGCCGCCATGTCGCGGGCCACCGCGCTGACCCACCGGGCGTCGGGCAGCACGTCCGCGTCCCCGGTGATCGACTCGTAGCCCGCGACGGTCGGGCCGTCCACCCGCATCACGGCCGCGGCGCCGCCCGCGTGCCCGGCGGCGGCCCGGGTCAGCTCGGCACAGGTGGCTCCCTCGTCCAGCGTCGTACCGACGCCCGCCGCCACCGCCCGCAGTTTCGCCAGCAGGGCCGCCGGGTCGTCCTCCGGGGCGGGCGTCATCGCGCGACGGACGCCGTCCTGGTGTCCGGGCTCGCGGTGCACCCGGAACCATCGCGCGACTCTGGACACCTCTAAAGCGTGACAAACCCAGCCGCCGACCGCATCGGCCACCGAACCGGCCCGCGCCGCCGAGGGCGCGAGCGGAATCCGGGCGGCCGTCCGCACGGTGCGTCCAGCGGCCGACCCGCGGCCGGTCCCGCGGCGCGTCCGGGGCAGGGGGTGCCCGGGGCGGCGCGGGCCGCCGCGACAGTGACGCTCGCGCGCCCTTGCTCCGTCGGTTGCCGGACACCCTTCCGTCACACCGACCGGGAACGTTCCCGCTGTGTCCCTGCTCCCGCTCGACGACTCGCCCGGGCCGCTCCCCGCCCCGGCCTCCCCCGCCATCGCGCCGCTCGTCCGCTCCCCGGCGACCGCCCGGCTCGTCCACCGGGCGGCGGTCCTGCTCCCGATCCTGCTGATCGGGGTGTGGGCCGCGATCGACTGGCCCGGCATGCGGGGCGGCGCCGCCCGGCTGGCCTCGGCCGACCCCTGGTGGCTGCTGCTCGCGATCTTCTTCACCTGTCTGGGCTGGGTGACCGCCGCGTGCGTACGGCAGGGCGCCGTACCGGACCGGCTGCCCCCGGGACTGCTGCTCGCCTCCCAGTTCGCCGCCGGTGCCGCCAACCACGTGCTCCCGGCCAGCGTCGGCGCGCACGCCGTCACCCTGCGGTTCCTGCAGAACCAGGGCGTGCCGCTCGCCCGGGGCACCGCCTCGATCGCCCTGTACTCGCTGGTCAAGCCGATCGCGAAGATTCCGGTCCTGCTCGTCTTCGTGCTGGCCTTCCCGGACATGCTGGAGCTCGGCGCGCTCGTCCCGGACGACGGGACGCTCTTCCTGGTCACCGGATGCGTGGTGCTCGGACCGGTGGCCGGCGCACTGCTCGTGACGGCCGTACGTCCGCTGCGCAGGCCGGCGCTCGCCCTCGTGCGTACCGCCCTGTCCGACGCGCGGCTGCTGCACACCCGGCCCAGCCGTGTCCTCGCCCTCTGGGGCGGCGCGGCCGTCGCGCCGGTGTTCCAGGGGTGTGTGATCGCCGCGGTCGGCTCCTCGCTGGGGCTGCCGCTGTCCTGGGCGCAGGTGGTGTTCGCGTTCCTCGCCGCGGGCACCGCGGTGGGGGCGGTACCGGCCCCCGGCGGCATCGGACCCGTGGACGCGGCCGTGGTGTTCGCCATGACCGCGTTCGGCGCCCCGCTGGGCCTGGCCACGGCGACCGTGGTCGGCTACCGCGTCCTGACGGTCTGGCTGCCCCTGGTCCCGGGCGCGCTCGTCCTGTCGGCGCTGGTGCAACGCAAGGTGCTGTGAGCCCGGCCGGGCTCCGGGAGCGGGGCCGAGCCGTAGGCTGAGGCCGCAGATCAGGAGGGACGGCGTCCGACGGCGCCTCCCGGCCCCACCGGGCGGGCCGCCCGGTGCGCGCCCCGGCTGTCCCGCCCCCACGATCCGGAGTTCCGATGTCCCGACCCGTCGAACGACCGACACCGAGCCCGAGCCGGGGTGCGAGCGTGGGCGCGCAGATCCGGCGCCGGCGGGAGCAGCGGGGGATGACGGCGGCCGAGCTCGCCCGGCGTGCCGACCTCAGCAAGGCGTCGCTGTCGAGCATCGAGTCGGGCAACGGCAACCCGACCATCGACACGCTCGACGCGCTCGCGTTCGCCCTGCGGATCCCGCTCACCGATCTGCTGGGCGACGAGGAGGAGCCGGGTACGACCCTGCTCCCGGGCACTCCCACGGCCACGGACGAGATCACCCGGGAACTCCTGCGCCGGGTGAGCGCGGGACACAGCACGGAGATCTGGCGGCTGAGGATGCCCGCGGGCACCCGGCTGGAGGGCGTTCCGCACGCGCCCGGCACGGTCGAGCACCTGCTCGTCGCGTCCGGCGCGCTGCGGGCCGGCCCCGAGGGCGAGGAGGCCGAGCTCCACCCGGGCGACCTGCTGTCGTTCGACGGTGACGGCCCCCACTCCTACGAGACGGGTGACGGTCCGGCCGACGTGACGGTGTTCATCGTCTCCTAGCCGCTCCGACTCGGCCCCGGTCACCCGGCCCGCGTCGACTCGTCCGCCGTCACGCGTCCGACGTCACACCCGTCCGCCGCCCCCGGCCGTCCACGCGCTGCCGGCCGCGCACTCCCCACCGGCCTCCGACCCATCCCGTCCCATCCCGTTTCGTCCCGTCACAGCAGGCCGCCCAGCGTCCGCGGGTCGGTGTTGCCTCCGCACACGATGACGGCGACCCGTTCGCCCTCGCCCGGTACGTACCCGCCGGAGGTGAGCGCGGCGATCGCCGCGGCGGCGCCGTGCTCCGCGGCGATGCGGTACTCGGACCAGAGGTGGGTGCGGGCCCGGTCGATGGCGACGTCGTCGACGAGCACGCTCGTCGGGCGGGTGCGGCGCGCGATGCCGAAGGCGATGTCGCCCACCCGCCGCGCGCCGAGCGAGTCGGCGGCGATCCCCGACACCGGCACGTCGACGGGGGCGCCCGCCGCGAGCGCGCTGTGCAGCGTGGGGATCGCCGTGGGCTCGACGGCGACGATCCGTGCCCGTCCCTCGGCGGCGGCCGCGACCCCCGCGTACATCCCGCCGCCGCCCACGGCGAGCACGATCGTGTCGATCGACGGGTCGTCCTCCAGCATCTCCTCGGCCATCGTCCCCGCACCGGCCACGATCTCCGGCTGGTCGTAGGCGTGGCAGAACAGCGCGCCCCCCGCCTCGGCGAACTCGACCGCGGCGGTGTAGGCCTGCGCGTACTCGCTGCCGACCTGCCGCACCTTCGCCCCGTAGGCGAGGAGCCGCTCGACCTTCACGGCCGGGGCGGTCTCCGGGACGAACACGGTCGCCGGCACGCCGAGGACCGAGGCCGCGTAGGCGTGTGCCAGACCGGCGTTGCCGCCCGAGGCGGCGACGACGCCGACGACCGGGTCGAGCTCGTCGCGTTCCCGGGCGGCGAGGATGCGGTTGAAGGCCCCGCGCGCCTTGAAGACACCGGTGTGCTGGAGCTGCTCGCACTTCAGCAGCAGTTCCCGGCGGCCGTCGGTGACGTCCACCAGGGGCGTCCGCCGGACGTACCCGCGGATGCGTTCGGCGGCGGCCAGGACGTCGGCACGGTCGATCACGGTCTCTCCTCGGGGTTCGGGCCCGGGGGGCGGCCCCCACAGACCGTTCGTTAGATCACACGCATGGTTCACTACAGTGAACATCGCGAGCGAAGAGCGGGCGGGCCGCCCGTGTACGGCGGCCCGCCCGCGCCGGCTCAGTTCGCGTCCGGCTCCATCCGCAGCGAGATGCTGTTGATGCAGTACCGCTGGTCCGTGGGGGTCGCGTACCCCTCCCCCTCGAACACATGGCCGAGGTGGGACCCGCACCGGGCACACCGCACCTCGGTCCGCACCATCCCGTGCGAGCGGTCCGCGATCAGTTCGACCGCGTCCGTGTCCTTCGGGTCGAAGAAGGACGGCCAGCCGCAGTGCGACTCGAACTTCGTGTCCGAGGTGAACAGCTCGGCACCGCAGGCGCGACAGGAGTAGACGCCCTTGGCCTTGGTGTCGGTGTACTCACCGGTGAAGGCGGGCTCGGTGGCGGCCTGCCGCAGCACGGCGTATTCGGCCGGGGTCAGCTCCGCACGCCACTGCTCGTCCGGCTTTTCGACGTCGTACGACATGAAGCTCAGCCCCTTCGGTTCTGTTCAGGCCCGCGACAGGCGGTCCAGGATCTGCGGGCCCAGGTCCGTCACGTCACCCGCGCCCATGGTGAGAACGAGATCACCGGGCCCGGCCATTCCCGCGACGACCTCCGGGACCTCCGCCTGGTCGTGCACCGCGGTCACGTCGGCGCCCGCCGCCCGCGCGGCCTCGATGATCAGCTCGCTGGTGATGCCGGGGATCGGGTCCTCGCGGGCCGGGTAGATGTCGAGGACGACGGAGGCGTCCGCCAGGGCCAGAGACTGGCCCATCTCCTTGCCGAGCTCCTGGGTCCGGGAGAAGAGGTGCGGCTGGAAGACCACCAGGATGCGCGCCTCGCCGGCCGCGGCCCGCATCGCCTCCAGGTCGGCCGTCATCTCCGTGGGGTGGTGGGCGTAGGAGTCGACGACCTGGACTCCGGCCGCCTCGCCCGTCAGCTGGAGGCGGCGCTTGACGCCGGTGTAGGCGGCCAGGGCCGGGGCCAGCTCGGCCGCCGGCACGCCCAGCGCCACACCCGCCGCCAGCGCGGCCACCGCGTTGCTCGCGTAGTGCCGGCCGGGGACGGAGACGGCGAAGGTGAGCTCCCGGCCCTCCAGCAGGACCGTGACCTCGCTCTTCAGTCCCTGCGGCACGACGGACAGGATCCGGACGTCCGCGTCCTCGGCCTCGCCGTACGTCACCACCCGCACCCCGCTCGCCGCGATCCGGCGGGTCAGCTCCCGCGCGCCCTCGTGGTCCGCCGAGACCACCAGCGTGCCGCCCTCGGTGACCCGTCCGACGAACGTCTCGAAGGACTCGTAGATCTCCTCGATCGACGCGTAGTTCGCGTGGTGGTCGAGCTCCACGTTGAGGACGATCGCCACCTCGGGCGCGTACTTGTGGAAGCTGCGGTCCGACTCGTCCGCCTCGGCGACGAAGATCTCGCCCTCGCCGTGCAGCGCGTTGGAACCGGGGACGTCCAGGTCCCCGCCGATGGCGTACGACGGGTCCAGGCCCAGCGTGCCGAGCGAGACGGCCAGCATCGACGTCGTGGTCGTCTTGCCGTGGGTGCCGGCGACCGCGATCGGCCGCAGGCCGTCCATCAGCCGGGCGAGCGCGTCCGAACGGTGGACGACCGGGATGCCCAGCTCCGCCGCGCGGGCCAGCTCCGGGTTGTCCGCGCGGATCGCCGACGACACCACCACGCAGGTGGCGTCGTCGGCGAGGTGCTCGGCGGCGTGCCCGACGTGCACGGTCGCGCCCAGCGCCCGCAGTGCCTGCGCGGTCGCCGACTCCTTGGCGTCACTGCCCGCCACCTTCGCCCCGCGCTGGGCCAGGATCTTGGCGATGCCCGACATTCCGGCGCCGCCGATGCCGATGAAGTGCGGTCGGTCCATGGCGGTAGGAAGGCCCGGGGCCATGTGCGTCTCCCTGGAGTGGTGCGGCGAACGTGAGCCCTAAGCGTATGGCAGGCCCGACACGGTCACCGGTACCCCTCACGCCTTGCTGTGCGAGAACAGCTTCAGCACCGGCACGCCCACCTTGTGGCGGGCCCTGGACGCCCAGTCCCGGTGGAAGAACTCCTCCACGTAGTGCGGATCGGTCAGGACGATCACCTCGTCGGCCTGGACCTGGTCGACCAGGGCCTTCAGCGCGTCCAGCGGATGGTCCTCGACCAGCCGGCCGTCGGCCTCGCTGCCGGCCCCGCGCAGAGCCGTCAGGGACACCGCCAGCGCCTGCTCGGCAGGCTCCTTGGCCGCCTCCCCCTCCGGCGTCTCGCCCTCCCGGGCGGCGTCGTCGAGGTCGCCGAGCGCGATGTCGTCGATGGCGCGCAGCAGGCGGTCCGCCTGGTCGCCGCGCGGTTGCAGCAGGACGTGGAAGAAGACCGCCTCGTCCCCGTGCAGCGTGGTAACGAACTCCACGTCGGCAGACGTCAGTGCCTTCTCGATCATCAGAACGCTTGTGAACACCAGGCGCCTCTTCTCCTTCGAGAGCCCGGCGGGCCCTCGTCCTCCGTGGGGCCGTACCCGGCCCTGCGGAAACCATCCTGCCCCGTGATCGCACGGGTACTGCCGGATTCAGTGTGCCCGCCGGAAGCTAAACGGAACGGCGTATTCCGCCGCGATGGGAACTGTGGTGCGAACTGTGGTGCGAACCGCGCGCACCGAGGGCCGTCAGGCCCGCCGGTACCGGCTGAACAGGAAGCCGTCCTCCTCCAGTAGGGACACGAGTGCGAAGCGCTGCGGAACCGCGACCCCGGGCCCGCCCGCGACGCGCTGCGCGTCGCCCGCGGTGAGCATCGGGGCGACCGTCAGACACAGCTCGTCGAGGACGCCGGCGGCCACCAGCTGGCCCAGCAGCCGCGGGCCGCCCTCGGTCAGCAGCCGGGTGTGGCCGAGGCCGGCGAGCACCCGGACGGCGCGGGCCGGATCCACGCCGACGCCGTCACCGGCGATCAGCACCCGGACGCCGGCCTTCTCCGCGGCCGAGACCCGGTCGGGGGCCGCGGCGGCGCCGGTGAGGATCAGGGTGGGGACCTCGGGGGCGGTGAACAGCGGCAGCGAGAAGTCGAGGTCCAGGGCGGCCGAGACCACCGCGATCGCCGGGGCAGGGGCCTGCCCGGCCGCCTCGCGCGCCGCCGCGAACTCGGCCCGCGCGCGTGCCGGACGGTACCCCTCCTGGCGTACGGTTTCCGCGCCGACCAGCACGACGTCCGCCAGTGCCCGCAGCGTGCCGAAGATCCGCATGTCGGCCGCGTGGGAGATGGGCTGCGACCGGCCGTCGTGCTGAGCGGCCCCGTCGAGCGTGGACACCATGTTGGCCCGCAGCCAGGGCCGCGGACCTGGCGCCGCGGACCCGGGCGCGGGGGCGGCCTCGGGATAGGCGTAGGCGGCGGCCAGCTCGGCGAGGCCCCACTCACGGTCGGCCCCGTCCTGACCCGCCTCAGGCGCCCCCCGCGTCTCACCGCCGGTCCGGGGTGCTGTCTGGTCGGTCACAGGGAACAGGCGTCGCATGCCGAGCAGTCTGGCACGGCGCATAGAGTTGAACCGTGTCGTCCTCCTCCCCCGCCCCCGGTCTCAGTCCGATAGCCGACGCGGCCCCGCCTTCCCTGTGCGCCCGTGAGCCGCGTGTCCCCGCCGACCGGCTGGTCGCCGAGATGGTGCCGCCGCCGCGGTTCGACTCGGTCCGCTTCGGCACATACATCCCGGACCCGAACCAGCCCAGCCAGACCGAGGCCGTACGGGTCCTCGAGGACTTCGCCGGCGGGCTCGGCGGGGCTGACACCGCCGGAGCCGGCAAGCGGGGGTTCCTGGGATTCGGGAAGGCCAGGGCGCCGAAGGCCCCGACCGGCCCGCGCGGCGTCTACCTCGACGGCGGCTACGGCGTCGGCAAGACCCACCTGCTGGCCTCCCTCTGGCACGCCACCCCGGCCGAGCCCGCGCTCAAGGCGTTCGGCACCTTCGTCGAGCTGACGAACCTGGTCGGTGCCCTCGGCTTCCAGCAGACGGTGCAGACCCTCTCGGGCCACCGTCTGCTGTGCATCGACGAGTTCGAACTGGACGACCCGGGCGACACGGTCCTCGTGTCCACGCTGCTCGGCAAGCTCGTCGACGCCGGTGTGGCGCTCGCCGCCACCTCCAACACCCTGCCGGGCAAGCTCGGCGAGGGCCGGTTCGCGGCCGCCGACTTCCTGCGCGAGATCCAGGGCCTGTCCGCCCGCTTCCGCCCGCTGCGCATCGACGGCGAGGACTACCGCCACCGCGGCCTGCCCGAGGCGCCGGCGCCCTACTCCGACGAACAGGTGACGAAGGCGGCCTACGCCACGGACGGCGCCTCGCTCGACGACTTCCCGCAGCTGCTGGCCCACCTCGCCCGCGTCCACCCCAGCCGGTACGGCGCCCTCACCGACGGTCTGAAGGCGGTGTGCCTCACCGACGTGACCCCGGTGCCGGACCAGTCGACGGCCCTGCGCCTCGTCGTGCTGGCGGACCGGCTCTACGACCGCGAGGTGCCCGTCCTCGCCTCGGGGCAGCCCTTCGACCGGCTGTTCAGCGAGGAGATGCTGAACGGCGGCTACCGCAAGAAGTACTTCCGGGCGATATCCCGGCTGACCGCCCTGGCCCGCGACGCCAAGCGCCTCGTCGAGGGCTGACAGCCGGTCAGGCCTCCCGGACCGAGGGCCGGTTCACGCCGGCCGATCCGCGCGCTTTTCACACTCCCCGCGCGTCGCGACGCCGCGTCGACCCCGCGGACAACTTTGCGGGGTTACGGTTTTCTTGACCAGTCGTTGACCAACCGTTGGTCCGGGCCAGAGGTGTGAACCGCCGGAGGGGAGGCGTGTGTTCCGAGGTACGACGGCCCGGGCCGGGATCCCGCCGCGCGCCGCCCGTCCTGCCGCACCCCGTTCCTCCCCCTCCCCCTTTCACCCTCGACGTCTCCTTCGCCCCCGCGCACCGGCCCCCCGCGACCGGCGTCGCGGACCATCGCCCGTCGAGACCTCGACAGCACACTCTCCACACTCTCCGGCAGCACTTCAGGCCTCCGCTGCCGAGCACGGCAGAGCAGTCCCCCCACCCTGTCCTGCAAGCCCGACGCGCCCCGGCGCGCGCCAGGAGGAGTCACCACACATGCAGCCCCTCATCGACAACGCCCGTACGTTCGGACAGCGCCCTGAGGAGTTCGCCAGGCTCGCCGAGGGCCAGTCCCCCCAGGTCCTTTTCATCACCTGCTCCGACTCCCGGGTCGTACCGGCCCTCATCACGGGCGCCCGCCCCGGCGAGCTCTTCGAGCTGCGCACCGCGGGCAACATCGTGCCCCCGTACGCCCGAAGCCGTCCCACCGGTGAGGCGGCCACCATCGAGTACGCCGTGGAGGTGCTCGGCGTCCAGGACGTCGTCGTCTGCGGCCACTCGCACTGCGGTGCGGTCGGCGCGCTGGTGCGCGGCGACGACCTCGACGCCGTGCCCGCCGTACGCGACTGGCTCGCGCACGCGGCCGGCGACCCGGCGGCCGCGGACCCGGCCGACCCGACGGTCGCCGAGGCCGTGCAGCACCACGTGCTCGCCCAGCTGCTGCGGCTGCGCTCCTACCCGTGCGTGGAGAAGCGGCTCGCGGACGGCCGGCTACGGCTGCGGGGCTGGTACTACGAGGTGCACACCGGCGCCGTGCGCGAACACCGCGCGGACTCCGACGCCTTCGAGGCGCTCTGAGCGCGACCGTGGCCGCGCGCCTGCCGGCGGCCCGGATCCCCCGCTCCGGCAGGATTTCGACACCTCCCTCGTCGCCTTCTTCGCCGCCTTCCTGGCCGCGCTGACGCCGCATGTCGGCGTGGCCGTCGTCGCCGGGGCGTGGCCCCGGACCGGACGGCGGGCATATCGTTGCAGGAGCAGACATTCCGGTCCTCCGCTGAAGGGGGTCGACATGCTCCAGGAGCTGCTGACGGCTGCGGCGGTGGCCGGTTCGGCCGGCGTGGTGTACATCGCCGCGGCCGCGCGGGTCGTCAAACAGTACGAGCGCGGTGTGGTCTTCCGGCTCGGGCGGGTGACCCGCGAGGTGCGCGAGCCGGGGTTCACGATGGTGCTCCCCGCGGTGGACCGCCTGCGCAAGGTCAACATGCAGATCGTCACGATGCCCATCCCGGCCCAGGAGGGCATCACCCACGACAACGTGACGGTACGGGTCGACGCGGTCGTGTACTTCCGGGTCGTCGACGCACCGGCCGCGATCGTCAACGTAGAGGACTACCGCTTCGCCGTCTCGCAGATGGCGCAGACCTCGCTGCGGTCCATCATCGGCAAGAGCGACCTGGACGACCTGCTGTCCAACCGGGAGAAGCTCAACCAGGGGCTGGAGCTGATGATCGACAGCCCGGCCGTCGGCTGGGGCGTGCAGATCGACCGCGTGGAGATCAAGGACGTGTCCCTGCCGGAGTCGATGAAGCGCTCCATGGCCCGGCAGGCCGAGGCGGACCGCGAGCGGCGGGCCCGGATCATCAACGCGGACGCCGAACTCCAGGCGTCCAGGAAGCTGGCGGAGGCCGCCGGGGTGATGTCCGAGCAGCCCGCCGCGCTGCAACTGCGGCTGCTCCAGACGGTGGTGGCGGTCGCCGCCGAGAAGAACTCCACCCTCGTCCTGCCGTTCCCGGTGGAACTGCTGCGCTTCCTGGAGAAGGCCCAGCAACAGCCCGCACCGCCGCCGGCGCCGCCTCCCCCGGGCGGCATTGGCCTGGCCGGGTGAGCCCGGGACGGGCACGGGGCACGGTGGAGGGAATATGGGAATCCTGGACATATCTTCGTATTTATGATCACTCTGGTACGCCGTACCGCCATCGCCTGCGCCCTGGGGGCCGCCCTCGCCGCCTGCGGCACCGCGCCGCCCGCCGCCCCCACCGCTCCCCACCCCGGCCGGCCGGCCCCCTCCGCCACCGTCTCCCGGCCGCCGACCCTCGCCCCGGGGCCCGCCGGACTGACGCCCGTCTTCAAGAACGGTCCGCGCACGCCGGACAAGGTGGTCGCCCTCACCTTCGACGCGGACATGACCGCGGACCAGGGGCCACGGGCGGCGGCGGGCGAGCGGTTCGACAATCCGCAGCTGATCACGACCCTGCGCGCGCTGAAGGTACCGGCCACCGTGTTCATGACGGGCCGGTGGGCCGAGGAGTACCCGGACCAGGCCCGGGCGATCGGGCGGGACCCGCAGTTCGAGATCGCCAACCACTCCTACAGCCACTACGCCTTCACCGACGACTGCTACGGCCTGCCGACCGTGTCCGAGGACCGGATGCGCGCGGACGTGGAGCGGGCCTACACCGCCTTCCGCTCGGCGGGCGTGACCAACGCGATGCCCTACTTCCGCTTCCCCGGCGGCTGCTACGACCAGCGGGCGCTGCGCGCGGTGAACGCCACCGGTGTCACCGCGGTGCAGTGGGACGTGGTGAGCGGGGACGCGTTCGCGACGGACGCGGACGCGGTGGCCCGGCAGGTGCTGGAGGGGGTCAAGGCCGGTTCGGTCGTCGTCATGCACTGCACCCGCAGCGCCGCCCCGGTGACCGAGCGGGCCGTGCGCACGATCGTGCCCGAGCTGCGGGCGAAGGGGTTCCGGTTCGTGAAGGTGTCCCAGCTGATCGGGGCCGCCGACGGACGCCGGTGACCCCCGTAGGCTGGGGGTATGAGTGACCACGACGAGAGCGGCGACCGAGACGGCGACTCGTACTGCCTCACCGACGGGACCGGCCGGCCGCCGACGGCCGACGGGCCGCCGTACGCGGAGTGCGTGCTGTGCCGGAAGCCGACGGAGTACCCGGAGTCGTACCGGGGGATCACGTACTGCCCGGCCTGCGAGTGGCAGGAGGCGCAGCGCACCGCGTGCTCGGGCTGAGCCGGGCACGACGCCCGGCAGCGCCGCGCGCGAGGTGAGCGCGCGGGGCTCGGGAGCGGCGGGAGCGGCGGGCCGCCTCGTCCGGGCGTGGATCGCGTTCCGTCGGGGCGTCTTCCCGCGCCCCTTAAGGTTGACTGTCGTGAGCCATGATCCGACGCCCGTCCCTGACAGCCCCTTCCGGTCCGAGCCCAGCGCCCGTGACCAGGGACCCCAGTACGTCCTGCCGCTCGTCGTACGAATCGAGCGGGCCGAGCCGCCCGCCCGCACGGACGCGCTGGAGACCGCCGCCCGAGCGGTGCTGACGATGCTGGACGACGCGCGGTCGGCCGGCGACGGCGAGTGGGCGCAGGTGATGCGGGACTGGCAGGACGCCCGCATCCGCAAGGTCGTACGGCGGGCGCGCGGCGCCGAATGGCGGCGGGCCGAGACGCTGCCCGGCATCTCGGTCACCGGGAAGTCCGCGGAGGTGCGGGTGTTCCCGCCCGTCCCGCTGGACGGCTGGCCGAAGGAGCTGGCGAAGCTCCAGGTCTCCGGCACCGACCTCGACGACCCGCTGCCGCCCGCCGCGGCCGAGCCCGGCACGCCCGTGCTGTGGCTGAACCCGGACGTGGAGATGTCGGCGGGCAAGGCGATGGCCCAGGCCGGGCACGGCGCCCAGCTCGCCTGGTGGGAACTGTCGGACGAGGAGCGCGGCGCCTGGCGCGACGCGGGGTTCGCGCTCTCCGTGCGCACCGCGGATCCCGTGCGCTGGCGCGAACTGGTCGGCAGCGGCCTGCCGTTGGTGCGGGACGCGGGCTTCACCGAGGTCGCGCCGGGCAGCTGCACGGTGGTCGCGGAGCACCCCGCCCTGCGCTAGCCGGGTCGGGGACGGCTTCGGCCCAACCTCAAATGTTGCTCTGAACCCGGGCGCGATGGGGTTCGGCGCCCGGCGCCCGGGCCATACCCCCGTCACCACCGAGGGGCCCCGACCGGGTCCCGAGCGGGGGTACGGAGGAGGGGGACCGTGGAGCGACTCGGGACGGGAATCGGCTGGCGGCCGGAGATCGCCGACGCCGTGGAGCGCATGCCGGGCATCGACTGGGTCGAGGCCGTGGCGGAGAACCTGTGCTCCGGCCATCTCCCCGACTCGCTGCGCCGGCTGCGCGCACGCGGGGTGACGGTGGTCCCGCACGGTGTCTCACTGGGGCTCGGCGGCGCCGACCGCCCCGACGAGGGACGGCTGACCGCTCTCGCCGAGCGCGCCGAGGCGCTGGGCTCGCCGCTGGTCACCGAGCACATCGCGTTCGTCCGGGCCGGGGGGCCGCTGACGGCCTCCCCGCGTCTGGAGGCCGGCCACCTGCTGCCCGTCCCGCGCACCCGGGACGCCCTCGACGTGCTGTGCGAGAACGTCCGGATCGCGCAGGCCGCGCTGCCGGTGCCGCTCGCCGTCGAGAACATCGCCGCGCTGCTCTCCTGGCCTGGCGAGGAGATGACCGAGGGGCAGTTCCTGTACGACCTGGCCGACCGCACCGGCGTACGGCTCCTCATCGACGTGGCCAACCTGCACACCAACCACGTCAACCGGGGCGAGGACCCGGCCGAGGCGCTCTCCGAACTGCCGCTGGAGGCCATCGCCTACGTCCATGTCGCGGGCGGCTTCGAACGGGACGGTGTCTGGCACGACAGTCACGCCCATCCGGTGCCCCGGCCGGTCCTCGACATCCTGGCCGACCTCGCGTCCCGGGTCTCGCCACCCGGCGTCCTGCTGGAGCGGGACGAGAACTTTCCCGGGGCGACGGAGCTGGAGCGGGAGCTGGGCGCGATCCGGGACGCACTGGAGAAGGGCCGGGAGCAGGGACGGGAGCGGGAGCAAAAGCCGGAGCAGGGACGGGAGCCGGAGGAGCGACAGGGGCGGGGGGTCGTGCGGGTCGACGCCCCCGTGGACGGGTGCGCGCCGGAGACGTCGGAAGGCTCCCGCGTCGGACCCGCCCGGCAGCGCCTGGCCCTCGCCCAGACCGCGCTGCTGTCCGCGCTGGTCGCCGGGACACCCGCCCCCGAGGGGTTCGACCGGGCGCGGCTGGGCGTGCAGGCGCGGTCGCTGGCCGGGAAGCGGGCGGACGTGGTGGCGAAGGTCGCGCCGGAGCTGCCGGAGATCCTGGGCGCCGGCTACCGGCCCGCGTTCCTCGGCTACGCCCGGCGGCGTCCGATGACGGGCGGCTACCGGCAGGACGCGCTGGACTTCGTCGAGCGGCTGCTGCTCGCCGACGGCCCGGCGGACGGGCGGGCCCGGCGGGAGCTGCGGGAGTGGTGGCTGGAACGGTCCGGCCCGGCGCCGCGCTCCGCCCGGCCGGGGGTGCGGCTCGCCCGCGCGACACGTCAGGTGCTGCGCGGACCGCTGAGCCGGCGCTGAGCCGACGGGTGCGCCGCGGGGCGCGCGTACGTCGGCAGGCATGCCGCGGGGGACGGGTACGTCCGTGAGTGTGCCGGGATCAACACCGCACGCCCGGCGCCGGGCCATGACAGCCGGAACGCCCCCTTTCCTTCCGGTATGCACGCCGCCCCGGCCCCACCGTTCGCCCCCAATGTCCGCTGATGCAACACTTCGCCCCCGTACGGCAGTTGGCGTGGAGTCCGCAGTAGCATGCCCATCCCGCACTCGAAGCCCGTCAGCGTGCGGTGCCGTACCAGGAGGCACCATGCGACCCCGACCCCCCGTCGACGGAAGAGGCCTGTTCAGTGGCACCGGCCTCATCATCGCCGGACTGACCGCGACCCTCCTCGCGCTGGTCCTCCCGATCTGGTCGTACACCGACCGGTCCGGGACCGGCGTCGAGGTGCTCGACGCCCAGTCCGTGCCGACGCGCTACGGGCCGCTGTCCGCGCTGGACCGCGAGTTCGTCACGAAGGTCCGGCTGGCCGGGCTGTGGGAGCTGCCCGCGGGGCAGCAGGCGCGGCGAAAGGGCACCACACCGGCCGTACGGACGGCCGGGGAGCACCTCGTCGAGGGACACACGTTCCTGGACGCGCGCGTGCGTGACGTCGCCTCGCGGCTGGGTCTGGCGCTGCCCGACGAGCCCGACGAGCAGCAGCGGGGCCGGCTGGCGGAATTGGACGCGGCGCGGGGCACGGACTACGACCGCCGGTTCGCCAACATCCTGCGGCTCGCGCACGGCAGGGTGTTCCCGGTCGTCGCCCAGGTGCGGGCCGCCACGGGCAACTCGCTGGTGCGCGCGCTCGCCGACGACGCCAACACCACCGTGCTGGACCACATCAAGATCCTGGAGGCCACCGGGTACGTCGACTTCGACGCCCTGGCCCGGGACATGGCGGCCACCGCCACGCCGCCGCCCACCGGCTCCCCGGCACCGCGCGACCCGACGGGCCGCCCGTCGTGGGTCGTCCCCGTGACACCGGCGCCGTTGACCTCCCCTAGCTACTCCCTTCCCCCGGCCGCCTCCAGTCCGCGGCCACGGAACGGTTCCTGAGCCCGCGCACCGGGCACCTCCGCCCGTGCGCGGTGCCGCGCCGTCCCGCGCGCGGGACGGCGGCCGGCAAACGGAACGTCACGGACCGACAACACTCCGTACGGATGGCGGAAAGTGCGTGGCGCCGCCCACTGCCTTTGACATAGAAACGCGGCATGTTCTGGGTCCTTCTGTTGCTGTTGGCATGGGCCGTGGCCGCCACGGCGTGCACACGGCTGTGCCTGGCCGCCGTACGCGCGGCCGCCTCCGACGCGGGCACGGCCCGGGCGTACGATCTGACGCTCTACGAGGCCGCGTTCCTCTCCGGCGGCCCGGCGCGGGTCGCCGACCTGACGCTGGTGTCGATGGCCCGCCAGCAACGGCTGCTGCTCGCGCACACCGGGTGGGCGACCGTCGTCGATCCACGCGGCCGGGACGACATCGAGCGGTCCGTCATCGGGGCCATCGGACCCGAGGGGCAGTCCCGTATCGCGCCGGTGCGGGCCGGCGCGGCCGCCGCCGACGCGGTGCGCACCCTCGCCGACCGTCTGGTGAGCGCGGGCCTGGCGGTGCCCGACGGGGCGCGTACGACGGTGGCGGCGGGGGTCCGCCAGGTGCGGGCCGCCGCGCTGTTCGTGCCGGCGGTGGGCGCCGTCGCGCTGGCGATGCCCGCCCAGCCGGACATGCCGCGCACCCTGGTCGCGCTCTGGTTCGCGCTGCCGCTCGCCCTCGCCCTGAGCTGCCTGGCCATAGCGCGGGTCGAGGTCCACCCGTACTCGCCCTGGGCCTCCCCGGCCGGACAGCGGCTGCTGGGCACCCTGGCGCAGCACACCGGCGGCGCGGGCGACGACCGCACGTATCTCACGTCCGTCGCCGTGCGCGGTGTCCGCGCCATCGGGGAGCCCGAGCTGCGGGCGGCCTTCGAGCAGCGGGCCCAGGACTGGCCCGACTGACGGGCGCCCGCGCCCCGCCGGGGGCGCACGGAGGCATTGGCGCCGACACCGGCGGATGGTGCTTGCCTTCCCCCACACCCCCACGAACCATCCCTTTTGTCACCGCCGTGTGCACCGAAGGGATCCGCGATGAGAGCAGCCGTCGTCTACTCGGCCGCCGGGTCGTTGCTGTTGACCGCCCTCACCGCCGGCCCGGCCGGGGGCAGCCCCGGCGCCTCGGGCGCGGTGGCCGAGCGGGGCGGCACCGCGGTGGCCGCCGCGCGCGCCGCCGCGGCCGGCATCGACTTCGGCGCCTGTACCAAGGAGCAGGACGCGCCGGGCACCCTCCAGTGCGGCACGGTGAGCGTCCCGCTGGACTACGCGCACCCGAACGGCAAGCAGATCAAGCTCACCGTGAGCCGGATGCCCGCCACCCACCGCGATCCGCACAACAGCAAGCGCCGGGTGCCCCGGCAGGGCGCCCTGGTCTACAACCCCGGCGGTCCCGGCGGCTCCGGCATGTACTTCCCGCTGATCGGCGTGGTCCCGGAGTGGAAGCGCATCGCGGCCGGCTACGACCTGGTCGGATACGCCCCGCGCGGGGTCGGCCGGTCCGCGCCGCTGTCCTGCCAGGACGCCCGGCACTTCTTCAAAGGACCCTCGCCCGCGCCGGTCCACCCCTCCGAGTCGTACAAGCAGGAGCGCATCGCCCAGGCGAAGGCCTACGCGAACGGCTGCGCGCAGCGGGCGGGCAGCGCGCTGCGCCACTACACCTCGCTCAACAACGCCCGCGACCTGGACGTCCTGCGCGCCGCGCTGGGCGAGTCGAAACTGACGTTCATGGGTGCCTCGTACGGCACCTACATCGGGGCGCTGTACGCGACCCTGTTTCCCTCGCACGTACGCCGGATGGTGTTCGACGCGGCGGTGAACCCCGCCCCCGAGCAGGTCTGGTACCGCAACAACCTCGACCAGTCGGCGGCTTTCGAGGGCCGCTGGGCGGACTTCCGGGAATGGACGGCCCGGCACGACGACGTGTACGGGCTGGGCACGACGGCCGCGGCGGTGGCGGACAGCTACGAGCGGGCGCGGGCCCGGCTGGCCGCCGAGCCGGCCGGCGGGAAGGTCGGCCCCGGACAGCTGCAGAACGCGTTCCTCCAGGCGGGGTACTACGACGAGTACTGGCCGTCGCGTGCCGGGGCGCTGTCGGCGTACCTGAAGGGCGACCCGCAGCCGCTCATCGACCAGGCGGCGCCGGTCACGGACGCGGCGGCCGAGGCGGAGAACGCGAACGCCGTCTACACGGCGGTGGAGTGCAACGACGCGCCCTGGCCGACGGACTGGAAGGTGTGGGACCGGGACAACACGCGGCTCGCGCGCGTGGCGCCGTTCGAGACCTGGGACAACGTGTGGGCGAACCTGCCGTGCGCGTTCTGGCCGGCGCCCCGGCAGCAGCCGCTGGACGTGCGGACCGGGCCGGGCGAGCTGCCGCCGACCTTGATCCTGGCCGCCGAACGGGACGCGGCGGCGCCCTACGACGGCGCCCTGGAGCTGCACCGGCGGCTGGCGGACGCGGTGCTGGTCACCGAGCGGGACGCCGGCGCGCACGGCGTCGGCGGCGGGCCCAACCGCTGTGTCAACGGCTACCTGGACGCGTATCTGCTGGAGGGCCGGCTTCCGGTGCGGCACGCGTCCTGCGCACCGCACCAGGAGCCCAAGGCCCAGCCGCCGAAGGACCGGGCCTCGGGCGGGAACTGAGGGATCAGGCGAGGCCCGCGACCAGCTCGGCGAGGTCCTTGCGGCGGCCCGTGTAGAACGGGACCTCCTCGCGGACGTGCATACGGGCCTCGGAGGCACGCAGGTGGCGCATGAGGTCGACGATGCGGTACAGCTCGTCGGCCTCGAAGGCCAGGATCCACTCGTAGTCGCCGAGGGAGAACGAGGCGACCGTGTTGGCGCGGACGTCCGGGTAGCCGCGGGCCATCTTGCCGTGGTCGGCGAGCATCCGGCGGCGGTCCTCGTCGGCCAGCAGGTACCAGTCGTAGGAGCGCACGAAGGGGTAGACGCTCACGTAGTCGCGGGGCGTCTCGTCGGCGAGGAACGCCGGGATGTGCGAGCGGTTGAACTCGGCGGGGCGGTGCAGCGCCATGTTCGACCAGACCGGGTCCAGGGACCGCCCCAGCTTGGTCCGGCGGAAGAGGTTGTACGCCTCCTGGAGCTGGTCGGCGGTCTCGGCGTGCCACCAGATCATGACGTCGGCGTCGGCGCGCAGGCCGGACACGTCGTAGGTGCCGCGGACGGTCACGTCCTTGGCGGCGAGCTGGTCGAACAGCTCCTGGACCTCGTCGGCGTAACCCGCGCGGTCCTCGGGCAGCACGTCCTTCAGCCGGAAGACGGACCACAGGGTGTAGCGGATGACCTCGTTGAGGTCCTTGGCCAGCTTGCCCTTGTTCGGGATCCTGCCGGACTCGGTGGTGGGGGCGTCGTCACTCATGAGGCTATTCTCCCGCTCCGCCGTGCAGGCTCTGCACCGGGTGGGCGGTGAGCTCCCGCGTCCGGCGTGCGTCGCCGTGCAGCTGGTCCACCGCCGCGTAGGCGCTCGCGATACAGGCCGGGATGCCGACGCCGTCGTACACCGCGCCGCACACGGCCAGCCCCGGGAGGCCGGCGACGTGCTCGCGGATGCGGGCCACGCGCGCGTGGTGGCCGACCGGGTACTGGGGCAGGCCGTCGGTCCAGCGGGTGACGCGGGTCTCCAGCGGGGTGGCGTCGAGGCCGGTGGCGGCCTTCAGGTCGTGCCGGGAGACGTCCACGAGAGCGGCGTCGTCGCGTCCCAGGATCTCCGTCTCGCCGTACCGCCCGACGGAGGTGCGCACCACGACGACCTCCGGGTCCTCGTCGGCGATCCAGCCCCATTTGCCGGAGGCGAACGTGGACGCCTTGATGGTGCGCCCGTCGACGGGCGGGACGAGGAAGCCGCTGCCCTCGGGCAGGGCGGTCTCGCCGCGTCGGTAGGCGAGGGTGACCAGGGCCATGGAGGCGTAGTCCACGCCTGCCAGTTCGGCGGCGGCCCCGGGGGCGTCGGCGCGCAGCAGCCGGGCCGCGGCCGGGGCGGGAACGGCGACGACCACGGCGTCGGCCCGCTCGGTGCGGCCGTCGGTCAGGACCTCCCAGCCGGTGCCGGTGCGGCGCAGGCCGTGCGCCGGACTGTTCAGGCGGATCTCGCCACCGCGGGACCGCACCGAGTCGGCGACGGCGAGCGGCAGCCGGCCCACTCCGCCGACGAGGCCCATGAAGACGGGCCCGGCCGGCTGGTTCGCCGCCGCCTTCGCCTGGATCTCGCGGACCGCCTCCGTCAGCGAGTCGTGGGTCAGCGCGGCCTCGAACAGCTGCGGGACGGCCGAGCGCATCGAGATGCGGTAGGCGTCGCCCGCGTAGACCCCGCCCAGCAGGGGTTCCACCAGGCGGTCGACGACCTCGCGGCCGAGCCGGGCCGCCACGTACTCCCCCACCGCCATGTCGTCGCCGACCTCGGTGCGCGGCAGGTCGGCGTCGCGGTCGATGCGGGCGAGGCCCTCGTCGGACAGGACGCCGGCCAGCGCGGAGGCGGTGCCGGGGACGCCCATCACATGGCCCTTGGGCATCGGGCGCAGGGCGCCCCGGGTCCAGATCGAGGCCGTCGCGGTGGCCGGCGGCCGCAGCAGGTCCGTGAGACCCGCCTCGCGCGCGAGCGCGACCGCTTCCGGTCTGCGGGCGAGCATCGACTCGGCCCCCAGGTCCACGCGCACCCCCGCGATCTCGCCGGGCAGCAGCTTGCCGCCGACCCGGTCGGACGCCTCCAGCACGGTCACGCGCGCACCGCGCTCCAGCAGCCGGTGCGCGGCGGCCAGCCCCGCGATCCCGGCCCCGATGACGACGACGTGCCTGGTGCCCGTACCCGTTGCGCTCATGTCGTCCACTCTCTCAGACCCCGCTGACACCCCCGCCCGGCCCCGGTGTCCTGCGCGAGTCCTGACCGTGACCGCATCGGAACCGACCGCCGCCAACGTCCCGGGCCGTCCAGGCGTCGAAGGATCGTCACTCGTCACGACCCGGGGGGAGACCCACATGCCCGCACGCCGTTCCGCACCTCGTTCCGCGGCCCGTCCCACATCCCGTTCCGCGGCCCCTTCCGTCCCGCGCCCCGTCCAGGCCCTGGCCGGGCTGCTGCTCGCCTCCTCCCTCGCCCTCGCGGGGTGCAGCGCCGGCGGGGGCGACAACCGCTCCGCCAGTTCCGCCGACAAGGCCGCCGTCGCACCCGGGGCCCAGGCCGCGGAGGGCGCGGCGGACAGCAGCCAGGGATCCGGTGCCAAGGCCGAGACGCCGACGCGGCTGCCCGTGAGCCACATCATCCGCACCGCCTCCCTGACGGTGCGGGTCAAGAACGTGCCGAAGGCCCTCGACGCGGCCCGCACCAGCACCGTGAACGCGGGCGGCTACGTCGGCGACGAGACCACCACCCGCGACGAGGACAGCGGCGAGCAGACCCGGGTCGTCCTGCGGGTGCCCGTCGAGCGGTACGACGCCGTCCTCGCCGACCTCGAGGGCACGGGCAAGCTCCTGGAGCGCACGGCGAAGGCCCAGGACGTCACGGACCAGGTCGTGGACGTGGACAGCCGGATCAAGACGCAGCGGGTCAGCGTGGCCCGGATCCGGGAGCTGATGGACCAGGCGACCAAGCTCAGCGACGTGGTCGCCCTGGAGGGTGAACTGAGTTCCCGCGAGGCCGACCTGGAGTCGCTGCTGGCCCAGCAGTCGTCCCTGAAGGACCGCACGAGCATGGCCACCATCACCCTCTTCCTGTCCGGGACGCCGGTGACGAAGGTCGAGAAGAAGGACGACCCCGGGTTCATGGACGCGCTCCGGGGCGGCTGGGACGCGTTCGTGACGATGCTGCGCTGGATCGCGATGGCGTTCGGCGCGGTGCTGCCGTTCGCGGCGGTGGCGGCACTGCTGGTGCTGGTGTGGCTGCGCCTGGTGCGGCCCCTGCGGTCGCGCCGCATCGCGGCACAGGGCGGCGCGGCGCAGGCCGGCGGAACGCAGGGGATCGGGACGCAGGGCATCGGGACACAGGGCGTCGGAACGCAGGGCATCGGGACACAGGGCGTCGGAACGCAGGGCATCGGGGCGCAGGGCGTCGGGGCACAGGGCGTCGGGGCACAGGGCGTCGGGGCGCAGGGCACGGAGTCGCGCGGTGCCGAGTCGCGCGGTGCCGAGTCGCACGGTACCGAGGGCAGGGCTGAGCGGGACTGAAATGCCTTCTGCCCGTAGCGTGTTCGTATGAGCATGAGCGGTGAGAGCCCTCGGGCAGAGCGACTGGTCGTCATCGGCGGGGACGCCACGGGAATGTCCGCGGCGTCCCAGGCCCGCCGCCTGCGGGGCCCCGGCGAGCTGGAGATCGTGGCCTTCGAGCGCGGCCACTTCACCTCCTACTCGGCGTGCGGCATCCCGTACTGGGTGGGCGGCGACGTCGGCGACCGGGACCAACTGATCGCGCGTACGCCGCAGGAGCACCGTGAGCGGGACATCGATCTGCGGCTGCGCACCGAGGTCACGGAGATCGACGTGGCCGGGCAGCGGGTACGCGCGCGTGACGTCGACACCGGCGCCGAGTCCTGGACGCCGTACGACAAGCTGGTGATCGCGACCGGTGCCCGGCCGGTGCGTCCCGAGATGCCGGGCGTGGACGCGCCGGGAGTGCACGGGGTGCAGACCCTCGACGACGGCCAGGCCCTGCTGGACACCCTGGCACGCACGCGTGGCCGGCGCGCGGTGGTCGTCGGCGCGGGCTACATCGGCGTGGAGATGGCCGAGGCGCTCATCAACCGCGACTACGAGGTTACGGTCCTCAACCGCGGCAAGGAACCCATGTCGACGCTCGACCCCGACATGGGACGTCTGGTGCACCGGGCCATGGAGGGCCTGGGCATCACCATGGTCAACGACACCGAGGTCACCAAGGTGCTCACCGGTGACGACGGCCGGGTGCGGGCGGTGGCCACCGAGGACGCCGAGTACCCGGCCGACGTGGTCGTGCTCGGTATCGGCGTACGCCCGGAGACGACCCTGGCGCGGGCGGCCGGACTGCCCCTGGGCCATCACCACGGCCTGCTCACCGACCTGGCGATGCGGGTGCGCGGCCACGAGAACGTCTGGGCCGGCGGTGACTGTGTGGAGGTACGGGACCTGGTCTCCGGCCAGGAGCGTCATATCGCCCTGGGCACGCACGCCAACAAACACGGCCAGGTCATCGGCAGCAACGTCGGCGGCGGTTACGCCACCTTCCCGGGCGTCGTCGGCACGGCGGTGAGCAAGGTCTGCGACCTGGAGATCGCGCGCACCGGGCTGCGCGAGAAGGACGCGCACCGCGTCGGCCTGCGGTTCGAGGCGGTCACCATCGAGTCGACCAGCCGCGCGGGCTACTACCCGGGCGCCTCCGCCATGACCGTGAAAATGCTCGCCGAGCACCGCACGGGGCGGCTGCTCGGCGTGCAGATCGTCGGCAGGGAGGGCGCGGCGAAGCGGGTCGACATCGCCGCGGTGGCCCTCACCGCCGGCCTGACGGTGGAACAGATGACGGCCCTGGACCTGGGGTACGCGCCACCGTTCTCACCGGTGTGGGACCCGGTCCTGGTGGCCGCCCGCAAGGCCGCGGCGGCGGTACGCGCGCGATAGCCGTCCGCGCGCGGCGGCCGGCCCGCGGCCCTCAGGCCGTGCCGCTGATCCGGGGCAGGGAGGCCACGGACGCGGTCGCGGCCGTGCCGGCCGTCGGCTGCTCGGCCGCGGGCCTGGCGTGCGCGGCCGCCGGCCGCGTGGTCCGCAGCCGGTTGCTCACCGCCTCGTCGAGCGTCACCGGCCGCTGCATCTGGGCGGCGAGCCGCCCCGCCTCCTGGCCCAGCCGGGCGACGTCCTCCCACGGCAGCCGCACCACCAGGGAGAGCTCCGCCTCGCCGTCCGGCATGGCCTGCATCGCGGGCAGGGCCTGGGGAGTAACTCGCTCGTTCATCGCCTGATCCTCACGTCGTCCCCGCGTCACGCCTTCCCCGCACCGCGGGCGGTTGACGTGACATACGCACGCCCGTGGGCACCCGTTCACCGGTTCGACCGGCCCATCGCGGGCAGAAGTCCCTTGTGGTCATCCCTGTTCATGACGTGAACCCCGTGCGCCGTACCCCCTGGGTGACGTACGCGCTGATCGCCGCGAACGTCCTCGTGTTCCTGTCCATGCCCGGCATAGCCGGGTCGCTGGCGGGCGGCAGCGATCTGGCCCGGCTCTGCCATCTCCAGGCCTTCCTGGACCAGTACGCGGCGGTGCCGAGGGAGTTGATCCACCATCAGCTGCCGCAGACCGTCCCGACGGGCGACATCGGGGTCGGCGCGCAGGGCCCGGGCTGTGTGGCCGGGCCACCGGACTACGACAAGTCGCCGCCGCTGTCCGTGCTCACCGCGCTGTTCCTGCACGGGAGTTGGCTGCATCTGCTGGGCAACATGCTGTTTCTGATGATCTTCGGGAACAACATCGAGGACCGCATGGGACACATCCGGTTCACGCTGTTCTACGTCGCCTGCGGCTACGCGGCCTCCTACGGCTTCGCGCTGCTCAACGACGACTCGACCGACCCGCTGATCGGCGCTTCCGGAGCGATCGCCGGTGTGCTGGGCGCCTATCTGGTGCTGTATCCGAAGGCACGGGTGTGGGTGCTCGTCCCGTTCCTGGTCTTCCTGCCGCTGCGGCTGCCGGCCTGGCTGGTGCTGGGCTTCTGGTTCGTGCTCCAGGCGGTGTACTCGTCCGGCGAGGGCGTGTCCGAGGTGGGCACGGTCGCGTACGCGGCACACGTCGTCGGTTTCCTCGCCGGGATGCTGCTGGCCTGGCCGCTGCGCCCGGGGACACCGCCGCCTCCGGAGCCGCGTGGCCTGCTGTTCGGCAGGCGGGCGCGGCCCCGGCACACGTGGTGAGGCCGCTCAGCGGGCGGTGCGGGTGTGGACGTACTCCACGAGACGGGTCAGGGCGTCCGGGTCGGTGGACGGCATGACACCGTGACCGAGGTTGAAGACGTGGCCCTCCAGGTGCGCGGCGGAGTCCAGGACCTCCCGCGTCCTGGCCTCGACGGCCTCGCGGCCGGCGAACAGGACGGTCGGGTCGAGGTTGCCCTGGAGCGCCTTGCCGGGCCCGACCCGGCGGGCGGCCTCGTCCAGCGGCACCCGCCAGTCGACGCCGACGACGTCCGCGCCCGCCTCGCCCATCAGCCCGAGCAGTTCCCCGGTGCCGACGCCGAAGTGGATGCGCGGGACGCCGTACTCCTCGACCGAGCGGAAGACCTTGGCGGAGGCGGCCATCACCGAGTGCCGGTAGTCCGCCGGGGCCAGCGCTCCGGCCCAGGAGTCGAACAGCTGGACCGCGCTCGCGCCCGCCTCGATCTGCACCCGCAGGAACGCGGACGTGATGTCCGCGAGCCGGTCGAGCAGGTCGGCCCACAGCTCGGGGTCGCCGTACATCATCGCCTTGGCGTTCTCGTACGTGCGCGACGGGCCGCCCTCGACGAGGTAGCTCGCGAGGGTGAAAGGCGCGCCCGCGAAACCGATGAGCGGGGTGGCGCCGAGTTCGGCGGTGAGCAGGCCGATCGCCTCGGTGACGTAGGGCACGTCCTCCGGCGTCAGGTCGCGCAGCCGGGCCAGGTCGGCGCGGGTACGGACGGGGCGCTCGACGACCGGTCCGACACCGGGCTTGATGTCGAGGTCGACGCCGATGGCCTTGAGCGGGACGACGATGTCGCTGAAGAGGATCGCCGCGTCCACGTCGTGCCGGCGCACCGGCTGGAGCGTGATCTCGGTGACCAGCTCGGGGCGCATGCAGGAGTCCAGCATCGCGATGCCCTCGCGCACCTTGCGGTACTCCGGCAGCGAGCGCCCGGCCTGCCGCATGAACCACACGGGCGTGTGCGGCACGGACTCACGCCTGCACGCCTTCAGGAAGGGGCTGTCGTACGTTGCTGTCGGCTGCTTGCCCGTGGGGCTTCCGTTGGCACTCACGACGGCAAGTCTCGCACGGCGAGGAGGCGCCCCGGGCCGGGGTACGCGGCCCCGTGCACCGGGGTGCGGGGTGCCGTGGGGGTGTCTTGCCCTGCACGAAGGCCCGGTTCCCCTTAATCTTCCCCGCATGGCTGCGGCTCAGGGACGACTGTCGGACGGCGCTGGCGACATGGACGACGCGAAGGACACCGGGGAGGGCGCCCGGCATGCGAGCACGGCTCCGCCGCCCTTCCGGGCCGCGGTGGAGGCGCTCAGAACCGCGCGGCTGCGACCGCAGATCGAGGCGGAGCCGACGCCTGCCCCGCAACGGCTGGCGCCGTTCGCGTACGCGCTGGAGGCCGCGGTCGTCGACGGCGACCAGGATCTGGCCGACGGCCGGCTGGTGCTGCTGCACGACCCGGCCGGGCACGACGCCTGGCACGGCACGTTCCGGCTGGTGACGCTGGTGCGCGCGGAGCTGGAGGCGGAGATGGCGTCCGACCCGCTGCTGCCCGAGGTGTGCTGGTCGTGGCTGACCGGCGCGCTCCAGGCGCGGGGCCTGACGTACGGCGAGCCGAGCGGCACCGTCACGCGCGCCAGTTCCCACTACTTCGGCGGACTGTCCGCACGCCCGGCGGCCTCGCAGATCGAGATCCGGGCCTCCTGGACGCCCCGGGAGGGTCTGGGCGGGGTGCCGGACGCGGCGGCCCATCTGGCGTCCTGGTGCGATCTGCTGGCTCAGGTCGCGGGCCTGCCGCCGGCCGGTCCTGGCGACGCGTCGGTGGTGACGCTGCCACAGCGGCGGGGGCCGGACTCACGGTGACGCCCGCCCGGCGCGGCTGCGGCGACCTCGCGCCTGTGACGACCTCCGCCACACCACCTCCCGCTCCCCTTCCCGCCCACGGCCTGGACCACCTTCCGGCCACCCCTCGGCCACCGCTTCACGCCCTCGATCACGCCCTCGATCACGCCCCGATCCCCGCTTGGCTCGTTTGGCGGCCCACTTTGGCGATCTCTTTGTCGATACGGCCACTTTCTGGCACCCAATCGGCTCCGACCGAAGCGATTCGATCTTCGGATGATCGATCGCGTGTCCGAATTGCACAGATTGTTACTCACTAGATCGTGATCATTCTCTAAAGGCGGCCGGGTTTGCTGCCGAAGACGACTGTGACCTTGAAAGCACGGTTCGTCCCGGCTTCTTCCCCACGAGCCGGTACCGTCCCCCACCCAGGAGGCCTGGTGTCCGTTCTCCTCGAGCAGCCCGCAAGCCTGGTCGCCTACCGCCCGAACAAGCCCACCGCCATGGTGGTCGTGGCCGACCCGCGCGTCCGCTCCACCGTCACCCGTCATCTGTGGGCGCTCGGTGTGCGCGATGTCATCGAGGCCTCGTCCATCGCGGAGGCTCGTCCCCGCATCGGCAACCCCCGCGACATCTGCGTCGCCGACGTCCACCTGCCCGACGGCTCCGGCCTCACCCTCCTGTCCGAGACCCGTGCGGCGGGCTGGCCCAACGGCCTCGCCCTGTCCGCCGCCGACGACATCGGCGCCGTGCGCAACGCCCTCGCGGGCGGCGTCAAGGGCTACGTCGTCACCGGCACCCGTACGAACGTCGGGCTCCCCACCCGCCCCGGCGCCGCCCCCATCGGCTCCGCCGCCGCCCGCATGCACCGCCGCCCCCCGGGTGCCCCGAGCCACCCGGGCGGCTACCGCGAACTCTCCGGCCGCGAGGTCGAGGTGCTGCGACTGGTCGCGGAGGGCCAGTCGAACAAGGCGATCGGCGTCTCCATGGGCCTGTCCGCGCTCACCGTCAAGAGCCACCTCGCCCGCATCGCCCGCAAGCTCGGCACGGGCGACCGCGCCGGGATGGTCGCGGTGGCGCTGCGGACCGGCATCATCCACTGACCGAACCCGCCGACCGACCCAGCCGGCCGAACCCGCCGACCGAACCCGTGGAGCGACCCCGTGGAGCGGATCCGGCGGACGCATTCAGCGACCGGATTCACTGACACGTGTGACACATGACTGGTTTACGCCCCCCGAGCGCCCGCCGACGGAACGTTCCGTCGGCGGGCGCAGTCCATACACAGATACCCTTGACATGTGACCGACGCCCAAGAAACCGCAGCAGCCACGTCACTGCGAACCACCGGAGGCGCCCCTCCGGACGACGGCGGAACTTCTCTCACCGGGGCGCCGGTCCCCTTGCTCGAGCCGCGCGAGGGCATTCCGCCGGTGATCACCGACGAGGCGGCCCTCGCCGAGGTGATCGCCGCCTTCGCCGCCGGGTCCGGCCCGGTCGCCGTCGACGCCGAGCGCGCGTCCGGCTACCGCTACGGCCAGCGCGCCTACCTCGTGCAGCTGCGCCGCGAGGGCGCCGGCAGCGCGCTGATCGACCCCGTGGCCTGTCCGGACCTCTCCGGCCTGGGCGAGGCGCTCTCCGGAGTGGAGTGGGTGCTGCACGCGGCCACCCAGGACCTGCCCTGTCTGCGTGAGATAGGCATGGTTCCCAGCCTGCTGTTCGACACCGAGCTGGCCGGCCGGCTCGCCGGGTTCCCCCGGGTGGGCCTGGGCGCCATGGTCGAGAGCGTCCTCGGTTTCGTCCTGGAGAAGGGTCACTCCGCCGTCGACTGGTCGACCCGCCCCCTGCCCGAGCCCTGGCTGCGGTACGCGGCACTGGACGTGGAGCTGCTGGTCGACCTGCGGGACGCGCTGGAGAAGGAGCTGGACCGGCAGGGCAAGCTGGAGTGGGCGCGGCAGGAGTTCGACGCGATCGCCTCGGCCCCGCCCCCTGAGCCCCGCAAGGACCCGTGGCGACGCACCTCCGGGATGCACAAGGTGCGGCGGCGGCGCCAGCTCGCGGTGGTGCGCGAACTGTGGGAGACCCGCGACCGGATCGCCCAGCGCCGGGACATCTCGCCGGGCAAGGTGCTGGGCGACGCGGCCATCGTCGAGGCCGCGCTCTCCCTGCCGGTCAACGCGCACGCCCTCGCCGCGCTGAGCGGGTTCGGGCATCGCATGGGCCGCCGGCAGCTGGACCAGTGGCAGGCGGCCGTCGACCGCGCCCGGGAGATCCCGGACGTACAGCTCCCGCAGCCGGGACAGCAGGTGACGGGACCGCCGCCGCCGCGCGCGTGGGCGGACAAGGACCCGGCCGCGGCGGCCCGGCTGTCCGCCGCGCGGGCCGCGGTGTCGGCGCTGGCCGAGCGGCTCACCATGCCGCAGGAGAACCTGATCACGCCGGACACCGTGCGGCGCGTGTGCTGGGAGCCGCCCAAGGGCGTGGACGCCGAGTCGGTCGCCGGGGCGCTGGCCGGGTACGGGGCGCGGCCGTGGCAGGTGGAGCAGGTGACACCGGTGCTGGTGGAGGCGCTGTCCGTCGAGGACGCCTAGAGCCTTTCGTTCGGATCAGCCCGGTCGTGGCCGACGGAGCCGTCGGTCCGCGGCACCGGGCTGATCCCGACGACAGGCCCTGGCCGGCGTCGAGGAGCCTTCTCGCCGCTCGCGCGACCGCGGGCTGCCGGGGGCCGGTCGCGCGGTGCGGCGCGCCCTCGCGGGGCGCCGACGTCGAGATCGCGCCAAGATCCGGTGCGGCCGTGCGCAGACCTCGGATGTGACCTTCGCCGCTCCCGCCTCCGGGGCTGGGCAGCGTGGTTACTCGTAAGTAGCATGGTGGGGTGAGCGCACGCTCAGCCGCGTGCGCCGCGCAGCAGTGCCATCCCGCATCTGGAGGAGAGCCATCGTGCCTCGTACCGTCAGGGACGTCGTCTTCGTCGACGGCGTCCGCACCCCGTTCGGCAAGGCGGGCCCGAAGGGCATCTACCACGAGACCCGCGCCGACGACCTCGTCGTCAAGGCGATCCGGGAGCTGCTGCGCCGCAACCCGGGCCTCGACCCGAAGAAGATCGACGAGGTCGCCATCGCCGCGACCACGCAGATCGGCGACCAGGGGCTGACGCTGGGCCGCACGGCCGGCATCCTCGCCGGGCTGCCGCAGTCGGTCCCCGGTTACTCGATCGACCGTATGTGCGCGGGCGCGCTGACCGCCGTGACGACCACGGCCGGCTCCATCGCCTTCGGCGCGTACGACGCCGTCATCGCCGGTGGTGTCGAGCACATGGGCCGCCACCCCATGGGCGAGGGCGTGGACCCGAACCCGCGGTTCGTCAGCGACAAGCTGGTCGACGAGTCCGCCCTGTTCATGGGCATGACCGCCGAGAACCTGCACGACCGCTACCCCACCATCACCAAGCAGCGCGCCGACGAGTACGCCGTGCGCTCGCAGGAGAAGGCCGCCAAGGCGTACGCCAACGGCAAGATCCAGCAGGACCTGGTGCCGATCTCGGTGCGCAACACCAACGCGGAGGTCGGTGAGACGGGCTGGGGCCTGGTCACCGCCGACGAGCCGATGCGTCCGGGCACGACGCTGGAGAACCTGGCGAGCCTCAAGACGCCCTTCCGCGTCCACGGCCGGGTCACCGCGGGCAACGCGGCCGGCCTCAACGACGGCGCGACCGCGTCGATCATCGCGTCCGAGGACTTCGCCCGCGAGCACGGCCTGCCGGTGCGGATGCGCCTGGTCTCCTACGCCTTCGCGGGCGTCGAGCCGGAGGTCATGGGCTACGGTCCGATCCCGGCCACGGAGAAGGCTCTCGCCCAGGCAGGCCTGTCGATCGAGGACATCAACCTCTTCGAGATCAACGAGGCCTTCGCCGTCCAGGTCCTCGCCTTCCTGGAGCACTACGGCATCGCCGACGACGACGCACGCGTCAACCAGTACGGCGGCGCCATCGCCTACGGCCACCCGCTGGCCTCCTCCGGCGTGCGTCTGATGACGCAGCTGGCCCGCCAGTTCGAGGAACAGCCGAACGTCCGCTACGGCCTGACGACCATGTGCGTCGGCTTCGGCATGGGCGCGACGGTCATCTGGGAGAACCCGCACTTCGAGGGGGACAAGTGAGCACCACCGCTGAGCTTTTGAAGGGTGCGGCCGAGCTGTTCCCCGACGAGGTCGTGACGTCCGCGCACGTACGCCACCTCGACCTGCCGTACGGCGCCGGGCGCTTCGCGCTCGTCACGCTGGACAACGGCTTCGACCACACCAAGCCGACCACCTTCGGCCCGGCGTCGCTGGCGAACCTGAACGCCGCCATCGACCAGGTCGAGAAGGAGGCCGCGGCCGGCGAGATCGTCGGTGTCGGCATCACCGGCAAGCCGTTCATCTTCGCGGTCGGCGCGGACCTCAAGGGCGTCGAGCTCCTGAAGAACCACGACGACGCGCTCGCCATCGGCAAGGGCGGCCACGAGGTCTTCAAGCGCCTGGCGGCCCTCGCGGTCCCGACCTTCGCGTACTACAACGGCGCGGCGATGGGCGGCGGCGTCGAGGTCGGCCTGCACTGCGCGTACCGCACGGTCTCCAAGTCGGTGCCGGCGTTCTCGCTCCCCGAGGTCTTCCTCGGTCTGGTCCCCGGCTGGGGCGGCTGCGCGATCCTGCCGAACCTGATCGGCGCGGACAAGGCCGTCTCGGTGATCATCGAGAACTCGCTCAACCAGAACAAGCAGCTCAAGGGCCAGCAGGTCTTCGACCTGGGCATCGCCGACGCCCTGTTCGAGGGTGCGGACTTCCTGGAGCAGTCGCTGATCTGGACCGCCCAGGTGCTGAAGGGCGACATCGAGGTCGAGCGCCCGGTGATCGACCGCGGCGAGGCCTGGGACCAGGCGGTCGCGCGCGGCCGCTCCATCGCCGACGGCAAGGTGCACGGCGCGGCCCCGGCCGCCTACCGCGCGCTGGACATCATCGCCGCCGCGAAGAACGGCGACCTCCAGCAGGGCTACGACGCCGAGGACAAGGCGCTCGCCGACCTGATCATGGGTGGCGAACTGCGCGCCGGCATCTACGCGTTCAACCTGGTGCAGAAGCGCGGCAAGCGTCCGGCGGGCGCGCCGGACAAGTCGCTCGCGCGTCCGGTCACCAAGGTGGGCGTCGTGGGCGCGGGCCTGATGGCCTCGCAGCTGGCGCTGCTGTTCCTGCGCCGCCTCGAGGTGCCGGTCGTGCTGACCGACATCGACCAGGAGCGCGTCGACAAGGGTGTGGGCTACGTCCACGCCGAGATCGACAAGCTGCTCGGCAAGGGCCGGGTCAACCAGGACAAGGCCAACCGCCTCAAGGCGCTGGTGTCCGGTGTGCTGGACAAGGCCGAGGGCTTCGCGGACGCGGACTTCATCATCGAGGCCGTGTTCGAGGAGATCGGCGTCAAGCAGCAGGTGTTCGCGGAGGTCGAGGCGGTCGCCCCGGCGCACGCGATCCTCGCCACCAACACCTCCTCCCTCTCCGTGACGGAGATGGCGTCGAAGCTGAAGAACCCCGAGCGGGTCGTCGGCTTCCACTTCTTCAACCCGGTCGCGATCCTGCCGCTGCTGGAGATCGTCCGCGGCGAGCAGACCGACGACGCCTCGCTGGCCACGGCGTTCGCCGTCGCCAAGAAGCTGAAGAAGACCGCGGTGCTGGTGAAGGACGCCCCGGCGTTCGTCGTGAACCGCATCCTCACCCGCTTCATGGGCGAGATCCAGAACGTCATCGACGAGGGCACGCCGGTCGTGGTCGCGGAGAAGGCGGTGGAGCCGCTGGGTCTGCCGATGTCGCCGCTGGTGCTGCTCGAACTGGTCGGCCCGGCCATCGGCCTGCATGTCTCGGAGACCCTCAACCGGGCGTTCCCGGACCGCTTCACGGTCTCCGCGAACCTCGCCGCGGTCGTCAAGGCGGGCAAGCGCGGCTTCTACGTCTACTCCGCCGAGAACGGCTTCAAGCCGGAGCTGGACCCCGAGGTCGCCGCGCTCCTCCAGCAGGGCGAGGTCGTCCTGACCGAGGAGCAGGTGCGCGAGCGGGTCCTGGACGCGGTGGCGCAGGAGATCGGGATCATGCTCGACGAGGGGGTCGTCGCCGAGGCCCAGGACGTCGACCTCTGCCTGATCACCGGTGCCGGCTGGCCCTTCCACCTGGGCGGCATCACGCCGTACCTGGACCGTGAGGGTGTCTCCGAGCGCGCGAACGGCAAGAAGTTCCTGGCGCCGGGCGTGGCGTCGGTTCCGGCGTGACGGCCTGACGGGACACGCACAGAGGGCCTCCGCTTCCGGCGGAGGCCCTCTGTCGTGTTCCGGGGACGTCGTGTTCCGTCGTCTCCCCGGATGTCGTGCTCTCCGGACCGCCAGTCGTGGGCGTGGGTGCCCCGCCAGGTCCCGTCCTCCTGGACCGGTGCCTCGGCGATGAGCCGGCCCTGTTCGAGGAGCATGACCTTGGCGACGCCGGGGGCCGCCCGGCCGGTGTCGTACGACACGATCGACCAGAACCGGGTCGTGGCCGCCGAGCCGCGGGCCTCGACACTGTGGAAGGCGCTGCGCACCGACTCCGAGATCCCCGCGTCGGCGAGGAAGTCCCGTGAGCCGGGCACCCCGTCTCAGACCGAGCGCCAGGCCTCCAGTGCCAGTCCTGGTTCATCCTTGCGGCGGGTGACGAGCAGTTCGCCGGTCGACGGGGAGAGGGCCGCGGCGGCCACCCGGCCGTCCTCGTCCACCGCGAGGGACACCACGGCGTCCGCGGGCAGTTGCGGACCCGACTCGGTCCACCAAGCGCCGGCCGCCTCCTGCTGGGTGGGGTAGGCGGCGAAGGCGACCCGGCCGGAGGCCGAGCGCTGGGCGAGCACCGTGCAGTCGTGGCCGTCGAGTTCGCAGCGTACGGCGGCGACCGGGCCCGAACCGGCGGCGGCCAGCACGGCGACGGGCTTGCCGCCGGGGCGCCAGGCGCACACGTCACCGGAGTCGTCGGTGTAGAAGAGGGTGGTGCTCTGCGGCGAGGTGGCCAGCGCGCGCAGCGTGCCCGGCCGGACCGTGGCCTCCATCGCCTCCTCCAGGACGGGCTGGGCGGCCCGCTCCTCCTGCCGCCAGTGCAGCAGGGCGCCCGGTACGGCCGCGTACAGCTCGACGCGGCCGGACTCGCCCGTCACCGCCTCGAGCTCCCCCTCGACGTCACGTCCCTTGAGATCGCGCCACGGGTCCCAGCCGCCCTTCTCCTTCTGGGCGCGCATGCTGACCCCGGAGGCCTGGTTGCGGACGAAGACGTGCGCGCGCCCCTGGGCGTCGACGGCGACCGCGGGGACACCCGTGCGGTCGCCCTTCTTGTCGGGGTGCCCGATCGAGGTCCAGTCCAGGGCCGCCAGCCGGGGCTGGAAGTGCGCGGAGTGCACCAGACCCGACTCGCCGGGCGCGGTGGGACGCCAGGAGACCAGGTGGGCATAGCGGTCGGCGCCTTGGCCGATCGCCAGGACGGGATGCAGTCTCTGCTCACCCCCGATCGTGCGCGGGGGCGCCCAGGAGCCGCCGGGGCCGTGCTCCGCACGGCACAGGGCAGCGTCACCCGAGGACAGATAGACACCGAGTCGGCCGTCGCGGCCACGTATGAACCAGTCTCCGTTCACCGGATCACTGTAATTCCCCGTCGGCCTCCTCACTCCATGCGGGGCGGTCACCGTGCGACCCTGGCCCCATGGACGACACCGCCGGGAGCCTCCTTCTGATCGTCGACGCCGCGAACGTCGTCGGGTCGGTGCCCGACGGCTGGTGGCGGGACCGGCGCGGTGCCGCGGAACGGCTGCGCGACCGGCTGGCGGCGGACGGGCTGCCCGGGCACGACGGCCCCGTGGAGATCGTCCTCGTGGTGGAGGGCGCGGCCCGTGGGGTGCGGTCCGTGCCGGGCGTGACGGTGGAGTCGGCGCCCGGCAGCGGCGACGACCACATCGTCACCCTCGTCGCCGACGTGCCCGGCCGCCCCCGCCTGGTCGTCACGGCCGACCGCGAACTCCGCCGCCGGGTGACGGACCTGGGCGCGGAGGTCACCGGTCCGCGGACGGTACGGGGTTGACGGCGGGCGGGGGCGGCCGGTTCACTCCCCCGCCACCCGGCCGTACAGCACCGCCCCGTCCACCGTCGCCACCTCCTCGTATCCCGCCGCCAGCAGGCGTCGCAGGCTGGGGAGCCGGTCCGGGGCGTACGGCTTGCCGCGCGAGTCGTCGACGATCAGGGACGGGGGACGGCGGGCCAGTTCGGCGCGGAAGACCGTCCAGGTGCCGGGGACGGCGTACTTCTCGCCGACCTGGGGGCCGTCGCGGCCACCGCTGTAGTTGGTGAGGAGACCCGCGGTGAGGTACCGGCTCGCGGGGGTGCGGTCGGCCAGCCAGTACGTCTCCGGGTGTATCCCCCAGAACAGGACGCGGTCGGTCGGGTCGGTGCGGTGCGCGACGGCGGCGGCGACGCGCTGGGCGTGCGCGAGTTCGGGGCGTGGGGCGAGCAGGCCCCAGGTCAGGAACAGGGCGCAGCAGCAGGACGAGACGAACAGGGCGGTCGTACGGCGCTCGCGCGGGAGGATCTGGAGCGCTGCCGTGGCCAGCAGGGCGACCGGCGGGATGAGTTGCAGGTAGTAGTGGCCGAAGAAGTGGAAGCCGAGCAGCACCGCTCCGGCCGAGGAGGCCAGCCACAGCCAGAGGTCCGCCGCGCCGGTACGCGCGGTGCGCAGCACCCGTACGACGGGCGGCAGCAGGCCCGCGCAGGCCACCGCGAGGATCGCCGCGTTGGTCAGCCCCCGGGCCAGGACGTGCAGTTCGGAACCGGTGAAGGAGGCGTACGCGGCGGATCCGGTGACGGTCCAGAAGAGGAATCCCGCCGGGTCGGTGACCAGGGCGGCGCAGAGCACCGGCGCCGCGACCCCGGCCGCCAGCCGCAGCAGGGCCGGCCGGGCGGGACCGCACAGCCACAGCACCGGCAGCAGCACCGCCCCGCCGGTCTGTTTGGTGAGGAAGGCGCAGGCCACGGCGATGCCGGCGGTGGTCCAGCGGCGCCGGTCCGCGCACCACATCGCGGCGGCCGTGCAGGGCAGCGTGAACACCTCGAACCCGGCGGCCTGCGCGTCCTCGGGGTTGAGTCCGACCGAGACCAGCAGGTACAGGACGCCGGCGGTGCGCCCCGCGCCGTCGCCCCAGCGCCGCCGGGCGAGCGAGGCGAGCAGTACGGCGGTGAGCAGTTGGGCCAGCACCGCGAGCACGCGTACGGAGGTGAGGGAGTGCGAGCCGCACAGGGCGAACGCCCCCTCGTAGAGCCAGGGCACCAGCGGCGGCTTGCGGTCCACGACGGTCTCGTACAACCGTCCGCCGTGCGCCAGCAGGCGGGCCTGGACGGCGAGATAGCCCTCGTCGGGGTTCCACAGCGGGTGCGCGAAGGACGGCAGGCGGGTGGCGCAGGCCAGCAGCGTCAGCGGGGGCAGCAGCCGCCGCCAGTACGACGCCTTCGCTTCGGCTGCGGCTGCGGAGCGTGGCGTGACGAGTGGGGCGGCAGACATGAGGAGCACGCTATCCGGCCCCGTATGTCCCCTTGAAGCAGGACATACGGGGCCGGTGGGTCCGGTGTTCGGCTACTCCCCGTGGCTGGCCGTCCGGTCGGCGCCGGCGGCCTCCTCCCGTCCGAGACGGCTGTGCGAACGTCCGTACAAGAAGTAGACGACGAAGCCGAGCGCCATCCAGATCGCGAAGCGGAGCCAGGTCTCGGTGGGGAGGTTCAGCATCAGCCAGAGCGTGGCGAGGACCGAGACGATCGGGAGGAACGGCACCCAGGGGGTGCGGAAGGAGCGGGGCAGGTCGGGGCGGGTGCGGCGGAGGATGATCACGCCGAGCGCGACCACCACGAAGGCGAACAGCGTGCCGATGTTCACCAGTTCGGCGAGTTCGCTCAGGCTGGTGAAGCCGGCGAGGACGGCGATGATCCCGCCGAGCAGGATGGTCGGCCGGTGCGGGGTCCTGAAGCGGGGGTGGACCCGGGAGAAGAAGCGCGGCAGCAGTCCGTCACGGCTCATCGCGAAGAAGACGCGGGTCTGGCCGAGCAGCAGGATCATGCAGACCGTGATCAGGCCGACGGCAGCGCCGAGGCTGATCACACCGGCGAACCAGGGGTGTCCGGTGGCCTTGAAGGCGTCGGCGAGCGGGGCGTCCACCGACAGGTCGCTGTAGTGCTGCATGCCGGTCACGACGATCGACACGGCGACGTAGAGGGTGGTGCAGATGACCAGGGAGCCGAGGATGCCACGCGGCATGTCGCGCTGCGGGTTCTTGGTCTCCTCGGCGGCGGTGGCGACCACGTCGAACCCGATGAAGGCGAAGAAGACGACGGAGGCGGCGGTGAAGACGCCCAGCACACCGAAGTTGGACGGGGTCCAGCCGGCGATCAGCTGGATCAGCGGCGCCTCGACGTCCGTGCCCGCCGGGGCCGGCCGCGACGCGGGGACGAACGGGCTGTAGTTGGCGGCCTTGACGAAGAAGGCACCCGCGACGATCACGATGAGGACGACGGCCACCTTGACGGCGACGACGACCTCGGTGACGCGCGCGGAGAGCTTCATGCCGAGCACCAGGATCCCGGTCAGCACCAGGACGAGCGCGGCGGCGAGGATGTCGAACCCGAAGCCGTCAGCGCCCTCCCGGCTGCCGAGCGCGGCGGGCAGGTGCCAGCCCGCGTTGTCCATCAGTGAGCGGATGTAACCGGACCAGCCGACGGCGACCACCGCGGTGCCGAGCGCGAACTCCAGCACCAGGTCCCAGCCGATGATCCAGGCGGGCAGTTCACCGAGGGAGGCGTACGAGAAGGTGTACGCGGATCCCGCCACCGGGAGGGTGGAGGCGAACTCCGCGTAGCACAGGGCGGCCAGGGCGCAGACGACGCCGGCCACGACGAAGGACAGGGCGACCGCGGGGCCCGCGGTCTCCTTGGCGACCTTGCCGGTCAGCACGAAGATGCCGGTGCCGATGATGACGCCGACACCGAAGACGGTCAGGTCCAGCGCGGACAGGGATTTCTTGAGCGCGTGTTCTGGCTCCTCGGTGTCGAGGATGGACTGCTCGACCTTCTTCGTCCGGAAGAGGGTGCTGCTCACAGGTGTACCTCCCACGCTGGTCGTCCTCGACATGATCGAGAGGGGGCGACATCCGTATGCCCCGGCGTGGGTCATTTCACGCGAATGGGCCGGTTCCGCCACCCTTCGCGGGGGAGGAACCGGCCCATCCGGGCGTGTCCGCGTACCTGCTCAGCCCTCAGTCACGGGCGGGCTCGACCGAGTCGACCTCGGCGGTGGGCCGGTCGAACCGTCCGTCCAGCTTCGCGACCAGGCCGGTGACCTGACGGGCGATGTCGGGGGCGGTGAGCCCGATCTCCGCCATCACCTCCGCGCGGGAGGCGTGGTCGAGGAAGCGCGGCGGGATGCCGAAGTCGCGCAGCGGCACGTCGACGCCCGCGTCCCGCAGGGCCTGCGCGACCGCCGAGCCGACGCCGCCGACCCGGGAGTTGTCCTCCACGGTGACGACCACCCGGTGCCGTTCGGCGAGCGGGGCCATCGCCTCGTCGACGGGCTTGACCCAGCGCGGGTCGACGACGGTGGTGGTGATGCCCTGCTTGTCGAGCAGGCCGGCGATGTCCAGGCACATCGGGGCCAGGGCGCCGACGGAGACGAGGAGCACGTCGGGTGTGTCCGTGCCCGGCTCGCGCAGTACGTCCATACCGCCCACCCGGCCGACGGCGGGTACGGCGGGGCCGACGGCGCCCTTCGAGAAGCGGACCACGGTCGGCGCGTCCTCGACGGCGACGGCCTCGCGCAGCTGGGCGCGGACCTGGTCGGCGTCGCGCGGGGCGGCCAGCCGGAGGCCGGGGACCACCTGGAGGATCGACATGTCCCACATGCCGTTGTGGGAGGCGCCGTCGGTGCCGGTGACACCGGCCCGGTCCAGGACGAAGGTGACACCGCACTTGTGCAGGGCCACATCCATCAGCACCTGGTCGAAGGCGCGGTTGAGGAAGGTGGCGTACACCGCGAAGACCGGGTGGACGCCACCGGTGGCGAGGCCGGCGGCCGAGACGGCGGCGTGCTGCTCGGCGATGCCGACGTCGTAGACCCGCTCGGGGAAGGCCTTGGCGAACCGGTCGAGGCCGACCGGCTGGAGCATGGCCGCCGTGATGGCGACGATGTCGTCGCGCTCCTTGCCGAGCTCGACCATCTCGTCGCCGAAGACGGAGGTCCAGTCGGCGCCGGAGGAGGCGATCGGCAGGCCCGTGTCGGGGTGGATCTTGCCGACCGCGTGGAAGCGGTCGGCCTCGTCCTGGAGGGCGGGCTGGTAGCCGCGGCCCTTCTCGGTGAGGCAGTGGACGATCACCGGGCCGCCGAACCGCTTGGCGCGGGCCAGCGCGGACTCCAGGGCCTCGATGTCGTGGCCGTCGATGGGGCCGACGTACTTCAGGCCCAGGTCCTCGAACATGCCCTGCGGCGTGATGAAGTCCTTCAGGCCCTTCTTGGCGCCGTGCAGGGTCTCGTACAGCGGCCTGCCGAGGACGGGGGTGCGCTCCAGCACCTCCTTGGTCCGGGCGAGGAAGCGCTCGTAACCGTCGGTCGTGCGCAGGGTGGCGAGGTGGTTGGCCAGGCCGCCGATGGTGGGGGCGTACGAACGCTCGTTGTCGTTGACGACGATGACCAGCGGGCGGTCCTTGGCGTCGGCGATGTTGTTCAGCGCTTCCCAGGCCATGCCGCCGGTCAGCGCGCCGTCACCGATGACGGCGACGACGTGACTGTCCCGTTTGCGCTGCTGGTTGGCCTTCGCGAGGCCGTCGGCCCAGCCGAGCACCGTGGAGGCGTGGCTGTTCTCGATGACGTCGTGCTCGGACTCGGCCTGCGAGGGGTAGCCGGAGAGGCCGCCCTTCATCTTCAGCTTCGAGAAGTCCTGGCGGCCGGTGAGCAGTTTGTGCACGTAGGACTGGTGGCCCGTGTCCCACAGGACCTTGTCCTTCGGCGACTCGAATACGCGGTGCAGGGCGATGGTGAGCTCGACCACACCGAGGTTGGGGCCGAGGTGGCCGCCGGTCTTGGACACGGCGTCGACGAGGAAGGTCCGGATCTCCTCCGCCAGCTGGGCCAGCTCCTCCGGGCTGAGCCGGTCCAGATCGCGCGGTCCCCTGATGTGGGTCAGCAGCGGCACCCGTGCCTCCTTGCAGTAGAGCTGATCGAGCTGTTGCCGGGCTTGTCGAGTCTAATGTTCCGCCTTTGCGGCCGACGCCCGGGCTGTGCGTCGTAGGTCACGCGAACGGCCGTACCCAAGAAGTGCCCGGGTTAGTGCCGTGGTGAGGACATACCTGTGCCCGGCGCCGCCATTGGCGCCGGGCACAGGATCTTGCACCGGACCGGCCGCGGCTGCCCGCGGCCGGTCCTGGCGGAGTGTTACGCGCGGCCCGCGGCCTTCTGGCTCTTGCGCGAGACGGAGTCGATGACGACCGCGCCCAGCAGCACCGCGCCGGTGATCATGTACTGGATGGACGTGTTCATGTTGAGCAGGTCCAGGCCGGTCTGGATCGACTGGATGACCAGCATGCCCAGGAGGGCCGACCAGACGTTTCCGCGTCCGCCGAAGAGGCTGGTGCCACCGATGACGGCCGCCGCGATGGCGAGCATCAGGGTGTTGCCGCCACCGGCGTTCAGCGTCGCGCTCGCGGTCTGGCCGGCGAAGAACATACCGCCGACCGCCGCGAAACCGCCGGAGATGGCGAAGACGGAGATGCGGACCATGGGCACGCTGATACCGGCCCGGCGGGCCGCCTCGATGCCACCGCCGACCGCGAAGATCTTGCGGCCGTACGTGGTGCGGCGCAGCACGAAGTCGACGATCACCAGGGAGGCGAGGAAGATCACCAGGGCGTTGGAGACACCGGAGGCGTTGTTCAGCACGGCCGCGGCGGCGAAGGAGACCACGGCGAGGGCCACGACGCGCAGCAGGATCTCGCTGGTGGGCCGGAACGGCACCCCGGCGGCCTTGCGGCGGCGCTGGTCCATGAACGAACCGACGAGCATCGACACGACACCGAGGCCGGCCAGCACGTAGGCGCCGATGATGGCCTGGTCCATGAAGAACGAGCTCTGGCCGAGCAGGTGCACCGGGCCGTCCTCGGCCGGGATGTTGATCGTGCCGCTCGAACCGAGCAGCCACAGCATCAGGCCGTTCCAGCCGAGGAAGCCGGCCAGGGTGACGACGAAGGCTGGCACCCCGATCCTGGCGAAGAACCAGCCGTGCAACGCGCCGATGAGGACACCGGTCACGATGGTCAGGATCACCGACAGCCAGGCGTTCATGCCGTGGTTGACCACGAACACCGCGAAGACCGTGGACGCCAGGCCGCTGACCGAGCCGACGGAGAGGTCGATCTCGCCGAGCAGCAGGACGAACACCAGGCCGATGGCGAGCATGCCGGTGGCCGAGAGGAAGTAGCTGATGTTCGACAGGTTGTCGGCGCTCAGGAACCGGTCGTTCTTCACCTGGAAGATCGTCCAGATGATGATCAGGCCGAGGAAGACCGGCAGCGAGCCGAGCTCACCGCCCTTCACCTTGCGCTTGAACTCGGTGAGGTAGCCCTTGAGGCCCTCTTCGCGCACCAGCAGGCGCGGGTCGACGACGGTGACCGGAGCGGCCGTGGGGTCGTCGGCGGGCGCGACCGTGGTCGTCTGCTCCACCTCGGCCTCCGCCTTGGAAACCTTGGACGTGTCGCTCACTTTGCGGCCTCCGTGCTGCGACGCCCCGCACGACGGGTCACGGCGTTTTCCGTGGCTCCGGTGATCGCGGCGATGATCTCTTCGTGGCTGGTGTCCTTCACGGAGAAGGAGCCGTTGTTCTTGCCCAGGCGCAGCACGGCGACGGTGTCCGCGACGGCCTTGACATCGGCCATGTTGTGGCTGATGAGGATGACGCCGAGGTCGCGCTCGCGCAGCCGCTCGACCAGGTCGAGGACCTGCGCGGTCTGCTCGACGCCGAGCGCGGCGGTGGGCTCGTCGAGGATGACGACCTTGGGGTCACCGATGAGGGCGCGGGCGATGGCGACGACCTGACGCTGGCCACCGGAGAGGCTCGCGATCGGGATGCGCACGCTCGGGATCCGGATGGAGAGCGTGCTCAGCAGCTCACGCGCCTTCTGCTCCATCGTCACCTCGTCGATGACGCCTCGGTGCAGCAGCTCGCGACCGAGGTAGAGGTTGCCGACCACGTCCAGGTTGTCGCACAGGGCGAGGTCCTGGTAGACCGTCGCGACGCCGAGTCCCTGGGCGTCGTTCGGCTTGTTGATGCTGACCGGCTTGCCCTCCCACTCGATGACGCCCTCATCGATGGGGTGGACACCCGCGATCGTCTTGACCAGGGTCGACTTTCCTGCGCCGTTGTCGCCCACCAGGGCGACCACTTCTCCGGCGTGGACCTCCAACTCGACATCGGTGAGTGCCTGGACCGCACCGAATCGCTTGGAGACTCCGCGCAACGCCAGCACGGGCGTAGCGGACACGTGAACCATCTCCTTCGCCGCCTGACCGGCGGGGATGCCGCGCGTGAGAACAGGCGCGGAGGGATGTGCGAAACGCACAAGGATTACAGAACGAACATGCGCGAGTCCGCTGCGCTTGGCAACGGTTCCGTCCGACGCCCGCCCCGCAGCGGGGTGTGAAGGTGGGGCGGGCGTCGGACAGGTTCGCGGGACCGCTGGGCGGTCACTGCTCGGGCGGCCACTCGTGGTCCGAGTGGTCGCCCGAGGGGAACGTGCTTACTGCAGGCCGGCGGTCTTGCAGGCCGCGGCGAAGTCCGCGGTGCAGATGTCGGCGGCCGTGTACAGACCGTCCTTGATCACCGTGTCCTTGATGTTGGCCTTGGTGACCGAGACCGGGGTCAGCAGCTGCGAGGGCACCTTGTCGCCGGAGCCGCTGGTGAGCTCCTGCGTGGCCAGGGACTTGATGTCCTTGCCCTCGAGCAGGTTGACCGCGAGCTGGGCGGCGGCGTCCGCCTCCGGCTTGAAGGCCTTGTAGACGGTGGAGGACTGGGTGCCGGCGACGATGCGCTGGATACCCGCGAGCTCCGCGTCCTGACCGGTCAGCGGGATGCCGCTGATCTTCGCGCCCTTGAGGGTGTTGGCGATGCCACCGGCCATGCCGTCGTTGGCGGAGTAGACGCCCGCGATGTTCTTGGCACCCAGCTGCGTGATGGCCGCGGACATCTTCTGCGCGGCGACGGTGTCCTTCCAGAGGCCGGACTGCTCGTAGGCGATGTCGACCTTGCCGTCGAGGGCCTTGTGGGCACCCGCCTTGAACTGGCCGGCGTTCGGGTCGGCGTCGTCACCGTTGATCATGACGATCTTCGACTTCGGGGTGGCCTTCGAGCCGAGCGAGGCGAGCAGGGCCTCACCCTGGAGCTCGCCGACCTTCTGGTTGTCGAAGGAGACGTAGGCCGAGACCGGGCCCTGGGCGAGACGGTCGTACGCGACGACCTTGATGCCCTTGTCCACCGCGGTCTGGATCGAGGACTTGATGGCGGCGGAGTCCTGGGCGCTGATCACGAGGACCTTGACACCCTTGGTGATCATGGTGCTGACCTGCTGGGCCTGCTTGGCGGCGTCACCGGCGGCGTTCGCGTACTCGACGTTGCAGTCCGAGCACAGCTCCTTGACCTTGGCCTCGAAGAGCGGCTTGTCGAACTTCTCGTAGCGAGCGGTGACGCTGTCGGGGAGCAGCAGACCGATGGTCTTGTTGCCGCCCGCGGAGGAGCTGCTGCCGCTGTCCGAGTCCTTGTCGTCACCGGCCTTGCCACAGGCGGCCACGGAAAGGGCCATCGAAACCGCGGCGGTGCCGATCACGACTCTACGCATCATTGCGTTCATTGGGGGTGCCTCCCTGACAGGGCCGCAACGCTGCGGCCGAGGTGGCTGGAAGTCAACTCGGCCACACGTGCGACGTCAAGAAGTAAATACTTAACGGGTTGGCAACGGCGTGTTTCGTTCTCTAAGTGAAGGCAGGGGTAACGGCGGACAACGTCCCGTCCAAAAGGGTCGAATCGCCCATCTCGCTGAGCGCGAGCGCGAGTGCGCCGAGCACCTCCGCGCGGCCGCCAAGTGCCCCTGGAAGCACGGACAGTTGACGTGCCGCACTGGGGATCGCGTAGCGGCCCACGGACTCCCTGATCGGCCCGAGGACCAGTTCACCGGCCTCGGCGAGATCACCGCCGAGCACCACCCGGCTCGGGTTCAGCAGATTGCAGAGATTGGCCACCCCGCTGCCGATATGGCGGCCCACGTCGCCGATCACCCGACGGCAGCCCGGGTCTCCGTCCCTGGCCAGCCGTACGACGCCCTCCATGGTCAGATCGGTGCCATGGCTCGACTGCAGGAGCGGGAGCACGTACCGCGCCGCCGCGAAGGTCTCCAGGCAGCCGCGGTTTCCGCAGCGGCAGACCGGGCCGGACTCGTCGAGCGTGATGTGCCCGATCTCCCCCGCCGTCCCGCCCGGACCGCGGTAGATCTTCCCGTCGATCACCAGGCCGGCGCCGACCCCGCTGGACACCTTGATGTAAGCAAGGTCACGTACCCCTCGGCCGCTGCCCCAGACCAGCTCACCGAGGGCGCCGAGGTTGGCGTCGTTGTCCACGTGGACGGGCACGCCGAGCCGCCCCCGCATCTCCTCCGCGGGCCGGGAGCCGGTCCAGCCGGGCAGAATGGCGGTCGAGCCCAGGGTGCCGGACTCCACGTCGATCGGGCCGGGTACGCCGAGACCCACGCCGGCGATCTTGGAACGGTCCACGCCGGTGGCCGCGATCAGGCGGTTGACCAGCTCCTCCGCCCGGTCGAAGCCCTGCGCGGACGAGGAGTCCACGTCCAGCGGCTCGGACTCCTCGGCCAGCACCTGGTGGGCGAGATTGCCCACCGCGACCCGTAGATGGGTGTGCCCGAAGTCGACGCCGATGACAATCCCGGCATCACCGCTCAGCGAGACGCTGCGCGCCCGGCGGCCACCCGCCGACGTGGGCGTGACCTCGACCGTTCCGCCGTCCTTGAGTTCACGGACGATGTTGGAGACCGTCGCCGCCGACAGACCCGTCGTCCTCGCGATCTCCGCCTGGGTCAGCGATCCCGCCAGCCGTACTGCACGCACGACCCGTTCCAGGTTGGCTCGGTGCAGCGACGACTGCGACCCCGGAGTCTCCACGACGACCTCCTGCGCACGGGACCGCCTCGATGAGGCCCCGTCTATGTCCAACTAGTGAACTCTAAGCTGAGCCGTTCGGGTCGCCTCCCGTCAAGAGGTTGAACAGTATCCGGGGTCTTGCACACGACGACGCACACCGTTCCCGATCATGGAAACGGTGTGCGCACGACCCCCTGCGGACGGCTACCTCACTTCAGCGTCGCCGATGTCAGACCCGACTGCACCTGCCGCTGGAAGGACAGGTAGACCACCAGCATCGGGATCATCGCGATGGTCACGCCCGCGAAGAGAACGGGCAGGTCGGAGGCGTAACCCGCCTGCTGCTGAAGCTGGATCAGACCCTGGGTGAGCACATAGCGCTCGGGATCGTCGCCGCTCTGCGGCTGCATCAGGACCGTCGGCAGGATGAACTGGTTCCACTGGCCGAGGGTGTTGAAGATCCCGACACTGATCAGGCCGGGCTTCGCCATCGGCAGCATGACCTGGAAGAACGTCCGGGTGTGCGAGGCCCCGTCGAGGACCGCCGCCTCGAAGACGGCCGTCGGCAGGGTCCGGAAGAAGGAGTGCATGAAGAACACCGTGAACGGCATCGAGTAGGCGACGTACACCAGGATCAGACCCTGGTAGGTGTTCAGCATGTCCAGGCGTTTGACCATGAAGAACAGCGGGACCAGCGCCAAGAACACCGGGAACATCGCGCCCGCGACGAAGAAGTAGTAAAGGAAGCGGTTGCCCCAGAACCGGTAGCGGGCCAGCACGTACGCGGCCATGGACCCGAAGAGCATCGTCAGCGGTACCGAGAAGACCAGCACGATGAGGGTGTTGAGGAAGTAGTCCCCGATGCCCTTGTCCCAGGCCCGGGAGAACACGTCCAGGGACCAGTTCTGCGGCCAGCCGAAGGCCGAGCCGCCGATCTGGACGTCGGTCTTGAAGGAGCTGAGCACCAGCCACAGCAGCGGCAGCACGATCAGCAGGGCCCACAGGGCGAGGAACCCGTGCGAGAAGGCGTTCAGTACGACGCCCTCGCCGCGCCGGTCGTCGGGGCGGGCCGGGGTCTTGCCCACGGACCGCTGGGCGGGGACCTGTGCGGTCTCCTTGATGGGTGCGCTCATCGTCGTCGTCTCTCCCGCTCAGAACTCGATGCGCTCACGGCGGGTGGCGCGCAGTGTGACCACGGACAGGACCAGGGTGAGCAGCAGCATGATCACGCCCATGGCGCAGGCGTAGCCGCTCTTGCCGAAGTAGAGGAAGTTGCGCATCATCACGGTCGACATCACGTCGCTCTCGTGATCGGGACCGCCGCCGTACGCGCCCATGTTCGCCGTCATGGACGACACGAGCACGAACATGTCCATCGCGACGATGCCCAGGTACACCCAGGCCGTCTGGACGGTCTCCCACAGCAGCGGCAGGGTGATGCGGAAGAAGGACTGGGCGCGGCCAGCGCCGTCGATCAGGGCGGCCTCGTAGATGTCCCTCGGGATCGACTGCATGGCGGCCGAGAACAGCACCAGGTAGAAGCCGACCCCGTGCCAGACGACGACGAGGATCAGCGCCCACCGGACGATGCCGGGCTCGTTGAGCCATTCCACGGGGGTGTCCGGGTCGACCAGTCCCAGTTTGATCAGCAGGCCGTTGAGCATGCCGCCGCCGTCGCTGCGGTACACCGCGTTGAACAGCACCGAGAGAATGGCCAGCGACAGGACCTGCGGAAAGAAGTAAACGATCTTGTAGAACTTGGATCCGGCCACCCCGCTCACGCCGCCGGAACGGCTGCGTCCGCCCACGTTCACCATGAAGGCGAAGAAGATCGAGAGCAGAATGGTGATCACCGGGACGAACACCAGGAACTGGATGTTGTGCCAGATGGCCTTCAGGAACACGTCGTCCTGGAACAAGGCCTTGTAGTTGTCGAGGCCCACGAACTCGAAGGTCTGCGACTGCCCCTTCCAGTCGGTCAGCGAATAGCCGAACGTCTGGATGTACGGCCAGATGACGAAGATCAGATAAAGCGCCACGGGAACGAAGAGAAATCCCGTGACGAACCTGTACTGCCCTTTGCGCATGGCGTTCCTGCTCCTGGTGTCCTCCCCCGGGCCGGAGAGGATTCCGGCCCGGGTTCCGCCTCGTCGTGCGCGGTCAGTCGCGGTGGTTCTTCTTGGCCGCCGGGTCCTTTGCCGCCTTGTCGACCGCCGCCTGGGCCCGCTTCAGCCACTCCTTGGGCTGGATGCGCTTGGCCATCAGCTCGTTGGACGCGGCCTGGATGGAGGCGTCCATCTCGCTGTACCACTCGGGGTAGAGGTAGCGGAAGGTGTTGTCGCCGGCCGCCTTGGACACCTCGACCGTGGACTGGGTGCCGGGCCGCAGCTGGACGCCGGCGTCGACACCGTCCTTGAGGATGGTGAGCGAGTTCGCCTCCTTGGCGAACGTCGTCGACCACTCCTTGGACAGCATCCGCCGCATGAACTCCTTGGCGGCGGGCAGGTTCTTGGCCTTCTTGGGGATGATGTACGGCTCACCGGAGCCGGCCCGGATCGCCTCGAACGGCATCGCGCTGCCGGCCAGCGCGGGCATCGGCATGAACTTCATGTCGAAGTCGTCCGGGGTCTGCTTGAGCTGCTCGTTCTCCAGCCACGAACCACAGGTGATGAAGGCGGCCTTGTACTGGTTCCAGCGGGTCTGGGACTCGGTGTGGGTCAGGCCGTTCGTCCCGGGCATCAGATAGCCCTTCTCGACGACCTCATAGATCGCCTCGATGGCCGCCTGCGCCGCGTCGGAGCCGACGAACGCCTTCGGGTCGAGGTTGTCGATCGCCTTCATGGCGTCCAGACCGCCCTTCTTGGCGATCAGGTCCATGATGGCGACGTTGATGTAGTACGGGTACTTGCCCTGGTGGGCCAGTCCGCCGATGCCCTGGGACTTGGCGTCCTTGCTGATGGCGAGGAAGTCGTCCCAGGTCTTGGGCTCCTCCCAGCCCTTCTCCTTGAAGAGCTTGCCGGAGTACCACAGGCCCCACACCGTGTAGATGTAGTTGAGGGCGACGACCTTGCCCTCCTGGAGGCCCGGGTCGGTGGTGCCGGGGATCAGGGTGTCGCGGACCTTCTTGGAGGGGTCGTCGATCGAGGGCGAGTCCAGCACCTCGGCGAGGTCGAGCAGCTGGTCGTTCTTGTAGAGCACGTCGATCTTGATCTGCTGGGCGCCGGAGTCGTCGACGATGTCCGGCGGGTTGCCGCCGTTGAAGCGGGGCTGGAGCTTGCCGCCGATCTCCTGGGTACCGGTGTGGGTGGAGGTGACGCCGACCGCCTTCTGGAAGGCCGCCTCCCACGCCTTGGCGTAGTCGTCGCCGTAGCCGCCCTTGAAGATGACGACGTCGAGCTTGCCGCCCTTCTCCACACCGAAGGGGTTGTCCTTGCTGGTCTTCGCCTTGCCCTTCCCGCCGTCATCACCGGAATCGTCACCTCCGCCGCCGCTGGCACACGCGGAGAGGAAGCTCATCGTCGGTACGGAGATCAGGCCGAGAGCGGCGGAGCGCTGGATCAGAGCGCGCCGGCCGACACCTTCGGGACGTTCGGAACCGTGGTTCTCTGCGGAAGTGGATCCCATGCTCAAGTCCTCGCCTTCTAACAGGACTCAGGCGGTGAACCGGATCCTCCCGGCACCGCGGTCAGGTCAAGCAGGGTCGTACGGGACGTGCGGCAGTTCATCGAATCGCCGACAGGTATAGTCCACTTCCCGCCAACAGAGCAAGATCGAATGCAACGTTGGCCATGGGTCTTTTCCGAGTTGAGACCTCCCGGAAATATGAGCCGCCTGTGGGTGCCTTGCCGGAAAAATCCGCGACATAGACCCCGAATGCCCCTGTCAACACCCTTGACATCACAGGCCACTTCACCCACTACTGGTCCCTGCGCCTGTTTTTGACAACGTTGTCCAGTGCAGGGAGGGCTCCTCGAATGCGGCACAGAACTCGGCACAGATGGGCTGCGGCGGTCGCCTTCGCGGCCGCCTTCGTCATGGCGGTGGGTGCGCAGGGAGCGGCGGTCGCGCTCCCCGCGACCGCCTCCGCGGACCGGGAGTTCGCCTCCTCCTTCGAGGCGGACGACCCGGCCCCCGACTGGCTCAACACCGTCGACACGGCACCGGACGGCAGCGGCCGGGCCGCGGGCGTCGACGGTGGCTACAGCACCGGCATCCCGGGCAGCGTGACCGACCACGTCACCGACGTACGGGCCTCCGCCGAGAACACCGGCGGCGGCGAGGTGAAGGAGAACCTCGTCGACAGCGAGCCGGGCACCAAGTGGCTCGCCTTCGAGACCACCGGCTGGGCCGAGTTCGACCTCGACAAGCCGCTCGCGATCAAGACGTACGCCCTCACCTCCGCGAACGACTTCGCCGAACGCGACCCGAGGAACTGGACCCTTCAGGGCTCCGTCGACGGCACCGACTGGAAGACCCTCGACACCCGCTCCGGCGAGACCTTCCCCGAGCGCTTCCAGACCAAGTCGTACGACCTGGCCGAACCGGCCCCCGCCTACCAGCACTTCCGGCTGGACATCACGAAGAACAACGGCGCCTCCGGCATCCTCCAGCTCGCCGACGTCCAGTTCTCCACCGGCGGCAGCGGCGGTCCCGTACCACCGGAGATGCTCTCCCTGGTCGACCGGGGCCCGAGCGGCTCACCGACCGCGAAGTCGGGCGCCGGCTTCACCGGCAAGAAGGCCCTGCGCTACGCCGGACGGCACACGGCGAACGGGCGGGCGTACTCGTACAACAAGGTCTTCGACGTGAACGTGGCGGTCGGCCGGGACACCGAGCTGGACTACCGGATCTTCCCGTCCATGGCGGACGGTGACCGCGACTACGACGCCACGAACGTCTCCGTGGACCTGGCCTTCACCGACGGCACCTATCTGAGCGGTCTGGGCGCCACCGACCAGCACGGATTCGCGCTCACCCCGCAGGGTCAGGGCGCCGCCAAGTCCCTCTACGTCAATCAGTGGAACAACGTCGCCTCCCGGATCGGATCGGTTGCGGCCGGGAAGACGGTCGACCGGATCCTGGTGGCGTACGACTCCCCCGCCGGCCCGGCGAAGTTCCGCGGCTGGCTCGACGACGTGAAGATCCGTTCCGTGGCGCCGGAGAAGCCGAAGGCCCATCTGGCGGACTACGCGCTCACCACCCGCGGCACCAATTCCAGCGGCGGCTTCTCCCGGGGCAACAACTTCCCCGCGACCGCCGTGCCGCACGGCTTCAACTTCTGGACGCCGGTAACGAACGCGTCCTCGCTCAGCTGGCTGTACGACTACGCACGCGCGAACAACGCCGACAACCTGCCGACGGTCCAGGCGTTCAGCGCGAGCCATGAGCCGAGCCCCTGGATGGGCGACCGGCAGACCTTCCAGGTGATGCCCTCGGCCGCCACCGGCACCCCGGACACCGGCCGTACGGCACGCCAGCTGGCCTTCCGGCACGAGAACGAGACCGCGCGGCCGTACTACTACGGGGTGCGGTTCGAGAACGGCCTGAAGGCGGAGATGGCGCCGACCGACCACGCGGCGGCCCTGCGCTTCACCTACCCCGGGGACGACGCGAGCGTCCTGTTCGACAACGTCACCGACCAGGCGGGACTGACCCTCGACCCGGCCACCGGGACCGTCACCGGCTACTCGGACGTGAAGTCCGGACTGTCGGCGGGCGCGACCCGGCTGTTCGTCTACGGCGTGTTCGACAAGCCCGTGAAGGACGGGTCGTCCAGCGGGGTCAAGGGGTACCTGCGGTTCGACGCGGGCGCCGACCGCACGGTGACCCTGCGCCTGGCCACCTCGCTCATCAGCCTCGACCAGGCGAAGGACAACCTGCGCCAGGAGATCCCCGACGGCACCTCCTTCGACACGGTCCGCAACCGGGCCCGCGGCCAGTGGGACCGGGTGCTCGGCAAGGTCGAGGTCGAGGGCGCCACCCCCGACCAGCTGACCACGCTCTACTCCAGCCTCTACCGGCTGTACCTGTACCCGAACTCCGGCTTCGAGAAGGTCGGTTCCACGTACAAGTACGCTTCCCCGTTCTCGCCGATGCCCGGCCCCGACACCCCGACCCACACCGGCGCGAAGATCGTCGACGGCAAGGTGTACGTCAACAACGGCTTCTGGGACACCTACCGCACCACCTGGCCCGCCTACTCCCTGCTGACGCCCGGTCAGGCGGGTGAGATGGTCGACGGGTTCGTGCAGCAGTACAAGGACGGCGGCTGGACCTCGCGCTGGTCCTCGCCCGGCTACGCCGACCTCATGACCGGCACGTCCTCGGACGTCGCCTTCGCGGACGCGTACGTCAAGGGCGTCCACTTCGACGCCGAGTCGGCCTACGACGCCGCGCTGAAGAACGCGACCGTCGTGCCGCCGGCCTCGGGCGTGGGCCGCAAGGGCATGGCCACCTCGCCCTTCCTCGGCTACACCAGCACCGACACGCACGAGGGCCTGTCGTGGGCGCTGGAGGGCTACCTCAACGACTACGGCATCGCGAAGATGGGCCAGGCGCTCTACAAGAAGACCGGCAAGAAGCACTACAAGGAGGAGTCCGACTACCTCCTCAACCGCGCCCAGGACTATGTGCGGCTCTTCGACCCGAAGGCCGGCTTCTTCCAGGGCCGCGACGCCAAGGGCGACTGGCGGGTCGAGTCCTCGACGTACGACCCGCGCGTGTGGGGCTACGACTACACGGAGACCAACGGCTGGGGCTACGCCTTCACCGCGCCGCAGGACTCCCGCGGTCTCGCCAACCTCTACGGCGGCCGCAGCGGCCTCGCGCAGAAGCTCGACACCTACTTCGCGACCCCCGAGACGGCCTCGCCGGACATCGTGGGCTCCTACGGCGGTGTCATCCACGAGATGACCGAGGCCCGGGACGTGCGGATGGGCATGTACGGCCACTCCAACCAGGTCGCGCACCACGTCAACTACATGTACGACGCGGCGGGCCAGCCCTGGAAGACCCAGAAGAACGTCCGCGAGGTCCTCTCCCGCCTCTACACCGGCAGCGAGATCGGCCAGGGCTACCACGGCGACGAGGACAACGGCGAGCAGTCGGCCTGGTACCTGTTCTCCGCGCTCGGCTTCTACCCGCTCGTGATGGGCAGCGGCGAGTACGCGGTCGGCTCACCCCTGTTCACCAAGGCGACCGTCCACCTGGAGAACGGGCGGGACCTGGTCGTCAAGGCACCGAAGAACAGCGCGAAGAACGTGTACGTGCAGAGCCTGAAGGTCAACGGACGTACCTGGACGTCGACTTCGCTGCCGCACTCGCTGCTCGCCAAGGGCGGGGTGCTGGACTTCTCCATGGGGTCGAAGCCGTCCGCCTGGGGCACCGGCAAGAACGCGGCGCCGGTGTCGATCACCGAGGACGACAAGGTGCCGACGCCGCGCGCGGACTCCCTGACGGGTACGGGCGCCCTGTTCGACAACACCTCGGCGACGGACGCCACGGTGTCCTCGGTGGACCTGCCCGTCGCCACCGGGACCAAGGGCGTGCAGTACACGCTCACCTCGTCGGCCGACCACGCGAAGGCGCCGACCGGCTGGACCCTTCAGGGCTCGTCCGACGGCACGACCTGGCGGACCCTGGACCGGCGCTCCGGCGAGTCCTTCGCCTGGGACCGGCAGACGCGCGCCTTCTCGGTCAGGACACCGGGCTCGTACGCGCACTACCGCCTGGTCCTGGACGGCGAGTCGACGCTGGCGGAGGTGGAGCTGCTGGCGTGACCGTGACACCCGTGGCATGCACCTGACGGCATGACCTCGGGAGAAGGGGCGGGTCCGGCGACGGGCCCGCCCTTTCGTATGCGCGCGGGCGGACGCGGCCCTGTGGGCGGGCTCGGAGGCGGGTCCGTGGGCGGACCCTCGTGCGGACGTAGGAGCAGACCCTCGGCCGGACGCGGAAGCGGGTCCGCGGGCGGCTCACGGTACGGCGGGCAGCCGGGGCAGCAGTCTGCGCAGGGCGTCCGCGTGCTGATGGACCCGTCGGACCACCGCTCTGCGGGTGGCCGCGAACACGGGGACGTCCTGGGGCGGGCCGCACTCGGCCGCCGTGTACAGGTCGTCGAGCCAGGCGCCCCGCCCCCGGGTGCCGTCCGGCGCCACCGGTATCAGTCTGGTCAGCACCTCGGACTCCGCGCCGCCCAGGAACCAGACGCGCACCATCAGGTCCGCGCGCCGGTACCGCAGCCCGCCGTCGATGTCCTCCGGAGGCCAGAAGCCCTCGCCGTCCACCAGGAACGCGAAAGCCGTACGCGCTTCGGCCCGGAACTCCTCGGGCAACAGCGGCCGTTTCCCCATTCGGGGATGCTCGCACGCGGCGATGTGCCCCCGCCACCGAAACGGGCGAGGGCACATCTTTTCGGGCAGATCTTCCGTCTGTCGTCAGCCCACCGCGAGGGTGAAGACGTGGAGATCGGTGTTGTCCGGGAGCCTCACCGACGCGACGGTCCGGCCGGCCGGGGCCGTGAAGGTCCTGGTGGCGAAGACGTAGGTCGCCACCGGATCCCGGTCCGCGCCCGCCACATTGCGGTACGCGGTCCTGGCCACCACCTCGTTGCCGTACTGGACGGTGCCCGCGCCGCCGCCGACGGTCCAGTCGGTGAAGGCCAGGTCGACGGTGTCGGTGCCGCCGTCGGTGTACGTGACGGTCGCCCTGGTCTGCTGGTTGCCGTTGACGGCACTGCCGATGAACGACAACCGGCCCGCGGGCCGGGCCAGTTCGATGGTCTGTCCGGCCGCCGACACGTTGTCCGGGCGGGCGTCCGGCGAGTCGGGCCAGGTGAAGGTGAGTCCGTCCACGGCGCCCTGGCCGCCCGGGGTGAGACCGGCGGCGGCGAGGGCCTGGCGCGAGTAACTCCAGCCGCCGCCGTCGTAGTCCGCCTCGTCGTGGTCGCCGGTGTCGTCCGAGACACCGGTGTTGTTGTACGCGGCAAGCAGGGTGCCGGGGGCGGCGACCGTCAGGGCCACCGGCTGCCGGTAGGAGGTGTCACCCGAGGTCACGGTGACCCGTACGTCGTAGAAGCCCTGCTGCGCGGCGCCGTCGGCGGTCAGGGTGATGTCCTGGGAGCCGTCGGTCACCGTGCCCTCGGCGGGCGTCGCCGTGACCCCCGCGGGCGTCTCGACGCGGTAGCGCACATCGGGCCCGGTGCCGCCGTTCAGGGCCAGCGCCCGGATGTTCAGCTCGGTGCTCCCGCCCGGCGCGAGCGTCGCCGTGGTCGGGCCGACCCCGATCTGGTACGGCTGTTCACCCTCGCGGAAGGACGGCGGGGCGTCGGCGGGGTCGCTGCCCCAGGCGCGGTCGGGGGTGGCCGAGAGGGTGTAGTCCAGACGGCCGCCGTCCCGCACGAGCGAGGCGGGCAGCCACGGGCGGTCGGTACCGCGGCCGTCGACCTTCAGGGACCGGATGTACGGCGCGTCGGCCGCCGCGCCCTTCGCCCGGATGGAGATGTCGTTTCCGTGCGGCCGGTGGATCTCGATCCGCTCGAACAGGGGCGAGCCGAGGACGAGTTCGGCCCGGGACGGAACCTGGGGGTACATGCCGAGGGCGGAGAAGACGTACCAGGACGACATCTCGCCGAGGTCGTCGTTGCCGGGGATGCCGCCGGGCTGGGTCGACCACAGGGCGCTCATCGCCGCGCGGACGGTCTCCTGGGCCTTGTAGGGCGCGCCGGCGTAGTCGTACAGGTAGGGCACGTTGATCGACGGCTCGTTGTCCAGCTCGGACTTGTCGCCGCCGCTGCCGGTGAAGGCCCAGCCGCCGTCGGCGTCGTGGAAGAAGGTGTCCAGCCGGGCCAGCGCCTTGTCCCGGCCGCCCATCGCGGCGAACAGACCGGCCGGGTTGTGCTGGACCATCCAGGTGTACTGGGCCGCCGTCCCCTCGACGAAACCGTTGCCGGTGCCCGGGGTGAAGCCGGTGACCCAGCTGCCGTCGGCCTTGCGGTTGGCGATGTAGCCGCCGGTGGGGTCGGCGGCGAGGTTGAAGTTGTTCTGCCACCACTGGGAGCGCCGGGAGAAGGCGGCCGCCGTGTCCTTCCGCCCCGCGGCCGTGGCGAGTTGGGAGAGCGCGAAGTCGGCGCCGGACATCTCCAGCGTCTCGGCGGCGCCGCCCCAGGCGTTGGAGACGGACGGCATGTACTCCAGCTTCAGGTACTTGTCGAGGGACGGACGCTGGCCGACCGACAGCACCGGCTTGCCGGCCGCCGACAGGTCCCCGGCGGTCGGCACCGTGGCCGCCTTCACCAGGGAGGCCAGCGCGCCGCGCAGATCGAAGTCCGTGCCGCCGAAGGCGCGGATGCCGGCCAGCGCGGTGGGCGACGGATCGCCGTTCATGACGTGGGTGCCGCTCGCGCCGTGCAGCCAGCGGTCCCAGACCCCGCCGTTCTGGCGGGCGAGTTCGTACAGCGACTGCGCGATGTCGGAGCCGGCCCGCGGATCCAGCAGGGTGAGCAGCTGGACCTGGGACCGGTAGACGTCCCAGCCGGAGAACGTGCCGTACTGGGCCCGGTGGCCGCCGCCCACCCGGTGCACCTCGCCGTCGCCGCCCCGGTAGCGGCGGTCGGCGTCGCTGATCACGTTCGGGTGCAGGAGCGCGTGATAGAGCGCAGTGTAGAAGGTGGTGCGTTCGGCGTCCGTACCGCCGCCCACCCGGATCGCGGCGAGGCGGTCGCGCCAGGCCCGGCCGGCCTCCTCGCGCACCGCTTCGAAGGAACGGCCGGGCGGGTTCTCGGCCCTGAGGTTGGCCTCGGCGCCCGCCCGGCTGACGTAGGAGATGCCGACCTTGACGTTCACCGGGCCGGTGCCGGGCGCGAACTCGACGTAGCCGCCGGCGCCCTTGCCGGCGACGGGCCGGCCGCCGCCCTGGAATCCGCCGGTGCCGCCGCTCGCGGAGGTGGCCCCCGGGGTCAGCCGGTCGTCCTGCCAGGTGCCGTTGGCCTTGAAGGGGCGGTCGAAGTGGGCGGTGAAGTACAGGGTGTAGTAGGCGCGTTGACCCTCGGGGTCGAGATAGCCGCAGAAGTTGCCGGAGGTGACCGAACCGGAGACCGTACGGGCGGCCGGGTCGATGGTCACGGAGGAATCCGCCGACCCCACCTCGGAGTTGGCGGTACGCACCAGCAGGGAGGCGGGCTTGTCGGCCGGGAAGGTGAAGCGGGCCGAGCCGGTGCGGGCGGTCGCGGCGAGGTCGGCGGTGACGCCGGAGGCGAGGCCCACCTTGTAGTGCCCGGGCTCGGCGGTCTCGTCGGCGTGGCTGAAGCCGGACGCGTACACGGCGTCCTTGGTGTCGCTCGCCGGGGACGAGGTGACCGAGCCCGCGTACGGGAAGAGCGGGATGTCGCCGCTGCCGCCCGCGCAGCCGGTGCCGGACATGTGGGTGAGGCTGAAGCCGCGGATGCGGGTGGCGTCGTACTGGTAGCCGCCGGGCGCGGCGGTGCGCGTGGCGTCGCCTCTGGTGTTCTCGGGGCTGAACGAGAACATGCCGAACGGCGCGACGGCACCGGGGAAGACGTTGCCGCCGTTCTTCGTGCCGATGAGCGGATCGACGTACGGGGTCGGGTCCTTGACCAGGACGGGTGGCGGCGCGGCGGTCGCCGCGAGGGCGGGAGTACTGCCGCCGACCGCGAGCGCGGCAGCGAGCAGCAGAGACACGGGACGGAAACGCATGACGCGGCCCCTCCTCCTCCGGACGGGTCGCGCACCACGGGTCGCACAAGCCGCAGGGACAGTAGCGTGCGCCAGCCGTACCACGGAAGAGCGCGTACGGCCGGCCGGGCACACCTCCGGCTCACCTGGCCGGAGCAGTCCAAGTCACTTGACATCGTTGTCCGTTGAGGCGGTAGAGTCATGTGCAGACCATTTGACAACGTTGTCGCACCGCAGCGTCGCCCAAGCCACGTTCCACCCGGTCACGCCCACACTCCCCCCCCTTGGGACCGACCGGCTCGCGGACCCGGTGGGCAGCTCACCACCCACCGGGTCCGCCCAGAGCGGCGTCCGGCCGACCTGACGGGGAAGGCGCGTCGCGCTGCCACCGCCCGGCCCGGAGACGACGTATCCGAACGCCGCGCTCCGCCCGGGCCCCGGCGAGCCGTTCCGGACGGCGCCGCCCACCATCACGCCCTGCCCCTGGACGGTCGCGCCCACCCCGCCCCCTCTCGCTCGGCGGTCCTGAGGAACGTACGCACGGAGGGTGAGGTGGGGGCGTTCCCGGGCGGGTTCCGGTCCACCGTTATGGGAGCGCTCCCACCTCACTGGTGCGGAAGGTAGCGCCGGTTGACGCGGTTGTAAACGGCTGACGCGTCGGGTTGTCAGTGGGCCGCCGTAGGGTGCGGGCATGGAGACGGTGTTCGACATGGGGGAAGGGCTGGCCGGAGCGCTCCGCGACCGCGACCTGGCCTGGGATTTCGTACGGGACTTCGCCGCGTTCTGGGGGCGCCCCCTGGAGCCCGGCGACGGCTGCGGCCCGGACGAGTTGGCGGCGGCCGAACGGCGGTTGGGGGTGCCGTTGCCGGCCGCGCTGCGGGAGGCGTATCTGCTCTTCGGGCGCCGTTCCGACCTGACGAGCAATCACGACACGCTCCTCGCGCCCGACCGGTTGTATGTGTCCGACGGCGCGCTGGTGTACCGGGTGGAGAACCAGGGATGCGCCTTCTGGGGGGTGCTCCTGGCGGACCTGGAGCGCGCGGACCCCGGCACGGTGATCCGCGCCGACCTCGCCGACAAGTCGCAGGAGCGCTGGGAGCCCTGGGAACCGAGTCTGTCCTCGGCCGGCGTCTCGATGGTCATGTCCGAGCTGCTGCAACTGGACGACGGGCTCACCGACCACGCCTCCCTCGACGACCCGGACCTCGACCTCGCCGAAATGTTCCAGGAACTCCCGCGTGTGGGACCGGAGTTGCGCTGGTTCAGCGGGCCCGACGTGCTGCTGCGCGAGGTCGACGGCTGCTTCCTCGACGTCCGGGGCCGCACGGAGGAGGCGCTGGACGCGGTGCGGGAGACGCTGGGGACGGACTGGTTGAACTACTGAGAGACGGGCGGCGAGTGGGCCGCGAGTGGCGCGGGAGCACGGGCGGCGCGCGGCGGGAGTGGCGCGGGAGGGCGAGAGTGGCGCGGCGGGAGCGCATCAGTGGTGCAGGACGCGGCGGTCGCCGCCGGGTGGCGCCCCGTCACACGCCTCTTCCCGCGCCCCTTCTCGCGCGCCTTCCAGTGCCCCTTTTTGCGAGCTTCCTTGCACGCCTTCTTGCGCCACGGTCGGTAGTTCCACGACGAACTCCGTACGGCCCGGATCGCTGCGCACGTCGACGCGGCCCCCGTGGGCCGCCATGATCGCCGCGATGATGGCGAGGCCGAGTCCGGCGCCGGCCGCCGAGCCGGCGGCCCGGGTGCGGGAGGGGTCGCCTCGGGTGAAGCGTTCGAAGACCGAGGGGAGCAGATCGGCCGGGATGCCGGGGCCGTCGTCGCGGACGCGGACGGCGCAGTGGGCGTCGCGGCTCTCCACGGAGACGACGACCCTCGTCCCGGCGGGTGTGTGCGCCCGCGCGTTGGCGAGCAGGTCGGCCACGACCCGGTGGAGGCGGGCCTCGTCGCCGAGGACCACGGGCGGGGCGTCGAAGCACAGTTCCAGCTGCCAGTCGTGGCCGTCGCCCGCGGCACGCGCGTTCCACACCGCCTCCACGACCAGCGACGCGAGGTCCACCTCGGCCGACTGAACCGGCCAGCCCTCGTCGAGCCGCGCGAGCAGCAGCAGGTCCTCGACCAGGCCCGTCATCCGGGCCGCCTCGGCGGAGACCCGGCGCCAGGCCAGCAACGGTTCGACCCGGTCGGTGCCGCGGTTCATGAGCTCGGCGTAGCCCGCGATGGAGGCGAGCGGGGTGCGCAGTTCGTGGCCGGCGTCGGCGAGGAAGCGGCGCATGCGTTCCTCGCTGCGGCGTACCCGTTCCTCGGCGCGCCGGCGCTCGGCGAGCGAGGACTCCACGTGGTCGATCATCCGGTTGAGGGCCGCCCCGACCTGGCCGGCCTCGCTGCCGGGGTCGGTGTCCCGCTCGGGTACCCGGGTGAGTGCGGTGACCTCGCCCCGGCACAGGGGGGCGCGGGAGACCTCGACGGCGGTGGCGGCGACCCGGCCGAGGGGGCGCAGCTGCCGTCGGACGACCGCCGCGCAGGCACAGCCCGCGACGGTGAGTCCGGCCGCGACGACGGCTCCCTCCACCCTCACCAGGCGGCCCAGCACGTCCAGGACGTCGTCCATGGGCAGCCCGGCGAGGACGCGGACACCGCCCGCCTCCAGTGCGGTCACCCGGTAGGTGCCGAGGCCGGGGACAGCGCGGGTGTGCGGCGAGCCGTCGGTCGCGAGGTGCGTCAGCGCGCCCCGCTGGGCGCCGGTGAGGTCGTGCGGCGGGGTGCCCTCGCCGACGAGCGCGGCGGCGAGGACCGTGCCGTCCTCGCCGAGCCGGGCGGCGAGCATCCCGGCCGGGTGTCCGCTCTCCTCCAGGAACGTCAGGTCCCGGTCGAGGTCCGGACGGAGCGAGGCCGCGCCCAGGCCACGCTCGGCGGCGTCGGCGACCCGGTCGTCGAGGCTGCCCAGCACAGCGGCGCGCTGCGCGAGGACGGTGGTCAGGGCCATCGCCGCGCACACCGCGACCAGGGTGGCGCCGACGAGGACGAGCAGCCGGGTGCGCAGCGAGCGCCCGGGCGGCCCGCCGACCGGTCCCCCGCGCCGGGCGCCCCGGAGAGTCGCGCGGCTCATCTCGCGGCCTCCACCGCGTCGGCGCCGGACGGCAGTGCGGTGGGGTCGGGCTCGTCGTCGACGATCAGCACACGGACGCGGCCGCCGTGGGGCCCAGAGGTGCCAGTCATGTGCCGATCCTGTCGCGGTCCGCTGGGGGAACCCTGTGTTCACCCTGAGGGCCGGCGATGGACCCGAACGAGCGGACGGGCAGCCGTACAGCCGGATGTACGGACAGCCGGGCAGCGCGACAGACAGACGGACCGACGGACGGACAGACGGACAGACGGACAGACGCGGCGAAGGGCCGCACCCCCGCTGCCGGGGGTGCGGCCCTTCGCCGTGTGGCCGAGGCCTAGCTGCGGATCAGGTTGCGCAGCACGTACTGCATGATGCCGCCGTTGCGGTAGTAGTCCGCCTCACCGGGGGTGTCGATGCGGACGACCGCGTCGAACTCGACACCGGTGTCGGTGGTGACCTTGACCGTACGCGGCGTGGTGCCGTTGTTCAGCTCCTCGACGCCGGTGAAGGAGAAGGTCTCCTCGCCGGTGAGGCCGAGGGTCTCGGCGCTCTGGCCCTCCGGGAACTGGAGCGGGAGCACGCCCATGCCGATGAGGTTCGAGCGGTGGATGCGCTCGTAGGACTCGGCGATGACGGCCTTGACGCCGAGCAGCGCGGTGCCCTTGGCGGCCCAGTCGCGGGACGAGCCGGAGCCGTACTCCTTGCCGGCCAGGATGGCCAGCGGGGTGCCCTGCTCGATGTAGTTGCGGGAGGCGTCGTAGATGAACGACACCGGCGCGTCGGCCTGGGTGAAGTCGCGGGTGTAGCCGCCCTCGGTGCCCGGCGCGATCTGGTTGCGCAGGCGGATGTTGGCGAACGTGCCGCGGATCATGACCTCGTGGTTGCCTCGGCGGGAGCCGTAGGAGTTGAAGTCACGACGCTCCACACCGTGATCGGTGAGGTACTTGCCGGCCGGGGTGTCGGCCTTGATCGCACCGGCCGGGGAGATGTGGTCGGTGGTGACCGAGTCGCCCAGCTTGGCCAGCACGCGGGCGCCCGTGATGTCGGAGACCGGGGTGGTCTCCATCGTCATGCCCTCGAAGTAGGGGGGCTTGCGGACGTAGGTGGACTCCGCGTCCCACTCGAAGGTGTTGCCGGTCGGGATCGGCAGCGCCTGCCACTGGGCGTCGCCCGCGAAGACGTCCTGGTAGGACTTGTTGAACATGTCCTCGCCAATGGCGTTCGCCACGACGTCGTTGACCTCGGCCTCGGACGGCCAGATGTCCGTCAGGTAGACCGGGTTGCCGTCCTGGTCGGTGCCCAGGGCGTCCTTGGTGATGTCCACCTTCATGGAGCCGGCGAGGGCGTAGGCCACGACCAGCGGCGGGGACGCCAGGTAGTTCATCTTGACGTCGGGGTTGATCCGGCCCTCGAAGTTCCGGTTGCCGGAGAGGACCGAGGTGACCGCGAGGTCGTGCTCGTTGACGGCCTTGGAGACCTCGTCCGGCAGCGGGCCGGAGTTGCCGATGCAGGTGGTGCAGCCGTAGCCGACGAGGTTGAAGCCGACCTTGTCGAGGTAGGGGGTCAGGCCCGCCTTGTCGAAGTAGTCGGTGACGACCTTGGAGCCCGGGGCGAGGGTGGTCTTGACCCACGGCTTGCGGGTCAGGCCCTTCTCCACGGCCTTCTTCGCGACGAGCGCGGCGGCGACCATGACGTACGGGTTCGAGGTGTTGGTGCAGGAGGTGATGGCCGCGACCGTCACCGCGCCGTGGTCGATCTCGTAGGTCGAACCGTCGGGGGCGGTGACGAGGGTCGGCCGCGAGGGGGCGCCGTTGGGGTGCTGCGCGGGCGAGTCGGAGGCCGGGAAGGACTCCTTGCCCGCCTCGTCCGTGTCGTCCACGTAGTTGCGGACGTCCTGGGAGAACTGCTGGGCGGCACCCGCCAGGACGATGCGGTCCTGCGGACGCTTCGGGCCGGCGATCGAGGGGACGACCGTCGACAGGTCCAGCTCGAGCTTCTCGGAGAAGTCCGGCTCGCCCTTCGGGTCCAGCCAGAGGCCCTGCTCCTTGGCGTACGCCTCGACGAGCGCGACCTGCTGCGCGGAGCGGCCGGTGAGCTTGAGGTAGCTCAGGGTCTCGTCGTCGATCGGGAAGATCGCGGCGGTGGAGCCGAACTCCGGCGACATGTTGCCGATGGTGGCGCGGTTGGCGAGGCTCGTGGCGGCGACGCCCTCGCCGTAGAACTCGACGAACTTGCCGACGACACCGTGCTTGCGGAGCATCTCGGTGATGGTCAGCACGAGGTCGGTGGCGGTGGTGCCGGGCGTCAGCTCACCGGTGAGCTTGAAGCCGACGACGCGCGGGATGAGCATGGAGACCGGCTGGCCGAGCATCGCCGCCTCGGCCTCGATGCCGCCGACGCCCCAGCCGAGGACGCCCAGGCCGTTGACCATCGTGGTGTGCGAGTCGGTGCCGACGAGGGTGTCGGGGTACGCCTGGCCGTTACGGACCATGACCGTACGGGCCAGGTGCTCGATGTTCACCTGGTGGACGATGCCGGTGCCCGGGGGGACGACCTTGAAGTCGTCGAAGGCGGTCTGGCCCCAGCGCAGGAACTGGTAGCGCTCCTTGTTGCGGCCGTACTCCAGCTCCACGTTCTGCGCGAAGGCGTCATGCGTACCGAACTTGTCGGCGATGACGGAGTGGTCGATGACCAGTTCGGCCGGGGAGAGCGGGTTGACCTTCGCGGGGTCGCCGCCGAGCTCCTTGACGGCCTCACGCATGGTGGCGAGGTCGACGACACAGGGCACGCCGGTGAAGTCCTGCATGATCACGCGGGCCGGCGTGAACTGGATCTCCTGCGACGGCTGGGCCTGGGAGTCCCAGGTGCCGAGCGCGCGGATGTGGTCGGCGGTGATGTTCGCGCCGTCCTCGGTGCGGAGCAGGTTCTCCAGCAGCACCTTCAGGCTGTACGGAAGGCGAGCCGAGCCTTCCACCTTGTCCAGCCGGAAGATCTCGTACGACTCGTCGCCCACCTGCAGCGTGCTGCGGGCGTCGAAGCTGTTCGCCGACACGACAGTCTCCTTCATTGATGTGCGCGTACCACCGCATCCTGCCGTCACGCGGACTTGGCCGATCCGCTGAGGGCAGGCTAAGTTAGGTAACCCTTACCGGGGTGACGGCTGCGGTGCGCCTCGGCAGATATCTCGATGTCGAGATAACTCTAGTACATGAGGGCTGACTGGTCATGCCCGGCCGGGCTCCGTCGCGCGCCGGGACCCAGTGGCATGCCCCACACCGCCACGCCACGGCACCTCTCGGCCCCGCTGCCACCGCATGCCCCCCCGACGCCGACGCGGCGCGCCTCCTCGGCCGCGCCCACTCCTCGGAGTCGGCGCGGCACCCCTCGGCCTCACTGCCGCCGCACCCTCCCCCCGATGCCGGCGCGGCACCCCTCCGCGACCCCGCTGCCGCGCCGCCCCCACAACCGCGACACGACACGACGCGGGACCGCCGCGACCAAGGGGCGCGGAAGTTCGGTCATCAGTACGCCAAGTCGGGGTAGGCGCAAGGAGAAGGACGATTCCCCAGCCCCGAACGGAGACCCCGATGCCGCTCACCTTCCGCAAGAGCTTCCGGATCCTGCCCGGAGTGCGCCTGAACATCAACCGCCACTCCTGGTCCATCACGACCGGCGGAAAGAACGGCCCGCACCACACCCACAGCAGTACCGGACGTCGTACGACATCGATGGATTTGCCCGGACCTTTCGGATGGCGTCGGACCCGTACCTCCAAGCGGCGTTGACGGTCCCTCACTCGAACGGACCCCCCAGAAGGCGGCATCTCATATCTGAGATAGCCTCAACCCCATGGCAGACGACTACCTCGTACGTATCGGCAAGCTCATCCGTGACGCCCGGCAGCACCGGGGCTGGACACAGGCACAGCTCGCCGAGGCGCTCGGTACCAGCCAGAGCGCCGTCAATCGCATCGAGCGCGGCAACCAAAACATCAGCCTTGAGATGATCGCCCGAATCGGTGAAGCACTGGACAGCGAAATCGTCTCTCTGGGCTACGCGGGTCCGATGCATCTGCGGGTGGTCGGCGGCCGTCGGCTGTCCGGCGCCATCGACGTCAAGACGAGCAAGAACGCCTGCGTGGCGCTGCTGTGCGCCACGCTGCTCAACAAGGGACGCACGGTGCTGCGCCGGGTGGCCCGCATCGAGGAGGTCTACCGCCTGCTGGAGGTGCTCGGCTCGATCGGCGTGCGCACCCGCTGGATCAACGACGGCGTCGACCTGGAGATCGTGCCGCCGGCCCAGCTGGAGATGGAGGCGATCGACGCCGAGGCGGCCGTACGGACGCGCTCGATCATCATGTTCCTCGGGCCGCTGCTGCACGTCATGGACCACTTCAAGCTGCCCTACGCCGGCGGCTGCGACCTCGGTACGCGGACCATCGAGCCGCACATGATCGCGCTGCGCCGGTTCGGCCTGGACGTCGCGGCGACCGAGGGGCAGTACCACGCCGTGGTCGACCGCGCCGTCCGCCCGGCCCGGCCCATCGTGCTGACCGAGCGCGGCGACACGGTGACCGAGAACGCGCTGCTCGCGGCCGCCCGGCACGACGGTGTCACGGTCATCCGCAACGCCTCCTCCAACTACATGGTCCAGGACCTGTGCTTCTTCCTGGAGGCGCTCGGCGTCAAGGTCGAGGGCATCGGCACCACCACGCTCACCGTGCACGGCGTTCCCGACATCGATGTCGACGTCGACTACTCCCCCTCCGAGGACCCGGTCGAGGCGATGAGCCTGGTGGCCGCCGCCGTCGTCACCGAGTCGGAGCTGACCGTGCGCCGGGTGCCGATCGAGTTCCTCGAGATCGAGCTCGCGGTCCTGGAGGAGATGGGCCTGGACCACGACCGCACGGCCGAGTACGTCGCCGACAACGGCCGTACGCGGCTGGTGGACCTCACCGTCCGGCCCTCCAAGCTGGAGGCGCCGATCGACAAGATCCACCCGATGCCGTTCCCGGGCCTGAACATCGACAACGTCCCCTTCTTCGCGGCCATCGCGGCCTCGGCGCAGGGCAAGACCCTCATCCACGACTGGGTCTACGACAACCGCGCGATCTACCTGACGGACCTCAACCGCCTCGGCGGCCGCCTCCAACTGCTGGACCCGCACCGGGTCCTGGTCGAGGGCCCGACCCGCTGGCGCGCCGCCGAGATGATGTGCCCGCCGGCCCTGCGCCCCGCCGTGGTCGTCCTGCTGGCCATGATGGCCGCCGAGGGCACGTCCGTACTGCGCAACGTGTACGTCATCAACCGCGGCTACGAGGACCTGGCCGAACGACTGAACTCGATCGGCGCGCAGATCGAGATCTTCCGGGACATCTGACCCATAAGCCCGCCGAAGTCCCTCGGGGCCCTCGATCGTCGGCGTGATTCCAGGGCAGCCGGCCGACGGCAAGGTCCCCGGCGGCTGAACGGCCAAGGCCGTCGCGTCTCTTCGGAGGTACGGCGGCCTTCGCGCTGCCCGGGAGCCCCGAGCCGACCGCGGGCAGAGCCACGCGGGCCCGCCGCGACAGCGGACGGCCGTAGTCGGTCATGAGCCGCCTCCGCTCCCGCGCTCCGGTGCCGCGGCGGCTCATGGAAGGGCCGCTGCGGCCGTCGTGACATCCGCGAGAGACATCCGTCGGCCTCGGCACCCGGGGCGGACCTCAGCGCTCCGTCAGTGTGATCTCCTGCTGCGCGGAGGCGTGGAAGACGGGCATCGGCAGGCCGCCCTGAGGGCTCAGTTCCATGACCGTGGCCTCGACCCGGGCCGCGCCGGGCTTCAGGTCGCCCGGCGTGGTCCGGCCGGTGTTCTCCCAGCGGTGCTCGACACCATCACAGATCGCGTTGGTGCCCCCGATGCCGTGGCGGAGGTTCGGGGAGTCCTGACCCACGGAGGAACTGACGAAGACCGGGCCCGCGCTGGAGGCGCAGCGGTAGGTTCCGGAGAGGGTCACGGTGCCGTCGGCGGTGACCCGTCCCGTCGGGTCGACGGTCACGGACTCGAAGGGGTCGGCGGTGGCGGGCACGGCGGGCGCGGCCAGCAGGAACAGTGCGGCGGCGGCAGCGGCGAGGGCGGGGCGGAACGGCATCGGAGGACCTCCTGTTGTACGGGGGCCTCCACTGGTACCGGGCAACCGTCCCCGCGGCGATGATCGTCACTCCTTCGGTGGCGAGTCCGCGCCGAGCGTCGACGAACCGTCCTGGACCTGTCCGGGTGTTGTCACGCTTCCCGGCGGCCCGTTCCGGTGGCCGCGCGATCGGAGCATGGTCTCTTCATACGGGTCATACAGGACCGGCCGTACGGGTGGTCCCCCCGATATGGAGGTGCACCATGTGTGCTCACCGACCCTCGTGCCCTTCGGCCGACGCCCGCACCGCACACGTCGTCGCCGCCCGCCCCGAACAGGGCTGGAGCCTGCTGTGCGACGGCACGATCTCCTTCGACGACACCGGTGAACTGCGGCCCGACGGCCGGGTGGTCGCGCCGCACCGGCCGCCGGTCGAGCAACTCGCCATCGCGGCCTGAGCACGAGTCGGTAGGACACCGGGCCGGTACGACTCACCTACCCGGCCGGCACCGGACCGGTACGGCTCGCACACCCGGGCGACTTCGGGTCGGCACGGCTCACCTACCCGGCCCGGGCGGTACCCGCCCGGTACGGCTCACGTACCCCGCGGTCACGCGCCCAGTACGGCGAAGCCGTCGAGTTCCACCAGCGCCTGTTCGTCCCACAGGCGCACGATCCCGACCACCGCCATCGCCGGGTAGTCCCGCCCCGCCAACCGCTTCCAGATGCGGCCGAGTTCGGGGGCCCGCGCGCGGTAGTCGGCGACATCCGTGGCGTAGACCGTGACCCGGGCCAGGTCGGCCGGCGTGCCGCCGGTCTCCGTCAGCGCGGTCAGCAGGTTGGTGAGCGCCCGCTCGAACTGCTCCGGCAACGTGGTACCGACGACCTTTCCGTCCGCGTCGAGCGCGGTCTGGCCGGCCAGGAACACCAGGCGGGACCCGGTGGCGACGACCGCGTGAGAGAAGCCGGTCGGCGGGGACAACCCCGGCGGGTTGACGCGTTCGACGGTCACGACACCTCCAGGCCGGCGTACAACTCCTTGGCGATGATGCCCCGTTGGACCTCGCTCGCACCCTCGTAGACGCGTGGTGCGCGCACCTCGCGGTAGAGGTGCTCCAGCAGATGGCCGCGCTCCAGCGCCCGGGCGCCGTGCAGTTGGACGGCCGTGTCGACGACGTACTGCGCGGTCTCGGTGGCGAGCAGCTTCGCCATCGCGGCGCGCCGGGGGATGTCCGGGGCGCCCTCGTCGTACGCCGTCGCCGCCGCGTACACCATCAGCCGGGCCGCCTCGGTCCGCAGGGCCATCTCTGCGACCTGGTGGGCCACGGTCTGGAGATCCCGCAGCCGGCCCCCGAAGGCCTCCCGCCGGTCCGTGTGCTCCAGGGTCGCGTCCAGCGCCGCCTGGGCCATGCCGACGGCGAAGGCGCCGACGCTGGGCCGGAACAGGTTGAGGGTGCCCATCGCGACCCGGAAGCCGCGGTCGGTCTCCCCGAGCACGTCGTCGGCGGTGACGGGTACGGCGTCGAAGTCGAGGGCGCCGATGGCGTGCGGGGAGAGCATCTCCAGGCCGGTGCCGGTGAGGCCGGGGCGGTCGGCGGGCACGAGGAACGCGGTCACGCCCCGGGCGCCCGCCCCCGGCGTGGTGCGCGCGAAGACGGTGTAGAAGTCGGCGTCGGGGGCGTTGGAGATCCAGCACTTCTCCCCGCTGAGCCGCCAGCCGGACGGCCCGTCGGACTCGGCGGCGAGGCCGGAGCCGGACCGTGTGACGCCGGGGGCCCCGCCGCCCGTGCGCGCCCCGCCGGCGGCGGGCTCGGCGTCACCCGCGCGCGCAGAACGGGACGCAGCCGCGCCCGCATCACCGGAAGGCGCGTCACCGCGGCGCGGCGCGGAGGCTCCGCCGATGGCTTCGGACGGTTCGTCGCCCGCGCGTGGCCCGTCCGCTACGGCCCGCAGGGCCAGAGCTCCCGCGTCCGACCCCGCCCCCGGCTCGCTCAGGGCGAACGCGGCGATCGCGCTGCCGTCGGCGACCCGGGGCAGCCAGCGCCGCCGCTGGGCCGGGGTGCCGTGGGCGTGGACCGGGTGGGCGCCCAGGCCCTGGAGGGCGAGGGCCGTCTCGGCCTCGGTGCACGCGTACGCCAGGGACTCCCGCAGCAGACAGAGGTCGAGCGCGCCGGCCGTGAAGAGGCGGGACAACAGGCCCAGCCGGCCCAGCTCCGCGACGAGCGGGCGGTTGACGCGGCCCGGCTCGCCCTTGTCGGCGATCGGGCGCAGCCGTTCGGCGGCCAGCGCGCGCAGCTCGGCACATCGGGCGATATGTTCCGGTTCGAGCGAGAATGCGGGCATTGCCGGTCCTCTCTCCCATGACCTGTACGGCCACTGACCTGTGCGGCCACTCCCGACGGTATCGCGCACCGTTGACTGCCGTCACCAACACGATACGCTCGATGCGCGAGCCCACCACGACGCCCACGACGGCAAGGGGGCGAACCGCCCATGGCCGGCCCGACCCGCTCCGCCCATGTCGACACCTTCGCGCGCGACCATCTCCCGCCGCCGGACGAGTGGCCGCAGCTGCGTTTCGACCTGCCGGAGCTGCGCTATCCCGAACGGCTGAACTGCGCCGCCGAGCTCCTGGACCAGGCCGACCCCGGCCGCCCGGTGTTCCACTCCCCCACCGCGGGGACCTGGACCTACGGCGACCTGCGCGCCCATGTGGACCGCATCGCCCATGTCCTCACCGGTGACCTCGGGGTCGTCCCGGGCAACCGGGTCCTGCTGCGCGGCCCGACGACGCCGTGGCTGGCCGCCTGCTGGCTGGCGGTGCTGAAGGCGGGCGCGGTCGCCGTCACCGTGCTGGCCCAGCAGCGTCCGCACGAGCTGCGCACGATGTGCCGGATCGCCCAGGTCGGGCACGCGCTGTGCGACATCCGGGCCGTCGACGACCTCACCAAGGCGGAGGTCACCGGACTGCGGATCACCACCTACGGCGGCGACTCCCCCGACGATCTCCTGAACCGTCCGGCGCCCGGCACCCCGTACCCCGCCGTCGACACCGCCGCCGACGACGTGGCGCTGATCGCCTTCACCTCCGGCACCACCGGCCGGCCGAAGGGGTGCATGCACTTCCACCGGGACGTCCTGGCCATCGCGGACACCTTCTCCAAGCAGGTTCTGAAGCCGCGGCCGGACGACGTCTTCGTCGGCAGCCCCCCGCTCGGCTTCACCTTCGGACTCGGCGGCCTGGTGGTCTTCCCGATGCGGGCCGGTGCCAGCACCCTGCTGCTGGAACAGGCCACTCCGCGGCAGCTGTTGCCCGCGATCGCCGAGCACCGCGTCTCCGTGCTGTTCACCGCGCCGACCGCGTACCGCGCGATGCTCGCCGAGCTGGAGCGGCACGACGTGTCGTCCCTGCGCCGCTGCGTCTCCGCGGGCGAGAACCTGCCCGCGGCCACCTGGCGGGCCTGGCACGAGCGGACCGGGCTGCGGGTCATCAACGGCATCGGCGCCACCGAGCTGCTGCACATCTTCATCTCCGCGGCCGACGAGCACATCCGGCCCGGTACGACCGGCGTGCCCGTCCCCGGGTGGCACGCCCGGGTGCAGGACGCCAACGGCGATCCCGTACCCGACGGGGAACCCGGACTGCTCGCGGTGCGCGGGCCGGTCGGCTGCCGCTACCTCGCCGATCCCCGGCAGCGGGAGTACGTGCGCGGCGGCTGGAACGTCACCGGCGACACCTATGTCCGGGACCCGGACGGCTACTTCCGCTACGTCGCCCGCGCCGACGACATGATCATCTCGGCCGGGTACAACATCGCGGGCCCCGAGGTCGAGGACGCGCTGCTGCGCCACCCGGACGTGGTCGAGACGGCGGTGGTCGGCCGGCCCGACGAACTGCGCGGGCAGATCGTGGCGGCCTACGTCGTGCTGCGGGAGGGATCGCGCGCGGACGCGGAGGCGTTGCGCGCGTTCGTCAAGGAGGAGCTGGCGCCGTACAAGTGCCCGCGCGAGATCGTCTTCCTGGACGCGCTGCCGCGCACGGCGACCGGCAAGCTCCAGCGGTTCAAGCTGCGTACCGAGGGTGACCAGCGGTGATGCGCCGGCCGGTGGTGCCCCTCGGTGAGAGTGACGACCTAAGATGATCAACGTGTCCGAGCAGCACGCACCCAGGTCCCTCATCGTCACGCTCTACGGCGCGTACGGCCGCTTCATGCCCGGCCCGGTGCCCGTCGCCGAGCTGATCAGACTGCTGGCCGCGGTCGGCGTGGACGCGCCGTCCGTACGCTCGTCGGTGTCGCGGCTGAAACGGCGCGGACTGCTGCTGCCGGCCCGCACGGCCCAGGGCGCGGCCGGATACGAACTGTCACCGGAAGCGCGCCAGTTGCTGGACGACGGCGATCGCCGGATCTACGCCACGGCCCCGCCGGCGGACGAGGGCTGGGCACTGGCGGTGTTCTCCGTGCCGGAGTCGGAACGGCAGAAGCGGCACGTCCTGCGCTCCCGGCTGGCCGGCCTGGGCTTCGGCACCGCCGCGCCCGGCGTGTGGATCGCCCCGGCCCGGCTGTACGAGGAGGCCCGGCACACGCTCCAGCGGCTGCGGCTCGATCCGTACGTGGACTTCTTCCGCGGCGAACACCTGGGCTTCGCGCCGACCGTCGAGGCCGTCTCCCGTTGGTGGGACCTGGCGGCGATCGCCAAGGAGCACGAGGAGTTCCTCGACCGGCACGCGCGGGTGCTGCACGACTGGCAGCGCCGGGCGGACACCCCGCCCGAGGAGGCCTACCACGACTACCTCCTCGCCCTGGACTCCTGGCGCCGCCTGCCCTACACCGACCCCGGACTGCCCATCCGGCTGCTTCCCTCCGACTGGCCGGGAGAACGCTCGGCGGCGGCCTTCCGTGAGCTGCACGCACGACTGCGGGACGCCGGGGCGGCCTTCGCGGGCGTGTGACACCGAACGTGCCCGTGTCGGGCGCCCCCGCCGACGCGGCGCCCCCGCGGTCGAGGCGTCCGGCGAGGCGGACACCCTCGGCCGGACGCGAACGGCCTGGGCCGCGTCACCCCGCGCACGCCTCGGCCGCCGACCGGGAGCCGGCCGCTCACCCGCCCAGATCGAGCCTCGGCCGGGGCGCGTCCGTGCGGCCCGTCCGCGGTGGTCTGCTGCCCGCGCGGTACGGCGTCGGCCAGGACACACCCGGACCGTCGTAGCCCTGTTCGGCCGCCGCGTGGAGGGTCCACTGGGGGTCGTACAGGTGGGGGCGGCCCAGGGCGCACAGGTCGGCGCGGCCGGCCAGGATCAGGGAGTTGACGTCGTCCCAGGAGGAGATCGCGCCGACCGCGATCACCGGGACGCCCGCCTCGTGCCGGACACGGTCCGCGAACGGGGTCTGGTACGAGCGGCCGAACTCCGGCTGCTCGTCGGCCACCACCTGCCCCGTCGACACGTCGATCGCGTCGGCGCCGTGCGCGGCGAAGGCGCGGGCGATCTCGACGGCGTCGTCGGCCGTCGTCCCGCCGTCCGCCCAGTCGGTAGCGGAGATGCGGACCGTCATGGGGCGTTCCTGCGGCCACACCCCGCGGACGGCGTCGAAGACTTCCAGCGGGAAGCGGAGCCGTCGGGCGAGGGAGCCGCCGTAGGCGTCGGTGCGCTGGTTCGTCAGGGGGGAGAGGAAGCCCGACAGCAGGTATCCGTGGGCGCAGTGCAGTTCGAGCAGGTCGAATCCGGCGCGGGCCGCGCGCCAGGCGGCGGCCGCGAACTGCTCGCGCAGATCGGTGAGCTGGGCGCGGCTGAGTGCGCGGGGGGTCTGGCTGTCCGGCCGGTACGGGAGGGCGGAGGGCGCCACCAGCGGCCAGTTGTCGGCGGGCAGCGGCTCGTCCATGCCCTCCCACATCCGCCTGGTCGAGCCCTTGCGGCCGGAGTGGCCGAGTTGGACGCCGATCGCGGTGGCCGGTGCCTGGGTGTGCACGAACTCGGTGATCCGCCGCCACGCCTCGCCCTGCCGGCCGGTGTAGAGGCCGGCGCACCCGGGGGTGATGCGTCCCTCCTCGCTCACGCACACCATCTCGGTCATCACCAGACCGGCGCCGCCGAGCGCCCGGGCGCCCAGGTGGACGAGGTGGAAGTCGCCGGGGACTCCGTCGACCGCCGAGTACATGTCCATCGGTGACACGACGACCCGGTTGGGCAGGGTCAGGCCGCGCAGGCGCAGCGGGGTGAACATCGGGGGCGTGCCGGACGGGCAGCCGAACTCGCGCTCCACGGCCCCGGTGAAGTGGGCGTCCCGCAGCCGCAGGTTGTCGTGGGTGACACGGCGGCTGCGGGTGAGCAGGTTGAAGGCGAACTGGCGGGGCCCCTGGCCGAGGTACAGGTCGATGTCCTCGAACCACTCCAGGCTGGCGCGGGCCGCGCGCTGGGTGGAGGCGACGACGGGTTTGCGCTCCTCCTCGTAGGCCGCGAGTGCCCGCGCGGTGGAGTCCTGTTCCGCCAGACAGGCCGCCAGGGCGAGAGCGTCCTCGACGGCCAGTTTGGTGCCGGAGCCGATGGAGAAGTGGGCGGTGTGGGCGGCGTCGCCGAGGAGGACGACGTTGCCGTGCGACCAGCGCTCGTTGACCACCGTACGGAAGGTGGTCCACGCGGAGTTGTTGGAGCGCAGCGGCCGGCCGCCGAGCGCGTCGGAGAAGATCTTGGCGCAGCGGTCGATCGACTCGCCCTGGCCGAGTTCGTCGAAGCCCGCGGCCCGCCAGACCTCCTCGCGCATCTCGACGATCACCGTCGAGGCGCCGCTTCGGTCCTGTGGCCCGCCGGCCCCCGTCGAGGGGCGGAGGTCGCGGGACGCGTGGGCGTAGGGGTAGCCGTGCAGCTGCATGACGCCGTGCTCGGCCTCGGCGACCTCGAAGCGGAAGGCGTCGAAGGCGAAGTCGGCGGCGAGCCAGACATAGCGGCAGCGGTGGCTGGTCAGCCGGGGCCGGAAGACGTCGGCGTAGGCCTCGCGGGTCGTGCTGTGCACTCCGTCGGCGGCGACAACGAGGTCGTACGTCTCCGCCAGCCAGGCCGGGTAGGGCGCCTCGGTGCGAAAGCGCAGTTCCACGCCGAGCGACCGGCAGCGTTCGTGCAGGATCTCCAGCAGCCGGCGGCGGCCCAGCGCGGCGAAGCCGTGGCCGCCGGAGCGGTGCCGTACGCCCCGGTGCACGATGTCGATGTCGTCCCAGCGCACGAACTCGGCCTTGAGCGCCTCATAGACCACCGGGTCCGCGTGTTCGATGCCGCCGAGCGTCTCGTCGGACAGGACCACCCCGAAGCCGAAGGTGTCGTCGGGGGTGTTGCGCTCCCAGACGGTCACCTCGCGGGCGGGGTCGAGGCGTTTGAGGAGCGCGGCCGTGTACAGGCCCCCGGGACCGCCTCCGACGACTGCGACCTTCATGGCCACCTCCGTCACCTCCCCCGCCACTTCGGTGCCCGCTTCTCGGTGAAGGCGGCGTGGAACTCGGCGTAGTCCTCGCCGTTCATGAGCAGGGCCTGGGTCGAGGCGTCGAGTTCCACGGCCGCCGCCATCGGCATGTCCAGCTCCGCCGTCAGCAGCGCCTTCGTCTGGGCGTGGGCGAGGGCCGGTCCGTCGGCCAGCCGGCGGGCCAGGGCGAGCGCGGCCTCGTCGGTGCGGCCCTCGTCGGTCAGCTCGCTGATCAGGCCGATCCGCTCGGCCTCGGGGGCGCGCACCGGCTCGCCGAGCATCAGCAGCCGGGTCGCGTGCCCGAGTCCGACGATCCTCGGCAGCAGATAGGCGGCGCCCATGTCGCCGCCGGACAGGCCGACGCGGGTGAAGAGGAAGGCGAAGCGGGCGGAGGGGTCGGCGATCCGGAAGTCCGCGGCCAGCGCGAGGACCGCGCCCGCTCCGGCCGCCACTCCGTGCACCGCCGCGATCACCGGGAACGGGCACTCCCGTACGGCCCGTACGACCTGTCCGGTCATCCGGTTGAAGTCGAGGAGCTGGGCGGTGTCCATGGCCAGGGTGGCGCCGATGATCTCGTCGACGTCACCGCCGGAGCAGAAGCCGCGCCCCTCGCCGGCCAGCACCAGAGCCCGCACCGACCGCTCGCGGGACAGCTCGGCGAGCAGGTCCCGGAGGTCGGCGTAGGCGCCGAAGGTGAGCGCGTTCAGCTTGTCGGGGCGGTCCAGGGTGACGACGGCGACGCCGTCGCTGTGCTCGACGCGCAGGTGCCGCCACTCGGTGGTGCGGGCGGCGGAGCCGGTGAAGGGACTCATGAGGGCGGCCTCCTCGGGCGGTGGCGCGGACACTGCCTGACCGGTCTCTACCCTACGAAGCTATCACCGATATGTGACTGTCGTCATGACTGCGCGATAGTCCGGCGCGATGTCACGCTGTGACCGGATCACTTCATAAAGTCACCGGACGTCACGAGATATCAATAGCGCGGTAACAGTGGGAGCACATGGGGGAGACGGACCGTTCGGGTGGGTAGGCCCGCTGATGCCGGGGGCTTCGGTTCCCGGACGACGCCCGTCGTGCGTCTTCGCCGGGGGGCGCCGTACCATTCCTCAGGTTGAAAGCAGGACGGCCTGATGTTGATCACAGGAAAGCCTGCGCCATGAACGGACTGACCTTGCACGAACGCCCCTCCGCCTCCGCCTCCTGGCGCATCGCGCTGCCGCACACCGCCGCGGCCGTGCCGGTGGCCCGCGCCCTGGTGCGTACGGCGCTGACCGAGGTGGAGCACGCCACGGACTCCGACACGGCGGAGCTGCTCACCGCGGAGCTGGTCGCCAACGCCGTGGAGCACACCTCGGGGTCCGCTCCGATAGAGCTCGTGGTGGAGCTGCGGCCGACCGGCTGCCAGGTCGAGGTGCACGACCCGGACCCGGTGCCGCCGGGCGACCTGACCCGTCCCGTCACCGGAGTGCCCGACCCGTGGCAGGAGCACGGGCGCGGTCTGCTGCTGATCCGCGCCCTGAGCTCGTCCTGCGGCCACCGCCCCACCGACTCCGGCAAGGCGGTCTGGTTCAGACTGGCCGCGGTGCCGCCTCAGCGGCGTCCGGCGTGACCTCGGCCGCCGTGTCCGTGGCCGGCCCTGCCGCCAGCCGGGAGTTCCGGCGGCCGTAGCCGACGTAGACGAGCAGTCCCACCGCGAGGAACACGGCGAACTGGAGCCAGGTCGTCCAGCCCGTCTCGTACATCAGGTAGAGGCAGAACCCGACGCCGAGCAGGGGCAGCACGGGGTAGAGCGGCACGCGGAAGGTACGGGCGAGGCCCGGTTCGCGGCGGCGCAGCGCGATCACGACGACGTTGACCACGGCCATGACGGCGAGCGTGCCGATGGTGCACAGGTCGACCACGGCGTCGAGCGAGGCGAAGGCGGCCGGGACCGCGAAGACGACCGCGATGATCAGCGTGCCGGCGACCGGCGTCGAGGTCCGGGGCGACACCTTCTCGAAGACGCGCGGGACGAGCCCGTCCCGGGACATCGACATCAGGATGCGGCTCTGGCCGTACATCACCGCGAGCACCACCGAGGCGATGGCGACGACCGCGCCGAAGGCGATGACCGCGCCGCCGACCGTGGAGCCGGTGACCTCGTTCACCACGTACGACAGCGCGGCGGGCCGGCCGCCGACCTGGCCGGCGCCGATGGCACCGATCGCGGCGAGGGCGACCGCGCAGTACAGGAGGGTGACCACGCCCATGCAGACGAGGATCGCCACCGGGATGTCCCGGCGGGGGTTCTTCGCCTCCTCGCCCGCCGTGGTGATCGCGTCGAAACCGATGTACGAGAAGAAGGCGGCCGTGGTGCCCGCGCCGATGCCGCCGAGGCCGGCCGGCGTGAACGGGGTGAGGTTGCCGTCCTTGAAGGCGCTGTAGCCGATGGCGCAGAACGCGACCAGGATGGCGAGCTTCACCGCGGCCATGGCGGCGGTGGCCCGGGCGCTCTCGCGCACCCCGCGCACGAGCAGCAGACAGGCCATCGCGATGACGATCACGGCGGGCAGGTTGACGACACCGCCGTCGCCCGGTCCGGCCGAGAGCGCGGCGGGCAGCTGGTGGCCTACGAGGCTGTCGAGCAGTTCGTTGACGTACTGGCTCCAGCCGACGGCGACGGCCGAGATGGAGACGCCGTATTCGAGCAGCAGACACCAGCCGACCAGGAAGGCGCTGGTCTCGCCGAGGCCGGCGTAGGCGAAGGAGTACGACGATCCGGAGACCGGGATCGCGCCGCCGAGCTCGGCGAACGAGAACGCGGTGAACACGCAGGTGATCGCGGCGAGCACGAAGGAGACCACGACGGCCGGGCCGGCCTCGGCCACCGAGTCGGAGAGCCCGACGAAGATGCCGGTGCCGACGACCGCGCCGACGCCGAAGCAGATGAGCTGGGAGAGGCCCATGGTGCGCTTGAGGCCGTGGCCCGCGCGGTCGGCGCCGGATTCGGCGACGAGGAGGGCGGGGGACTTGATGCGGAACTTTGTCGCGGGAGCGGGCATGCGGGGTGGTGCTCGTTTCTGGTGGTGCGGGTGCGACGGGGATGGGTCGCGGGGCGGCCGCGGAAGGGATGGTTCCGGGCCGCCGGTCAGAATAAGCCAGTTCAGCGGGGGGTCGAGGCCGATCGGGCTGGGCCGGGCACCTCTCCCCATGCGTCCAAGGGGTCTATCGGGCGGGCCTCGTGTATCCAAGGGCCCTATCGGGCGAGCGTCGCGACCAGGATGGCCTTGATCGTGTGCAGCCGGTTCTCGGCCTCGTCGAAGACGACGGAGTGGGGCGACTCGAAGACCTCGTCGGTCACTTCGAGGGACTCCAGGCCGTGCGCCTCGTGGATGTCGCGGCCGACCTTCGTGCCCAGGTCGTGGAACGCGGGCAGGCAGTGCAGGAACTTCACGTCCGGGTTGCCGGTGGCGCGCAGGACGTCCATGGTCACCGCGTAGGGGGCGAGGGCCGCGATCCGCTCGTCCCAGACGTGCTTGGGCTCGCCCATCGAGACCCAGACGTCGGTGGCGACGAAGTCGGCGCCCGGCACGCCCTCGGCGATGTCCTCGGTGAGGGTGATGCGGGCGCCGCTGCTCTCGGCGAGCGCGCGGGCCCGGTCGACGACCTCCTGGGCGGGCCAGTACGACTTCGGCGCGACGATGCGCACGTCCATGCCGAGCAGCGCGCCGGTGACCAGGTAGGAGTTGCCCATGTTGAAGCGGGCGTCGCCGAGGTAGGCGAAGGCGAGCTCGGCGAGCGGCTTGTCGCTGTGCTCGGTCATCGTCAGCACGTCGGCGAGCATCTGGGTGGGGTGCCAGTCGTCGGTGAGACCGTTGTAGACGGGGACTCCGGCGTACGCGGCGAGCTCCTCGGCGGCGGCCTGGCTGTCGCCGCGGAACTCGATCGCGTCGAACATCCGGCCGAGGACGCGCGCGGTGTCCCGCACGGACTCCTTGTGCCCGATCTGCGAGCCGGAGGGGTCGAGGTACGTCGTCGAGGCGCCCTGGTCGGCGGCCGCGACCTCGAACGCGCAGCGCGTGCGCGTCGAGGTCTTCTCGAAGATCAGCGCGATGTTCCTGCCCCGCAGGTACCGTGTCTCGGCCCCGGCCTTCTTGGCGGCCTTCAGCTCGGCGGCCAGCTCGATCAGAGCGCGGAACTCGTCCCCGGTGAAGTCCAGCTCCTTGAGGAAGTGGCGGCCGGCTAGGGCGGTCGGGACTGTCGCCATGGGGGCGCTCCAACGGGGGTACGGGGTGCAGGGGCGGGACGTCTGGAATTCTATACGACGAGTAGCATTTCTATACACGCACCCCTCTCCGCACCCGCCCGGCCGGCCGACTTGCCGCCCTATTGCCCGACGACCGCCCGACCGACCGGCCTACCGGCCTACCGGCCTACCGGTCCCCCGGCTCCCGGGCTCCCCTGCCCCCGCCCCCCGGGCTAGACAGCGTCGCGTTCCACCGGGCAGCTCATGCAGCGCGGGCCGCCCCTGCCCCTGCCCAGTTCGCTGCCCGGGATCTCGATCACCTCGATGCCCTGTTTGCGCAGGTGCGTGTTGGTGGTGGCGTTGCGCTCGTAGGCGACGACGACGCCCGGCTCGACGGCGAGGACGTTGCAGCCGTCGTCCCACTGCTCACGCTCGGCCGCGTGCACGTCCTGAGTGGCGGTCAGGACGCGGATCTCACTCAGCCCGAGGGCGGCGGCGATCGCGCGGTGCATGTGCTCCGGCGGGTGGTCGGTGACCTTCAGCTCCTTGTCGCCGACGCCCGGTTCGATGGTGTACGAGCGGAGCATGCCGAGCCCGGCGTACTGGGTGAACGTGTCGCCGCCGACCATCGTCATGACGGTGTCGAGGTGCATGAAGGCGCGCCGCTTCGGCATGTCCAGGGCCACGATCGTCCGGGCGGAGCCGGCCGCGAACAGCTTGTGCGCGAGCATCTCCACGGCCTGGGGCGTGGTGCGCTCGCTCATGCCGATGAGGACGGCGCCCCTGCCGATGACGAGGACGTCGCCGCCCTCGATGGTGGAGGGGTAGTCGGCCTGCCCCTCGGACCAGACATGGAACGGTTCGTCACGGAAGAGCGGGTGGTGCCGGTAGATCGCCTCGAAGTGGACGGTCTCGCGCTGCCGGGCCGGCCAGCGCATGGCGTTGATGGCGACACCGTCGTAGATCCAGGCGGAGGTGTCCCGGGTGAAGAGGTGGTTGGGCAGGGGCCCGAGGAGGAAGTCGTCGAGTTCCATCGCGTGGAAGCGCACGGAGGTCGGCTCCGCGTGCGCCTCCAGGAACTCACGCTTGGTCATTCCGCCGACGAGGGCCTCGGCCAGTTCATGTGCGGGCAGGGTCTCGTAGGCGGCACGCAGGTGGTCGGTCGCGAGCGGGCCGTACTCCTTCTCGTCGAAGACGCGGTCCAGGACCAGTGTCCGGGCCCCCGGGATCGCCAGGGTCTCGGTCAGCAGGTCGCCGAAGAGGTGGACGACGACCCCACGGTCGCGAAGCACGTCCGCGAACCCGTCGTGCTCGGCGCGCGCCCGGCGCACCCACAGCACGTCGTCGAAGAGAAGGGCGTCCTTGTTGCTGGGGGTGAGCCTTTTGAGCTCCAGGTCCGGCCGGTGCAGGATGACGCGGCGCAGCCGCCCGGTCTCGGAGTCGACGTGGAATCCCATGCCTCCATCCTGACCATCGAGGGGCGCGTTGACCCGTCGCTCGCACATTTAGCCGCCTCCCGTCCTCCTTCCTGGCCGCTCCCTCTCCTCCCCTGCGGCCGCCCTGTCTCCTCTCACGCGCCCCTCCGCGCTCCCTTCCCCTGACCCCTCTCGTCCCCTTGACGATAATCACGTCTCCCTATTATCGTCGCAGTGACGAAAAAAATGGGGATGGGGAGGGAGAGCAGAGATGGCCGACATCACGCGGCGCCTGGGCTGGCGCCACCTGCGCGGCGCGCCGACGGCACACATCCGGCACCACCGCTCGGGGAAGACCGTGCACGACGGGCCCGGACTCAGCTTCTGGTTCCGCCCGTTGACGGCCGCGCTGTCCGAGATCCCGGTGGACGACCGGGAACTGGCCATGATGTTCCACGCCCGCACCTCCGACTTCCAGGACGTGTCGGTACAGGCCACCGTCACCTACCGGATAGGTGACCCGGCCGTGGCCGCCGCCCGCCTGGACTTCTCGATCGACCCGGACACGGGCGCGTGGCGGGGCGCCCCGCTGGAACAGTTGGGGACACTGCTCACCGAGACGGCCCAGCAGCACGCGCTGGACGTGCTCGCACGCACCTCTCTGTCGTCGGCGCTGGTGGACGGCGTGGCGGCGGTGCGCGAGCGGATCTCGACGGGCCTCGGTGAGGAGCCGCGGCTGCCCGCCACCGGCATCGAGGTGGTGGCCGTCCGGGTGATGGCCCTGCGCCCGGAGCCGGAGGTCGAGCGGGCGCTGCGCACCCCGGCCCGTGAGCAGATCCAGCAGGAGGCCGACCGGGCGACCTACGAGCGACGGGCCGTGGCGGTCGAACGGGAACGCGCCATCGCCGAGAACGAGCTCGCCAGCCAGATCGAACTCGCCCGGCGTGAGGAGCAGTTGGTCGACCAGCGCGGGACGAACGCCCGGCGCGAGGCGGAGGAACACGCGGCGGCCGACGCGGTACGGGCCGGCGCGGAGGCCGCCCGGGCGGTACGGCTGGCGGAGGCCGAGGCGACCCGGACCGTCAAGCTGGCGGAGGCCGAGGCGGCTCGTTCCGTACGGCTCGCCCGCGCCGAGGCGGAGGGCGCGCGCGAGGTGGGCGAGGCGCGGGCGCAGGCGCAGGCGGCCTGGCTGCGGGTGCACGCCGACGTGGACGTCGCCACGCTGCACGCGCTCACCGGGACCCGGCTGGCCGAGAACCTGCCGCGCATCGACAGCGTGACGGTGTCGCCGGACGTGCTGACGGGGCTGCTGGCCCGGCTGGGTTCGCAGGAGCGGGCGTGAGCCTCGCACCGCGCGCCGTACTCGTCGACCGCACCACGGAGTACGAGGAACTGGTGGCCCGGCACGGCACGCACGGCCAGGCCGCCTTCTTCCTCGCCTCCCGGGGCCGTGACATCGAGGAGGTCGCCGAGCGGCATCGCAGGACCCGGCACGCCCTGGCCGAGGTCGCCGCTGCGGTACCGCTGACCTGGCGTCAGACCCGGGTGGAGCGCGGCGATCTGGACCGCTTCCTGTTCGGTCCCGAGGACGTCGTCGTGGTGGTCGGGCAGGACGGGCTGGTGGCGAACGTGGCGAAGTACCTCGCCGGGCAGCCGGTGGTGGGCATCGACACCGACCCCGGGCGCAACCCGGGCGTGCTGGTACGGCACCGGGCGCGGGACGCGGCCACGCTGCTGCCGGCCGCCCTCGCCCGGGGCACCGGCGCCGAGGAACTCACCATGGTCGAGGCCGTCGCGGACGACACGCAGCGCCTGGTGGCCCTGAACGAGATCTACCTCGGCGCCCCCGGTCACCAGACCGCCCGCTACCGCCTGGGCCTCGACGACGACGGGGGTGTCGTCGAGGCCCAGGCCTCCTCCGGGGTGCTCGTCGGGACGGGCACGGGCGCGACCGGATGGCTGCGCTCGGTGTGGCAGCAGCGCGGCGCGGACCTGCGCCTGCCCGGCCCCACCGAGGAACGGCTCCTGTGGTTCGTCCGCGAGGCGTGGCCCTCGCCGGCCACCGGGACGTCACTGGTCGCGGGCGAACTCACGGCCGGCGGCCGGCTGCGCGTCACGGTCGAGTCCGAGCGCCTGATCGCCTTCGGCGACGGCATGGAGTCGGACTCGGTGCAACTGACGTGGGGCCAGTCGGTACGGGTGGGGGTGTGCGGGGAGCGGTTGCGGCTGGTGGGGTAGGGCTGCGGGACGCAGACGCGTGTGCCTGGGCGCCAAAGGCGCCCAGGCCGGCCCGGCAAGCACAACGGGCGGCTGCGGTCCCGCGACGGGGGCGCGCGGGCCGGTACCTCCGGCAGTGCCACGGCTGAGGTGACGCAGCGCTCCCCGGCGGCCGAAGCGGCGGCCCCGGTCCGGGCCGCCGACGGCGTACGCCCGAACGCGACGCGGCCGGGCCCGCCCTCGCGGGGACGGGGAGCGCGGGGTGTCCCGCCAGCCCGTTTCCCGCTCCCGGGGCCCATGGACGCGGACGACCGCCGTCATGTTCCGCGTGCCATCGGCTCGGCGCTGTGCCCGACCGCCGTCGTGGTATCACGTACCGGTCTCGTGACGAAGCCGTGGCCGCCCGAGGGTGCCGGACCCCTGTCCGACCGACCGACGGCCGGCCCCGGCCACCGGAGCACGGCGAGGGGACACCGTGAGCCCTGATGCGATGGTCATGCATGTCGTGGGTGCCTCGGCCCTGGTCCTGTTGGCCGCGCACGCCGGCGGCCATCTGGCCCGGCGGCTGAAACAGCCCTCCATCGTCGGACAGTTGACGGCGGGGACGGTACTCGGTCCCTCGCTGCTCGGCGCGGTGGCACCCGGCGCGTACGGAAGGCTCTTCCCGAGGGAGATCGGGCCGGCCCTCACCGGATTCGCACAGTTCGCCCTGGTGGTGTTCCTGTTCGCGGTGGGCTACGAACTCGATCTGAAGGTCCTCGGCGACCGGGCGCGTTCCGCGGTGACCGTGGCGCTGGCGGCGTTCGTCGTCCCGATGTCGGTGGGCTGCGGCTGCGCACTGCTGTTCCAAGATGCGTTACGGGACCTGGGGATGCCCCGGCACCTCTCCCCCGCCATGGTGGTGTTCGCCGGGATCGCGCTGTCGATCACGGCCGTGCCGGTCCTGATGGCGATCGTGCGGGAGAACGACCTGTCCCGCACGGTGCCCGGCGTGTTGGCGGTGTCCGCGGCGGGGCTGCTCGACGTGATCGGGTGGACGGTACTGGCCGGGACGCTGCTGGAGAGCGGCGGTGAGCAGACGCCGAGCTGGCGGTGGCGGGCGCTGCTCGCGATCGGTTTCGTCGCGCTCATGCTGGTGGCGGCGCGGCCGCTGCTGCGCGGGCTGTTGTGGGGCACCCGGCTGGAACCCTCGCTCCGGTTCGCGCTGCTCATCGGCTTCGCCCTCGGCTCGGCCTGGGTCACGCACTCCCTCGGCCTGCACGTCATCTTCGGCGCGCTGCTCGCGGGCGCGGTGGTGCCCCGGGAGGAGGGCGGGGCACTCGATCCGGACCTGGTACGCCCCCTGCACGATGTCAGCTCACTGCTTCTGCCCTTCTTCTTCGTCGTCTCGGGCCAGTCCGTCGTGCTCACCGGCGTGGACACCACAGGGTGGGCCGCCCTGCCGCTGGTGACGGTGCCGGCGGTCGCGGCGAAGATCGGCAGCGGTGCGGCGGCGGGACGGCTGAGCGGCCTCGACCGGAACGACGCCTGGACCGTGGGCATCCTGATGAGCACCCGCGGCCTCACCGAGCTGATCGCCCTGAACGCGGGCTACCAGGCGCGCCTGATCAGCCAGGACCTCTACACCGTCCTGGTCCTCATGGCCCTGGCCACCACACTCCTCACCCAGCCGTTGCTGCTGCTGGTCCGACGGTCCGCGCGCCGCCCACCGCCCGTCTCTCCGCCGCGGGATCCGGCCGCCGCCATGCCCGGCCTCACCCGCGTCGACGATCCGTCGTGACTGTATGTAGTAACTGGTGTGTAGTAACTGGTGTGTCGTGGCTGTGTGCAGCGGCTGTGCGTCCTGACCGCGTGTCATGACGGTGTGTCATGACGGTGCGTCGTGACGCCGTGTCACAGACGCGGGTCCACCGGCTCCGACTCCAGGGCCAGCACCCCGAACACCGCCTCGTGCACCCGCCACAGCGGCTCGCCCTCCGCCAGCCGGTCCAGAGCCTCCAGGCCGAGCGCGTACTCACGGATCGCGAGGGAGCGCTTGTGGTTCAGGAAGCGCTGCCGCAGCCGGGCGAGGTTGTCGGGGCGCGTGTACTCCGGACCGTAGATGATCCGCAGGTACTCGCGGCCCCGGCACTTGATGCCGGGCTGCACCAGACGGCCCTCCGACGAACGCACCACCGCGCCCAGTGGCTTGACCACCATGCCCTCGCCGCCCCGGCCCGTCATCTCCAGCCACCAGTCGACTCCGGCCCGCACCGAGTCCGGGTCGCCGGTGTCGACGTACAGGCGCCGGGTCGTCCCCAGCAGCCCGGTGCCGTCGTGCTCGACGAGCCGGTCGAGCAGCGCGAGCTGCTCGTCGTGGGGCAGCCCGGCGAGACTGCGGCCCTGGACGGCGAGGATCTGGAACGGCGCCAGGCGTACGCCGTCCAGGCCGTCCGTCGGCCAGCAGTAGCGCCGGTACGCCTGGGTGAACGCGGCCGCGTCGACGGCTCGTTCGCGCTGGCGGGCCAGCAGGTCCGCCACCTCCACGCCCCGGCCCGCCGCGCCCTCCAGCGCGGCCAGCACGCCCGGGAACACCGCCCCGGACGCGGCGCCCACCGCCGCGTACTGGCTGCGCAGCAGTCCCTGCGCCTTCAGCGACCACGGCATGAGTTCGGCGTCGAGCAGCAGCCAGTCGGTGTCGAGCTCCGTCCACAGCCCGGCCGCGTCGATCGCCGACCGCAGCCGGCCGAGGACCGCCTCGGTGACCGACGGGTCGTCGAAGAACGGGCGGCCGGTACGGGTGTACAGGGACCCGGTGGGGCCCGCGGCGATGCCGAAGCGCCGCTGCGCCGCCCCGGCGTCCCGGCAGACCAGGGCCACCGCCCGCGAGCCCATGTGCTTCTCCTCGCACACCACTCGCTCGACGCCGTCCTCGCGGTACTGCGCGAACGCCTCCACCGGGTGCTCCAGGTACCCCTCCACACGCGAGGTGGCGGTCGGTGCCATGGTCGGCGGGAGGTAGGGCAGCAGGCGCGGGTCCACCGCGAAGCGGCTCATGACCTCCAGGGCCGCGGCCGCGTTCTCCTCGCGGACCGCCACCCGGCCGGCGTGCCGGGTCTCCACGGCCCGGCGGCCGTACACGTCCGCCAGGTCCAGCGGACGTCCGTCCTGACCGCCCGGCGCCTCGCTGCGCAGCGGCTTCGTCGGCTCGTACCACACCTGTTCGGCCGGTACGTCGACGAGTTCGCGCTCCGGCCAGCGCAGCGCGGTCAGCTTGCCGCCGAAGACGGCGCCGGTGTCCAGGCAGATGGTGTTGTTCAGCCAGGTCGCCTGCGGGACGGGGGTGTGGCCGTAGACCACGGCCGCCCGGCCCCGGTAGTCCTCCGCCCACGGGTAGCGCACCGGCAGGCCGAACTCGTCGGTCTCGCCGGTGGTGTCGCCGTACAGCGCGTGCGAGCGGACCCGGCCGGAGGTGCGGCCGTGGTACTTCTCCGGCAGACCCGCGTGGCAGACGACCAGCCGGCCGCCGTCGAGGACGTAGTGGCTGACGAGCCCGTCGATGAACTCCCGTACCTGCTTCTTGAACTCCTCGCTCTCGCCCTCCATCTGCTCGATCGTCTCGGCCAGGCCGTGGGTGTGCTGGACCTTGCGGCCCTTGAGGTGACGGCCGAACTTGTTCTCGTGGTTGCCGGGCACGCACAGGGCGTCGCCCGAGCCGACCATGGACATCACGCGGCGCAGCACGCCGGGGCTGTCCGGGCCGCGGTCGACGAGGTCGCCGACGAAGACCGCCGTCCGCCCTTCCGGGTGGACGCCGTCCTTGTAGCCCAGCCGGGCCAGGAGCGTCTCCAGCTCGGACGCGCAGCCGTGGATGTCGCCGACGATGTCGAACGGACCGGTGAGGTGGGTCAGGTCGTTGAAGCGCTTCTCGGTGACGACGGTGGCGTTCTCGACCTCCGCCACACCGCGCAGCACGTGCACCTTGCGGAAGCCCTCGCGCTCCAGGTGCCGGAGCGAGCGGCGCAGCTCACGGGTGTGGCGCTGGATCACCCGGCGCGGCATGTCGGCCCGGTCGGCGCGGGCCGCGTTGCGTTCGGCGCACACCTCCTCCGGCACGTCGAGCACGATGGCGATGGGCAGCACGTCGTACTTCTTCGCCAGGTCGATCAGCTGACGGCGCGAGTCCTGCTGCACGCTGGTGGCGTCGACGACCGTGCGCCGGCCGGCCGCGAGGCGCTTGCCCGCGATGTAGTGCAGGACGTCGAAGGCGTCCCGGGTGGCGCTCTGGTCGTTCTCGTCGTCGGCGACCAGGCCACGGCAGAAGTCCGAGGAGATGACCTCGGTGGGCTGGAAGTTACGGCGGGCGAAGGTGGACTTGCCCGAGCCGGAGGCGCCGACGAGGACGACGAGGGAGAGGTCGGTGACGGGCAGGGTGCGCCCCTGCTGGTTCTCGGTCATGCCGCCGTCGCCTCCTTCTCGTTGTTCTGGTTCTTCTCGTCGTTCGCGTCGTTGTTCTTGTCGCTCTCGCTCATCTTGTTCTTGTCGCTCGTGTCGCTCTTGTCGTTCAGGGTCGTCATCCGGAACACCGCCATCTGCGTCGGCGGCCCCACCTCGGGGTCGTCCGGTCCCACCGGCCTGAACTCCACCTCGTATCCGTACCGTTCGGCCACGGTCGCCGCCCAGGCGCGGAACTCCTCGCGCGTCCACTCGAAGCGGTGGTCGCCGTGCCGGACGTGTCCGGCGGGGAGGGTCTCCCAGCGGACGTTGTACTCGACGTTCGGGGTCGTCACGAGGACCGTGCGCGGGCGGGCGGCGCCGAAGACCGCGTACTCCAGGGCGGGCAGCCGGGGCAGGTCGAGGTGCTCGATCACCTCGCTGAGCACGGCGGCGTCGTAACCCTTGAGCCGGTTGTCGGTGTAGGCCAGCGAGCCCTGGAAGAGCTGGACCCGCGAGGCCTGCCGCTCTCCCATCCGGTCCAGCTTCAGCCGTCGGGCGGCGATGGTCAGCGCCCGCACCGACACGTCCACGCCCACGATCTCCGTGAACCGCACGTCCTTCAGCAGCGCCTGCACCAACTGGCCCTGACCGCAGCCCAGGTCGAGCACCCGGGCCGCCCCGGACTCCTGGAGCGCGGCGACGATCGCGTCCCGGCGCCGCACGGCGAGCGGGGTCGGCTTCTCCTCCGTCTCGGCCTCGGCGGCCACCGCGTTGTCGATCTCCTCGACGTCGCTGTCGTCGGTCTCCGCGAGCCGCACCAGCTCCAGCCGCTCCATCGCCTCCCGGGTCAGCGACCAACGGCGCGACAGGTAACGGCTGGTGATCAGCTTCTGCTCCGGGTGGTCGGGCAGCCAGCCCTCACCGGCGCGCAGCAGCTTGTCGACCTCGTCGGAGGCGACCCAGTAGTGCTTGGCGTCGTCCAGGACGGGGAGCAGGACGTAGAGGTGACGCAGGGCGTGGGCGAGGGTCAGCCGCTCCGACGTGAGGACGAGGTGCACGTACCGCGAGTCGCCCCACTGCGGGAACTCGGTGTCCAGCGCCACCGGCTCGGCGCTCACCGTCCAGCCCAGCGGTTCGAAGAGGCGTTCCACCAGGCCGGGGCCGCCGCGGGCGGGCACCGCGGGCACCTCGATCCGCAGCGGCAGCGGCTGCTCGGCCCGCTCCGGGCGCGCCTTGCACACACCGCGCATCGCACTGGAGAACACGGCGCTCAGCGCCACCGCGAGCAGCGAGGAGGCCGCGTACGGACGGTCGTTGACGTACTGCGCGAGGGCCGCGTCGGGCGCGCCGCCGCGCCCCTTGCCCTTGCCGCGCCGCACGAGCGCCACCGCGTCGACCTCCAGCAGCAGCGCCGCCGTGCAGCGCGTGGCGTCCGCCTCGGGGTAGAGGACGTGTGCCGTGCCGTAGGAGGTGGAGAACGCCTGCGCGTTGTCGGGATGCTTGTGCAGCAGGAACCCGAGGTCGGTCGCGGGGCGCTCCTCCGTGCCGGTGGTGCTGATCGTCAGGAACATGCGTCCGAGTCTCCCGGGCGAACCGGCCGTTGACCACCGGTTTTCCCAGACCCGGGCGTCGCGTCGTGCACGCGGTCGCTCACCGTTCCGACCGCTTCCAGGCGCTCACGCCGAGCTTCCCCGTGGTCCCGAGGTCGAGGTGGGGAGTCACGGTGACCGGGGCGGCGCCCGGCTTCGCCACGACCCTGGTGTAGGGGGCGTCGACGGGGGTGCCGGACTCGGTGGTGTTGCGCCACATGAGGCTCGCCACCGCGCTCTCGCCCTGCTTGAGGGTCACCGGCCGGGGCGCGTCGTCGAATCCGTCCAGGAGCGAGATGCCGCCGCTGCCCCGGAAGACCTTGACGCCGTCGATCCGCTTCAGGTCCTCGTCCAGGACGGTCACCTGCGGGTAGCCGTCGACCGGGTAGTCGCGCGTTCCGCAGTTCTCCAGGTGCAGTCCCACGATCCGCAGCCCCATGGCCGCGTCGCCCTCGTCGGCCCACACACGGACCCCGGAGGGCGGGCACTGCCCCGGCGCCGACGGTGCCTCGGCCGCGGGGACCCGGGTCACCTCGTAGATCTTCACGGCCTCGGCGGAGGTCGCCAGCGCGGCATCGGCGGCGTCGACGGTTCCCTTCACCGTACGGCCGGGGCCGACCGCGCTGACCGTACGCCGGACGTTGCCGAGCACCTCGCCGCCACTCCTCGTGAAGTTGAAGGTGATGGTGTACGTCAAGGCCTCGGCGGCGTGGTTGGTGACCTCGTACGCGGCGGAGACGCCCCCCGAACCGCCGCCGAGGGGCACGGCGTCGACCCGGGTGATCCGGACCCCGCCCTGCTCCGCGTCGGACCCCTGCGGCTGCGGCACCCCACCGCCCGGCGAACCCGATGAACCAGGCGAACCGGCGACCTCCGCTCCACAGGCGGTGAGGACCAGAAGGATCGCGGCCGCGACGGCGGCGGCCGGGACGAGGGAGAGGGGTCTGCGCATCGGGTCACTCCATCAGGGGACGGCTCCCCGGAGTGTGGCGGAAGCCATAGTTCCGGCCACAGGCGTGTCACAGAAGTACGGGCCGGTGGCGGCACCGGGTCGCGCCGACGCCGCCGGCCGCACCGGCGCGGAGCGGGCCCGGTCCACCCCGTCGCCTCCTCCCTCGTGCGCCGCCTACGACAGCTACGACTGCACCTGCGACGAGATCAGCTCCAGGTGATCCAGATCGGCGAGGTCCAGCATCTGGAGGTACATCCGCCGGGAACCGGCCTCCGCGTAGCGGCCGATCCTGTCGACGACCTCGGCCGGGGAACCCGCCAGGCCGTTCGCCTTCAGCTCGTCGACCTCACGTCCGATCACCGCGGCACGACGGGCCACCTCCTGATCGTCCCGGCCGACGCAGACCACCAGGGCGTTGGAGTACACGAGGTCGTCCGCCGCGCGGCCGGCCGCCTCCGCGGCGGCCCGCACCCGGCCGAACTGCCGCCCACTGTCCTCGACCGAGGAGAACGGCATGTTGAACTCGTCGGCGTACTGCGCGGCCAGCCGCGGGGTGCGGGTCGCGCCGTGGCCGCCGATCAGCACCGGGACCTTGCGCTGCGCCGGCTTGGGCAGTGCGGGCGAGTCGCTGAGGTCGTAGTACTTCCCGTGGAACTCGAAGGACTTGCCGACCTCCGTCGCCCACAGCCCGGTGACGATCTCCAACTGCTCTTCGAGACGGCCGAACCTCTCCTTCGGGAACGGGATCCCGTACGCCGCGTGCTCCTCCCCGAACCAACCCGCGCCCAGGCCGAGTTCGACACGGCCGCCCGACATCTGGTCGACCTGCGCGACCTGGATGGCGAGCACACCCGGCAGCCGGAAGGTGGCGGCCGTCATCAGTGTGCCGAGCCGGATGCGCTTGGTCTCGCGGGCGAGACCGGCGAGCGTGATCCAGGCGTCCGTGGGGCCGGGCAGACCGTCGACGGAGCCCATCTTCAGATAGTGATCTGACCGGAAGAAAGCGTCGAAGCCCAGGTCCTCGGTGGCCTTCGCCACGGTGAGCAGGGTGTCGTAGGTCGCCCCCTGCTGGGGCTCGGTGAAGATGCGAAGATCCATGCCTCCATCCTGCACTCAGGCGTGCTTGTCCACCTCATCAGTCCCACTGGCCCCTTCCGTTCCGGGCCGGGACGGGCCGGCCCTGGCGGGATCGACCCCCGTCGGGCAGTCGTCCGTCGGGCCGTCCTTTGTCGGGTAGTGCCCCCTCGGGCGGTCCCCCGTCAGGCCGTCCCCCGTCGGGTGAAAATCGTCAACCCCGTGCGCGGGGGCCGGTCCGGGCCAGTGACCAGGCCCGGCAGTGATCGTTGGCTGGAGCGGAGCCGGACCGACCGGCGCCCGCGTCCGGCCGGTCAGCGCCGGACGCCATCCGTGTCGGCCTCCCCGGGGGCCTGGGCCGAGGAGGCCGTCTTGTCCGAGGAAACCGTGCCGCAGCAGGGCGGCGGCAGTGCTCAGCCCAAGGGGCTGCTGGAGCAGATGGAAGAGCTCATGGCGGCGCTGAACGCGGACCTCTCCGCCCTGGACGCGGACCTCCAGTCGACCGGCATGGGGCAGGCACGGGCCGGAGAGGGCGACACCGGCTGACGAGGCCGCCCGCCGCCCGTCTCATCTCTCCGGCAGCACCTGATCGCGGTCCGCCAGCTTGCGCAGCATCTCCCGGACCCGGTCCCGGGATTCGTCCGCCGCGTCGATCGCCTCCATGCACTGCCAGTACGTCCCCTCGTCGCCCGCGGCGCTGGCGATGCCGACGAGGGCCATACCGACCTCGCCCAGCAGACCGCCGAGGCCGGTCAGCGCCTCGCGGGCGTCGTCGAGTTCGGTGAGCTGGGCGGCGCGTAAGTCCCCGGGATCGAGGTCAGGTGCGTCCAGCACACCGCAACCTCTGCCCGCCAGTTCGGTCAACCCCAGTGCCTCGCCTCGCAGTTCGGGCGGCCCGGAGACCGCCAGCCTGCTGCCGATCGCCTGTGCCAGTGCCTGCGCCTGCCACACCTCCGTCAAGGTCTCCGGTACTCCACTGCTCCCGGCGAGAGCGCGTCTGCCCGTCAGGATGAGCCGCACCGCTTCCATGGCCTGCCCCCGTCCGCCGGGACGTGTTCTTCGCACGTCCGCCCGAACTCCGTTGTCCACTACCCAGAGTGAGGGTCCATGGGGCGAAAAGCCAGAGGAAGGCGGAAATCTGTGGACAACAAATCGATGTCGCCCAGACGAACGACTGCGGAGAGTGAAAGCGGATCGTGAGACTCCTGCGTGATCGGGGTGTCGCCACGACCGACCGACGTCACGGCGCGGGGTCGCCGGGACGCCCCGCCGTCACGACGTAGGCCCGTCAGGACGTAGCGCCGTCACGACGTAGTGCCGTCAGGAACTGGCGCCGTCAGGGCGCGGGGTCGCCACGACGCCCCGGAGCCGGGAACCTCCCCTCGTTCCGGTCGATCTTCGCGTCCAGCGCCGCCAGCGCGTCGATCCCGAGCACCTCGCACAGTTGCAGCAGATACGCGAGCACGTCGGCGACCTCGTCCGACACGCGGTGCGCGGTGTCCGGGTCGTCCATGACGCGCGCCGATTCCTCCGGCGTCAGCCACTGGAAGATCTCCATCAGTTCGGAGGCCTCCACGCTGAGCGCGGCGGCGAGGTTCTTCGGGGTGTGGTACGGCTGCCAGTTGCGCGCCGCCGCGAACTCGGCAAGGCGGCGCTGGAGTTTCGCCACGTCCAGATGCTGGGGCTCTTCGGTCACGCGTCCAGATGTACCACTGTCACTCCCTCCACCCCCGTGGCCCACGACGCGTCGCTCACCGTGCCGACGCAGCGCAGATGGCCGCCCTCGCCCATCCGCGCCGCCAGCCGCAGCAGTTCGGCACGCTGCCGTACGTCCAGGCCCCGGTCGAAGCCGTCGGCGAGCACCGTCAGCGTCTGCAGGGCGGCGGGCACCTCGCGGGCCGGGTCGACCTCCAGGACACCGGGGCCGGTCAACAGCACCAGGGCGAGGGCGACGTAGCGCAGTTCGCCGTCGCCGAGCCGGCCGAGTTCGGTGCGGACGCCGTCGCCCCGGTCCAGCAGCGCGCGGACCGTTCCCCCGGGCAGCGGTTCGGCGAGGACGTCGGTGACCGGTCCCGCGCACCCGGCCCGGACCACCGCGACGAGTTGCCCGTGCCGTCGCGCGCACTCGGTCCGGGTGCGCCACAGCACGTCGGCGAGGTTGTCGCAGCCGCCGAGCAGGCGGCCGGAGCCCGCCGGGACGGGGGCACGCATCCGCTCCGGCCGGGGATCGCAGGAAAAGACGGAGCGCAGCGCGACCACCATCTGTTCGGCGGCGGCGAGCACATGGCGCTGCCCGTCCGTCTTGCCGGCCACCCGCAGCGGCAGCAGGGCGGTGCCGAGCCGGTCGTCCGGCAGCGGGGCGCGTGTCACCGGCGCCGCCCCGGCCGTGTACCAGGCGGCCTGTACGGCGCGGCGGCCGGGATCGCGCAGGGCGGTCTCCAGCAGGACCAGTCCGCCGGCCGTCAGCCGCTCGCCCACGATGCGCAGTTCGGGCTCGGCCTGGACGGCGACGTCGAGCCGCACCGGCCCTTCGGGGCCGTCCGCCGTACAGCCGATGCGGAAGCCGCGGCGGTGCTGGGCGTCGGGCCGGGCCCGTTCGGGTACGCAGGCGGCCGGGTCGGCGAACACCTCGCCGAGTTCGGCGCCGCCGCCGAGCCGGGCGAGCGCCTCGTAGGCCCGCAGCGCGGTCGACTTGCCGCCGCCGCTGGGACCGGCGAAGAGGGTGAAGGGTCCCAAGGGGAATCCCGCGCCCCGGTGTCCCGCGAAGGCGGACAGCCGCAGTTCGGTGAGGCGCGGCCGGTCCGGGAGCGACTGTCCGCCGTACGGCACGGAGGGAACGGGGGACGCGGAGGGGACGGAGTGGGCGGTGGGCACGGACACAGCGGAGGGTGCAGTAGTGGGCGCGTTGGGCGCGGAGGATGCGGCCGACACCGTAGCCGCAGCGGGTACAGCGGATGCGGTGGACGCGACGGGTCCGGCAGATGCGGCGGCGGACGCACCGGAGGACGCACCAGAGGGCGCCGACGGCACGGAAGAGGCCGCGAGGACGGACGGCACGCAGGGGGCCGCGAGGACGGAGGGCACGGAGGAGGCCGGGAGGGCCGAGGGCACGGAAGGCAGGGCCATATCCGGACGGTAGGGCTCCGATGTCAGCGGAACCGTTCCGTCCGGGGAGGCTTTCCTACGATCGAGGGACCCGGCCGGTGGACCCGACCGGTGGCCACGTCAGGTGCCGGAGACCCCCGCCCCCTCCATGAGCCCGCTCACCTCGGTGCCGGGCGGGGTCAGCAGGAACACGTTCCGGTCGACCCGGTGCATCCCGCTGGCCAGTCCGAAGACCACGCCCGTGCTGAAGTCCAGGACCCGCTTGGCGACCTCGGTCTCCGCGCCGGTCAGGTCGAGCAGCACGGGGATGCCCGCCATCAGTGTCTCGGCGACCTCGCGGGCGTCGGCGAAGATGTTGACCCGCAAGACCACGAACCGGCGCCGGGTCTCCGTCACCGCCTCCGGCAGCGAGCGGTGGCCCACCGCGGACGGCCAGGCGTCCCTGCCACGCAGCGGAACGACCTGAGCGAGCCCTTCCCACTGTTCATCGGTGGCGTCGTAACGGCTCACCGGCTCACCCCGCTCTGACTCGTGCTCGATGCCTGCACCAGCCATTCTTACTCCAAGTCACCCGTTCGGCCCAACAGCGACACGGTGCGCGACCAGTGGATTCCCGTTCGGACCTGTCCTCTTACCGGCCTCACACCGGACTCTTCACGTCCTGCGACGCCCCGCTCACCGGGTGCGACTACGGTCCCGTGCCGTGCACTTGGCAGAATCGCAGCTGGTGACACCCGGTCGGCGGACACGGTCGGCGGTGTCCGCCGCCCCCGGAACCCCCACGCAGTGGCATCGCGTACTGACCCTCCTCGCCGACATCAGCCTCTTCATCGGAACGCGCACGGTGTGGACGTCCGCGGCGAGCCACCGGCCGGCCGTGGCGGCCGCCATCTCGGTCTGTTACGTCTCGATCCTGGTGTGCGGGGTGCTGGCCCTGGTGGTGCGCCGGACCCGGTCGTTGGCACGCGTGGACCTCTGCGTGCTGCTGACCGCGGCGACGCTCACCCTGTGCGCGTGGACCATGACCCACAACGGCGGTGACGAGGCGGTCCTCACCGCCCAGGCCGCCAGGGAACTGGTCGCGGGCCACGCCGTCTACGGACAGCCCTGGCCCTGGCTGTTCACCCACGGCGTCGCGGTCACGCCGACGGTGACCGGCGGCTACGACTTCACCTACGGGTATCCGCCGCTGGCCCCGTTGCTGACCGCACCGCTGCTGTGGCTGGGGCACGCCGGCACGCCCGCCACGGCGATGACCACCTGCGCCCTCGTCGTCGCCGCTGGGGCGACCTGGCGGATGCTGCCGGTTCCGTGGCGGTCGGCGGCGACCATGGTGTTCCTCGGCTTCGGCCTGCTGCCCTCGTACGCCCGGCTCGGCTATCCGGCCATCCTGGCCCTGGCCCTGCTGGCGCCGGTGGTGGTGCGCTGGTCGCGGATCGGGCGCGGCGGGCGGCTCGGGGCGTCGGGGATCGCGCGGGCCGCGTGCCTCGGCGCGGCCTGCGCGGCGCAGCAACTCCCCTGGTTCCTGGTGCCGTTCCTGCTGGCCGGGATCTACGCGGTGCGCCGCGGCGAACTGGGCGGGCGCGCGGCGACGGCCGTGCTGCTGCGTGTCGCCGGCGTCGCCGCCACCGTATGGCTGCTGATCGACACGTACTTCATCGTGCACGAGCCCCGCACCTGGCTGGGCGGGATCGCGCTGCCCCTGACCCAGGGCGCGGTGCTGCACGGCCAGGGCCTGGTGGGCGTCTCGCTGTATCTGACCGACGGCAGCGACCGGATCGACTGGTACGGGCACGCGAGCCTGCTGCTGGCCGCCGCGCTGCTGGCGCTGTTCGTGCTGTTCGTACGGCGGCTCGGACCGGCGGCGACCGTGCTGCCCTGGTGCGCGTTCTATCTGGCGACGCGCTCGCAGGACGGCTACTACCTGATGATGACGCCGCTGTGGCTGGTGGCCGCGGTCACCGCCGCCCCGGCGGAGTTCGCCGGCGCGTGGCAGCCGCGGCCAGGCCCGTTGCGCGGTCCGCGCCGTCGGCCGGCCCTGGCCGTCACCGCCCTGCTCCTGCTGGTGCCGGCCCTGGCGAGCGCGGGGTGGGCGGTCACGGGGGCGCCGCCGCTGCGGATGCGGGTCACGGCGGTGCGGCAGGCCTCGGCGACCGCCGTGTCGCTGCTGAGACTTCGGGTCACCAACACCCACGACAGCGCGCTCACCCCACACTTCACCCTCACCACGGGCCAGGGCATGAACAAGTACTGGTCGATCACGCGAGGCCCGGCGACGCTGCGCGCCCACGCCACGGCCGACTACGAAGTGCGCCCGCCCACCGGCAGGTTCGCCCTTCCTCGCCCAGGCGTACGGGTCCGGCTGCGAGCCTTCACCCCCACGCCCCAGACACTGTCGAGCACGGACGTACGGCTCACGCGGCGCGGGTGAAGCGGAGCGTGGTGGTCACCGTGGTCAGGCCGCGGAGCATGCCCAGCTGGTTCCAGCCCATCCCGAACTCCGACCGGTCCACGACGAACTCGGCGTTCAGGGTGGGCGCTCCGGCGTCCGCGCCGGTCAGCTTCGCGGGGAAGGACAGCGGGCGACTGTTGCCGCGCACGGTCAGCACGCCGGAGACCTGCACCGTGCCGTCCTCGCCGGGTTCGGCGCGATCCACCACGAAGGTGATCTCGGGGTGGTTGGCGGCGTCGAAGAGGTCGGCGGACCGCAGGTGGGTGTCGCGCTTGCCGTTCTTGGTGTCGAGGGAGGCGACGTCCAGGGTGATGGTGCCGCCGGCGGTGCCGTCCGCGGCGACCTCACCCTGGCCGGCCACACCGGTGAAGGTGCCCTTGACGTTGACCAGGCCCCACATCGTCCGGTGCTGGAGGACGACGGTGGAGGCGCTCGGGTCGAGCTGCCAGAGTCCGGTTTCTACGGCGACGGTCATGATCCTTCTCCCAGGTGGTCCAAATTTGGATGTTCGAGCCCGTCACACTAGCCGGAGATCCAAAATTGAACAACCTACTCGTACAAAATTGGACAACAGGTAGACTCGAAACCATGGCCGCCCCCGATGAGCACCCCGCCGACGTGCCCGAATGCCCGTCCGCACAGGGCAACGGACTGCTCCCCGACGAGCTGCGCGCCTGGATGCTTCTGCTGGCCGCGACGGGGGCGGTGGAGCAGCGGCTGCGCTCCGTGGTCAAGGAACGGCTGGACGTCTCGCACGACGAATTCCTGGTGCTGTGCCTGCTGGCGGAGCACGCGCAGGAGGGCGTGCGGATGACCCGGATCGCGGAGCTCCTGGGCCGCCCCAAGACCCGGCTCACCTATCAGATCGCATGCCTCCAGCACACCGGGCTCGTCACCCGCCGGTCGGTGTCCGGCGACAAGCGCGGCGTCGAGGTCGCCCTCACCGACAAGGCCCGCCGTCTGCTGCGGGAGGCCTCGGGCCCCCTCTCCGAAACGGTGACCCAGGCCCTCGCCGGCGTCATGGGCCCGGACCAGCGCCAGGCGGTGTGCGGGCTGCTGCCCGATCTGATGGGGAGCGAGCCGAGCACCACCTCGGAGTGAACGGCCCCTCCCCCACCTGCGGCCTGAGACGTCTCAGGCCGCTTCGGCCAGCAGGTCCAGCAGCGTGGCCCGGGCTCGCGCCACCCGGGAACGCACCGTGCCGACCGGGCAGTCACTCAGCGCCGCCGCGTCCGCGTACGGCAGGCCGAGCAACTGGGTGAGGACGAACGCCTCCCGCCGCTCGGCCGGCAGCAGGGCCAGCAGATCCAGCAGGGCGACCCCGTCGTCGAAGCCGGGCAGACCGCGCGGCTGGGCTCGCTCGACCGCCGCCTGCCAGTCCGGTACGTCGTGCAGCCGGGGCCGCGCGGCCGCGTACCGGTAGCTGTCGATCACCGCCCGGCGGGCGATGGAGAGCAGCCAGGACCTGGCCGAGGAGCGCCCCTCGAAGCGGTGCAGACTTCCCAGCGCCCGCAGAAACGTGTCCTGGGCCAGATCGTCGACCGCCTGCGGATCGGCGCAGAGGTGGGCGACATAGCGCAGGACGTCACGCTGGAGCGCGCGCACCAACCGTTCGACCGCCCGCGCGTCACCGCCCCGGGCGGCGAGCGCCCAGGCGGTGATCGACTCGTCGGTCGATATCGCTTTGCCGCCGACGTCTTTGTCGCTTTGATCCTTTTCTGCGCTTTTATCGCGTGAGTCATCCCTTGAGTGATGCGAGGCGGGCAGGGTGGAGGAGATCACCTGGTGTCCTTCTCGGTCGTCCGAGGCGCCCGAGTCGCCGGCACGCCCCGGATCCGGACCCCGGCGCGTACGCGGGCACGGGCGGTCCGGTGAGCGGGAGACGGCCCTACGACGCCTGTACGGGCGTACGGGCGTACGGCCGTGACCCGAGGCGCACTGGGGCGGCCCCGGGATACCAGCTGTCGTCAGCCGACAGCGATGCCCGCGGGCGGCCCCCGAGAGGTGATCGCGTGGACGAGAAGGAGGAGACGCGGCGCCCGCGCCGAGCGGGGGCGGCGTACGCGGACGCGCGGGCGGTCCGGGGTGGCGGGCAGGGCGAGCAGCAACCGCAGGGGTGCCACGAGCCGGCTGCCGACGGCCCGCAGGATCCGGAACGCGGCCTTCTCGCCGTACGCCAGCCAGAGCCCGCACAGGAGCGCGGCCAGGAGGTGGGCGGCGAGCATGCCGAGAGAGGACGAGCCGCCGTCCATGAATGATCCGCCCATGGACGACGCGTCCATAGAGGATCCATCCATAGGCGATCCACCCATGGACGATCCATCCATGGACGACCCCATGTAGTCCATCGAGCCCGCGCGATCCATATGGACCATGTGATCCATATGGTCCATGCGCTCCATGGAATCCGTGTGGTCCATACGCCCGAGAGAGCTCATGTCCATGTGGGCCGCGTGGTCAATGTCCATGCGGGCGTCCATGTCGCCCGCATGGCCCGTCTTCATGTGGATCGCATGGTCCATGTTGATGCCCACGAGGTCCCGGGACATCGGCCGGGCCAGCGAGAACGCGGAGTGCAGTGCCGCCTGAGCGGCGACGACGGCGGTCACGACGAGTGGCAGCCCTCGCTCACGGCCCGCCAGGCACCAGCCGGCCGCACCGGTCGCGGCGAAGCCCGCGGCCAGCGCCCAACCGGGCACGTGCGCACCCGACATCAGGACGTGCCCCAGGGCGGCGAGCAGCACACAGACGGCCGCGAACACCGCGGCTCGTACCGTGCGAGAACACCACCCAGCAGTCATGGCGCCCCATCCTCGCATCCGTGTTCCGGTCGTCAGACGTGAGTACGGATATTCACGGCCGGGACACGGGTCGGGTCGGGGTCGGGTCAGTCCCAGAGCACGCCGAAGACCATCAATACCCCGATGTACAGCCAGGGAACCGAACCGACGAAGAGCACGAAGAGCCTGCCGAGGAGGAAGGGCAGCCACATCGCGTGAGCGGCGCGCTCGGGTTTGCGCGGGTCGTAGGCGAGTTGGGTGCGCAGGGTCTTGCGGGTGCACCGGTACTGGTGCACGACGCCGTCGACGTCGGCGTACTCGTACACGGTGTTCTTCCTGCCGAACCTGCCGACGGCCTCCGCCAGGACGGTGATGCCCCGCCGCCGCAGGATCGTACGGCGGAACACGTCGTGCACGGCGGTGACGAGGAACGTGACACCCAGGACGAGGGGCACGAGCCCGACGACCACTCCCAGGACGCGGGCGCCGTGGACGACGCCGACCCAGACGGCGTAGGCGAGGAACGCGAAGGGGCCGGCGGCGAAGAGCGCCGCCCAGCCGTAGTCGATACCGCCGCGCGGCACGGCGGTGACGGTGACCAGGGCGCTTCCGGCCGCGTCCCGCCGCTCGGGCAGCACGCCGGTGAGCGCCGCGGCGAAGGCGGCGTTGGCGGTCGGGTTGCCGCCCTCGACGCGGTGCGCGACACCGTCCGTGAGCACGATCTCGACGGCCCGCTCCTCGGTGGCACTGACCTCCCGGACCACGGCCAGCGGGATGTCGACGCGCTCATCGGAACGGACGAGGTGCACACCGTCGGCGTCGAGAACGGCGAAGACGCCCCACCCGCGCAGTATCTGATGCGTGGTCACATTCATGTGTGACCACCGAGACCCTCAGGAGGTTGCGCACTGACCGGCGCCCACCGCGGGACCCGAAGGCCTAGGTGGACGCCTGGTCGTTGTCCTTCAGCGCGCCCCAGCCGTGCCAGCGCTCGACGTCGATCCAGGCGCTGACCCGGGGACGTACCCGGTCCCGGTAGGGCTGGCCGAGGTAGTGGGTGGCGATGCGGTCGATGTCGGTCAGTCCTTCGTCGTCGTACATCTCGACGACGCGGCCGATGAGCGTGACGTGGGTGTACCAGTCGTCCCCGGCCAGCACGGTGAGGGTCACGCGCGGATCGCGGCGCAGGTGGTTCAGACGTACCCGGCCCGCGTCCAGGTTGATCAGCACCCGGCCGTCGTCCCACAGGTACCAGGTGGGCGTGGAGACGGGCGTGCCGTCGGCGCGCAGAGTCGCCATGACGCAGGGGTTGGGCCGCCGCAGCACGGCGACGGCTTCCGGGGGCAGCGGCGGCTTGGACATCAGGACTCCTCTGTCGGTCGGGTTGTCCGGTGGTCGGACTGTCCGGTGGTCAGGCCTTCAGGAGATGGGCTTCAGGAGGCGGGCTTCAAGTGGTGGGCCGCAGGAGGTGCGCTTCAGGTGGTCACTTCAGGCGGTGGTGGGCTTCTCGTCGAAGCTGGCGAAGTACGCGGCGACCATGTCCTCGTCGGCGTGCCCCTGCGCGGCGGCGCGTTCCATGCGCTCGGCGCTCGCCGCGGCCATGTCGAGCCGCACCCCGTTGAGTTCGCCGGCCTCGACGATCAACCGGGCGTCCTTCGCCGCGGTCGTGACCGCGAAGGACGCCGGGGTCAGCCGGTTCTCCAGCAGGAGTTCGGCCTTGGACCGCAGGTAGCCCATGTCCAGCGGGCCGCCCGCGATCAGGTCGAAGAAGTTCTGGGGATCCACGCCGAGCGCCTTCGACAGGGCCAGCGCCTCGCCGGTCGCGGTGGTGGCCGCGAGTACCCAGCTGTTGGCCACCAGCTTCAGCCGGCTGGCACTGCCCGCCGCGCCGTCCTCGCCGGTCCACAGCGTGCGGGCACCCACCGCGTCGAACACGGGCGTCACCAGGTCGCGGGTCTCGACCGGCCCCGCGGCCAGCACGGTCAGCTGCCCGGCCTCCGCGGGCTGGCGGGTGCCCAGCACGGGAGCGTCGTAGAAGTGCAGGCCGTGCTCGCGCGCGAAGGCGGCCAGGTCGCCGATCGCCCCGACGCCGGCCGTGGTCGCCTGCACCCAGGCGACCCCGGGACGCAGTTCGGGCGCCGCCTGGCGCATCACGTCCAGGGCCGCGGGGCCGTCGTAGAGCATGGTGACGACGACCTCAGCGCCCTGGACCGCCTCGGCGGGCGTGGCGGCGACGTGGGCGCCGTCGGCGGCCAGCGGTTCGGCCTTGTCCCGGCTGCGGTTCCAGACCCGGACGGCGTGTCCGGCGCGGGCCAGGTTGCGGGCCATGGCGGCACCCATGATGCCGGTGCCCAGGACGCTCACGGCGCGGTGGTCGCTCATCGTCGTCGGTCTCCCCTTCTGCTTCTACGTCTGCTTCTACGTCTGCCGAGTTCATCGGCTGCTGCTTCTGTCACTGCTGCGTCGTTGCCGTGGGTAAAGCGGGTGATGCGAGTGATGCGCGTGATTCAGGTTGTACAGGTCCGCTCAGTCCAGGTGCCCGGAAGCGGCGCGGACCAGTCCGTCCAGCCATGCCTGGTGGCCGTTGAGCATCGGGTTCGGGCGCTGGACGGCCAGGGACGCGGCGGGCTCGCCGATCTGGGTCTCCTGCGTCAGGATGCGCGCTCGGCCGCCGGAGAGATCTTCCACCAACCAGGCGTGCAGCACATCCAGGCGCTCCTGCGGCACGCCGTCCTGCGCCGCCGTCCACGACAGGCGACCCGGGACGCCCGCGGCGGGCTCCTGGAACTCCACGACCCGCGCGTCCAGGGGCGGGAAGCCGAAGGTGCCGAAAGCGAAGGCGACGCCGTCCTTCAGGCGCGGGCCACCGCCCCGCGGGAAGGAGATGTCGGCGACGTTGTCGTAGTACGACTCCCAGGTGGAGGTGTCGACGAGGTACCGCCACACCTGCTCCGCGCTCAGCCCCTTGACGATCACCTCGTTGGAGACGAAGTTGTCGCCGGTGCCGGGCAGGTACTTCTCGGGCCAGTCGATCGCGCTCTGCACCGTCATGTTCGTGATTCCTCTCCGGGACTTGCATGGTTGCCGTTCGCGGCGGGCGCCGCCACTCGGCGACGGTCTCGACGCTAGGCAGGCACGCCATCGGAGTACCAATAGGTGAGCCGATCTCTGCCATCGGAATACCGATGCCGTACGGCGCTAAGCTCGCCCCTGTGAAGAACCGGACGCTCGCATCCGACGGAACGGACGGGACCGACGGGACCGACGGCACCCCCGGAGCACCCGGCACGGCCGGAACCGGTGTCGGCGGCAGGCAGCTTCCCCCACACGCGGATCTGAACCTGCTGCGTACTTTTCTGGCCGTCCACCGCTCGGGCTCGTTCACCGCCGCCGCCCCGCTGCTCGGGCTGTCGCAGCCGACCGTGACCGCCCAGATCCGCGCTCTGGAGCAGCAGACCGGCCGGATGCTGTTCACACGCCTGCCGAGGGGCGTGGAGCCCACTCCGCTCGCCCATGAACTGGCCGGCCGGATCGCCGGCCCCCTGGACACGCTCGCCTCACTCGAAGGCGGCGAAGGCCCGCTCACGGGCGAGGGCTCCCCCGTGCATCTCGCGGGCCCGTCGGAACTGCTGTGCGTCCGGGTGCTGCCCGCGCTGGTACCGCTGGTCGCCGAGGGCGTCCGACTGCGCGTGACCCAGGGCCTGACCGAGCCGCTCCTGGAGGAGATGCGAGCGGGACAGCACGACCTGGTCATCACCACCCGGCGCCCTCGCCGCCGCGCGCTGCCCTCCGCGCCGCTGGCCGACGAGGAATACGTGCTGGTCGCGTCCCCCGTCTGGGGCGAGCGCATCGCGCAGCACACCGAGGCCGACGACCCGTGCGCCGCCCTCCGGAGCGTTCCGCTGGTCATCTATGCGGAGGACCTGCCGATCGCCCGCCGCTACTGGCGGACCGTGTTCGGCAGACAGCTCACCGACCGGGCCGCGGTCACCGTCCCGAACCTGTACGCCGTCCTGTCCGCGGTCACCGCGGGCGCCGGCTACAGCGTGCTGCCCCGCTCACTGTGCCAGGAGTCCCTCGACTCCGGCCGCCTCGTCCTCCTGCACGATCCGGAGGAACCGCCGCTCAACACCCTCTTCCTGATCCAGCGACCAGGCTCGGACACCAACCCACACGTCACCCGCGTACGCGACCGCCTCCGGGCGGCGGCGGGCAACTGGTAGAGCAAGCCGTGGAGTTCGGTGTCTGTCTACCCCGTCACACCAACCATCGTGAACGGACGGCACCAGAAGTTCGCCACCCGCTCCCGAACTCGGCCGCCGAGGAACGGCGAGACGTACTCGGCGATCCGCGTACACCGGAAGGCCGCGCGCCCGGCGGATGACCGGCAGACGGGCAACGACAGGCGGGTGGGCAGCCGACGGGCCATGAAGCACGTGGAGCACCTGCGACGCCCGCACCGTGCACCACCCGACCCGAACCCGCTACTCAGACGCCCTTTGTCGCCGGCTCCAGGATCGCCACGCACTCCACGTGATGCGTCATCGGGAACAGATCGAACGCCCGCAGCGTCCGCACCTTGTAGCCGCCGTCGCGGAAGTAGCCGAGGTCGCGGGCGAGGGCCGCCGGGTCGCAGGCCACGTAGGCGATGCGGCGCGCGCCCAGGGACGAGAGGTGTTCGACCGTCTTCTTGCCGGCGCCCGCGCGGGGCGGGTCGAGGACGATGAGGTCGACCTCCGTGATGCCGGTGCGCGGGAGGACGGACTCGACCTTGCCCTGTTCGATGCGGACGCGGTCGAAGGCGGCGAGGTTGTGGCGGGCGTCCTCGACCGCGCGCTTGCCGGACTCGATGCCCAGCACCGCGCCCTGGTCACCGAGGCGGTCGGCGAGGGCGCCGGCGAAGAGGCCGACGCCGCAGTACAGGTCCAGCGCCATGTCGCCCTTGCGCGGCAGCAGTCCCTGCATGACGGCCTTGACCAGGGTGTCGGCGGCCATCGGGTGGACCTGCCAGAAGCCGCCGCTGCCGACGCGGTAGGTGCGGCCGTCGGCGCGCTCGCGGACGAAGGCGCGGCCGTGGACGCGGTGGATGCCGCCGTCCTTCTCCTCGACGCGCATGACGGAGACGGGCTTGTCGAGCTCGACGAGGGGCAGCCGGGCGCCGGGGCGGGGCTCCAGGATCACCATGCGGTCCTGGGAGCCCGTCGCGGCGATCGCCTCGACGGAGGCCATGCCGGCCCAGTCGCGCTCCTCGATGCCGAGTTCGTCGACGCCCGGCGCCGCGATCATGCAGTGCTCGATCGGCTCGACCTCGTGCGAGCGGTGGCGGCGCAGTCCGGCGTTGCCGTCGGCGTCCACCGCGTACTGCACGCGCGTGCGCCACTGCGGCACCTGGCCGGAGGGCAGCTTGTCACCCTCGGCGGGCATCACCGTGCCGTCCCAGCCGGCCTCCTCGGGCGTGAGTCCCGCGAGCCGCTGGAGCTGCTCGGCGATCACCTCACCCTTGAGGCGGCGCTGGGCGCCGGGCTTGGCGTGCTGCCAGTCGCAGCCGCCGCAGCGGCCGGGGCCGGCGTAGGGACAGGGCGCCTCGACCCGGTCCTTGGCGGCCTCCAGCACCTCCACCGCGTCCGCGCGGAGGAAGCGGGCTCCCTCCTCGCCCTCGGTCACCCGGGCCACGACCCGCTCGCCGGGCAGCGCGTGCCGGACGAACAGCACCTGGCCGGCGTCCGTGCGGGCGATGCAGTGACCGCCGTGGGCCACGGGGCCGATCTCGACCTCGTACTCCTCGCCCACGAGCGACGCCGCCTGCGACTTCTTCGGTTCTGCCTGCATGGCGGGGGGACTCCACAACATCGAGAGGGGTACGGCCGGACAACAGCCCACCAGTCTACGTGGGTGTCGTCCGGCCGTTCACCACGTGCCGGCAGGCGGTATCACTTCCCGGTGATCACCTCATTGGCGATCACCTCTTGGCGATCACGTCCTGTCGCCGTCACCTTGGCGATCACGTCCAGTCGCCGTCACCTTTGGCGATCACCCTCTGGCGATCAACCCCTGGCGATCCTGGCGATCACTTCTTGGTGGTCGACGACTCCTTCGGCCGCTCCTGCGCCGGACCGCGTCGCACCGCGCCCGGAGCGCTCCACTCCTGCCGCTTGCGGGCACGGTTGCGCGCCGCCTCGGAGGACTCCAGCTGGTACGGCACCGAGGTCACCATCACGCCCGGCGTGAACAACAGGCGGCCCTTGAGCCGGAGCGCGCTCTGGTTGTGCAGCAGGTGCTCGTACCAGTGGCCGACCACGTACTCGGGGATGATCACGGAGACCACATCGCGCGGGGACTCCTTGCGCAGGCCCTTGACGTACTCGATGATCGGCCGCGTGATCTCGCGGTACGGCGAGTCGAGCACCTTCAGGGGCACGTCTATGCCGCGCCGCTCCCACTCCTCCCGCAGCGCCCTCGTCTCCGCCGGGTCGACGTTGACGGTGAGCGCCTCCAGGGTGTCGGAGCGCATCAGCTTGGCGTACGCCAGGGCGCGCAGCGTGGGGCGGTGGATCTTGGAGATCAGGACGACCGAGTGCACCCGGGACGGCCGGACGCTGTCGTCGTTCGGGCCGTCCGGGGCGGCGATCTCCTCGGCGACCCGGTCGTAGTGGCGGCGGATCGCCGTCATCGTCACGTAGAAGATGCACATGCCGAGCAGCGCGACCCAGGCACCGTGGGTGAACTTGGTGACCAGGACCACGACCAGGACCAGGCCGGTGAAGAAGGCGCCGAAGGTGTTGATGGCGCGCGAGCGGACCATGTGGCGGCGCTTGGCGGGGTCCCGCTCGGTGGCCAGGTGGCGGTTCCAGTGCCGGACCATGCCGGTCTGGCTGAGCGTGAAGGACACGAACACGCCGACGATGTAGAGCTGGATCAGCCGGGTGGAGTCGGCGCCGTAGATGACGACGAGCAGGGTCGCCGCGCCGGCCAGCAGCACGATGCCGTTGGAGAAGGTCAGGCGGTCGCCGCGGGTGTGCAGCTGGCGCGGGAGGTATCGGTCCTGGGCGAGGATCGAGCCGAGCAGCGGGAAGCCGTTGTACGCGGTGTTCGCGGCCAGGAACAGGACCAGGGCGGTCGCCCCGGCCAGTACGACGAACAGGAAGCTGTCCTTGCCGAACACGGCCTCGGCGACCTGGGAGATCACCGGGTTCTGGACGTAGCCCTGGCCGACCGGGTTGCCGTCGTGGATCAGGTCGGCGGCGGGGTTCTCGGCCATGCGGACCTTGGTCGCCATGGCCAGCGCGATGATGCCGCAGAACATGGTGACCGCGAGCAGGCCCATCATCGCCAGCGTGGTCGCCGCGTTCTTCGACTTGGGCTTGCGAAAGGCGGGGACGCCGTTGGAGATCGCCTCGACACCGGTGAGCGCGGCACAGCCGGAGGAGAAGGCGCGCAGCATGAGGAAGACGAGCGCGAAGCCGGCGAGGCCCTGGTGCTCGGCCTTGATCTCGTACGCCGCCGTGGGCGCCCGCATGGTGTCGTCGAGGACGAGACCGCGGAACGCGCCCCAGGCGATCATGATGAAGACACCGCCGACGAAGACGTAGGTCGGGATCGCGAAGAGCTTGCCCGACTCCTTCACGCCTCGCAGGTTCATCAGGGTCAGCAGCACGATCACGCCGACCGCGCAGGACACCTTGTGCTCGACGACGAAGGGGATCGCGGAGCCGAGGTTCTCGATGCCGGAGGCGATCGAGACGGCGACGGTGAGGACGTAGTCGACGAGCAGCGCGCTGGCGACCGTGAGGCCCGCCCGGGGCCCCAGGTTGGTGGTAGCCACCTCGTAGTCGCCGCCGCCGCTCGGGTAGGCGTGCACGTTCTGCCGGTAGGAGGCGACCACGGTGAACATCAGCACCACGACCGCGACGGCGATCCAGGGGCTGAAGTGGTACGCCGACACGCCCGCGATGGACAGGACCAGCAGTACCTCTCCGGGCGCGTACGCGACGGAGGACAGCGGGTCGGAGGCGAAGACGGGGAGGGCGATGCGCTTCGGCAGGAGCGTTTCTCCGAGCCGATCACTGCGCAAGGCGCGCCCGATCAGGATCCGTTTGGGCACGTCGGTCAGTTTGGACACAACAGAGCATCGTAGGCCTTCGAACAGAGGATCGCCCACCTGCCACCCCAGTTCTGCCTCACGAGTGAAATCGGGGCCGCGGTGGGCAACGGATTCCGCAGGTGGCGCGGCCATCGTGCCTAGATGTCTGAACCCCCGCCGTCGCCGCCCCTCGGAGGTTCCATGTCCATGACCGCAGAGCTGATCGGCGCCGCCGTGACCCTTGTCGGCCTCGGTTTCCTGACCCTGTGCAGCGTGCGCAGCATCACGCGCCGCTGACCCGCGCCACCCGCCGCCGACCGCCGAAGCCGGGCTCCGCGCGTCCCCGCACCGCCGGTGATCGTGCGCGGGGGTGCCCAGCGCACACCGCGCGTGTGTAGCTTGGGCCGCGGTCTGAGACCCTATTCAAGCCAAGTCACCCTTGACCTCGGAAGGACGGTCGTGCACATCGTCATCATGGGCTGCGGCAGAGTGGGCTCCGCTCTCGCGCAGACCCTGGAGCAACAGGGGCATACGGTCGCCGTGATCGACCAGGACCCCACCGCCTTCCGACGACTGGGCTCCTCTTTCGGCGGCCGCAGGGTCACCGGCGTCGGCTTCGACCAGGACACCCTGCGCGAAGCCGGCATCGAGGACGCCGGCGCCTTCGCCGCCGTGTCCAGCGGCGACAACTCGAACATCATCGCGGCCCGCGTGGCCCGCGAGATGTTCGGCATCGAGAACGTCGCGGCCCGTATCTACGACCCCCGTCGTGCCGAGGTCTACCAGCGTCTGGGCATCCCGACGGTCGCGACCGTCCGCTGGACGGCCGACCAGATGCTGCGCCGCCTGCTGCCGTCCGGCGCCGAGCCACTCTGGCGCGATCCCACCGGCGGTGTGCAGCTCGCCGAGGTGCACGCGTCCAGCGCCTGGGTGGGCCACCGGATCAGCGAGCTCCAGGAGGAGACGGGCGTCCGCGTGGCGTTCCTGACCCGGCTCGGCGAGGCGATGCTGCCCACCTCGCTGACCGTGCTGCAAGAGGGCGACCTGGTGCACGTGATGATGCGCACCGACGACGTCGAGAAGGTCGAGGCGGCGTTCGCCGAGGGCCCGAAGGAGGGCGGGCACTGATGAGGGTCGCCATTGCCGGTGCCGGTGCGGTCGGCCGTTCGATCGCGGGCGAGCTGCTGGAGAACGGTCACGAGGTCCTGCTCATCGACAAGGCGCCGACCGCCATCTCGGTCGAGCGCGTCCCGCAGGCGGAGTGGCTGCTCGCCGACGCCTGCGAGATCACGTCGCTCGACGAGGCGGCCCTCCAGCGCTGCAACGTCGTGATCGCCGCGACGGGCGACGACAAGGTCAACCTGGTCGTCTCTCTGCTGGCCAAGACGGAGTACGGCGTTCCGCGCGTCGTCGCCCGGGTCAACAACCCGAAGAACGAGTGGCTCTTCAACGAGTCCTGGGGCGTGGACGTGGCCGTCTCCACTCCGCGTCTGATGTCGGCCCTGGTCGAGGAGGCGGTGAGCGTCGGCGATCTGGTCCGGCTGCTGCGCTTCAGCCACGGCGACGCCAACCTCGTCGAGCTGACCCTGCCGGAGGAGTCGGCCCTGGCCGGCACCCAGGTCGGCGACGTGGAGTGGCCGGAGGACACCTCCCTGGTCACCATCATCCGCGGAACCCGCGTCCTCACTCCCTCTCAGGAGGACTCCCTGGAGGCGGGCGACGAACTGCTGTTCGTGGCCGCGCAGGCCCGCGAGGAGCAGCTGGAGGACCTGCTGTCGGTGCGCCGCGAGGACACCGCCGGCTAGTCGGCCAGTCGGTCAGTCGGCCCAAGGAAGTACGAGGACGGGGCGCCCGGAAAATCCCGGGCGCCCCGTCCTCGTACCAGCGACTTGTACCACCGACCTGAACCGGCGACTCGTGCCCTACCGGCGGTGGCGTCCGCCCGTCGTCTCGTCGTGCTCGGCGGCCAGCGCTGCCTTCCGCTCCTCCTCGGCCTTCTCCTCGGCCTCCATCTCGGCGAAGACGTCGATCGGCGCGGGCGCCTTCGCGAGGACGAGCCAGGTGATCCAGACCGCGAGCAGGAACGGCGGGATCTTCAGCGCGATCAGGACCCAGCCGAGCTGGGCGGTGTCGGCCCACCAGTACAGCGGGAAGAGGATCGCGCACTTGGCGAGCAGGATCAGGCCCCAGGCCCAGCTGGCCTTGGCGTACGCCTTCTTGCGGCCCGGGTTGCGGGTGCGCCAGGAGAGGTTCTCCTTGAAGACCGGGCCGAGGATCAGGCCGATCAACGGGACCCCGCACAGCGTGCTGATGATGTACGCCAGGGCCAGGCCCAGCGTGTAGAGCATGCCGGGCAGGTAGAAGTCCTTGGCGTTGCCCGTCATCATCGCGAACACGACACCGAAGGCCACGCCGAAGACACCGCTGAAGGCGTGCTTGACGGTGTCCTTCATGACGAGCCGGACCACGACCAGCACGACCGAGACGGCCAGGGCGGCGATCGCCGACCAGTGCAGGTCCTTGTTGATCGTGAAGATGGTGACGAAGAGCAGGCCGGGCAGCACCGTCTCGACCATGCCCCGCACCCCGCCGAACGCCTCGAAGAGCGCGGCCTCCGTCACCGCCCGGGCGTCGTCCTGCTGGGGTTCCTGGGTCGGCTTGTCGAGCGACGTCACCGGCTACTCCCGTCCAAGGGGTCTCAGTTCGTACTTGGGATTGAACAGCACCCGGCGGCCCCGGCTCATCGAGATCCGGCCGGACGCCAGCAGTCTGCGCCCCGGTTCTATGCCCACGATGGAGCGCCTGCCGAGCCACACCACGTCCAGCGCGGCGGAGCCGTCGAAGAGCTCGGCCTCCAGGGCCGGAACTCCCGCACGCGGCCGCAGGGTGACCGTGCGCAAGGTACCAGTAACCGTCACGATCTGTCGGTCGTGGCAGTCACCGATCCGGACGCAGCCGGCGGTCTCGGCGTCCTCTCGCAGTTCCTCGGACTCCAGATCCTCCTGCGACGAGGAAAGCCGGTCGAGCATGCGCCGGAACCGGCCCACCGGCTTTTCGGAACGAGGAACAGCACTCATATCTGAAGCGTACCGGGGTGCACTGTCGGCAACGTACCCATGGTGCGGGCACTCGAACCGGGGCCCGCAGCGACGCCCGTGCCGACGGCCGCACCGAAGCCCGCAGCGGGGCAGGTCGGGCCGCCGTCTCACCGCTCGATCGGTTCGGTTCCCCGACCGGCACCCGGTCGGCCGCCTGCCGACAGGCGCCTGCCCACCACCCCGGACCGCCGCCGCCCACCGCTCACTTCTCGAACCGGTAGCCCATTCCGGGCTCGGTGATGAAGTGTTTCGGGTGCGAGGGGTCCGTCTCCAGCTTCCGGCGCAGCTGGGCCATGTACACCCGCAGGTAGTTCGTCTCGGTCCCGTACGAGGGGCCCCACACCTCCTGGAGCAGCTGCTTCTGGCTGACCAGCCGGCCGGTGTTGCGCACCAGCACCTCCAGCAGATGCCACTCCGTGGGTGTCAGGCGTACGTCCTTGCCGTCCCGGTTGACCTTCTTGGCGGCCAGGTCGACGGTGAACCCCTCGGTCTCCACCAGCACCTCGTCCTCGCCGGCCCCGGTGGGCTCGGCCCGGCGGACGGCGGCCCGCAGCCGCGCCAGCAGCTCGTCCATGCCGAAGGGCTTCGTGACGTAGTCGTCGGCGCCCGCGTCGAGCGCCTCGACCTTCTCGTCGGAGGAGTGCCGCGCCGAGAGCACCAGGATCGGCACCCGGGTCCAGCCGCGCAGCCCTCGGATCACCTCGACGCCGTCCATGTCGGGCAGGCCCAGGTCGAGGACGATGACGTCCGGGTGACGGGCCGCGGCGAGCTGGAGCGCGGAGGCCCCGTCGTGGGCCGCGTCGACCTCGTACTTGCGGGCCTTGAGGTTGATCACGAGGGCGCGCACGATCTGCGGCTCGTCGTCGATCACGAGCACCCGGGTCATAGGACCTGCCTTTGCGGTTGTGCGGGGTGGAGAAGCTCAGGGCGCGATCCTGCCGCGCGCAGGCTGAGAACCATGGTGAGGCCGCCGCCGGGCGTGTCCTCGGCGTCGAGTGTGCCGTCCATCGCCTCGGCGAAGCCGCGCGCGACCGCGAGGCCGAGGCCCACGCCGGCTCCGCGCGGAGCGTCGCCGTAACGCTGGAACGGTTCGAAGATGCGTTCCTTGGCGTCGTCCGGGACACCCGGTCCACGGTCCACGACGCGTACCTCGACCCGGTCGGCGAGGGTGCTGGCGGCGACCAGGACGCGAGTGTCGCGCGGGCTGTACTTGACGGCGTTCTCGACCAGATTGGCGACCACGCGCTCCAGCAGCCCGGCGTCGACGGCGACCATGGGGAGGGTTTCCGGGATGTCGAGGTCGACGCTGTCCTCGGGGACACCCCCGAGGGCCATCGGGACGACCTCGTCGATGTCCGTCTCCCGG